>JAYWHT010000101.1:0-99297 GCA_043777595.1 Spirosomataceae bacterium
GCCGCCAGTCTAAATCTGACACGGGTTTTGAGCAACCTGTCGCTGCACCCAATGCTTTGGCCAAATCCAAGAGTGATGAGCTATCTCTGACCGAAGCCGATATTATAGTATCGGGTGGTCGTGGCCTCAAAGGTCCTGAAAACTGGCAGCCACTCTTAGATTTGGCCAAAGCCTTGGGTGCAGCGACAGGTTGCTCAAAACCCGTGTCAGATTTAGACTGGCGGCCACACCACGAGCATATTGGCCAAACGGGCATTAAAGTTGCACCAAACTTGTATATAGCCTGCGGTATTTCGGGGGCTATTCAGCATTTGGCAGGAGTCAATTCGTCGAAGGTCATTGTGGCCATCAACAAAGACCCCGAAGCACCGTTTTTTAAAGCCGCCGACTATGGCATCGTGGGTGATGTATTTGATGTATTGCCGAGATTGACCAAAGCCGTTTTGGAAAGTAAATAAAAATAATTAGATTTGGCAACTGCGAAACGTCGCACCGTTCAAAAGTTGTCAAATTTAACATTTATGATTCAACAACAAGCTATTTGTGCCGTAGCCACACCGTCGGGTGTGGGGGCTATTGCCGTCATTCGAGTATCGGGTTTACAGACTTTTGATATTGTAAACCGTATTTTTAGAGGCAAAAACCTGCATGAAGTACCCACTCATACCGTTCATTTTGGTACAATCAGAGACGACCATACGATTATTGACGAAGTGCTGATAACGGTTTTCAAAAATCCCAAGTCGTTTACCAAAGAAGATGTAGTCGAAATCGCCTGTCATGGTTCTGACTATATTATTCAAAAAATACTACAATTACTCGTCCGAGAAGGGGCAGAACTGGCGCAGCCTGGCGAGTTTACACAGCGGGCTTTCTTGAATGGCCAATTTGACTTAGTACAAGCCGAAGCCGTAGCCGACCTCATTGCCGCCGACTCAGCCGCCGCCCATCGCACGGCTCTTAGCCAAATGCGTGGCGGGTTTTCTAAACAACTGTCGGCACTCAGAGACGAACTTATACACTTTGCAAGTTTGGTAGAGTTGGAGCTTGACTTTGGCGAAGAAGACGTACAATTTGCCGAGCGAGACGATCTTAAACGCCTCATAATTAGCTTACAAGCCAATATCAAGCCCCTCGTTGATTCGTTTGACTTGGGTAACGCCCTCAAAGACGGAATCCCCGTGGCCATTGTTGGCGCACCCAATGTTGGTAAATCTACACTGCTCAATGCACTTCTCAACGAAGAGCGTGCCATCGTTACGCCTATTGCAGGCACAACTCGAGACACTATCGAAGACACACTATTTATTGATGGCATCAAGTACCGAATCATTGATACGGCTGGTATTAGACAAACCGACGACTTGGTAGAAAGTATCGGCATCGAACGCTCTCTGCAAGCCATCGCCAAAGCCGATTTGGTAATAATAATAAACAGCCCTCTAACCGCTTCGGCGGGCCGCCCCGAAGGGGAAACTACTATACTTGATTTAGAAATTTCTGAACCAAAAACCATCAGAGTGATGAATAAAATTGATTTGTTGAGTGAAACAGCATTAAAGCAGATTCAGAATGACAATCAGTTTATACTAATTTCAGCCAAAACAGGGCTGGGCTTAGACGAATTAAAACAAGCAATCACTCAGTCATTCAGTCATACAGCACTCAGTCATTCGGTAGTTACCAACGCTCGCCATCACCAGCACCTTACCAAAACCTACGCCGCTCTCAACGACGTACTCAATGGTCTTGAAATAGGTATCACAGGCGATTTTTTGGCCCAAGATATTCGCCTCGCACTCTTTGAATTAGGCCAAATCACAGGCACAATAGCTACCGAAGATTTACTAAAAAATATTTTTGGAAAATTTTGTATTGGAAAGTAAACATAAATTGACAGTTTGCTAAATCAAGTAATGAATAGTGAAAAAAGGATAACTAAAAGTATTTTAATTAGTTAATAACCAGATATTTATTCACTTGCAGCGGCAAACCGTCATGCATAATTCTACATTATTGCTTAAACTGTCTAATATAACTCAAATGTCGGAAGTCAATAATAATAACGAAAATCTGGTAAAATCAAAAAAACGGGTTGCCGACCATGGCGAGGTATTTACGTCTGAACGAGAAGTAAATGCGATGCTCGATATGGTAAAGCAAGAAACTGAAAGAATTGAGTCTCGGTTTTTGGAGCCAGCTTGTGGCAATGGTAATTTTTTGATAGAAGTGCTGAAACGAAAATTGGAAGTTGTGAGTGGTCGCTATAAAAATAGCCAGTTAGAATGGGAACGCTATGCCATTACGGCAGTTTCGAGTATGTATGGCGTTGATATCCTGCAAGACAATGTGGCTGAATGTCGGGAGAGATTATTCCTTATTTTTGACGATATTTATACAAAACTGTTCAAAACCGAGGCAAGTAACGATTGTAGAAATGCTACTCGGTTTATACTCAGTAAAAATATTCTTTGGGGTGATGCCCTGAGCCTCAAAACGCCCGATGAAGAGGCTAAACCGATTGTTTTTTCAGAATGGAGTCCCGTCAATGGAAGTTTAATCAAACGTAGAGATTTTTCATTGGCCAATTTACTTCAAGGAGATATTCATCATTACAACAAAAAAATAAGTAAAAAAACCCCTAATCAACACGGACTATTCTCGAATGACAAAGACCCTGCTTTTTTGCCCAAATCAATACAAGAATTTCCGCCGACGCATTTCCTAAAACTATATGAAGCTGAAAACCAATTATAACCCCGATGTACTGTCGTGTTTGGCCAATTTGAGCAATGACGAGGTTTTTACACCGCCCCACTTAGCCAACCAAATCTTAGACCTGCTGCCCACAGACTTATGGCAAAACAAGAATGCCAAATTTCTTGACCCCGTAACAAAATCGGGGGTGTTTCTGAGAGAAATTGCCAAGCGATTGATGGACGGACTGGCTACTGAAATACCTGATGAGCAGGCTCGTAGGAATCATATTTTCAAAAATCAAATTTATGGAATTGCCATTACAGAACTCACCTCGCTGCTGGCTCGCAGGAGTGTTTATTGCTCCAAAGCCGCCAACGGAAAGTACTCAATCTGTGAAGACTTTAAGGACGAGCAAGGCAATATCGTCTTTGACAGAGTCAATCATACTTTCAAAAACGGTAGATGTACTTACTGTGGGGCAAACGAAACTGAATACGCCCGAAACGAAGCCCTCGAAACCCACGCCTACCAGTTTATACATACCAATTATCCCATAAAATTATTTAAAAAAATGAAGTTTGACGTAATCATCGGAAACCCCCCGTATCAGTTAAGTGATGGCGGTTTTGGAAGAAGTGCAACCCCGATTTATCATAAGTTTGTGGAACAGGCTAAGAAATTAAGTCCAAGGTTTTTGACTATGATTATTCCGTCAAGATGGTTTGCAGGAGGAAAAGGATTAGATGATTTTAGGCATGAAATGTTAAATGATTCCAGAATTAGAAAGGTTGTTGATTTTGAAAATGCGAACGAGTGCTTTCCAGGCGTAGATATAGCAGGAGGTATTTGTTATTTTTTGTGGGATAAAGAAAATGAAGGTTTGTGTGAAATAAAAAATATTAAAAATGGAAAAGAGAGTATTTCAACAAGGGCTTTAAATGAATTTAAAACATTTATCAGACATGGCGAATCAATACCAATTATTACAAAAGTACTGTCTAAAAAAGAAGAAATGATGAATAGTCAGGTATCAAGTAGAAAACCTTTCGGACTTGCAACAAATGAACGACCAACCGCTACTGGTGATTTAATTTTAGTTTGGAATGGGGGGAAAGGTTGCTATAAAAGTTCAGAAATAATAATTGGTAAAGAACTGATTGGAAAATGGAAAGTGATGACCTCAAAAGTTTCCTATGACCACGGGGGGCAACCAGATAAAGAAGGAAAGAGACGAGTTCTTTCAAAAATAGAAATATTGCCCCCTAAAACCATATGTACGGAAACGTATTTAATTACGGGAGCTTTTGATAATATTAAAAGCTGTGAAAATTTAGTTTGTTATCTCAAAACTAAATTTGTCAGATTTTTAATATCACAACTTTCTTTTTCGCAAGATATTACGAAAGATAGGTTTTTATTCGTTCCTATCCAAGATTTTACTGAATCGTGGACAGATGAAAAGTTGTACGAGAAGTATGGTATTACGGAGGAGGAGCAGGGGTTTATTGATACGTTGATTCGCCCGATGGAGTAGTGATATTTGAGATTTGAGATTTGACAACTTTTAGAAAGTTGTCAAATCTCAAATCAAATATCGTGGACAGATAAAAAGTTGTACGAGAAGTATGGAATTACGGAGGAGGAGCAGGGGTTTATTGATACGTTGATTCGCCCGATGGAGTAGTGATATTTGAGATTTGATATTTGACAACTTTTAGAAAGTTGTCAAATATCAAATCAAATATCGTGGGCAGATAAAAAGTTGTACGAGAAGTATGGAATTACGGAGGAGGAGCAGGGGTTTATTGATACGTTGATTCGCCCGATGAAGTAGTGGTGGTTCAGGTTTGAGATTTGACAACTTTTAGAAAGTCGTCAAATCTCAAATATCACAAACCTGAAATATCTGAAATTAAAATCGCATAAACAAAACTAACACAATGGCAAAAACGGAACATTATTACACTCAATTTGAAGCCGAAAAGTACTATCATGTCTATAACAGGACGATAGACAAGGGAGAATTGTTTTCTAACAGAGATAATTATGTCTTTTTTTTACTAAAATTCGATGAATATTTATCCGACTATGTACAGACGTACAGCTATTGTTTACTGGGCAATCATTTTCATTGGCTTCTTAAAATACTACCAGAAGATGAAATTAGGCATAATTTAGCAAAATATGCAACATTAAACCCAGAAAAAATATTGGCAAAACGCAGACAGCAAAAAAACGTACACGAAATCGTTAGTCATCAATTTCGTAAATTTTTTCAGTCGTATGCCATGGCATATAACAAACAGCAGGATAGAATTGGTACATTGTTTCAAACGCCTTTTAAGCGGGCATTGGTCGATGATGAGGTGTATTTTACAAATTTGATTCATTACATTCATGCAAATCCTCAAAAACATGGAATCGTTGCTAATTTTAGAGATTATGAATGGAGTTCGTATCAACGGATTTTGATTGATAAACCGACCAAATTACAAAAAGATGAGGTTTTGGAGTGGTTTGGCAATAGAGACGAATACAAACGATTTCATGACAGTGAGAACAATTCTGATATTCCGCCCAGATGGAATTTAGACGGTGATATTTGATATTTGACAACTTTTTTAAAGTTGTCAAATATCAAATATCTAAAATTAACCAACACCATGACCAAAGAACTTTTCAAGGAGCGTCCGCCCGTACAACCGCAAATCTATGCCTACGAGGACACCAATCTACAATACAAAGACCAGCTAAAAATAGGCTATACCACGGTGGGCGTTCAGAAACGAGTTGCCCAACAATATCCCACACTTCGCCCAGGCAAATTGCCCTATTGTATTGTTTTGGAAGAATCAGCGATGCGGTCAGACGGCAGCGCTATTTCAGACCAAGAGGTGCATCGTTATTTACGCAAAAAAGGATTCATCAACACCGAAGGCGAATGGTTTAAGTGTACTATCAAAGATGTGAAATCTGCGATTGTAGCCATAAGAGACGGTTTTGAGAATGACGACAATCGTTCTGATGATTTTGGACTACGTCCCGAGCAAGCCGATGCCATAGCCAAAACACAGGACTATTTTAGTGATTTGAGACGAGAAAACCCAGAGAAAACGCCACGGTTTTTGTGGAATGCCAAAATGCGTTTTGGTAAAACTTTTACGTCTTATAAATTAGCCCAAAGCATGGGTTGGACAAAATTGTTGGTACTCACTTTTAAGCCGGCAGTACAAAGTTCGTGGGACGATGACCTCAATGGCCACGTTGATTTTGAGGGTTGGCAATTTATTACGAAAAAAGGAAATGAGATTATTGACCCAAAAAAGCCATACGTTTGTTTTGGGTCGTTTCAAGATTATCTGGGTAAAAATGAAGTTGGAGGTATAAAATCTCGAAATGAATGGGTACATAAAACAAAATGGGACTGTGTAATCTTTGATGAATACCACTACGGGGCATGGCGAGAAACTGCCAAAGAATTGTTTGAAGCCGAAGACAAAAAAGAAATAGCGTATGCCGATGGCGTAGGAATGGACTATTTTAATGAAGATAATTTGTCAATGACTATCAAAACCAATCATTATTTATATTTGTCGGGTACTCCTTTTCGGGCCATTGCAACAGGCGAATTTATTGAAGAACAAATTTTTAATTGGACGTATTCGGACGAACAAAGAGCTAAAGAAAATTGGTCGGATAGTACAAAATCCAACCCCTATTTATCATTGCCCCAAATGGTGATGATGACCTATCAGTTGCCCGATGCAATTATAGAAATAGCCAAAGGCGGCGAATACAACGAGTTTGATTTGAACGTATTTTTTTCGGCAAAAGACAACGGGGCAACCGCTAAATTTATATATGAAAATGAAGTACAAAAATGGTTGGATTTGATTAGAGGGTCATTGCAAGAAACCACCAACGATAATTTGAAATTAGGGGCAAAAAAACCGCCCCTGCCTTTTTCAGATTCAAGGCTTTTGAGCAATCTGACACACACTTTCTGGTTTTTACCCGATGTTGCTTCGTGCTTTGCGATGAAGAATTTGTTGATGAAAAGGCAAAATATTTTTTACAATGACTACGAAATAATCGTTGCCGCAGGAACGAGTGCGGGCATTGGTGTAGAAGCCCTGCCACCTGTTTTGAAAGCCATGAATGACCCACTGAAATCGAAAACTATCACTTTATCGTGCGGAAAATTGACCACGGGCGTATCCGTAAAGCCGTGGGGGGGTATTTTGATGTTACGAAACTTGACAAGCCCAGAAACATACTTTCAAGCAGCATTTAGAGTTCAAACTCCTTGGACGGTCAAAAATCCAGATAATATTTCTCCTAATAAAGAAGATATAATCAAAGAACTTTGCTATGTTTTTGATTTTGCCCCTGACCGTGCCTTACGTCAGATTGCAGATTATAGTTGCCGTCTGGACGTAAATGAGTCCAATCCAGAAAAGAAAGTTGATGAATTTATCCACTTTTTGCCCGTGCTGGCTTATGATGGTAGTACAATGGAAGCCATTGATGCCGCAGGTATTTTGGACATGGCAATGAGTGGCACAACAGCTACGCTTTTGGCCAGACGTTGGGAAAGTGCTTTGCTGGTCAATGTCGACAATAATACTCTCCAAAAGCTGATGAATAACAAAGCGGCCATGGAGGCATTGAGTAATATTGAAGGTTTCAGAAGTTTGAATCAAGACATTGAGACCATTGTCAATAAATCGGAATCGGTCAAGAAAACCAAAGCAGAAGCCAACGACAGAGATTTGGACGAGAAAGAAAAAAAGAATTTAACAGACGAAGAAAAAGAGTACAAGTCGTTACGCAAACAGATACAGGAGAAACTCATTAAATTTGCCACCAGAATACCCGTATTCATGTATTTGACAGACAAAAGAGAGAATAGTTTGAAAGACGTAATCACTCAATTAGAGCCAGATTTGTTCAAGAAAGTAACAGGTTTGGGCATAAAAGATTTTGATTTGTTGGTGGGTTTAGGGGTGTTCAACAGTAGTCTGATGAACGATGCCGTTTTCAAATTTAGACGTTATGAGGAAGCCAGTTTGTCTTATTCGGGTGTAAATAAGCACGCAGGAGAATCTGTGGGAGGGTTTGATACAGTTTTGAGTAAAGATGATTTTAGTCGGCAGGTGTTTATAGCTGTTTGACGATTATTGACATTTGTGTCTATAATCAAACTATCATCAAAAAAAGAGTCCCTCATCAACGATAAGAGACTCTTTTTGGTAATATAAACAAGATTGGATTTTATTTGTCAGTAACTCGTACCGAAATTCTACGGTTTTTGGCTTTACCTGCTTCGGTAGTATTGTCGGCTATTGAATATTGGTCACCATAGCCTTCGGCATCTAAACGGTCGTCGGCTACGCCCAATTTAACTAATTCGGCTTCAACCATTTTGGCACGGTCGGCAGAGAGTTTGAGGTTGGCATCGGCTTTCCCAGTGTTGTCAGTATAGCCACCAATTTTGAGTTTGGTGGTTGGAAATGCCTTTAAAATCTGTGCAATATTACCTAATTGTTCGGCTGACTCTGGTTTTAGGGTCGATTTGCCAGTTTCAAAAGTCAGACGGTCGAAGTCAAACCAAGTAGTTTTATCAACGGCTTTGGCCGACTGAATAAACTCCAATAGTCCGATTTCGATGGGGCTTTCGCTGCCACCGATGTTGAGTTTCAGGCCAGCGGTTTCTATTGTGCCGCCTTTTTCGTCTTTCATTACTTTTATTTCTACTTTCTTCTCAACCATGGTAGCGTGGTTATGGTCTTCGGTTATAGTTGCCTCATCGGCACCAATTCCAATAATATAAGGTGCAATAACCAACGATACGATTGACATTAATTTAATCAAAATATTCATTGACGGCCCAGATGTGTCTTTGAACGGGTCGCCGACTGTATCGCCTGTTACTGAGGCTTTGTGTGGTTCAGATTTTTTGTAATAAGTCTGTCCGTCAATAACTACACCTTTTTCAAACGATTTTTTGGCATTGTCCCAAGCACCACCAGCGTTAGACTGGAACATACCCATCAAAACACCCGATACTGTTACACCAGCCAAAAGCCCACCCAATACCTCGGGTCCCATCGTAAAACCAACTATTACTGGCGTAATAAGCGCAATAGCACCTGGCAATATCATTTGTTTGATAGAGGCTTCGGTCGAGATGGCCACGCATTTGTCGTATTCGGGTTGGGCTTTGTATTCCATTATGCCCGGAATCTCACGAAACTGGCGGCGCACTTCGTTTACCATTTCCATAGCTGCCGAGCCAACTGCCGATATACACAAGGCTGAGAATATAAACGGAATCATACCGCCCACAAACAAGCCAGCCAAAACGGGGGCTTTATAAATATCAATATGCGAAATACCTGCAATACCCACAAAAGCGGCAAACAGTGCCAACGATGTTAGGGCTGCTGAAGCAATGGCGAAGCCTTTGCCAGTTGCGGCTGTTGTGTTACCAACGGCATCAAGATTGTCGGTACGCTCACGTACTTCGGCTGGGAGTTGGCTCATTTCGGCTATTCCACCAGCGTTGTCGGCTATTGGCCCAAAGGCATCAATCGCCAACTGCATGGCTGTTGTGGCCATCATACCAGCGGCAGCAATAGACACACCGTACAAGCCTGCAAACTTATAAGAAAAAATAATACCAGCGGCCAGTACCAAAGTAGGCAAAACGGTAGATTCCATACCAACTGCCAGACCACCGATGATATTGGTAGCATGGCCAGTACCAGACTTCTCAATAATTGACAACACAGGGCGTTTGCCCATGGCTGTGTAATATTCGGTAATCATAGACATCAACGCACCTACTACCAAACCTACCACGATGGCATAAAACACACCATTACGAGTAAACTCAAAACCACGTAAGTTGAGATTTTCTGGTAAAATATATTGAACTAAAAAATAACAAGAAACAAAGGTAATACCTACCGAAGCCCAGTTGCCAAGGTTTAGAGCGGCTTGTACTGACGAAGTCTCGTTTTTGATTCTGACAAAAAACGTACTCACAATCGAAGCCAGCAAACCTACACCTGCAATGAGCATAGGCAATAACACTGGCGAATAACCGCCAAAGTTGTCTGTTACGCTAATTTCTTGACCTAATACCATTGTGGCCAAAATCGTGGCTACATACGAACCAAACAAGTCAGCACCCATACCTGCTACATCTCCTACGTTGTCGCCTACGTTGTCGGCGATGGTGGCGGGGTTGCGTACATCGTCTTCGGGGATTCCAGCCTCAACCTTGCCTACCAAGTCAGCACCTACGTCGGCGGCTTTGGTATAAATACCGCCACCCACACGAGCAAACAAAGCAATAGACTCTGCACCGAGCGAGAAACCAGCCAATACTTCGATGGCTTTACGCATTTCGACAGAGTTGAGCGGTAAGCCTGGTGCAAAATAATTATAGAATAGTATAAACAAGCCTCCTAAGCCCAAAATAGCCAAGCCAGCCACACCCATGCCCATAACTGAACCGCCCGTAAAAGATACGTTGAGTGCCTTAGCCAATGAAGTACGGGCAGCCTGTGCAGTACGAACGTTGGCTTTGGTGGCTACCTTCATACCTATATAACCAGCGAGTGCAGAGAAGAACGCACCAATCAAGAATGCAACTGCAATAAGTGGAGATGAATGAATGGGGTGTTCGGGCGTGCCTTCGTTTGAGCCAAGCCAGTAGAGCAATATGGCCGTCGGAAAAGCAAACATGGCTAATACTTTCCATTCGGCTTTCAAGAAAGCGATAGCACCGTCAGCAATATAGCCAGAGAGGCGGGTCATGTTTTCGTCGCCAGTTTCTTGCTTCGATACCCAGTTAAATTTCCAAAAGGTGTAGGCAAGGCCCACAAGACCCATGAGTGGTACTAAATAGACAATTTGATTCATCTGTCGTTGGTATTGGTTAGTTTAATTTCTAAAAATTCGTGCAAATATACTACTTCATAGCTGATTTGCAATTTCAAATTTGTTAGTTTTGTATCTTGATAGCTACTTTTTGTAAAAATACATGGTTAAAAATAATATCTTACTTGGTTTAGTTTTGGTTGTTGCCTTGTTTGTGCGGCTTGTTAATATTGACGAACACGGCATTGGTGGAGACGAAAAAACATCACTCACAGTTAGCCAATTTATTGCCTTTGAGGGTTCAAATCAGTTCGATGTTTTTCATAAAGCAACAAGTCCTTATTTTACCCCGACCGAATTTTGGAAACACAAAAATAAAGCCGATTTCTATGAAACTATTGCACGAATGGACAACGGTAGCTCGGCATTATACGCATTATCGCTACATTATTGGACATCAATCTTTGGACTAAGTGATGGTACACTTCGGGGGCTGTCGGTATTGTTTAGTATCTTATTGGTATTATTACTGTATAGTTTCGTAAAAGAATATTTTGGCTCTATCAATTTGGCTTTGCTCGCTGCCTTTTTGGCTGCCATTGAGCCGCTCTATGTCGGTTGGTCGCAAGTTGTGCGTACTTATTCAATGACTTATTTTTTTTGTTTATTGTCTTCCTATCTATTTTTTAAAATCATATACTCAAAATCAAAAATTATTTCGCCATGGTTGTACTTAGCTTATGGTTTGAGTGTTTTTGCTGGTTTAATGTGCCATTATGCGGTGTTCACTTTGTTTATATTACACGGCTTACTCACGCTTTTATTTGTCCGAAATATTAAAACTTACGTTGGTCTTGTTGCAGCTATGCTTATTCCAGCTCTTGGTATGTACTGGTGGTTGTGGCACGCTGGCGGGCAGGCAGCGTTCAAGTTTATGGCCGACAGTGCAAAGGTATATAATGCAATGGCAATCAAAGACCCCCAAATTGGCTATCTTGCACCAACGACTTTCAAATCTGTGCTTATTCAGTTGTTACCTGTGCTTTCAAATCAATATTTACTAACCAATGGTCTTTTTGATGTATTACAGGGCAATAAAAATACGGTTATTTCAATATTAACCGCCTTTGTATGCACCAGTTTTTATTGGTTCTTGAAAAATGAAGCAGTCAAAAAATATATTATTATTTTTGGGTTGTTGTTGTCGTTTGTACTGTATTCTACTTCAAGATTTCAATTTATCTCTCTTACAGCAGGCTTATTGTTTTTGATGCTGGTTATTAAAGATACAATCGAACAAAAATCAGAAACGAGGAATGTGTATTTGTCCGTCTGGATTCTGGCCATTTTTCCAGTATTGTTTCTAATATTGTTTGCCATTCAAGACCAAAATACGTTTAGAATACAACAAAAATACGCAGGTTATGGTATGGCGTTTATGCTTATATTAGTGGCTCTATCGCTCAAAAAACTATGGACGATGCAAAACTGGATTAAGTATGTTGGGGTTGTGTTATTAGCTATTCAGGCCGTGTTTTTGTGTCAAACTATCAATAATATCTGGAACGACGTAGCCCCTCGTTATTTGTCGTATAGTATTCCAAGAGCCAAGAATCCGTATCAAATGGTGGCGGCTACAATTATAAAAAAATACAGCGAAGGCGATACTGTCATATACCCGTCCGATTTTGGTAAAGACATCGAATATAGCGTAGATCCGCCAGTCTATTCAATCAAAGATGCTCAGTTGGTCAATTTTTATTTACCCAAAAACGCCACTTACATTCAGCGTATCGACCGTAACGAACGCAACAAAGTGATACTCAAAAAAGCAAATGGTTACCGTTTGATAATTTTTGATTTTAAAGGGCAAAAATATAGGTACTAAAAAGCGACAAACGTTTGTATTACAGAGAATTGTAATTATTTTTGTGTTGCAAGATAAACAATAGTTCCTAATGAAAATACTCGGAATTTCAGCCTTTTATCACGACTCAGCCGCTGCTCTAATAGACAATGGCGAAATAATAGCCGCCGCACAAGAAGAACGGTTTACCCGAAAAAAACACGATTCTAATTTTCCTGCAAATGCCATCAAATATTGTCTTGAATATAGTGGCGCAACCCTCAGTGAGTTAGATGCCATCGTGTTTTATGATAAGCCGCTTCTCAAATTTGAAAGACTACTCGAAACTTATTATGCTTTTGCGCCCAAGGGTGTCCGTTCTTTTATTACGGCAATGCCTGTTTGGATAAAAGAAAAAATGTTTCTGAAACGACTCATCAATGAAGAATTAGTAAAGATTGGCTACAACAAAAAAAAGCCAGTTAAGCTACTTTTTCCAGAACATCATCTGTCGCATGCTGCCAGTGCTTTTTATCCTTCGCCTTACCAAAAAGCCGCCATTCTTACTGTTGATGGCGTAGGCGAATGGGCAACGGCATCTATCTGTTTGGGAGAAGGTAACAAGATTTCTATCTTGAAAGAACTACGTTTTCCACACTCACTGGGGCTTTTGTATTCTGCATTTACCTATTTTTTGGGCTTCAAAGTCAATTCGGGCGAATATAAACTCATGGGGCTTGCACCTTATGGAAACCCGACATCGCCCGATGTTGATAAATATTGCGAAATTATAAAAAAAGAATTGGTTGAAATAAACCAAGACGGCTCTATATGGCTCGACCAACAATATTTTGACTATGCCACAGGTCTAAAAATGGTAAACGAAGCCAAATGGGAGGTATTACTGGGCATAAAAACCCGTAAGCCCGAAGACCCACTCGAAGCCCAACACTGTAATTTGGGGCTTGCCATTCAGCGAATAACAGAGGAAGTAATGGGGCTTATGGCCACAGAAGCCAAACGTTTGACGGGCGCAGACTATCTGTGTTTGGCGGGTGGAGTGGCTCTTAACTGCGTGTCGAATGGAAAATTACAAAAACTCGGGATTTTCAAAGATGTTTTTATACAACCTGCCGCTGGCGATGCTGGTGGAGCGTTGGGTGCTGCTCAGGCCGCCTACCATATTGCGTTCGACCAACCTCGTGTCATAAACTACGAGCGAGATGCCATGAAAGGCTCTTATTTAGGGCCGACTTTTTCTGACTTGGACGTAGAGCTTATGGCCAAAAAATACAAAGCCACGTTTCAACGCTTCGACAATTTGGAAGACTTGACCCAAGCCACTGCCCAAATATTGGCCGACGGCAGCGTAGTAGGTTGGGTACAGGGGCGCATGGAGTTTGGCCCCAGGGCATTGGGCGCAAGAAGTATATTGGGCGATCCACGAAATGCAGAAATGCAAAAAAAATTAAACGTAAAAATTAAATACAGAGAGTCATTCAGGCCATTTGCTCCATCGGTATTGGCCGAAAAAGTAAACGACTATTTTGACTACAACGGTGTGTCCCCTTATATGTTGTTGGTTCACCCTGTCAAGGCATCTCGCCGACTGTCGTTACCTACCGACTTTGATAGCTACGACTTACGGGACAAACTCTATTATCAACGCTCAGACTTGCCCTCGATTACACACATAGACTTTTCGGCACGTATTCAGACTGTACACAAAGACACCAACCCAAGATACCACCAGTTAATCAGCGATTTTGAGAAATTGACAGGTTACGGAGTCATCGTCAATACCAGTTTTAACGTCAGAGGCGAGCCAATAGTTAGCACTCCAAACGATGCGTACAGGTGTTTTATGCGTACCGAAATGGACTATTTGGTGGTAGGCAATTTTTTGTTCGACAAACGCAATCAACCGCAGTGGCAAGATACTGACAACTGGAAAGAAGAGTTTACGTTGGACTAAGTAAAGTTTTGTGATTTATTTACATATAAATTAATCTCTCTCAATAATTAAAAACATAGCTATGGAATTTTTAAAAGATTTAATCGCCTTTATGGGTGAGCGTAAAAAATGGTGGCTGGCCCCCGTGATTATTTTATTATTGCTAATTGGCCTCATTATCGTTGTTGGTGGTGGTTCGGCAGTTGCTCCTTTTATTTATACTTTATTCTAAAATCAAATGACCGAAGCTGAAAAAATCAAAGCCCAGTTGGTGATTGTAACTGGCTTGGTGGTGCTGTATTTTATTTTCAAATCACCGTATTTTTTGTATGTGGCCGCAGTTGTAGGTATTTTGTCTATTGCTTTTCCTGTTGTCGGCGATTTTATTGTCAAAATTTGGTATAAAATAGCCGAAGGCTTGGGCTGGGTAAACTCTCGGGTCATACTTTCGGTATTGTTTTTTGTCTTTTTATGGCCATTTGCTACGCTCTCAAAACTGACAAATAAAAATCAGCTACAAACCAAAAAGCCCAATGGTAAAAGTGTTTTTTTTGAACGCAACTACACCTACACAAAAAAAGACCTCGAAAATATTTGGTAAGACAACTTTAAATATCACTTTCAGAAAGAACTACACTATCTTTGTTGTAAAAATAAAGTTGAAAGATGGAAAAGAAAGCAGCACAACGGTTTTATCAGTTTCGAGGCGATAAAATGATGAATACTTTTGGAATCATAAAACAGACTAAATGCTTGATTCTAACTGAATGGTTGTCGATAATAGCAAATTTAAGTGATATTGAAAATAGTATTTTAGATAGAGCCCTAAGTAGATATGAGCGATTGAGCGATGCTTGGAATGAAGAAGAGTTGAAAATGCACTTCATCAGTTCTATCTTTGATGTAGCCGACCCTAATGTTAAAAACGTTTGTAAAACTTATTTTGAACGACCGTTGGAAGGCGTGGTAGGAGATTATGAAATGCACGTCATTACTGACTGTATGATTGCATCGTCTCGCTTAGGTGGCGACCCAGATAAACCCTATTTCTTTTTGCAAGAATTTAAGCAAGCGCAACGATTTGGTCGTACCGACCCACAGGGACAGATGCTGGCGGCTATGCTACTTTCGCAAGAACAAAATGCAGATGGTAAGCCTCTGTATGGTTGTTATGTTATCGAACGTAACTGGTTTTTTGCAGTTTTGACAGGACGAGATTATTGCGTTAGTAAACAATACAATTCAACTGATAAAAACGACTTAATCCAAATTGTATTTATACTCAAAAAACTCAAAGACCTAATCACCAACAGATAACCAAAACCTACAATGAAATACAAAAAATTGTTTTTTTTACTTTTCACTTTTTACTTTTCGTTTTTCACTGTTTCGGCGCAAGTCAAGCCGCTGACATCGAGTGAGATATTACTCAACCTCAAAAAACTAAACGTCGTTGGAACGGTACTGCACGTAGCCGCACACCCCGACGACGAAAACACGCTGCTACTCTCGCACCTGTCCAAAGAACGACTTGTACGCACTGGCTATTTGTCAATGACCCGTGGTGATGGCGGCCAAAACCTCATTGGTGCGGAGCAGGGCGAGTATGTGGGCGTAATCAGAACGCAAGAACTCATGGCGGCTCGGCGCATAGACGGGGCAGAGCAAATGTTTAGTAGGGCTTATGATTTTGGCTTTTCTAAAACCCGTGAAGAGACAATCGACTTTTGGGGCAAAGACCAGATACTGGCCGATGTCGTTTATATTATTCGCAAATACCAGCCCGATGTGGTCATCACACGTTTCCCGCCCGATGCCCGTGCAGGTCATGGCCATCACAATAGTTCAGCGTTTTTGGCCGAAGAAGCCTTTAAGATTTGTAACGACCCAACGAAATTTCCTGAACAACTCAAATATGTAAAAGTATGGCAACCCAAGCGGCTGGTCTGGAATACTTTTGCGCCTGGGTTTCAGAACCAAAAACCGACCGACAAAGGAGCGTTTATTCCAATAGAAATCAGCGGATATAATCCGTACTTGGGTAAATCTTATACCGAAATAGCAGCCGAAAGTCGTAGCCAACACAAGAGCCAAGGCTTTGGTGGCTCGGCCAATCGCAATATCAGAATCGATTATTTGTTCCATAAAGACGGAGTACAGGCCACCAAAGATGTGTTTGATGGCGTGGATTTGAGTTGGAATCGAGTAAAAGGCAGCCAGCAAGTAGCTCAGTTTATCGACCAGGCGATTCGGAACTATAACGTCAATTTTCCAGCATCTTCTGTACCTGTTTTGGTTCGTATTTATCAAGAATTAAATAAATTAGATCAAGAAAATAATTATGTGAAAATCAAAAAAGGCGAAGTAGAAACGCTGATACAGAACTGTTTGGGGCTATGGATAGAAACCAACCCGACCGAAGCCATGACCGTAGCGGGCGAACGAATAGATGTAAAAATGAATATCGTCAAGCGGGCTGATTATCCTGTAAAATTGACCCGAATTCAGTTTTTGGGGGCAAAGTTGGACTCGACATTTACGACTGATTTGAAATTGAATGAACAAATAACGCTCAACCTCAACACCAAAACCAACGCCGACATACCAACCACACAACCCTATTGGCTCGAAAAGCCTCTGAAAGCCCGTACGTTTGACATCGAAGACCAAACCAAAATCGGACTGCCCGAAAACGTACCAACGCTACAAACGAGTTTTAGTTTTTTGATTGACGGTCAGACGTTTACCTTTGCCAAGCCTTGGATTTATAAAGCCGTTGATCCCGTTGATGGTGAAAGTTACCAGCCTTTTGAAGTCCGCCCCGAAGTAACAGCCAATATCAGTGAAAAAGTTTATGCTTTTGCCGACAACAAACCTAAGGAGGTAGAGGTCGTTGTCAAAGGCAATAAGGCCAATGTAAAGGGAAGCGTAGAACTGTGCCACCCAAATACATGGAAAGTATCGCCCGATAAAGTGGCTTTTGAACTAAAAAACAAAGGTGATGAGCAGCATTTTAAGTTTATGCTCACACCACCCACTACCAACGAAGACGGCAAGATTAGCCCCATCGTCAAGACTGCAAGTGGCGACTATACTCGGGCTTTGAAAACCGTTGAATACAAACACATACCGACCCAGACGTTGTTTCCACTGTCGGAGGCGGCGGTTACTAAATTGGACGTAAAAAACAAAGCCCGAAACATTGGCTACATAGCAGGTGCAGGCGACGAAGTACCAGCAGCTTTGCGCCAAATGGGCTGCCAAGTAACGATGCTCGACGAGGCCGAACTCAACAAAAGCCTCTCGAAGTTCGATGCCATCGTGGTCGGAATCAGGGCTTATAATACCGAAGACCGCATTGCGTTTTTTCAGGAAAAACTTATGGAATATGCCAAAGCAGGTGGTACGATGGTAGTTCAGTACGCCACAGCAGGTGGGTTTAGTAATAATGGCCTCAAAGTCAAAGAAGTAGGGCCATACCCGTTTAAGATTGGCCGTGAGCGTGTAACCGAAGAAAACGCTACGATGACGTTTTTGCAGCCCAACCACCCACTACTGAACAGTCCAAACAAAATAACCCAGAAAGATTTTGATGGCTGGATTCAAGAACGGGGTATTTATTTTGCCCAAGAATGGGACAAAGTCTATGTGCCAATATTTAGTAGCCACGACACCAATGAAGCCGACAAACAAGGGAGTTTGATATATTGCCAGTACGGCAAAGGGCATTTTATTTATACAGGATTGGTATTTTTTAGGGAATTGCCCGCAGGCGTATCGGGAGCGTACAGACTATTTGCCAATATGATTTCGGTTGGGAAGTGATACTGAGTTTGAAATCTAAAACTTAATAACTACCTTTGCACCCTAATCAAAAAATAACTCGCTAATCTGAATGGTGGACTGTTGTTTACCCGCTGAGAAAAGCCTTTAAAGTTCAAGAAAATGACCAATGAGTTAATGCAGGCAGTTGATGCCGAGTATGCGGTTCGCCGCCACAAACACCCAAACTTTGGCGCAGGAGACACCGTAAACGTACACTTGCGTATCGTTGAGGGTATCAAGGAGCGTATTCAGGTTTTTACGGGTACAGTCATTCAGCGTCGCAACAACGGCGGCAGTGGCGAAACGTTTACCGTTCGTAAAATATCAAACGGTGTGGGTGTAGAGCGTATCTTACCAATACTTTCACCAAATATAGACAAAATCGAAGTCGTGCGTCAGGGCCGTGTTCGTCGTGCAAGATTGTTTTATCTACGTGGCAAACAAGGTAAGTCTGCTCGTGTTAAAGAGAAAAAAATCAGAAAATAAACTGATAGAAATAAGTAAAAAGGCCGCTCTGAATATTACTTTCAGAGCGGCCTTTTTTTGTTTTATAGTTTTTTTTGAATAGCTTTGAATTGAGAAGCTCAAATACTTTATACAAAAGTAATAAGACATCTTGATTTGTATAACTTGCTGATTTACAGCGTTATGTTTAACTCACGACAATAGACTACAAACTCACGACTATTCAATAAAATGTACGACATAATCATAGTTGGGGCTGGTACGGCTGGAATGCCTTGCGCCATAGCCGCCGCCGAAGTAGGTGCAAAGGTATTGGTCATCGAAAAAGCCAATCGGGTAGGAGGGACGCTCCACTACACAGGCGGCCACCTAAGCGCAGGCGGTACACGCCACCAAGCCAAGCACGGTATTGAGGGCGATAGCCCACAACAACACTATGACGAAGTAATGTCTATTTCTAAGAACACAGCCGTGTCGTATATTGTTAAACTCGCTACCGACGAAGCCCCTCGAACCATTGATTGGCTCGATAGTCTGGGTTTTGAGTTCTCGCCCGACTCGCCTCGTATTGTGTATGGCCATGTGCCGTATTCTGTTGCCCGTACTCAATATGGCAAAGATGCTGGTGTTTCTATTTTCAAAGCCATCGAACCACTTTGGGATAAATATGTGGCCAGCGGCCACATTACCGTCATGCTCGACACCGAACTCAAAGATTTAGTTGTCGAAAACAAAAAAGTGGTCGGTGCGAGCGTGGTAGCCAATTCAGAATCTGAAACGTTATTACTCAAAACTGCGCCAAACGTAGTACTGACCACAGGCGGTTATGCGGCCAATGCTCAATTGTTTGCCCAAAAACACCCCAACCACCCTCGACTCGTAACAACAGCGGCAGAGACTTCGACAGGCGAGGGCATAACGATTGCTGAACGAATTGGTGCTAAATTCTGGAATGCAGATACACATATTTCAAGTTTGGGGGGTATTGAGTTTGAACCAAATTCGGGAAAAGCAGATTTTTGGCAAGGCTGGGCTATGGTTTTTACAACCAGCTACCGACCTGCTGCCGAGATATATGTCAATGACAACGGCCAGCGATTTATGGACGAAGCCAATCCCGACCCCGACTACCGAGAGCGTGCCGTGGCGCAGCAACCTCAAAAACGATTTTGGATAATTTTTGACGAAAATGCGCTGACAGAACCAGCCATGACAGTTGTGCCTAAATGGACGATTGAACAAATAAAAGCCGAAGCCCAACGAGAAAAATGTATTTGGACAGCCAATGATTTGGAAACGCTGGCTTTGAAAACCAATTTACCAATAGACAATCTAAAAGCGGCTGTTTTGCAGTATAATCAATTTGCAGAAACAGGGCCATTTTATGCTATCTTGACCTATGCTACCTCGCTCATTAGTTTTGGTGGATTGGCCGTAAACGAAAATCTACAAGTTGTTGATAATCAAAACAATGTGATTGAAGGGCTTTATGCCGCAGGCGAGATATTAGGGGCAGGGGCTACAACTGGCAATGCTTTCTGTGGAGGAATGTTAGCTACACCAGCCATAAGTTTTGGGCGAATTTTGGGGAAGCGATTGGGCCAAAAGTAGCAAAACAAAAAAGCCTTTCTGCAAGTTGCAAAAGGGCTTTTTTTAATACTTAACCTATGATATAATTGAATACAAGCGTGAATATAACACAATTATCGTAAAAACGATGTTTTACCAACAAATGTAATCTATTTTAGTTTTAATTCTGTGCCTATTGCCTTCACTTTTGCTTGTAGCGAGGCATAAACGTCATCAAAATCTGACGTACTTTCTAATTCTGAAACTACCCCTACATAAAACTTGATTTTTGGCTCAGTTCCAGATGGGCGACAGGTAAATTTAGTGCCATCGGCAGTAAAAAACTGTAAAACATTTGACGACTCAATACCCATCTCGCCCGATGGAATATTGCTTATATTGCCTACTTCGTCGGTACGCTTCAATGTTTTGTAGTCATCGATTCTTATCACTGCCGAGCCAGCCAATGATTTGGGTGGGTTAGCTCTGAAATCGGCCATCATCGCCTGGATTTCTTCTGCACCTGACTTGCCTTTTTTGGTCAATGAAATCAGCCCTTCGTAATAAAACCCAAACTGCTTGTATATTTCCATAAGCATATCAAACAGGCTCAGTCCTTTGTCTTTGGAGTATGCCGTGAGTTCGGCTATGATGGCACAACTTGCTATTGCATCTTTGTCTCTGACGGCATCGCCAATCAAGTAACCGTAGCTTTCTTCGCCACCACCAATAAACTGCTGCTGGCCCTCTAACTCTCTGATTACCTGAGCAATATACTTAAAGCCAGTCAGTGTGTTATAGCAATGAACGCCATAGTTAGCCGCCATTTTATCAATCAAGTCGGTTGTTACTATTGTTTTACACACAAACTCATGGCCAGTTAGCTTACCCGATTCTTTCCATGCTTGTAACAAATAATAAATCAAAAGAGTAGCTGTTTGATTGCCGTTTAAGAGTTGGATTTGGCCATGGTGATTTTGGGCAGCAATACCCACACGGTCGGCATCGGGGTCTGTACCAAGTACCAAGTCGGCGTTTATTTCTATGGCTTTTTGTACGGCCATCGTCATGGCTTCGGCTTCTTCGGGGTTTGGATAAACTACCGTTGGAAACTGACCATTGCCAGCCGCTTCGGCTTGCTGGGTTATGATGGTTACGTTTTCAAAACCCATTTGAGCCAGTACCTGTGGCACAAGCGTTATACCTGTGCCGTGTAGTGGCGTAAAAACTATTTTTAGGTCTTTTTGGCGAGCAATCGCTTGCTTTGAGATAGACAACGATAGAATATGAGCAATATACTGGTCGTCAATATCTTTGTCAATCAATGTGATTTTTGAGGGATTGCCCACAAATTTAACCTCATCGACTGACTGAATGGCATTGACTTCGGCCATGACGTTGGCATCGTGCGGGGCAACAACCTGGCTGCCGTCCGTCCAGTAGGCTTTGTAGCCATTGTACTCTTTGGGGTTGTGTGAAGCCGTAATAACCACACCGCTTTGGCAACCCAATGCCCTGATAGCAAACGATAATTCGGGTGTAGGGCGTAATGCTGAAAACAGATAAACCTCAATACCATTGGCCGAAAAAACATCGGCCGTTGTACGAGCAAACTCAACAGACATGATGCGGCTGTCGTGGGCAATGGCTACGCTTATGGGTTGCTCTGGAAAGATTTTGTTGAGGTAGTTGGCCAATCCTTGTGTAGCAGTACCGATTGTATATTGATTGATACGGTTTGAGCCTGTACCAATCAAGCCACGCAAGCCACCTGTACCAAATTCCAAATCTTTATAAAAAGCATCGGTTAGTTCAGTATCGTTGTTGCTGTCTATTAGGCCCTGGATAGTAGCTTTGGTTTTGTTGTCATAATTACCCGATAGCCAAGTGGTTATCTTAGATTGTACGGCTGGTTCTAACATATTGATTGATATAAATAGAGGTGATATATTTTATTTCTAAAACCAACAAAGCGGCTTAGGTATGAGCCTAAACCGCTTTGTTGAGATTGATATACGAACTAAGCGTAAAAACCTTCTTGACCTAATTTTATTACACAAAGTGCATAAAATGTGGCACGGTACTTACTACGATTGCTACTTCCTAATTTTTCTACGGCGTAAGCGATGGCTTCGTCCAATGCTGGGCCATCTGTCAAGCCGAGTTTTTTTATCAAGAAGTTGTTTTTTACACGAGCCAGTTCTTCAGGGTCTGCCGATGATACTTTTGAAGAATCTGCGTTGTAAATAGAAGGCCCAAGACCTTTGGCTACTTTGGTAAGCAACTCATCGCTGATACCTAATCCTAATTCTGTTACTTGCTCTTTGTAGAGAGTCATTGCGTCGTCAAATGCGCTCATAATAGTAAATGGGTTTTAAAGTTCAGTTCAATATTGCTACAAAGTATTGTACTTTCCAAATATATTTATTTTTATTTTATTTCAACAAAGCTGCGGTAATGGTCGGACGTAAACCATGCTCTGCCGTCAGACCCTGTTACGAGCCGCTCTGCGCCTCGGTTATGGCCTTGTTGTTTGGGGTTTACGTCCCATTCTTGGTATTCTATTTTTTGGCCAGAGGCTGTTTGTTTATCTAAGTTATTTTCCAGATTTTTAAATCGTCGCCCACCTACATAACCGTCCATTGCTTGTTTATTTGAGCGAACGTATGCCAGCACTTCCCGTACTTTTTGAGAAATGGCCGTGTTAGTGGCTTTATTACTCTTCTCTGTATCTGTTCTATTGTTGTGTTGGTATGGTCGTTGGCTGTTTTTGTGGTGCTTTTTATGTTTTCGCCCGTGATTGTCAGGTTCATAATTAGAAATTTCATAAGCAGGGCTACTATTGGTTTGCTGGGGTTGGCAATTTAAAAACAAAAAAAAGCAAACCGATAACCATAATAAAGACTTCACGAATCGCAGGGACATATTTAAGCTATTCATACATATTTTTATAATAATTTTGATACGAACCCGATGTAACGTTTTCTAACCAACTCTGATTGTCTAAGTACCACTGTACTGTTTCGGCCAAGCCGACTTCAAACGTTACAGACGGTTTCCAATCGAGTTCATTCATCAATTTCTGAGGGTCGATGGCGTAGCGCAGGTCATGGCCAGCACGGTCGGTGATGTAAGTTATAAGTTGGGTTGATGTACCAGTGGCTCGGCCCAGTTTTTCGTCCATTAGCTTACACAACAAATGCACTAAGTCAATATTTTTCCATTCGTTACAGCCACCGATATTATAAGTTTCGCCATTTGCACCATCATGAAAAATAGTATCAATCGCACGGGCATGGTCAATCACAAAAAGCCAATCTCGTATATTTTCACCTTTACCATAAACAGGCAATGGTTTGTTGTTCAGTATATTATGAATCATTAACGGGATTAGTTTTTCTGGAAAATGATTAGGGCCATAGTTGTTTGAACAGTTAGAAACCACAATCGGTAAGCCGTAAGTGTTGTGATATGCCCGCACAAAATGGTCGGACGAAGCCTTAGAAGCCGAGTACGGAGAGCGAGGGTCATAACTGGTGGTTTCTGTAAAAAACTCAGTTGGGTCGTGTAGTTCGCCATATACTTCATCGGTCGATACATGATAAAATCGACGACTTTCGTAGCGGCCTTTCCAAGCATTTTTGGCCGTATTCAGCAAGTTTACTGTTCCTATTACGTTTGTCATCACAAAAGCCATTGGGTCGCTGATAGACCTATCTACGTGCGACTCGGCTGCAAGATGTACCACGCCCGTAAAGTCATACTCAGTAAAGAGATTGTCGATAAAAGCCGCATCGGTAATATCGCCCTTGACAAACTGGTAATTGGGCGCAGTCTCAACGTCAGTCAAATTGGCCAAATTACCTGCATAGGTCAGATTATCAAGATTAACGATTTGATAGTTGGGGTAAGTCTGTACGAACCTCCGCACTACGTGCGAGCCAATAAAACCAGCACCGCCAGTGATTAAGATTGTTTGTTTTGTAGTGTTCATTTTTTGTAATTGTTGGATTCGTCAAAGTTTGAGATTTTACGAACAACTATTTTTATTCAATATATGCTTACAATAGATGGCTTTATTTGCCCAGCTTTTGTTGCCATCGCCACGCATCTTTGAGGCTTTGGGCAAGGGTAATTTGAGTTTTAAATCCCATTTCGTTGTTTAGTTTATCTACTTGTGCATAAATTTGCTCAATGTCACCAGCCCTACGTGGCCCAATTTCGTAGTTGAGTTTTAGACCGTTTACGTTCTCAAAAGTATCAATCAATTGCCGTACACTCACGCCATCGCCTGTGCCAACGTTGAACACGTCATAATAATCAGACTCAACAATGCCACTAAGTTTCTCAATGGCTTTGACGTGTGCCTGTGCCAAATCCACGACATGAATAAAGTCTCTGATACAAGTGCCGTCTGGGGTGTTGTAATCTTGCCCAAAAACAGTTAATTTACTACGAATCCCAGCCGCAGTTTGCGTAATAAAAGGCACTAAATTGCTTGGTACACCCACTGGAAGTTCACCAATTTCAGCAGACTCATGCGCCCCAATTGGATTGAAGTACCGAAGGGCAATGGCTTTGAGATTGGCTTTCGATGCCACAACGTCACGAATAATATCTTCGCAAATACGCTTTGTGTTGCCATAAGGCGAGGCAGCTTCTTGGCGAGGGGTAGTTTCGGTAACTGGCAAAATATCGGGCTGGCCATAGACCGTGCAAGACGATGAAAAAACGAAATTACTGACCCCAAACCGTTTCATTATTTTGAGCAAAACAATGGTTGAGTTGAGGTTGTTATCATAATATTTTAACGGATCATCAACGGATTCACCAACGGCTTTGCTGGCCGCAAAATGAATAACGCCACTGATTGATTCGTTCTCAAAAATTTCGGTAAGTGCGGCTACATCGTTACAGTTGGCTTCGTAGTATTTGATAGTGTTACCAATTATTTTTTGAATGCCTGCCAAGGCCGTTTTTTCTGAATTACTAAAATTGTCTACTATAATTGGCTCAAAACCAGCATTATACAACTCAACTACTGTATGCGAGCCGATAAAACCAGCACCGCCTGTTACTAATATTTTCATGAAGATTATAAAAAATGAAGAACAAAATTACAAAAATTGAGGTGGGTACAAAAATTGTTTTTAATTTGGCATTCAGTATGTGAAGTCAAGCGTTGTGGGTTGAGAGTCGTGGTTGCATTTAAAAATCTGATAGTCAGTATATTAAATAATATTTTTATAATTTTAAGATTATGAAAGAGCAAGAAATAAAAGCGTTGGTGTCGTTGTTGGACGATGACGATAGAGAGGTAACGACATTGGTCGAAAAAGAAATAAGGCAGTTTGGGGAGGCCATTATTCCGTTTCTTGAAATGGAGTACCAAGAGGCAGGCTTCAATCCGAAAGTTCAGCAAAAGATAGAAGAACTAATTCATGATTTGCAGTTTGAGCAAGTCCTCGACCGTATTGCCAACTGGCGCAATGGCGGAAGTATGGACTTACTCGAAGGACTGTGGGCGGTGGCTACCTATCAATATCCCGACTTGCCGTTTGAAAAACTAAAATACGACTTTGAGCAAATATACATTGAAGCTTGGCGTGAGTTCAAACCCGAAATGCACCCCGTGGACCAAATCAAAACCTTGAATTACGTTTTTTATAACACCCTCAAATTTGGTTCAAATACCAAAAACTTCCATTCGGCCAGCAATTCAATGATAAATATCGTGCTCGAAAGTCGCCGTGGCAATCCTATTTCGTTGTGTTGTTTGTATATGCTCGTAGCCCAAAAACTCAAAATGCCCGTTTATGGTGTCAATCTACCCAATTTGTTTATTCTGACATACAAACAAGACAATGTGCAGTTTTATATCAATGTGTTCAATAAGGGACTGGTTTTTATGAAAGCCGACATTGATCATTTTGTAGGCCAGCTCAATCTCAAGCCCACTGACTCATTTTATGAACCCTGCACCAATATCGACATCGTGAAGCGCACAATGCGAAACTTGGCTTTGGCCTTTGAGCGCACCAGCGATAGCCACAAGGCCAAAGACATCGAAAAAATGGTCAAAACCTTACTCGACTTGCCCGAGTAATCAACTTTTAGGATTTTGTCGTTATGGCCAGCAGCGTTGGTACGTCAATCGTGTGGTTTCCGACAAACTCAAGTACGCTGGCATGAGGCAAATCAACTTTGACTTCGGCCACATATTTGGGTAAATCGATTTGCGTCAAATATTCGTCGTGCGAGCCATACACGAAGTCAATTTTTATGTTTTGTAGTTTATGGGGCGCAATAACATCATCGAGTCCTTTACCAAAATAGGCCGCCCATAGCACCAATCGGTCGCAATCTATGTGTCCATCGCTGAGCCATCGCATGACGGTCGCATTTCCTTGTGAAAAAGCCAATAAATTGATTTTTGGCCGCTCTACCTCTGTTTTTTTCAAAACTAAATCATACAAATCGTTTAGATAACTGACATAATCGTCAATCTCGGCATCACGGTCGTCTCTGGTCATCCATGACGCTCCCACACGGCCACCCACTCCTTTGAGATAAAACTTAGACAACGCCTCTGGTGCAACGATATATGTTTGACCGTCGTCTAAGACCTCAAATTTTTTGATAAAATACTCGACTAATTGGCCGTAGCCGTGCAGCACAAACCATATATTTTTTGTATTTTCGTTCAACTCTCCTAACGTTACATAGCGAGCTGTTCGTTTTACTTCAATGTGGTGTTCAGTCATTTTTTAATTTTACAGTAATTTTTTTGGTAGGTGTAATATTTTGTAAAGTTACCATTTTAGTTGTAAATCTGTATGCTACACATTTTTGCTGTAAGTATCAAAAGTAGCTGTGTTTATGGTACAATTAGAACATTAAATTGAAAGTACACCAAATACAAGAAGCCTCAAATCGTTACGATTTGAGGCTTCTTGTATTTGGTGATCCCAGCAGGATTCGAACCTGCGACCTACAGATTAGAAATCTGTTGCTCTATCCAGCTGAGCTATGAGACCAGTTTGTTGTATTGCTACAGCAACCGATTGCAAAAGTAAGTATTTTGTGGGACTGTACCAATTTTTAGTATAAAAAACTAACGCATCTTGCCTCGTTTTACCAAATAAGCCGACAAAACTGGATAGAAACCCTCCGCTATGTCGGCTTCGATGAAGTCTATTTTGTATTGACCGCATTTGAGGCGCAAATCTTGGTAATATTTTTGCATTGCGTCCTGATACGATTTACGTACTTGGTTAGGTTGTATCTTTAGTTTTTCGCCTGTTTCTAAGTCAATAAACTCGTAAGGTCGTTCCTCAAAATCAAAGTTGGTTTCTGTTTTTTTGTCTGTTATATGAAAAAGTAAAACTTCGTGCAGGTTGTGTTTGAGGTGTTGCATGGCTGTAAAAAGCGGTTCGGCTTGCTCGATGTTTTCAAACATATCGCTAAAAATAATAACTAACGAGCGTTTGTGTATTTTTTCGGCTATCTGATGCAGTACGGTGGCTACATTGGTTTTTTGTACTGTTTTTGGTCGTTTTAGTACCAATTCTAATTCATTGTATATCTTATAAAAATGCGAGAGCGTGGACTTTACCTGAGTTTGTACCTCAATATCTTCTGAAAAAGTACACAAACTTACGGCATCTTTTTGGCGTTGTACCATACACGCAATGCTGGCAGCGGCCATAGTGCCAAAGTTGATTTTACCTAAGTTTTGTTCAGGATAATACATCGACGGCGACACGTCCAACAGTAAATGACAGCGTAGATTGGTCTCTTCTTCGTAGCGTTTGACAAATAGCTTGTCGGTTTTGCCAAATACTTTCCAGTCTATGTGCCGAGTCGATTCGCCTGTGTTGTAGAGGCGATGCTCGGCAAACTCAACCGAGAACCCATGAAAAGGCGACTTGTGAAGCCCTGTAATAAAGCCCTCGACCATCTGCCGAGCCAAAAACTCAACATTGCCAAATTCTCTAATTTTTGCTAAATCTAAGGTTGCCGTTGCCATCGTTTATTATTGTGTTATGTTGTTTTCGACGATGTCGCCCATGTCTGTAATTATCTCGTTTTTGCTCAATAAAATCATACCCTCCATACCTACAATTCTGATTTTGACCTTGGTATGCCCACTACTCAAAAAACCAAGCAATGCAGCACCACGATTGGTAAGGTCTAATATTCGGCTACGGTTGTATGGCCCTCGGTCGTTTACTCTTACTACGATTGTTTTTTTTGTCGTTAAGTTTGTTACTTCGAGCATTGTATTAAAAGGCAACGTTCGGTGTGCGGCGGTGAGTTCTTTGTTATTAAACTTTTCGCCAGACGATGTTTTGCGACCATCAAACATATTGGCATAAAACGAAGCAACGCCAACGGTTTCTTTACCAAGTATTTGACAGTAAGACGATTGGACTACGAAGAAAGCAAAAATAGTAATCAAGATGTATTCTTTTTTATTCATTTATTAGATGTTTTGTTTAATAAAATAACAAAATTCGTGCCGCAATAAACACAAAAAGTACCAATAGATTGCTATAATGGGTATCTTTGAAGCCAGAATATAATAAAAGTGTGTGCCAATAAATACAGAAAACAAATGACAGTAGGATTTGTAGTATCTTTTTTTGATTTCAGAAACGACGTGCGTAGGGTGATTGCTGAGGTGTCTAAAAACCACGATGTTGTTATTTTTGGCAAACCCGAACACCGAGACGAAATATTGCGACACCTGCCCGATGGTATTGCGTTTAGGCTCATTGATGAGCGTGCCGAAGGTATCTGGAACAAACTCTGGGTGATGCTGTATATGTTGTTTAAGAAGATTCCAAAAAGTACCGAAAACTTCTTTTTGATGGAACTCTACAAGGCTTCAATCACGCCCGACCCTGTACTCAAAGCCAAAAACTATCAGCTCATTGGCTGGGTACGGCGGCTGCCCAAAGTTATTTCTTACGATTTTTATCTCAATCGGCTCAGTTATAAAGCCATTACCGATATGACTGCCATTGACCAATTTGTGAGTTTTACGGCCATCGCCGACGATTTTTTTCATGCACGTTTACTAAGAGAAAACCGACCTGTAAAAGTATATGTGTATAGTTGGGATCACCCTTGCAAGCATGTATGTTTCTCGAAAAGAGCGCAATATGTTTGCTGGAACGAGCCACTTCGTCAAGATATTATTGAGCTACAACATATTCCAGCCGAGCAAGTGAGTGTAGTGGGCGCAAGCCAGTTTGGGTATATTGTCGAGTATCAAAATCAAAAAGGTGATATTGCTCGTACTTATAACTTCGACTATGTTTATATGGGCTGTGCCATTGGTGCTTTTGACTTGGTAGCCAGTGAGGTAACGGTCGTGCAGTCGGTGGCGGAGGTGTTGGAGCAGACAAACCCAACCTGGAAGCTCGTCGTCAGGCCGTATCCTGTGCAAGCCAATTGGGCATTGTACGAACCATTAAGAAAACTAAAAAATGTGGTGATGGACGATGGTTTTAGAACTCTTGATTTATCTGTTAAAGATGGGAGTATATTAGAAAAATTTGAAAAAATAGACAATGCCAAGGCTTTCTTTCACCTCGGAACGACCATGGGCTTAGAGGCTTGTTTTACCGATACTCCCTCGTTTATTATTGACTACGGCTATACCGACCGAGACGGTTTGAGTCTCTATAATTTTATTCACCAGTTTCAGAACGACCGCCATTTGATTGATATTGCCCCACAAAATGCCCCAAAGTCTGAGGCAGAGTTAGTAGGTATTTTTCAAGATTTAAACAATAAAAAATATACCGAGCTGAACCAAAAGGTACAAGCTCAATATCATTTAAAGTCATTTGAATATTTTGCGAAAAATTTAATTGACTAACACCAATACCAACAAGCGCTGAAAGGGCGTAATATGTAAGGATATGGCAATACCATATTAAACCCAAAAAAAATGAAACAAATTCTAATACAAATAGCAACCGCACTATACGCTTTCAAAGACTATTTGTTTAGAGTTTGGGCTATGAATGTGCCATTTTATGTTGTCCGCCGTTTTTTTGTCAAACAAACTATTAGACGTTTGGGCGAAGGCGGCTTTGTGATGATGGGCGTAGAGTTTAGAACTGGTAAAAACATAACCATCGGAAATCATTGTTTTATCAATAAAGGCGTACTGCTCGATGGCCGTGGAGGTAAACTGACCATTGGCAACAACGTCGATATAGCCCAAGAAGCCAATATCTGGACACTCTCGCACGACCCGCACAACGACCTGCACGGCGTGTGGGGCGCAGACGTAACCATTGAAGACTATGTCTGGATAGCATCACGAGCTACGATTTTGCCGGGTGTAACGATTGGCCGTGGGGCAGTTGTGGCTACCGGGGCAGTTGTTACCAAAGACGTACCTGCCATGACGATTGTGGCAGGCATACCAGCTCGAGCCATTGGCCAACGCAAAAATAACCCTCAATATACTCTTAATTGGCAGCCTTGGTTTAAGTGAATCAAGCCAGCACCGCCCGCACCACTTTGCCGCCTACGTCCGTCAGTCGATAATTTCGGCCTTGAAACTGGTACGTGAGTTTTTCGTGGTCGAGGCCTAACAAGTGCAGTATCGTAGCCTGAAAGTCGTGTACGTGCGTTCGGCCTGATATACCCTCGTAGCCCAATTCATCGGTTTGGCCATAACTAAATCCTTTTTTGACACCGCCACCAGCCAACCAAACGGTATAGGCCGCAGGGTTATGGTCTCGACCCATAAACGGTGCAGGTTTGTTGTTGCGGTTTTCTTGCATGGGTGTTCGGCCAAACTCTCCCGACCAAACTACGAGCGTAGAGTCTAACAGTCCACGTTGTTTTAAGTCCATCAAAAGTGCCGCTGTACCTTGGTCAGTTTCCTTGCATTTGTTTCTAAAACCTATCTCCAACGCCTCGCTCGAGCTCGACCCGTGTGTGTCCCAACCCCAGTCAAAAAGCTGTATAAACCGTACTCCATTTTCTACCAATTTTCGGGCCAATAGACAGTTATTAGCAAAGGAAACCTGCCCTTTGGCCGTACCATAAAGCTGATGAATATAGTCTGGCTCAGAGTCAATGTTCATCACCTCGGGTACTTCGGTTTGCATACGGTAGGCAAGTTCGTACTGGCTAATTCTTGTCAATATTTCGGGGTCGCCAAACTCTTTGTATTCCAGTTCGTTCACTTCGTTAATGGCCTCAATTGATTCTTTTCTAAGTTTTCGGTCAATGCCTTTTGGGTCTTCGACAAATAGCACAGGCTCGCCAGCCGAGCGACATTGCACGCCCTGATAAACCGAAGGCAAAAACGCCGACCCCCAGATACTTTTGCCACCCTCGGGGTACTTTCCGCCCGAAGTTAGCACCATGTAGGCAGGTAGATTTTGGTTTTCGGTACCCAATCCGTAGCTTACCCACGTACCCATGCCAGGCCGCCCCACACGTGCTACGCCTGTGTGCATCATCAACTGCGCCGGGCCGTGGTTGAACTGGTCGGTGTGCATGGCTTTCAAAAAACAAACATCGTCCACCACTTTCTGAAAATGCGGCACGTGTTCGGACACCCACGCTCCCGACTGGCCATATTGAGCAAACTGTGCCTGTGGCCCTAACATTTTGGGTACGCCCCTAATAAAAGCAAAAGTTTTGCCTTCCAGAAACGACTGCGGACAGTCTTGCCCGTGCCATTTGGCTAAGGTCGGTTTGTAATCAAAAAGTTCTAACTGGCTCGGCGAGCCAGCCATGTGAAGATAAATAACCGATTTGATTTTGGACGGAAAGTGTGCGATTCTGGGAGCAAGTGGGTTGCTTTCGGTAATAATTGAAGGTGGTTTTTGAGATGACCCAAGCCCACAACTATCTAACAATGAACCCAATGCAATAGCACCCAGCCCCGAGCTACATTGTTTCAAGAAATGGCGACGGGTCTCAAACTGAATCGCATCGTAGTTGGCTTGTTGGTTGTGGTTCATCGAAAATATTGTTTTAGTTCTGTGGGGTCAATTCTTCGTAAGTCCAAAAAAGTGTCGTCTAAATGATCAAAATCTTGGTCAGTTGTTACTAATTGTAACCCTAATAACGAAGCAGTACTACCTATCCATAAATCATTTTTACCCATATTTCTGGGTGTATTGAATGGGTAGTTTGAGAAGTTGGGATTGAGCCTATCGGAGTAGCTGTTAATAGCTACATAAGTCGAAATTAAACTTTGACTTACTTCAATTACTGTTATTTGCTGTAAAATATAATCAAGTTTAGCTACTTTAGTTTCGCCCCATTTATTTTTCGTTGCAAATACCCTCGATTCGGCCTCAGTAACAACAGAGCAAAATATAGATTTGTTTTGTGGGTTCAAAAAGGTCATTATCTCAGTTAATCGTTTTGCTCGAACAATTGACAAAATAATATTTGTGTCAAACAAAATATTCATATTATTTGTCATTTTTCAGTTGTTCCATCAAATCGTCCCATTCTTCGTCTGTAAAAATTGGCTGCTGAATATTTTGTATTGTATCCAATAATTTTTCTGGACTTTTTCCAATTTTAGCCGCAAAAGCCGAAGTACCACCAGCCGCCAAAATTTCTTCGACAGAATATGACTTTATAGTACTGAATTGGGGTGCCTGATATTGTTTAGTTGTTTCTTGCATAATTGTTTGACAGTTATAGTCTTTTATTATCTTTTGTGGCTTTTGTGGTTCAATATCATTGTTTGGTAACAACCTCGTCTAAATTCAAAATGGCGTTGCAAACCACGGCCAATGCTGCATTTTCGGCAGAGGGCTTAGTTTTGAGTAATTCAGCTATTTTTTCGGGGTTTTTCTGAAAATTTGTTAGTGCTTTTTGATAAAACTTGGTCAGAATAGTCAATTTTTTTGGCTCAATATCCTTGCAAGTAACTAACTGATAGGCCATTGCTATTGGTTTTGGGCTACGACCTACTCGATTGGCCAAAGCTACACTTGCTTCTATGAATGCTGGGTCGTTCATTAGCGTTAGTGCTTGCAGTGACGTATTAGTACGGATTCTACGAGATAGACAAGCCTCACGACTACCAGCATCAAACGTAACAGCAGACGGATATGGCCCCGTGCGCCGAGCAAAAGTATAAATGGCTCGCCTGTACTGGTCTTCTCCCTCCGATTGTTTGTATTCCAGACTACTATTGACGGCCTGCCACACGCCATCGGGCTGGTAAGGCATAACGGGCTGTCCATACATTTTCTTGCTCAATAGCCCACTTATGGCTATCGTCTGATCTCTTATCATTTCGGCAGTGAGGCGTAAGCGTGGCGCATGACTCAGATACCTATTTTGAGGATCTTTTTCAAGTCTCGGGTCATTGGCTGTTAGTACAGAATTTTGCTGATATGTTTTTGACAAAACTATTTCTTTTAGTAGTTTTTTTGTACTCCAATGCCAATCTGTCGAGAACTTAACTGCCAAATAATCAAGTAGTTCGGGGTGTGTAGGCTTTGCCCCAGCCGTACCAAAGTCTTCGAGAGTTTCTACTAATCCTATGCCAAAAATCTGCTCCCAATACCGATTCACCATCACCCGAGCCGTAAGCGGATTATCGGCACTTACCAACCATTGCGACAGCCCCAAACGGTTTTTGGGTAACTTATTGTTTTTGGTCAATGAGTATGGTAAACCTGGACTGACAACTGCGCCTTTTGATAACCAGTTACCTCTCACAAAAATATTTGTAACTCGTTGGTAGTCAGCATCAGATGCTAATTGAATTGGTGTATTATCGGTTTTAGCTTCGAGTAATTGTTTGTAAAGACTAAACTTATCGTCAAAATCAGCGGTATTTTTATTTGGAAACCCAGGCATAAAAGCAAACCAAGCAATTTCAAATGGATAATCTTCTGGCCCTATTTTTTTGTTGGTAGCAGTCAAGTAAACATCGTGCCGGCCAGTGGCGGGCTTAATTGGCCAGATTTTCAGTACTCGTTGTTTGTTTATGGTAGTGTCCAATTGTATTTGTCCAATAACCTGCCCTTTGGCACTGTCGAGCCTCACTTGTAGCTCTGTACCAAGTTGCCCCACCGAAATTTGTACCACAAGTTGCGACTTGTTTGTGAGTTGAATATTTGGCAAACGGCAAGAGCCACCATTTTTGAGGCCAATGTTACGGTCGCCGAGGAGTGTGCCTTTTTGGTAGTTGTCGGCATAATGTGCATGATGGCGTGGCTCTAAGAATCGAAGGAAGTCTTTCCATACCCCCTGCTCTGTGCCTCCTTGTTTGCCCCCCGCCCTGAAGGGGGCTTTTTCTTGGTTAAACCAGTTTTCGAGTTCTTTTATTTTTTGCTCGTCTTCTTTGTTAAATTCTCTCAAAAATGGTGCTTCGTCTATGGTGTCTTCGTCTCGGGTGTTGTTGAAATAGGCCAAATATTTGTAATATTCTTCGTGCCTAAACGGGTCGTAGGGGTGGCTGTGGCATTGTACGCAACCAAAACTGGTACTTTGCCAGGTTTCCCAAGTGGTGTTTACACGGTCGAGGGTGGCTGTTACTCTAAACTCTTCATCGACTGTGCCAGTTTCGTCATTGTTCAAAGTATTTCTATGAAAAGCCGTTGCTATCAAGTTGTCGGTTGTTGGGTTGGGTAGCAAGTCGCCAGCGAGTTGCTCAGTCGTAAATTGGTCAAAAGGCTTATCGGCGTTGTAGGCTCTGATAACCCAGTCTCTATATTTCCAGATATTTCGGGCATTGTCTTTCTGATAACCCCTTGAATCTGAGTATCTTGCCAAGTCGAGCCACATCGTAGCCCATCGCTCACCATACGTCTGCGAAGCCAGCAGTTCGTCCACAAGTTGTTTGTAGCCAGCGTTCCAGTCGGTTATGTTTAGGTATTTTTCTAATTGTTGTGGAGTGGGAGGGAGGCCAGTCAAATCTAAACACACACGCCTGATGAGTACATTTCGAGGTGCGGTTTCGCTCATCGTCAAGCCCTGCTCTTTTTGTTTTTGTGCTACAAAATAATCAATGTCGGTTTTGTCATTGTTTGTAAAGATAGAAGTTAAATTTTCAAAAAAAGACTTAGGCACAGTCGGTAGCGTAGGCTTGACGTATGCCCAATGGTCTTCCCATTTTAGACCCTGATCGACCCACTTAGTCAAAATCTCAATTTCTTCGTCTTTGAGTTTTTCGGCACGGTAGGGCATTCGTTCTTCGAGGTCGGTGTGGGTAAGTCTGGTAATAAACTCAGAATGAGCCGCATCGCCTACAATAATCGAAGGTTTGCCCGACTTGGTTTTGGCTAAGGCGTCTTCTCTAAACAACAAACTAAAGCCTGCGGCTTGTTTTACGCCACCATGACAAGCTATGCAGTGTTTGTTTAGTATCGGCTTGACCTCAGTATTATAGTCCACCTCGCTACTTTTCTCAATCGAATAGTAACCAACAGCAACAGCGGCAAAGCCAAGTAATAGCCAGTATTTCATTGATGGTTTTATGTTTTTATTTTAAACACTTTATTAGCTAATTATAATATTTTTTGTTGTCCGTTTTTTACTATTCACTACTTACTTCTCAGGGTTATAGTCAATCGGTAACATATCGGCGATGCGCTCACTGGCCCAATAGCCAATCATTTCGATGGCCGAAGGGTCGGTAATAAGCCCATTTTTATTGACAACAACAGGTCGAGCAAAGCGCATTTTGGTAACAGGGTGGGCATCTCTCACGTTTTGGCTGGGTAAATTGACATATAGTCGCTCATTACTAACTTCAATCGGCAAATCGGTTATCAAAAGCTTTTCGGTAGCCGATAGGCTCGTTCTCATTATAACTAAATTATTGTTAATGAGGTTATTGGCAGTGTAAAAAGACTTATTTTTGTCCCATACATTTGTTCCCCACCAGTCTGTGTTTCTATCCATTTTGTATACCAAAAACTGGTCATTTTCTAACTTGTTGTCGAACAGACTCCTAAAGAAAAACCGAGAACTACGCTCAAATGTTTCGAGTCTGTTATTAATCCAGCGTTTGCGTTCTTTTTCGTCTTTGGGTTTTAGTTCTTCAAATCGGGCTGCACCCAATACCTTAAATTGGGTTTTGGAAATCGAAAATTGCCACAAGTCATAAAAAATCTTGTAGCCCAATGCCAGGTTTTCCACTTCGATGGGTCGATTAGATTTAGCTGCCAATATTCCCTCGTCTTTTTTTTCGTTAAAGTCCACTACCCAGCCATTCAAAACCTTGCACTTGCTGTAATTGGGGCTATCGCCCAAAAACTGTTCTTCAAATCGGTTATAGTGCCGTTCCCAAACTTTATCTCGCCTGGCCTTGACCTCGACATCGTTTAGCAAATTGGTTAGCGCAGTTAGCTGAACGTTTATAATTTGAGATTTTCCGTTTTGGAGTACTAAATTTTGCTGAAACGATGTATATCCCAAATACGAAACCACCAACTGCCCGCTACCCGCCGCTACGTTGTTGATTATATAATTGCCTTTATCGTCGGTTTGTGCGCCTTTGGTGCTGTTGTTAAAATACACATTGGCAAATGGCAATGCCTCGTTTGTTTTGGCATCGGTAACTGTACCCTGTACTACGGTTTGAGCATTTAGGCTACTGGTAATCAGCAGTAAAATGATTACTTTTTTGATCATGGTTATCTGTTATTTACGTCAAATTATAAGTGAGTAATAACGTAAAATTACTCAAAAAATTATAACTAAAAATCTCGCTTCTTCGTTGTATTAGTGATAAATTTTTATGGACAATTCTATATCCAGCCGATGTTTTATGAAACGCTATTTTTTTGTAATTCTATTTTTTATTTCACAATGTACATTTGCCCAAAATATAGTATTGCAGGGCAGGGTTTTAGACAGCCAGAGCCAGCAACCTTTGGCTTTTGTGAGTATTGGTGTAGAAGGCACTCGGCGTGGTACGGTGTCGGACATTGATGGTAAGTTTACGATTGTTGTTCAGCCTCAATCGGTGCTTTTGGTGAGTTATGTTGGCTTTGAATCAAAGCGTTTGACGGTGTCAAATTTATACAAAAAACTGATAATCATTGAGTTAATTCAAAAAAATAATGATATAACCGAGGTCGTTGTCAAGCCAAGTCTCAATCCCGCACATCGTATTGTCAGACTGGCGGTAGCAAACAAACCTCTCAACGACCCCGAGCAAATTGAGGCATTTAGTTATAACTCATACACCATTGCAGGATTGGCAACGACAGTAACGAACATCAAACCCAGCGACCCCGACAAACTCAAAAAATACAAAGCCGAACGAGCCAAAGAAGCCCTCAAAGAAAAGCCGCTCACGCCTACACAACTACAAAACGACAGCATCATGCGGCGAGTAGTTAGGGAGCTTTTTCGTAACTATCTATTAGTAAACGAAACCCATACCCTGCGGCAATTCCTACGGCCCAATCTGTCCAAAGAAACGATATTGGCCACAAAGCTGTCGGGCCTAACTAAGTCGCCGCTGGCAATGGTGCCAAGCAATTTTCAGCCCTTTGGGTTTTATAAATCTTTTTTTACAATGGTCGATGGACGTACTTATGAAAGCCCGCTCACAAACGGTGCTATCAGGCAGTACGATTTTGAGCTTCTCGACACACTTGTTCATGACACCGACAGTACTTTTATTATATCGTTTGCGCCACAAAATGGCAAAAATTTTGAAGCCCTCAAAGGTTTACTTTATATCAATTCAGACGGTTATGCTGTCGAAAACGTAATAGCCGAACCAGCCCAAACAACCGACCGCAAGCTGATTTTTAAACTACAACAAAAATATGAAAGAGTGGGCGGACGATGGTTTCCAAATCAACTCAATACCGAGGTAGCTATCACGGTCATCAACAACAATAGCTATCTTGATAAAATAGACTCGACAGTAAGCAAATGGACAACCCGCTCGTATGTTTTTAATGTAGATTTTAACAAAAAATTTACAAAGTCTTCATTTTCAGATATTTCACAAGAAATGGACACTACGGCTCGCAACAAACCCGATAGCTATTGGGAAACAATACGCCCCGATAGCTTGGACAATAAAGCCCAAAAAACCTACGAGGCATATTCAAAGTTGCCCGAGGCTGTCAAAAAACAAATGAATCGAAGTGTAAACTCGTTTACAGAAATCATACAGTCGGGGGCTTTGCCTTTGGGTAAATATTTGGAAATACCACTCGACTATTTTCTGGCTGGGGCCAACGAGTACGAACAGTTTAGACTTGGGGCGGGGGTGCGTACATCGGTTGGTTTTTCTAAAAAAATAGTGTTAGAAGGGGCAGCAGGCTATGGCTTTGGCGACAAGGCTTTTAAGTATAGCGGGTCTATTAGGCTCAATATCAATCAATTACAAACTAATTATCTCAAATTGAGCTACCGACAAGACATCGAAGAGCCAGCCAATGTAACTTCGGTTTTTGGTGAATATATGCCCAACCTAATGGCGGCCAGTACGCTACGGCAGTTTATGACTACTCGATTTGATAGCGTGAGCCGCTGGTCGGTAGAGCTGGGTTTGAGGCCACTTCGTAAAACGCAACTCAAACTCTGGGCCATGACCGAAAATCGAAATCCAGCCCGATACGACTATCAGTTTTTGAGCGAAAACACCCAAACACAGACTCGAAATGTAACAAACACCGAAATAGGATTGACCCTAAGGCTATCGTCGGACGAAAAACTCAACCGCTCAGGCCGGCAAATATATGCCACTGTGTTGCCCAAAAGACTATTATTGATGCAGGCGTCACAGGCAATAAATGCGTTGGGTGGCCAGTTAGGGTATTCAAAGCTACATTTTCAATACATTCAGAGTGTTGTAGTGCGGGGTTTGGGCCGAACCGAGCTGAGGCTCGAAGCCGCCAAAGTATGGGGCGATGCCCCGTACTTTTATTTGTTCAACGGCAATGGTAGCAGCAATGGCTCAATGCAGATTTTGATTCCTCAAACTTTTCAGACTATGGGCTTGTACGAATTTTTGTCCGACCGTTATGTAAATTTATTTTTGTCGCACGACTTTGGCCGTTTGCTCTACCGCAATACTTTCAAATACAGCCAGCCCGAGTTTAGTTTGCATCATTCTGTGGGTTTTGGGTCGTTGCAAAATGCTGATATGCACAACAAAATAGATTTTAAGACACTCCAAAAAGGCTACTTTGAGTCAGGAATTTTGATAAACAACTTACTCAGAATAGAATACCAGCGAACTATGTATTTTGGGTTGGGTCTGGGAGTATTTCGCCGATATGGCCATTATTCTTTGTCAGAAAACATCAAAAACTGGAATTTCAGATTAGGGCTTACCGCTTCGTTTTGAGAAGTAAGGTGTCGTGTGTTTACAGTCTGGTGTCGTGAGTTGAGTACGGTGCTGTAAATCAATAAATTGCCAAAATTGAATTACTTTATTATTTTTGTCTGAATGTTCATAAGTGGTTACATATCAATAGACAGCTTTAGATTTGTTTTAAATGTCTGATTATTAAGTAACTGAAATGTTTTTCGCTATTCGTTTTTCACTATTCACTTCTTATTTCAAAAATAGCTTGATTTTATTGCTTTTTATAAAACAACAGCCCAGCCAACAGTAATCCAATTCCGAAAAGGCTTTCCAAGGGTTTGTCAAATAAAATATAGCCCAAAACAAGGGTACTAAAACAAACATAAAAGAGTTGGGGCAATGGCGAGAGCGGAATTTTGAACGTTATTTTTTGTTTGTCAATAAAAAAAACACACAGTACTGTGAGCGTACTCATGAGTTGCAACACAAAACCAGCATAGAGCAATATCGTCTCAAAGGCTCCCGTGAGTGCCAGCGCAGTTGCGATGCCCACATGAACCCATATTGCTCTGACGGGTATTCCGTTGGCGTTCTGGCCTCTCAAAAACCTCCAGCGTGAGTTTTCGACGGCCATGGCCTGTGTGATGCGTGGGCCAATCCAGATATATGAACTAATGGTAGCCACCAACTGCAAAGCAATCAATAAACTTACCCACTGGCTGTTGGTTTTACCCAAAATCGACCGAAAAGCAATGGTTGCCACTTCGGTTTGACCCGCTAAGGTTTGAATGGAGGCGTGGCGCAAGAACAAGATTTGTAGCAAGACATAAAACGCAGTTACCAATGCCGTTGAGACCAATAACGATTTGGGTAAATTTTTGGTCGGATTGTCGATTTCGGCTACAATATAGGCTGCTGCGTTCCAGCCTGTATAAGCGTAAGTAACGTATATCATCGAAATTGCAAAACCACTACTGACAACCTCGTGAGGCCATGCACCTGTAAACTGTAATGCAGAATGAGCTACGGTGGGCGTAAACCAAAACCCTATTCCGATTAAAACAAAAATAAAAATGACTTTAAAAAATGAATTGACGTTTTGAAATTTTTGACTATAACTAATTGAAAAAGAATGAAATACACCCGAAAGTACAATAAAGCCAACGCCAACGAGTGGCGTCTCTAAACCAAATGGTTTGAGATAGCTCGACATAGCGATGGCTGCCAAAGCTACGGGAGCAGAAAAACCAACAATGAGCGATGCCCAAGCCGACAGATAGCCAACAATGGGGTGGAACGTTCTGGATAAAAAAATATAATCGCCGCCCGACTGCGTGTAGTATGTACCCAACTGGGCATAGCACAAAGCCCCAGCCAGTGCCAAAATGCCACCAAAAACCCAAAGCAATAAAATACTGGTACTGTCTTGAACGGCCAATAACTGATAGCCCAAACTGGTAAAAACGCCAGTGCCAATCATGTTTGAAAGCACCAGCGAAATGGCAGTAACAACACCTATTTTGTTTTTTGTCATTTTGTTTTTTTTATCCAAAACTACAATTTTCTATCTGATAAAAACAATAATTCTGTTCTTTACAAAAAAAATCGTATATTCACCTGCGAAGACTCATCTATTGCAAATTTTTGAAACGAGTCCTAATATTAACAATGAAAAAAATAAATAAACAGCAGCCCCAAAACAGAGGGCAAAAGCCTAAAAAACAAGCCGTATCGTTTATCGAAGAATTAAAGTCGGAGGTAACAGCGTTTTTTGAAATCAATAGCGAAATCAGTTTTAAGTTAGACGAGATTTATGAGCATTTTGATGCCCAAGACCCCAAATTAAAAATAATTATTGCAGGATTGTTGGAAGAACTACGAGCTGACGGTCAAATAGCTAAAAATATTGGTGGCCAGTACCGTGCCGATAAAAGTATGTTTCAGCTGATTGGTAAAGTAGAACACGTCAATAAAAACTATGCCTTTGTAGTCATTGACGGACAGGAAGACGTATGGGTCAGTACCGAAGACTTGAAAAGTGCCATTGATGGCGATACCGTCCAAGTCGTCGTGTTCAGCGATTTTAGGAGCAAACGCCGCCGAGAAGGCCGTGTCGAAAAAGTCGTTGAGCGGGGCCGTACTGAGTTGGTCGGTAGTTTTGAAATGTCGGGTCGCTATCCGTTTGTTGTACCAGACGGTCGCCGTATTTATGACGATATTCTGATAAGAGAAAACAAAACCCTCAATGCTACGGCCACCGATAAGGTACTGGTTAAAATCACGCAATGGCCCACACCCTCACGCCGTATGGAGGGCGAAGTGGTTGAGGTGTTGGGCAAAGCAGGTGAGAACAATACCGAAATGCACGCTATTTTGGCAGAATTTGGCTTGCCTTATCGGTTCTCGGTAGCACTCGAAGCGGAGGCCAATCTGATACCCGATATGATTTCGGAAGAAGAAATTGCCAAACGTAGAGATATGCGGGATACGCTCACCTTTACGATAGACCCTGCCGATGCCAAAGATTTTGACGATGCGCTTTCGGTGCAGTTTCTCGAAAATGGAAACTATGAAATCGGTATTCATATTGCCGATGTGTCGCACTACATTCAGCCCAATACCAATCTCGAACGAGAAGCCTACGCCCGTGCTACCTCTGTTTATTTGGTGGATAGAACAGTACCGATGTTGCCCGAAAAAATATCAAATAATCTTTGCTCGCTCCGCCCCAACGAAGACAAATTGACGTTTTCGGCAGTATTTGAAATAAACGACAATGCCAAGATAGTAAAAGAATGGTTTGGCCGAACAGTTATTCATTCAGATAAAAGATATAGCTACGAAGAAGCACAGGCAGAGCTTGACAGTTATCAGTTATCAGAAAATAATAACTCAAAACTAATTGCCGCTCTTGTTTTGCTCAATACCCTTGCGCTCAAAATGCGTGCAGAACGATTTGCAAAAGGGGCTATTAACTTTGAAACGGTTGAGGTAAAGTTTAGATTAGACGAAGCTGGCAAACCGCTGGGCGTATATCAAAAAGTACGAAAAGATAGCAATAAACTCATCGAAGAATTTATGCTATTGGCCAATAAGCGGGTGGCGGAGTTTGTCTATAACAAGTCTCGAAATAAAACTACTCCCAATACCATGGTGTATCGGGTACACGAAGAGCCAAATATTGAAAAACTACGCACCTTTGCCGCTTTTGCCAATAAGTTGGGCTATAAAATGAAAGTCGAAAACGACAAAGAAGCCCCCAAAGCCCTCAACGAACTACTGGCCAATATTGAAGGCAAACCCGAACAAAATATATTAGAACAGCTCGCCGTCAGAACAATGGCAAAAGCCCGCTACACGACCGAAGACCTGGGGCATTTTGGTTTGGCATTTCGTCGCTATTCACACTTTACGTCGCCTATTCGCCGTTACCCAGACGTGATGGCGCACCGACTGCTGCAGCATTATATAGACGGCAAACCATCGCCCGATACGGCTTGGTACGAGGCCGCCTGCAAGCAGTCGTCTGAACGAGAAAAAATGGCCTCTGATGCCGAGCGGGCTTCGATTAAGTACAAACAAGTCGAATTTATGTCGCTCATGGACCCCGAACGTGTGTGGGACGGTGTGATTTCGGGCGTGGCAGAGTTTGGTATTTTTGTAGAAATAAAAGAAACAAGTTGCGAGGGAATGATACGAATGACCGACCTCAAAGACGATTTTTATGAATACGACAAAGCCAACTACCGCATCGTAGGCCAGCGTAGCAAGCGTATGTTTACCTTTGGCGATGCCGTTAAGGTACGAGTAAAAGACACCAACATGGCTCGCCGAAGTATGGACTTGTCGCTTGTTGAGGGTGTTTCGAGACGGAACGTTGAAGCGACTCGCAATGAAAAAAATAGACGGCGAAATATAGATACGAACCGCAAAACAGATAAACAGAAAAATATAAAGTTAAGAAAGTAAGTGCTAACGCACAATTAAGAATTAAGTACATATTGAAAAGTAATACGGTATTTTAATTCTGATAACTTACTGATTCACAGCATTGTACTTAACTCATGACACCGTGCCACATACTCACGACTATTTAAAAAAATAACACCGTAGGTGTGTACTGTTTGTAGTAGTAGTAGTAATATTTAAAATGAGTAATCGAATAGTAAAGCCCCAGCGGGGCGGCCTGTTGACAAGTGACGCATAAGTGCCATTATATTGTTTTTTTGCTGCTGCTATCGCTGTTGCGAACCGTCAATAAATGAAGATTGCGCTCAAAGAATTATGGGAAACATCTATCAATTTGAAAATATTAAAGAAAGCAGTAATTTCAGAAAACGAAAAACTATTAGACGAGTCTCGTCAGTTAATAGCTATTTTTACCAAAAGTACTGCCACCGCTGCCCAATCAGATTGAAAGAAATACTTTTACATTTTACATTTTGCAGTTTATCTGTTTTGCGGTTTTATGATAACATTTTACCCCGGCCCTTCAAAAATATACCCAGCAGTCGAAGGCTACTTACAAGATGCTTTCAAAACGGGAGTGCTGAGCCTCAATCACCGAAGTACGGCCTTTATGGACATCGTGCGGCAGACGATAGACTTGTTGCACCAAAAATTAAATATTCCTGTCGATTATAGCGTTTATTTTACTTCTTCGGCTACCGAATGTTGGGAAATCGTAGCTCAATCATTGACCCAAAACCAAAGTACACACTTTTATAACGGTGCATTTGGCCAGAAATGGTTTGAATATGCAGATAAATTGGTGAGCCACGCACAAGGTCATCGTTTTGAAATTGAGTCGTTGTTTTCTGATAGTTTTGTGTCCAATATAAAGTCAGAAATAATTTGCTTGACTCACAACGAAACTTCAAACGGCACTTTTATTTCAACCGATATTTTACAAAAAATCAGAAAAAACACAGATGCGCTCATCGCCATTGATGCTACATCGTCGTTGGGTGGTGTAGTTTTAGATTGGCAACTGGCCGATGTTTGGTTTGCTTCGGTTCAAAAATGTTTGGGACTTCCTGCTGGCATGGGCATCATGGTTTGTTCGCCTACTGCACTGGTTCGAGCAACTCAAATCAACGACCGACAGTATTACAATAGTTTACTTTTTATAGATGACAATTTTAAGAAACACCAAACCCACTACACACCCAACACGCTTGCTATTTATTTGTTAATGAGAACATTAGATAATATTGACAACATTGCTGACATTGATTTGATAACAACTAAAAGAGCGGCAGATTGGTATAAATTCATAGAAACCCAGACCGATTGGCAGCTACTGATTCAAAACCCTGCGGTGCGGTCGCCTACGGTGATAGCTGTGAGTGGAACAGAACAACAAGTAAAGGCAATGAAACAAAAATGTGCTAAGGCCGACATCGTTTTGGGCAATGGTTACGGTCATTGGCAAGCCAATAGTTTCAGAATAGCAAACTTTCCGGCCATCGAAAGTTGGGAAATAGAAAAATTGATGGCAATTTTGAACAAAAATTAGAATATGATATTTAGAGATATACTTTCGGTTGCACTCATTTTATTTTCGGTTATCGATATTTTGGGGGCGATTCCCGTAATTATTGACATCAGACAAAAAGCAGGGGCGATAGATGCCACCAAAGCCACGCTTGTTGCTGGCGGCCTGATGCTGGCTTTTTTGTATTTGGGAAAAGAAATCTTGAAACTTTTTGGGGTTGATATTGCTTCTTTTGCAGTAGCTGGTGCGTTGGTTATCTTCTTGATTGGGTTAGAAATGACATTAGGCCGCAATATTTTCAAACATGACGATACACACAGCAGCGCAACATCGATAGTACCGATTGCATTTCCGATTATAGCTGGTGCAGGAACGATGACGACCATTTTGTCGCTCAAGTCGACTTATGACGAACTGACGATAGTGGCTGGTATATTGATAAATTTGGTACTGGTTTATGCCGTACTGCGGTCGTCGGTCTGGATAGAATCCAAAATTGGTAATGCTGGTACAGATGTATTGCGTAAAGTTTTTGGGCTAATCTTGATTGCTATTTCTGTCAAATTATTCAAAACCAATTTGGTGCTTTAACGACTGTACTGGCCAAGCACTCATAATTTATAACTCTACATTCTTAACTATAAAATGCAACCCTTAGACTGCCTCAATCAAGTAGCCCAATTTCATGCTACTTTCAAACATCCCATTTTACCAACTCCCCAAATACCGTCAGCCGACCGTTGTAAACTGCGGGTGTCGCTCATTGCCGAAGAACTCAAAGAACTCGAAGAAGGCATTGCCAATCAAGACATTGTAGAAATAGCCGATGCGCTGGCCGACATTCAGTATGTGTTGGCAGGGGCGATTTTAGAGTTTGGACTGGGTGATAAATTCAGGGCATTGTTTGATGAAGTGCAACGCTCAAACATGAGCAAAGCCTGCAACACCATAGCCGAAGCCGAAGCCACAATAGCACATTACACAACCAAAGGCGATACTTGCTACTATAAACAAGACGGAGATAAGTACTTAGTTTACAGAACGTCTGACAACAAAACGCTCAAATCTGTGGCTTATTCACCTGCTGACTTGGCGATGATTGTTAATTCTTAGAGCTATACCCTACTTTGTATATTAGACTTTTTCGGGGCCGTGGTCAAATTTTTCGACAAATACAAATACACAGCTGGAATAACATATAGCGTAAGCGCAGTCGAAAACAACATACCACCCACTACCGCTATGCCCATCGAAACACGGCTTTCGGCACCATTGCCTAATGCCAATGCAATAGGCAAAATACCCAAAACGGTACACAAACTTGTCATCAAGATTGGTCTAAAACGTGCGGCGGCGGCGGCTTTAATGGCTTCGGTTTTGGATAGTCCCGCCTCTTTTTTCTGATTGGCAAATTCTACTATCAAAATCCCGTTTTTGGTAACGAGTCCGATAAGCGTAATGATACCGATTTGGCTAAAAATATTCAGCGTTTGCCCAAAATCCCAGAGCGACAACAACGCCCCACAAACGGCCAACGGCACAGTCAATAAAATAATAATAGGGTCGATAAAACTCTCAAACTGTGCGGCCAATATCAAATAAATCAAAATTAGGGCTAAGGCAAAGGCAAAGAGCAGGCTTGATGAACTTTCCTTAAACTCACGAGAAGAGCCATCGAGTGCGGTCGTGTAGGTATCGTCCAATACAGTTTTGGCAATAGTTTCCATTTCTTTTATGCCGTCGCCGAGCGTGTAGCCTTTGGCCAAACCTGCCGATACTGTGGCCGAGGTTGCTCTGTTAAATCTAAATAGTTGGGGCGGTGAACTTTGTTCTGATAATTTTACCAAGTTATCGAGTTGTATGAGTTCGCCGATGTTGTTTTTTACATACAACGACTTCAAGTCCATGATGTCGTTACGGTCGCTACGGTCGATTTGACCAATAACTTGGTATTGTTTTCCATTCATCAAAAAATACCCAAATCGGCGACCGCTCAGGCCGAGTTGTAGCGTTTGGGCAATGTCCTGAATCGACACTCCCATATTTTGGGCTTTGTCTCGGTCTATTTCAAGTCTTATTTCAGGTTTTGTAAATTTTAAGTTTACGTCATTGCCTTGCAAGATTGTACTTTCGCCTACTTTTTTGATAAACTCTGGTAATATTTTGCGTAGTTTTTCATAACTCGAAGTCTGAATCACAAACTGCACAGGCAATGCTGACCCTCGCTGACCTGTCTGAATGGTTTGGTCTTGAATTACAAATATTTTGGCACTACTCATGGCCTTGGTCTGGGTCTGCACGGCCTCGGCAAGCTGCATTTGGGTTCGTTGTCGGTCTTTTGGGTCGTTGAGTACTATTCTCACAAAACCCGTATTAGTGGCATTGGTCGCAAAACCTGGGGCGGTGATGGTAATGAGGGCCGTTCGCTCGTTGTCTTTTATTTCGTCGCCTACTACCTTACCGATTTGTTGTAAATATTGATCAGTAAAATTAAAAGTTGAGCCTTCTTGCATCGTTACACTCACTCGAAGCGAGCGGCGATCTTCCATGGGTGCAAGTTCTGAGGGTATGGCATTGGTTTTGAACAATAAAACCACAATACCCACAAAACCAATCAGTAAGCACCAAGCCAACCAACGAACTTTTAAGAAACTAAGCAACGATGATTCGTAAGCGTTATTCAACCAGACAAAAAACGGCTCGGTAACTCTATAAAACCACGGCTGTTTGCTTTGGTGTTTGAGCATTTTGGAAGCCAACATAGGCGTAAGCGTGAGCGACACAAAAGCCGAAATAACAACCGAACCCGCCACAACGATACCAAACTCACGAAACAATCGGCCTGTAAGCCCTTGTAAAAAGATAATAGGCAAGAAAACCGCCGCCAGTGTAACGGTCGTAGAAATAATGGCAAAATAAATTTCTTGAGAACCACTCAGCGCTGCCTGCCAAGGTGTTTGTCCTTCTTCGATTTTAGAATAAATATTTTCGAGTACCACAATGGCATCGTCCACCACTAAGCCAATCGACAGCACTATACCCAATAAGGTCAGTACATTGATAGAAAAACCAGAAACATACATCAAGAAAAACACCCCAATCAACGAAACAGGAATAGCCGTTAGCGGAATAATAGTACTACGCCAGTCTCTCAAAAATAAAAATATAATTAAGGCTACGAGGCCAAAAGCCAAAATAATTGTTTCTTCAACTTCTGAGATAGACCGCCGCACAAACGTTGTTTGGTCGAAGCCAATGGCAATCGTAACGTCGGCAGGTATATCTTTTTTTATTTGTTCTATTCGTTTCAATACTTGGTCAGTAATGGCTATTTGATTAGCCCCAGGCTGCGGCACTACTGCCACACCGACCATTGTTACACCGTCTCGCCGCATGAGTGTACGCTCGTTTTCGGGGGCGAGTTCGGCTCGGCCTACGTCCTGAAACTTGACGACACGGTCGGCTTCTTCTTTGACAATGAGGTTGTTAAAGTCAAAAACTGTCTGCAAACGTCCCATCGTTCTGACGGTAAGTTCTGTGGCTGCGCCTTCGATAGAGCCAGAGGGTAGCTCAATATTTTGTTTGGTCAGAGCGTTGAGAACATCAATAGCCGTGAGCCGATAGGAGGCCAGCTTGACGGGGTCAATCCAGAGGCGCATTGCAAATTTTTTCTCCCCCCAAATCTGAATCGAACTCACGCCTGGTATCGTTTGTAGTCGTTCTTTAATGAGACGGTCGGCTATGTCGGTCGTTTCGAGCAGTGAGCGTTTATCGCTTTTGACGTTCAAGAAAAATATCGGTTGCGAGTCTGCATCAGCTTTGGCCACAACGGGCGGGTCGATGTCTCGGGGTAGCTGGCCCAATGAGCGAGAAACTCTATCACGAACGTCGTTGGCGGCAGTTTCCAAATCGACATCAAGCCCAAACTCTACCGTAATCGAGCTACGACCATCTCGACTTGACGAACTCAGCGTTCTGATTCCTGCAATGCCATTGATAGATTCTTCGAGCGGCTCTGTGATTTGCGACTCAATAATTTCGGCATTTGCCCCTGTATATGAAGTAGTTACGTTTATAACTGGCGGATCGACACTTGGGTATTCACGTACACCCAAATACGAAAAGCCAATTAGCCCAAAAATAATAATAAGCAACGACATCACGACCGCCAAAACGGGCCGCTTGATACTGGTTGTTGAGAGTGAAGCCATCAGAGTTTGTTACTAATTGAATATTAGGAAAATGGACTTAGTTAATGACTGTACTACTTCTGCCAAACAGAAAACTATGTAATCAGATAGCTAAAAAATTCAGATTTGAATTCTTGCGGAGTCATAACACTTAAATGAGGAAAATCAAGGCTTTTGAATATGTTAAAGTCTTTATCGTATGTAATTAAACAATCTGCATTAGTCGAGATAGCTAAGTCCGAAAATTTATTATCTTCGACATCATTCTGAATAATATTCCACCGAAAATGAGGTTCAGAAAATATTACGTTATTGGCAGTACACAAGATCTTTAAAATAAAATTTGCTGTACTTTCTGAATAAAAGTCTGTTAATTTTTCTGCATATTCGAGTAAAATTTCAGTACTAATAACCCATTCAATTTTTTTATCTGCAAATAATTCATACAAAAAAAATTCCTCATTTTTTCTATTGATTGTAGCCCTCAGTACATTTGTGTCCATAACTATTGTGGGGCAATTTTTCATACTTTAGTTCTGTGGTGTTGGTGTCGCAAATTTTCATAATCGACGTCAGTTATTTCTTTCTCAATCACAATTTTATCTACTTCTAAAAATAGTTTATCCGAAAAATACTTAACAAGCACGTCTCTTATTTCATAACATTCATCGTAACTCATTTTTCTATTAAACATTCTTAATAAACTCAATTGAACTTCATTGAGCGGTAATGTCCTAAGTTCATTTTTCATCGTCCTTGCTATTTAATCAGTTTCTTACAAATTTATAAATTTCTTGATAACAAAATACTTTATTCAATCTTCAATTACTCTTAACCTTTACTTCGCCCCCAGCTTTGACTTGTAATATTCCCGAAGTAACAAGCGAGTCGCCGACTGATAGGCCACTTGTGATTTCGACCGTTTTTTCGTTTCTGATACCTATTTCTACTGCCACTGGCTCGGCTTTGTTGTTTTTGATTACAAATACTTTATGTCCTTTCAAGTCAGGAATTACGGCTTCGGTCGGTACAACAATAGCATTTGAGCGAACGTTTAGTACAATTTCTACACGTGCAAAGGCCCCAGGTGTGAGTTTGCCGTTGGCGTTGGGGCTAATGGCTCGTAAAACCAACGAACGAGTATTGGGGTCGATTTTTGGCTCAACGGCATAAACGCTACCGATGTGTTTGATAGAATCGCCTTCTACGCCAAACTGAATATCAGTACCTTTCTGAACGTTGTTGGCATATTTGGCAGGAATCGAAAAATCTATTTTGGCAGGAATACGGCTGGTAAGCGTGGCTATTTTGATGGCTGGTGTCAAATAACTCCCCAAACTCACATACCGCAAACCGACCTTGCCACCAAAGGGGGCTTTAATAACCGTTTTTGAGAGTTGTGCTTTGAGGTTTTCGATGTCAGCATTTACACTGTTGAGGCTCGTAAAACTAATGTCATATTCTCGCTGACTGATGGCTTCTTTTTCTAACAATTTTTTTTGTCGTTCTTCGTTTACCTCGGCGAGTTTTTTCTGAAAACCCAATTTTTGTAGTTGTGCCTGCAAGTCGTCATCGTAAATTCTGAGTAAAACCTGTCCTTTTGATACAAAATCACCTTCTCGGAAACCAATTTGTGTGATACGCCCTAAAATTTCGCTCCGTATTTCTACTTCTTCATTCGGTATTATTGTTCCCGTCGATTGTATTTTTTCTTCCAATCTTGACATATTCACCACCATTATTTCTACAAATGCTGGGCCGCCTTTACCTCCACCTTTTGAGTCAGTAGGTTTTTCAGATTTACCTTCTTTTTTATCAGAATCAAACAATGGTTTTAGTTTTGGATAAAACGCCAATGCAAGAACTAAAATTAAGACAACGGCGGTAAGTAGGGTTTTGGTGATTTTGGACATTGATTAAAAATTAGCTGATAGTTACCAAACACAAAAATAACTTTTATCTACGCAATCAAAATCATAAAATCGGCCAAATGACCAAAAAAAGCGACAAAATCGCAGCAGAGATATAGTTTTTTGTTCTATGTTTAGTCCAATGCGTTTAGTAGAAATGAAGCCATATTTGCTGGCGTAATAACTTCAAAGGTTGCCGTGGTATATGCCTCTCGAAATTGGCTTGGGCATTTAACTACCTTATTGGTTTTCCACTTAAATTCAAATGCAGATAATTGTCCATTTTCGTCTTCAACCCAGTCTATTTCTTGTTGGGTTTTGGTTCGCCAAAAATAGGTCTGGGCGTATCGGCGCTGGTAGTGGTTGCTTTTGACTCTCTCAGATACTAAAAAATTTTCCCACAATGCGCCAATGTCTGTTCTAAGGTCGGGCATATTAAAATTGCTAATGAGGGCATTTCGAACACCATTGTCATAAAAGTAAATTTTACGACTGCTACTGACTTCATTCCTAAGATTACGGCTCAATGGCTGAAGTCTGAAGATTACAAATGCTTTTTCTAACAAGTCCAAATATGTATCTACTGTATTTTTATCAATTTGTAGCAATTGAGAAAGTTCGTTAAGCGATACTTCGCTTCCTAATTGCAGAGCCAATGCCTGTAAAAGTTTTTTCAGAATAGCCGGCTTTCGTATATTGCCAAACGCCAGTACATCTTTATACAAATAACTATCTACCAATACGTTAAGTCTTTCTATTTCGTCGCCAATATTTGTAACTACTTCGGGGTACATTCCAAAAATGAGCCGTTGGTGTAGTTGCATTTGAGCTACGATGGGATCGGTGTAATCAACTAATTCCTGCCAACTTATCGGATATAGTTTGTACTCCCATTTACGGCCAGTTAGGGGTTCGTTAATTTGGTTGGTTAGTTCGAGTGCCGAAGAACCCGTTACAATCAACTGTTTTTCTGGTAATTGGTCAGTAATTAGTTTAAGAGTTAAGCCTACGTTTTTTATGCGCTGTGCTTCGTCAATTACCACAATTTGATTTTTACCAATTAAAGTTCGTAATGCCTCGATGTTTTGTATTTCGAGGTTCTGACGAGTCAGTTCGTTATCTGCATTGAGCCATAAAATCCGCTCGTTACGCTCGGCCAGTAACTGTTTGATGAGTGTCGATTTGCCTGTTTGCCTTGCACCCAGTACAATAAGTGCTTTTCCTGTAAATATTCGCTCTCTTAGAGTTGTCAATAAATCTCTACTTATCATTTAGTTTATCAATTATTCACCAAAAGTAATTGTTTTTGGTGAATATACTCACTAAAACAAGTACTTTTTACTGAATCGGCACAACTACTTTGAGGCATAGATTGCGCCCCATATTAAAAACACCTATTCGGCCTGTGGCGTTGTTTGGGTCGAGGTATTTGAGGCGGCTCTGATGCGCTTGGAAGGCAACATCAAAAATATTATTGGCTGAAAAATAAATCGAAAATAACGTTTTTTTAGAACTACCGACCACATCGCCACCCGTTCCCAGATGTACGAGTGTGTAGGCTGGTGTGGCTGTTTCGGTATTAAAGTCTGCCAAAAATCGATTTTGACTTTGGTTGTGTTCAATGTCAATATTAAAATAGAGGTTTTTGAGATTATTTTTAATTTTATTTTTGGTCAATTTAAACTGTGAAATCCAGCGGGGTGGGGGCATAAATGGTAAATATTTGGCGGCTTCACTCTTGGCCGCCAGATTGTCGCCAAACACAGCCGAATAGCTCTGCGTAAAGGCAAACCAACGGGCTTTAGTTGGGTTGTAGGTTACTGTTCCTTCTAAGCCTCTTAGTCGGGCAGTGCCTTGGGTATATCTGAATACAGGTATGTCGCCGCCATAAAGCGAATCCTTGCCGGCTGCGTTTTGCACTCGTTCTGAATAAGTATAGTTCTGAATCGAATTTTGAAAGATACTTATTTCGGCATACCAGTTTTTGTTTTCAAACGTAATGCCCAAATCGCCCTGAACGGCTACCTCTGGAATGGCCTTGATGTTACCAACTTCATATCTAAATGTACCCGCATGAACACCATTTGACGATAACTCTGGCACAGTTGGCGCACGAAACCCACGAGAAACATTGGTTCTTATGGCCAGTTCGTCTGTTAAGTTATATACCAACCCCAGGCTCGCTGATAGGTTTTGATAGGTATTTTTGAAGCCAGCAAAGCGTTCAGAATTAGGGCCTTGTGGTGTAACTTGAAAATTGCCATCTGTGTCAATGTATAGTTTAACAATATCCAAAGCTCTAAAATCGTACCTAAGTCCACCCGAGACTTTGAGGCGGTCGTAGTTTTTTTTTGCAAATACAAAAAGCCCATTGTCAAAAAGCCCATAGTCGGGGTATAACACCTGAAAGCCTTGATTTTGAAGACTTTGGTACATACCGTTTGTGCCAAAGTTAAGTTCCCAGTTGTTGATTGGTGCCAGATTGTATCGGAAGTCATAATAAGACGTTCTCAAAAACAAATCTAATTGAGCCTGTAATGGTCGAGTAACGTCGCCATATTCTGACCGACGGTTTTGTGCAAAACTAACAATACCCGACAGCGAAGATCCATTGTTGAGGTTTATTAAGTTATTCCAAGATATTTTACTGTTGATGAGCCGCTGCGAGTTGTAAGGAATAAAATCTCGGGTATCGAGTTCGGTGTCAGTTACTGGGCGGTCGGTTATGGTATTGTCTTTCAAAACTTCTGCCGTCGTAAACCGTCCCGTATTGTTACGAGTGCCTATTATGATATTGTATTTTTGGTAACTATTCAAAACATGAATCCGAGAATAGCCCCACTTTTTATTTAGCCCTACAATAGCATTAAAATTGACAGGGTCGGCAAAATTGGAGGCATACACTCGCCCATCGTTGGCGTTGCGGTAGTTATTGGCCGACTTAGTTGAAGTATTAAAAAGCCACGCAAAACCGTTTTTGTTGCCAGCCAACTGTGCCGATATACCCAACAGGTTATGATTTGACTGGTAATTGGCCAGTACTCTACCTACTATTTTACCTTCTTCAACAGGGCGAGGCGATATGACCGACATCACTCCACCTAAGCCGTCAGAGCCGTACATGAGGGAGCCAGCCCCACGGATAATCTCATAACGGTCTATCGAATATTCATCAATCTGAATGCTGTGTTCTTCACCCCATTGGTTGTCTTCTTGGCGCACGCCATCGTGCATCGTAATGACTCTGTTGAAGCCCAAACCTCTAATAATAGGCTTACTCAGACCAGCCCCTGTCGTAACCTGCGACATACCGGGCGACTTGGCCACGGCATCAATCAGATTGGTAGCAGAGTTTCGCATCAGTTGAAGCTGCGAAATAGCCGCAATCGGAATCGGGCTTTCTTTGATAATAGTTTTGACAGCCGACCCTGACACAATAACCTCTTCGAGCATATTGGCTGAGTTTTGCATTATAAAATCCTGACGGGTTTCTTCGCTAATAATTACCTTGGCAATCATCGTTTTGTGAGCCACATAGCTTACCTGTACCGTAAAAGTACCTTTGGGTAGTTTGGCAATTTTAAAGTCGCCTTGTGTGTCTGAGGTAGCACCTACTCGTAGCTCGGCTATAAAAATCGACGCACCCACAAGCGTTTCGCCATTGTCGGCATCGGTTATTTTGCCACTAAGCGAGTTTTGAGCTAAACAACAAAAGCCTACAAAAGTGAGTAATAAAGATAAGAGATATTTCATTTTGAATTTTGGCCGTGAAAAACATATATACGCAGACTACTTGCAAAAATACTATCAAAATGGCAATTTACCTAAGTCCACATTTCCACCTGTCAGAATAATCCCTATCTTTTGGTTTTCAAACTGTGCTTTGTTGCGAATTAAGGCGGCCAAAGGCACCGCACACGACGGCTCAATGATGATTTTCATGCGCTCCCAAATCAGGCGCATGGCAGCAATGATTTCTACGTCAGACACTAACAAAATGTCTTTTACGTGTTGCTTTATGATGGGAAGAGTCAGCGTACCCAAATTGGTTAGTAGGCCGTCGGCAATGGTATTGATATAAGGGGCTTTTTCTATTTGCCCAGACCGAAACGATAAAATTGCATCTGCTGCACCCTCTGGCTCACCTGCAATAACGAGCGTTTTTGGCGATAAATAATGTGCCGACAGTGCCGTACCACTTAGCAAGCCACCACCACCGACTGGTACCATAATAATGTCAAAGTGGCCTTCATGGTCTTCAATCAATTCTTTGGCTGCCGTGGCTTGGCCTGCTATTATCGAGTAGTCATTGAACGGGTGCAGCATCGTTGCGCCAGTCTGTATCTCTATTTTCTGTACTGCCGTCTCTCGGGCTTCAAGCGTAGGTTCACATTCTATGACAGTTGCTCCATAGCCCAAAACCGCCTCTTTTTTTACTTTGGGAGCAGTGCTGGGCATAACAACATACGCTTTTGTGCCTACCAATGCCGCCGCATACGCAATAGCCTGAGCATGGTTGCCTGAGGAGTGAGTAACAACGCCATTTTTTAACTGGTCGGCACTTAACGACAAAACGGCATTGATACCCCCACGCGCCTTGAAAGCACCAATTTTTTGAAAATTCTCACACTTAAAATAAATATTCGTACCAGTTAAGTCATTGATAGTCTGGCAGGTAAGTATTGGTGTACGATGAATATACGGACGAATACGGTCGTGAGTTTCTTGTATTGTTTGGCAGGTTGGTATCATTTTTTTGTTTTTTTACAAAACTAATCAAAAAATGGCTTTATTTTTAGCCTAAAAACTATCGACCACAGTGAAAAACATAATCTTACACCTCCGACTACCCTTCTCGTTGTTTTTACTTCCTATTTATCTCTTTGCACTTAGTCAGATTGCCATAATAGACAGCGTCAGAGCATGGTGGGTATTTTTTATTTTACATCTCTTGGTTTTTCCTTCGAGCAATGCCTACAACAGCTACCACGACAAAGACGAGGGGAGCATCGGCCTATTAGAAAACCCCCCGCCCGTCAGTAGGTCGCTTCTGATAACGGCCAATATCATGGACGTTGTTGCTATAATTTTGGGCTTTTGGTTTGTCGGTCAGTTATTTACGCTTTATTTATTGTCTTATATTTTAGTATCTCGTGCATATAGTAGCCCGCTGGTTCGTCTCAAAAAATACCCAGTTGTTAGCTGGCTTGTAGTTTGTGTTTTTCAGGGGGGCTTGACGTACTTGGCAGTTTATGGGTCAATAATTCAAAATACATCGTACGTCACATATCCTACTTTACTTCCAGCACTGATCTGTACTTCCAATCTATTAGCCATTTATCCACTCACACAAGTCTATCAACATACCGAAGACGCCGCTCGTGGCGACCTAACCATGAGCCGATTGTTGGGTATCAGAGGTACGTTTGTCAATGCTTTCGTATGGCTTGGGTTGTCGGGTGTGGGCTATTGGTTTGTGTTTGCAGACAAAACGCAGTTTGTAGTACTGGGGCTGCTGCTGTTTCCAGTTGTGGCATTTTTGGGTGTCTGGGCCACACAAGTCTGGAAAGACGAGCGGCAGGCCAATTTCAGAATGACCATGTGGCTCAATATATTGGCAAGTCTATGTTTGAATATTTTTTTTAGTATTTTATTTCTATTAAATCATTGAAAAATAAGTCATTAGTCTTTGGTCGTTGGTCGTTTAAAGTTTGTCAATAAAAAAAATTAAAAAAATATTTGGCAGATAGAGCCAAAACCCCTACTTTTGCAACGTCAAATCGGAAACGAGATGTAAATGCAAAAGTAGCTCAGCTGGTAGAGCGCGACCTTGCCAAGGTCGAGGTCGCGGGTTCGAACCCCGTCTTTTGCTCAGAAAGCACCGCTAAGGTGCTTTTTTTGTAGTGTTAGCCTAATTGCTGGGATGGCGGAATAGGTAGACGCGCAGGACTTAAAATCCTGTTGGCAGTAATGTCAGTGCGAGTTCGATTCTCGCTCTCAGTACCCAGTAAAGCGAAAAGGGGCGGCAATCAGCAGATTGTCGCCCCTTTTCGCTTAGTAAAATTCAAGTTTACATCTTCACTTGGTCTATCTTGACTGTAAAGTAATCAATCTATACCGCTCAATAAATAACTATTGCAATTTTCAAAAACCCTTGATAAGTTTACGGCTCTCATAAACACGTAATTTTATGGCTACTTTCGATTTGCATTGCCACCCAACTCTAAAATCGTCGATGTACCAAATCAAGCCTTCGCCCTTTGAACGGCTTGACCCAACCATCAATTTTATTACCGATGAAACTATGAACCCTAACCGCAGGGATAGGATTAACCAGACGCTCAAAAAATTATCTAAAATGCTAATGGGCGACCCGCTGTCGGCACAGTGTAGTTTTAGTCAGATTGAGGGGGGGAGTTTGGTCGTGGTTGCCTTGATTGCATTTGAAAAAACCTACATGGACGTAAAACTACCAACGGGTCGAGGTTTAATTGAGTCTATCGTTGAATTTGACCAACGGCTACTGGCAGACTTAAAAAAAACAATATCAATTCAGAGTTATTTTGATTTGTTTTTGACGAGAGAAATAAAGCACCTAACTGATTTTGAGGGTGTTAAAACTGACGGTAAGCGATATGTTATTCTTCATTCTATCAATGATTACCCTTCATCACCCGACCCCAACACAATTTATGTAGTGGTGTCGGTTGAGGGTGGGCATAATTTTATACAAATTCAAACATTGAGCAGCAAGAAGCCAATCCGCAATCAATTCTTGACCAATTTCGAGATTATAAAATAGCATCGAAACAACGGCAGACTGGTTTTCCTCGTATTTTTTATATTACACCTACACACCACGCCCAAAACACATTGCTAAACCATGCTTGGGCATTGCCAAAAGGCTTTACAAACAATACGATTGCACGGAAAACCACTGGTTCGTTTTACCCAAAAGGAAACGGTATAACGGCTGTCGGTTTAGAATTTATTGATATTGCTCTAACCCAAGACCACTCGCAAGACAGAATTTTAATAGACCTCAAACACCAGAGTTTAGGCTCACGCAAACAGTTTTATAATAAATACCGAGGTTCAGGTGTGCCGTTTATCGCTTCTCATGCCTGTGTCAATGGCACATCGTGGCATAAGCCAGACTTAGAACCGCCGCTTAGAAATTTAGAAGACTTTGATATAGCCAATGGCTATGTGTCAATCAAATATCAGCCACGGGGTGGGTTTAGGCTTCGTGTCTCTCAGTCAAGTACACCTCGCCCAATATATTTCAATCCATGGTCTATTAACTTATATGACGAAGATATTTTGGAAATAATAAACTCGGGTGGATTGATTGGTATAGAACTCGACAGACGGGTAATAGGCACGCAAAACGACCAAAACGAATATTTTAGCGAACACGATTTTCCGAGCGAATGGATGAACGCCCGTGAAAGAACAAATTTGTATGACGACACAAACGACTTAGATAATGATATGGCACCGGAAGATATGCTCTATTTTTGCCAAAACGTGATTCATATCGTGTTGATAACAACGATAGAAAAACGAAATTCATCTGGTAATTATACCAATATTCATACTGTCAATCCTTGGGATTGTATTTGTTTGGGTTCTGATTTTGACGGACTCATTACTGCCATCGAAGGCGGTGAGTCGGCTGATAAACTAACTGATTTTTTTGAAAGCGGGAATAAAATGCAAATAGTTTTGCAGAAAATGGCCAGAGAGTTAGGGCTTGGGGCTGTTCCTGTCAATGTGATTGATAAACTGAAAAATCAAAATGGTATTGGTTTTATGCGTAAACACTTTGTCTAAAAAACCAATGAAAATAAAATTAACTAATGTACTGGTCTGCGTGATGGCTTTTGGGGCGTTGGCACAAAAATAGAAAGCTATTTTAGAATATGCTCATAAAATGATGTTTTTCAAGTCAGAAAAAAGCATTTCTACAAATTGATATTTTACAAATGGGCTTCAATTAGAGTGGTTAGGTGATTTTGGCAAAAACTGCCTACCTATAAATTATTGATATCTTTAAAAGGCAGTAAATAGCCAAACGATTTAAGCGTTTGCCAAGAACCGTACACCCCGACGAGTCGTTTTGATTGAAAGTACTGCCCACCAAAAAACGCAATATTGCTTTTTTATCGCTCCTACTGTCAGAACGGTTTTAGATAATTCTTTTTTGTGAGGTGGTTAGTTAAATAGCAACTCGACACCATATAGCTCAGTCCCGACCAAATATACTTTGAATAGGATAAATTATGACATAAAAAATTGGGAAAAGTGAGTAATTTTGTAGTGTTCAAATCTTCAAAATATGCTTACTTTACAAATCAGCGAAGCCGAGAGGCATATTTATGAAGAAACAGAAACTGTATTTTTTATTACATCGCCACACTTGGCACCTGTCAGCTCTACTATTATCAGAGACTTGCACCGATTTAAGCACAATGTAAACGAGTTTTTGCCTTACGAATTGCCAACACTTACCTAAAAATCAATTCATTGGCTTTTTGTAGCCATATATCTCGCCCAGTGTTATTCCAGTGCGAATCGCCTCTGAGGTATGTTTTATCTGGTATTTTGTTAAAATCTGCCCAAACGTTTATCGCTGGCACAGTGAGCTTTGGGTGTTTTTGTATTCTTTCTACCAAATGATTGTAAGGCCCGTCGTTGGCTGCTACAATACTCGTTTTGTTGGGAATGACTGACAAATAAACAGCATCAAATCCGTTTGCTTTGTAATATTCACTTGTTTGGTTTACTGTCTGAACCAAGCTGTCTATTTCACTATCAAGTATTTTATTAAAACAAGAATTGACAAGTGTAGAGTCGGTATCTAACCGAAACAATAGATTTTTTTTGTTCTTAGAAACCGAAACTTTATCATTAGTTCTATCAAAAAATGTATAATTGAGTTTTGCCTTAGCTTCTTTAAAAACCAAGCACCAGTCACCCGATAGCCAAAGCGATTCTAAGGTTTCTTCGATAGCCCCCAATACTTTTTCGATGTCGGCCATCAAGCCAGTTTGGGCATTTTTATAATTATCTAATCTAATATTTTGAACTGGCTTACCAAAATGCTCTCTAAAATGCCGTTCGACAGACTCTAATATCAGAACGTTGTACTGAGAAGTATCTAAGCTGACAGACTGGGTTTTGTACCAAGGTATATGAACAAAGCTGTCTATCGCAAAATCATTTTTGTTTATCCAGTTAGCCTCCGTAAAACTATCGCCGATGATATACAAAGATTGGTGTTTGGTTTTGGGTTGAGTAAGCGTATTTTGGGGGCTATTATAAACCACTTTTTCTTTAAACTGCCCCAAGTTTGAGAGCCGATACAAGTCGCCGTACCGATAGTCGTCGGCAACAATACCCGTCTGCGCTATGATTTTTCGTAGTGCGGGTACACCACTCACCCCCCAAATGGCAGAAAAAAACACCAATGAAAGGTATTTAACGGCACTTTTTACTTTACTCATAACTATTTAGTCCCATTGTTCATAAATAATTCCAGCGGCTTGGCGCACATCGTCTAATAGGTGCATCAAGAGTTGGCTATCGGTCAATGTCCAAGTCTTACTTTCGGTTTGGTTATTTCTTAGACAATCGCCCACTGCTTCTATTTCATAATCGTAGCCATGGGTCTCTCTCTCAAAAACAAAGGTTTGGGTACGTCCATCATAATAACTAACGGTAACAGACTTACTCTCGTGCCAGCGGCTGGGAATAGAAATTGTGCCATATTCACCATAAATAAAGGCTTCGCAGCGAGTAGTAGCCCTGAGCGTACAGTCCAAAACAGCCCGACTACCGCTGTTGTAGTCCAGTACTATGCCATCGGTTTCGTCCACATTTGTTGCCGTAAACTGAGCAGTAGCCTGGATCCTCGACGGATTGCCCAATACCAAATAAGACAAAAACAACGGATAAATACCAATATCGAGCAATGCCCCACCACCAAGTGCTTTGTTAAAAAGTCGTTTGGTCAAGTCTATTTCGGCCTTAAAGCCAAAGTCAGCTTTGAGCAAATGTACGTGGCCGATACTGGGCAGTAGTTCCAAAAGTTTGTGTATGTGAGGCATAAAACGACTCCAGAGGGCTTCCATCAAAAACACCTTTTGGGTTCGAGCAGTTAGCACCATTTCATTTACCTGTCGGGCATTTATGCCAAAGGCTTTTTCGCACAGCACAGGTATGCCAGCATTGATACAAAGAAGCGTTTGCTCATGGTGGCCAATGTGTGGCGAGGCCACATATACTACGTCCAACTCTGGGCAATTGATGATTTGAGCGTAGTTTCCATAAAAATACTTTGCGCCATATTGCTCACCAAAAGCAGTGGCTCGCCCCAAGTCTCGTGAGGCAACGGCTATCAGTTTGGCAGAGGGTACTTTGGCCAAATCTTGGGCAAATTTATGGGCAATCTTACCAGGGGCAATAATCCCCCATCTGATAATAGACGTATGGTCTGTCATGTTTGGGCTTAGTTATTGGCTTCAAATAAATAACTTTTGATAGTCGTTTCGATATCGGCAATGTTTATGTTTTTATAAATTTCACCTTCATAAGCCAACGATATTTTACCAGTTTCTTCAGATATTACTACCACAATGGCATCGGTTACCTCGCTCATACCCAGCGCAGCACGATGCCTGAACCCCATATTGACCTGCTCTTTACTGTCCGATACTGGCAAAATACAGCGGGCTGCCTTGATTCGCCCATTCTCAATAATAACCGCTCCGTCGTGCATGGGGCTATAATCATTAAAAATCGCAATCAATAATTTACGAGATATTAGGGCATCAATCAAGTCGCCAGTCTGAATGTATTTATCCAAAACATCGTTTTTTCTAATCACAATCAGCCCTCCTGTAAACTCCCGTGCAAGCAATTTGGCGGCTTCGACAATAAAAGTTAGTGTTTCGTCTCTATTAGACTCTGCACCCAGTCCGAGTATTTTGTTTAGTATTCGGTTGTTGGTAAAAACCGTTGATTTGCCCACGTACAGCAAAAAACGCCTGATTTCTTGCTGAAAAATAACAATAAGTGCAATAGCCCCAACGCCCATAAAATACTCTAAAATTTTGGTGAGCAGTTCTAATTTTAGATATTTGACAAGAAGATAGACAACATAAATAAGCAAATACCCCAAAAACACCCGACTTGCCAAACTACCTCGCACCAAAAAATAAACTTGGTACAACAAAAAGCCGACAAGCGTGATGTCCACGACTTCTACCCAGTTGATGATAAGTGAGCCAATTTGAAATAGTAGCATTATATGGTGTTATTTTTCAATTTCTTTTTTTAGATAGTTTTTGGTAATTTCATAAAACTCTTTTGCCTGAATTAAAGACATTTCGGCTTCCTCAAATTCTATATTTGTATCAAAATCATAATCGCCTAATTGTCACTTATTAAAATTTTCTGAAATGATTTTTGATAGATTTATAGGAAGTATATTCGTTTGAATATATAATTCGTTAAATTTAGTGTGTGCGCCCTTGTGAGATTTAGGAAAAGTATCAGTTACATAAAGCAGTGCCACAATACAACTATAAATAGCGTAGTAACTTCTATTGACAGCCGCCTCATAAAAACTACCTTTTAAATCATATTCTGCAGCTTCAATGCAATCATCTGCTTTTTCTAAAATTTGGACAAGTTCAACGCTCATAGCTTTATTCCTTCTTGTTTAATGTTTTCATATAATGGCATATTGAGCGTATCGAATCCATTTTTTGTGGCAGGTACTACCGAAAATAGCCTATTATGGTTTCGCCAGAAAACACTCGTTATGTCTGCCATTTTTGAAATTTCAGACATTTTTTTTATTTCTAAATGATTCAATACCACCAAAAAATCAATGTCTGAATCGTCGTCATAATCGCTTCTGGCAAAAGAGCCAAACAGATATAAACTATTCAGATCAGTCCCGTACAAATCTTGAAGGGCGGTTTTGAAAGCATTAGCAATCGTAATAATATCTATTTGTTTATTTTTCAATTTCTTTCTTTGCACTAATATAGCCTTTAATGACAGTAAAAGTAGTGATAGCCATAAAAAACAAAACAATGTATGTTACATAATCGACTATCCAAGGAAAACGCTCCCCAAAAAAATACCCAGAGCCAGCCAGCCCCAATATCCACAGAAAAGCACCGACAACGTTATAGGTCAGAAAGCCGCCAATTGGCATTCTGACTACGCCCGCCAAAATAGGCGCAAAAGTACGAACAATAGGCAAAAACCGGCTAATGATAAGCGTGCGGCTGCCGTATTTATCAAAATATTTACGAGTTGTTTCAAAATATTCTTTCTTGAAAAACCACGAATTTTTGCGATTTTGCAAACTTTCACCAAAATATTTACCAGACATATAACCTGTTAATGACCCCAGAACTGCCGCAGCAAACATAGCGGTAAGCAATACAAGAAGTGCAACATTCAAGATTTTGAGACCACAAAAAACACCCGCCAAAAAAACAAGATAGTCGCCCGGCAAGAAGAAGGCAAAGAAAAGACCGTTTTCGGCAAAAATAATGAGCGTTATCACAATCAAGCCCCCAGTTCGTATAATTTCTTCCGAATTGAGTAGGTACTGAAAAAAGTCAATGATTGTGTTCATAGCTTGAAATTGTATTTGGCAAAACTACTGGCTATAATTTGATTTGCTTTTTCTGGAAAAATTTTGGTTAGAATAAAACATTCAAGTTCGTTGCTAATTTTTGTAATTTTTTAACCACAAAAGTAACAAAAGGCCACAAAAGTTTGAAAACTATTATTTTTTGTCAACTTTTGTGTCTTTTGTGGTTGAAAAAGAGCAACTGGCCATACAAATTTTCGATAGATTTTTTAAAATCAGTAGTTACTATTTGAATATCCATAATTCCAAAGCATTATTCACGGTTCAAAAATAGTCAAAGTCAGTCAAAAACCCATTACTTTTGTGATAACCAACAATTATTTAATGATAACCAACCGACAAGTACTGATTGCCCCTTCGATTTTGGCTGCCGACTTTGCCAACTTACAACGAGACATCGAAATGATAAACGCCAGCGCAGCCGACTGGTTTCATATTGACATCATGGACGGTGAATTTGTACCTAATATTTCGTTTGGTATGCCCGTTTTAGAAGCCATCAGTCGCCATGCTACCAAGCCATTAGACGTACATTTGATGATAGTTCGCCCCGAGCGGTATATAGACATATTCAAGCAATTAGGGGCTGCCGTTATTACAGTACATGCCGAAGCCTGTACCCATTTACATCGGACGGTTCAGCAAATCAAAGACTTAGGTTACAAGGCGGGCGTAGCCCTCAATCCACATACACCAGCGAGCGTTCTCGAAAACGTAATTCAGGACTTAGACTTGGTTTTAATTATGTCTGTCAATCCTGGTTTTGGCGGACAACAATTTATCGAATACACCTACAAGAAAGTAGAAAAGCTAAAACAAATGATTTTAGAATCAAAAAGCTCGGCACTAATAGAAATAGACGGCGGTGTAAACGCACAAAACGCTCCGCTTTTGGTAGCGGCTGGCGCTGATGTGCTGGTAGCTGGCAATTTTGTATTTAGTGCCAACGACCCTACGCAAACGATTTTAGATTTAAAAAACTTATTAAACTCTTAAAACCCCAAATACATGAAAATCAAATACTTACCTCGCTTCAATGTAATTTCAGGTCTTATTTATTCGTTGTTCATTTTTCACTGCTCGTTTTTCACTTCGTTTGCCCAGCAAGACTACTTTTTTGGTGGCAAAAAACTCAATTCGGCCATTCCAAGCCCTGAGCAGTTTTTGGGCTATCCGATTGGTACACACCAAACTCGGCACGACCAATTAGTGGCATACATGAAGGAACTCGACCGACTCTCTGACCGTATAACGGTACAAACGATAGGTATGACGAGCGAATTTCGACCACAAATTGTTGTTATGGCTACGTCGCCAGCCAATTTTAGTAAACTGCCCTTGATTCAGCAAGATAGGTTCAATCTTTGTAATCCAACCAAACCTATGCCTGATGTGGCTAAAATGCCTGTTGTGGTACAACTCGGGGCAAATGTACATGGCAACGAAACATCGGGCGGCGAGTCGCTTATATTGGCGGCCTACTACTTGGCGGCAAGCGAAGACGACGACATAAAAGCAATATTGGATAACGAAGTAGTATTGATTGAACCTGTACTAAACCCAGACGGTCGAGACCGTTTTGTGAGCTGGGTCAATCAGCATAAAGGCAACCCCAACGTAACCGACCCCAACGACCGTGAGCATAACGAAGTATGGCCAGGCGGGCGTACCAATCATTACTGGTCGGACTTGAACCGAGACTGGTATTTGGGCGTACACATCGAAAGTCAAAATCGGTTAAAATTTTATCATCAATGGCGACCAAATGTAGTAACAGACCAGCACGAAATGGGTACAAACTCTACTTTTTTCTTTGAACCATCAAAAGAAAATGCTGAAAATCCACTTGTACCACAATATGTTTACAGGACTCTAAATAGTAAATTTGCCAAATATTACGAAGCAGCCCTAAATCAAATTGGGTCGTTGTATTATACCAAAGAATCGTTCGATAATTTATACCCAGGCTACGGGTCGAGTTATCCAGATATGCAGGGCGGCGTTGGTATTTTGTTTGAGCAAGGCAGTTCTCGTGGCTTTGTGCAAGAAAGCCAAAACGGACTTGTAACTTTTGCACATACAGTTCGCAACCAATACGTTTGCGCCATTGCTACGCTCAAAGGGGCATTGAACGAACGACAAAATCTGTTGAAATTTCAACGAGAATTTTATAGTACAGGTTTGGCAGATGGTACAAAAAACACTACCAAGGGCTATGTAGTTGGCGGTGGCAACGATGCAACAAAAATGAATGAATTTGCTAAAACACTCATGCGCCACCAAATAGAATGTTATCAATTAACCGATAATATTGCACTGGACGGGCAGAGTTTCGAGAAAAATAAGGCTATGTTTATACCCACCAATCAGCCACAATATCGGTTGGTTCAGTCTGTTTTTGAGCGACCTACCAAATTTGCCGATAGCCTGTTTTATGATGCCTCAACTTGGAACTTGGCATTGTCGTTTGGGCTAAATCATGCAGAAGTTAAGACCCCAATCACGAGAGGAAAACTCATAATCGAAGACGACTTGATGCTCAAATCTATTGCACCAACACAGTCTGACTATGCCTATTTATTGAGCTCGACTGACTTCAATATGACCAAAGCGTTGTACCAGTTATTAGACCAAAAAATATTAGTAAAAACGGCTCTGAAAAGTTTCAAAATTGGCGACAAGTCTTTTCCTCATGGCTCACTCTTGGTTGCTGTTCAGAGCCAGAGCGTTGGTTCTGGCAATTTATTTGAAATCATAAAGTCAGTCGGGGCATCGGCTGGGGTTAGTTTTGTGGGCGTGCCAACAGGGTTTAGTCAGGCTGGGATAGATTTGGGTAGTAATAATTTTCAGAAAGTACAAAAACCCGAGATATTACTCGTTGTTGGGCAAGGCACAAATGCTTACGAAGCTGGCGAAGTGTGGTATTTGACTGAAAAACACGTTGGAATACCCATTACCAAAGTAGAGTTATCGGCTCTAAATCGAGCAAATCTAAGTCGGTACAATACAATCGTGATGGTGTCTGGCCAATACCCTTCTGACAAAATATTAGCTACCAGACTCAAAACTTGGGTAGCTGCTGGCGGAACACTCATCACCATAAAAACAGCTTCGGAGTGGGCCATCAAAAACGACATAGTCAAAGAAAAACTACGCTCCAACACCAAAGCCGACTCAATAGCCATGGCCAAGCGTAGCCGTACTAACTTTGAAGATGCCGCCGCTCTCGATGGCTCAAAGGGAACAGGCGGAGCGGCATTTGAGGCAGATTTAGACACCACACACCCGCTGGGCTGGGGGTACATCAACCGTAAAATAGCACTTTATAGAAACAATAACACGATTTTGGAACAGTCGGCTATACCATTTAATACCGTAGTAGCATACTCCAATAAGCCACTCTTGGCTGGATATGTCCACCCTCAAACGCTGCAAAAGATTGCTGGTTCGGCTGGTATATTGGTCAATACTGATGGTGCTGGGCGGGTAATATTGTTTGCAGATAATCCTAATTTTAGAGGTATTTGGTATGGCACAAGCAAGTTATTTCTAAATGCTTTGTTTTTTGGAAGTCAGATTACTGCACCATTCAGCGGTTTTGGAGAAGAAAAATAGGGCCCATACTCATACCACGAGTTTTTTAACTTAACTTTGTAGGGTAAAAAATAATTGATAAAATGAAAAATCTAACGGTAAATAATTACAAAAATAGCAAAGCAGGACTTATATTTCAGCAGTTCAATTTTAATATTTTGCTGTCAGTCAGTTTTGTATTTTTTGGTTTAATTAACTTTCAGGCAACTGCCCAATATGGCGGTGGTTATGGCGGAGGCGGCTACGGTGGCGGTGGTTATGGTCGAGGTGGCTTTGGCGGTGGTAGCCAAATGAGTGACCCCAGTTTTGGTAACAAAGCCCCCAAAGCACCGACCATTGACAGCGAAGCCGACAATGAAATAAAGTGGCTCAAAAAGAAACTCAAACTTACAGACGACCAAATGATTGATGCCGATTTTATTGTCATGGACAATACCATCAAACGATTTGACATGAAAGAAGCCGCTATCAAAGCCGTCAAAGAAAACGAATCGAAACGAAAGGACATAATTATGAAATTCAGAGACGATATTCTTAAACTACAATCAGACAAAGAAACTAAGTTTAAGAAAATATTGACAACTGAACAATGGGCGATTTATGACGAAAAGAAAAAATCAATCCCCAACTATATAGACCCTGCGGCTTTTCAATAGATAAATAGGGTTAGTGGCATATTTTTTGTAAATTTGTGTGCCTAACACCTCTAATCCCTACCTATGAATCGCTTTAATTGTGCTTGTTTTTTGTTTTTTTTACTCCTTGTCAATACTTTTGCTGGCAGACCTAAGCCTCGCAAAAAAGCAATAATTCATCGAAAAACCCTACACGAGGTTGTTACTTCGTACAATCGTAGCACTGTTTTTCCGCTCAAACTAAGTAAAAATAACCGCTACTTTGTTACGCAACACAACGAACCTTTTTTGCTCAATGCCGATACTGGCTGGCTACTATTTCATAAACTAAGATTTGAGCAAGCCCGCCAATATATTGACAACCGTCATAGCAAGTTTTTTAACGCTATATTCTTACAAGTTTTGCCACCAGAGCCAAACTTAAAAAATGCCTATCAATCGGTACCTTTCAACACAAATGGTGATTTTTCTGACCCAAATGAGACTTATTTTAAATATGTCGAAGACGTAGTTCGTTATGCCAATAACCAACAAATGATTGTAGGACTCGCACCTACTTGGCTGGATTTTGATGACTCAAATTGGGCGAAAGCACAGAAACAAAACGGAACAGAAAAATGTCGTAATTATGGACAATATTTGGGAAAAAGATTTAGCAAATACAATAACATACTCTGGATAATGGATAACAACCAAGAACCAATTGATGGAGAAGCCATGCAAAAATCAATCGCAGAGGGTATTAAGAGTGCCGCACCCAATCACTTGATGACTTACCAAGCAGCAAGCCCGCAGTCAAGTACCGATATATTGCCAAATAAAACATGGCTCGACCTAAATATAGTTAATCTTTATAATAAAAAAATAGAGGGCGTTGATACAAATAAACCCCCACAGAATTATGAGTTTTTGAGCAAAGAATACCAAAAAAAACCGATAAAAGCGTTTGTATCGGGTGGACAAAATGAAAACGATGGCAATGAACAAATAGTACGTCGGCAAGCATACTGGACTATACTTTCGGGTGGGGCTGGCCATTGTTACGGTAGCTCAGTATGGGCTTTTGAAAAAAAATGGCAGCAAAACCTCAATCTAAGTGGTGCTTTAAGTATGTCTCGATTTTATAAAATTCTGAACGGGTTGCCTTGGGAATTATTGCGGCCTGAAACCAGTGGCGAATTGGTGGTTTCGGGACAAAATAATATTGACAACAATGACTACTCTCCAGTGGCGGTGTTGCCCAACTATCGGCTCGCTTTGATGTATATGCCTGTTGGCCACCCTGTCAAAATAGACATGGCCAAAATGAAAGGCTCGAATTTGCGGGTGTTGTGGATAAACCCCAAGACAAACCAACGCTGGGCGGGGGGGTATTTCAAACCGAGAGCCATCAGAGAGCTGATACCCCCCACGTTGAGCGACGACTGGATTTTATTGATTGGAAATGTAGGAAAAAAGTAAATTTGGAACGATTTTTGCTACGTTTTACCCAAAATCACTGTAAATTATAACTCCAAATTATGAAAAAATCTATCCAGTTGTGTCTTTGTTTGTCGCTGATAGCACTCACTATTCAGGCACAAGAAGTACAATGGGCTAATAAACTTGTAGGTTTTTCATCGGAATTTCAAAAAGATAATGTAGGCCAAGAAGGCCACGCCAACCAAGTCTTAGGCCGCCCCAATACCCTCCCCCCGTTTGGTGATAACTCATGTGCGTGGTCGCCTTACAATGCCGACTCTAACGTAGAAGAATGGATAAAAGTAGGGTTTAAGTCTCCCCAAAAAACAAAGCAAATAGTTATCATCGAAAACTTCAATCAAGGTGCCGTTACACGTGTGTTTGGTTATGACAAAGACGGAAAGGAAACACTATTGTTTGAAAATAACTTTACTCAGACAGCATCAGTGGGCAAGATGTTGAGTATTCCTATCACCGATACTGCACTTGTTATTAGCACCCTAAAAGTAGTTTTGAACCCGTCAAAAGTCAAAGGCTATAACCAGATAGATGCCATTGGCATTACGTCGGCAGCTCGGCCTGTGTTTTATGATGTGCATGTGAGCAAAGATGCCCCCAAAGAAATTATCAAAGAAAACTTAGGAACAAGTATCAATTCAAAAGGTCAAGAATTAGCCCCAATAATTTCGCCAGACGGCAAAACGTTGTTTTTTACAAGAGGAAAATACGAAGGTAATGTAGGGCAGGCAACTACCCAAGATGTTTGGTTTACTAACTTTGAAGATAAAAATTGGTCTGTTGCTCAAAACATGGGCACTCCCATCAACAACGCCGACAACAATGCCATAGTGAGCATATCGCCAGATGGACGTACTTTGTTTTTGATGAATGTCTATCGCCCAGACGGAACTATGGCTTTTGGTTTGTCCAAATCTACCAAAACAAAAGCAGGCTGGACAGTACCAACCGAATGTAAGATTGATGACATTTATAATTTAGATATAAAAAACAATAGCGAGTTTGCAATCTCACCCAAAGGCAATGTACTGATTACGGCCATCAAACGAAAAGATACTATTGGCGACAGGGACTTATACGTGTCTTTTTTGAAGGCCGATGGCTCGTGGACAAAACCCCTAAACTTGGGTCAGGAAGTAAATACAGCCGAAACCGAAAGTACGCCTTTTATAGCAACCGACAACCGAACACTTTACTTTACGTCTTATGGCCATGCGGGCTATGGCAGTGGCGATATTTTTGTGTGCCGCCGCTTAGACGACACTTGGACAAACTGGACAGAACCCGAAAACCTCGGCTCGGCCATAAATACGCCAAAATGGGATGGTTTTTTGAGTATTCCAGCCTCGGGCGAGTATGCTTATGTAAGCTCAAAACAAAATACGATTGGCGAAGAAGATATTTTTAGATTTAAGGTTTATCCGGCCATGCGACCAGACCCCGTAGCCATACTGTCGGGGAGTGTATTAGATGCCGAAACCAACAAACCAATCAAGTCTGACATCGTTACCGACTTGATGAAGGACAACTCAAATATATCGAAAATAGAATATGACCCCGAAACTGGCGAATATAAAATGATTGTTCCTGTCAAGGAAGCCTATCGCCTGACGGCCCCCAAAGACGGCTATTTTTCGACAAGCGAAATCGTTGATTTAACCAAAGACAAAAAATTTAGAGACATCAGAAAAAACATACTCCTTGTGCCAATCAAGGTAGGTGCCAAATTAGCACTATCTAATGTTATGTTTGAACAAAGTAAGTCAGAGCTACTCACGCAAGCACTCCCAGACTTAGACCAAATAGCGACAATGATGCTCAAATACCCACAGATGGAGATACTACTCGAAGGCCATACTGACAATCAAGGAGATTTTAAACTCAATATTCAACTATCAGAAGATCGTGTCTGTGAAGTTCAGAAATATTTGGCTTCCAAAAACATAGACCCTACACGAGTACAGACCAAAGGCTGGGGCGCGAGTAAACCACGTGCTAATAATCAAACAGAAGAAAGCCGCAAGCGAAATAGGCGAGTAGAATTTACGATTATGAAAATGTAGTTTGTCGCAAAAATGTTTATATTTGTCGGTGTGATTTCTAAAACAATCTAAACAATGACCGATAGACAACGAATAGACCAATTGGAACTCCTCATGGCTGAGTTTGGTACAAAGCAAGACGAACACTCGGCCATGCACGAAGAACATTCGGCTAAATTGGAACGCATTACCGCCCAAATCAAACGCCTCGAAGCAGCTATTAGTTTTTGTGTCAAAGCCATAGAGAAACAAAGCGATGACGTTCAGTTTTTGCTGAGTAAGCAGGCTGAATTTCAAACCAAACTTGATGATTTGGGGGCAAGAATGGATAAGTTGGAAAGTAAAATGGACAAATTGGGAGCAGGAATGGACAAGCTGGAGGGTAGAATGGACAAGCTGGAGGTTAGAATGGATAGAATGGAAACCCAAATGGATAGCATGGAGGTCAAGTTAGATACTATCATCACTATTTTGAGAAACAAGAATTGAGCCGCTCCAAAACCAATTCTTTACATTGACCCAATGACCCTACCCCGTAAACGAAACGTAACCGCACTCACTGTCAGTTTACTGCTGATTGGTCTGTATTTTTATTTGTGGAATCGCTATGCAATCAATATCCCTAAATGGGACGACCACCCGCTCAAAGGCTTTGTGATAGACTATGACAATGCCTCAAAGATTTCAGACAAAATAGCCTTAATAGTTCGCCAACACAACGAACACCGTATTGGCCTAACTCGGCTGGCTACACTTATAGATTTCAAGATTTTTGGCGAACTAAACTACAAACACCTCATGCTGTTTGGCAATTTGGCATTAGTGCTGATTTGGCTACTACTTACTCGTTTTTTTAGACAGACCATTGCCTCTTTTTGGTATGCACTACCCGTTGTAATGTTTTGGTTTAGTTTGGCATTTTGGGAAAACACATTTTGGGGTATGGCATCTGTTCAAAATATGTGGGTTGTTGCCCTGACGTTGTGGAGTTGCTGGATTATTGCCCAAAACGACCGATACTGGGCATGGGGCATAGCAGTAGCAGCAGCAGCATTTTACACAAGTGGCAATGGCGTTTTGGTATTACCGATTGGTCTCCTGATATTGATTTTACAAAAAAACTGGCTTAGAGCTGGGGTATTTGGGCTGAGTAGTGCGGTGATATTAGCCTCTTATTTTTATCATTTTCAGACTCCACCTGCCAATATTAACACTGTTTTCGACTTTAAGATATTTATCAAAGGCTATCTACTTTTGTGTGGCTCACTGGCCGAAGGCTTGCCATTTAGCCAGCCACAGCAAAGCCTGCTCTGGGTAGGTTTTTTGACATTGTTTGTGAGTTTTTGCCTGCTCTTGTATATATTTCGTAGCTATGTTACCAAGCAATTACAACTATCGGCCTATGATTCGTTTTTTTTGGGGGCAACTCTTTTTGCGCTTCTTACTATCGGCATCGTGGCCTATTCTCGGGCTGGTGTTGGGTTACAGTTTTTACTCACAAGCCGCTACAAACTCTACTCGGCTTTACTTTTTAGTCTCAATTTTGCCTATCTGATTACACTCGTCAGCCCCAAATTTAGAGATGCCCTCACGGCTACCTTTTTGGTCGCTACTGGGTACTTATATGTTTGCAATCAACATTACCATCTTTACGATACCATTCAGCTACGCAAATACCTCATTACAAGCCACTTCAACGCTTATAACGAAACCTCAACACCGCAAAAAATACAGGTATATCGTACACCAAAGTTATTTACAGACAAACTTCCGCTTGTTGAATTTGATAGCTCTCAAAATCAAAAACCTTGTGCAATAACCAACAATCACTTGGTTTTGGCACAACCCAACTACCGACTTCGTGATTGGCGTGATGGAGGCTTGTATCTGTATTTGTACAATAACAAAAGACGTTATTTGTTTCCGACCAACCAAGCTCGCAAACACTCTTTTAGAAATGTATTGAACTATAACCGTTTTTTTATCAAAGGCTCGACCGTAACCGTGGACGGATCGGAAGTAGAACCTGGCCAATACCAGCTTCAATGGGTCAGCTATTCGGGCAAATCGCTAACTCTTGCTCCAACCAACTGCCTGACCGCTACCTTTACGCCTGTTATTCAAAAAGAAATTAAAAAAAACTGGTAATACATGACTGCAATTCATAAAAACGAAGAGTATTTGGTACAATTAGACGGACTTCGCTTTTTGGCCGTTACCTTGGTTCTCTTTGACCACTGGCTTGCCGACATAAACGAACTGGCTTTGGGTGCAATGGGCGTTAATATGTTTTTTGTATTGAGTGGTTTTTTGATTACTCGAATATTACTAACCAGCAAATCAAAGACTTATGGCCAGCCTTCGGGATTGACCACTTACCTCAAAAAGTTTTATATCAGACGCACGCTTCGTATTTTTCCAATATATTATCTTTCAATTTTTGGCCTTTGGTTAGTCAAAGACCCCTCTGTTCAAGACAAATTAAGTTGGAACTTACTTTATGCCAGCAATATATACATAGCTATCCACCAGAAATGGCTTGGGGTAACTGACCATTTTTGGTCGTTGGCCGTCGAAGAGCAATTTTATGTGTTTTTCCCTTTGCTTATATTTTTCATTCCAAAGCGATTTATTGTACAATTTTTTGTGATACTTATCTCAATCAGTATTGGCGCAAGGTTTGTGTTGGAGTTTACTGGTGCCGACTGGAAAATCGCTTATGTAACCATGTTTACTTGCTTAGATGCCTTTGGTCTGGGTGCAATTATGGCTTATTTGTTTTTACACAATCAAGATTTTTTCAAAAAGTTGTTTTCAAATCGGTATTTACTTATCGTTAGTTTGTTGGTATTTATTGCCAATACTTACATTCGCAAAACCTACTGGCCACAACACAACATGCTCAATGAGCGATTTATTCCATCAGTGTTTTTCTTTTTCTTGATTGGCGGCGCAATTATTGGCTACCGAGGCTGGCTCAAATTGCTTTTAGAAAATCCCGTAAGTAGTTATCTGGGGCGTATTAGTTATGGTATTTATGTCTATCACAATTTTGTGTATAATTATTACCACAAAATCGAAGGGAGTCCGATTATCAAGTTTTTCAATACATTTCCACAAATAGAACATACGCCCGCTCTACGATTTATATTTTTGTTTGTAGTAACGATTTGTATAGCCAGTGTGTCTTGGTTTATAATCGAAAAACCCATCAATGCACTCAAAGATAAATTAGCCTAAGTCAGCAACCCAAGAGTCGTGCTATCACAGTCGGGTAGTGTTGGTGTTCTAAAATATGAATTTTGTTGGCTAAGTCGTCGGGGCTATCGGTTGGTAACACTGGGCAAGTAGCCTGAAAAATAACTGCACCATCGTCATAGCGTTCGTTTACATAATGAATCGTGATGCCACTCTCAGCCTCGCCAGCCGCTACAACGGCTTCGTGTACGTGATGCCCGTACATACCCTTACCGCCAAACTTAGGCAATAGTGCTGGGTGGATATTTATAATTTTATTGGGGAATGCCTCGACCATACCTTGCGGAACTAACATCATAAAACCGGCCAAGACAACCAAATCAATGTCTTGGTTTTGAAGCAACTGAACAATTTTTTGAGAATCGGCAAAGAGTTTTTTATCAAACAACACCACTGGAATTTGTAACCGTTTGGCTCGCTCAATGACCCCGGCCGTTGAGTTGTTAGTCAATATTAAGGTTACTTCAATCTGCTTATTTTCTAAGAAATATTCGACTATTTTTTCAGTATTTGTACCAGAGCCAGAGGCAAAAATAGCAATTCGTTTTTTATTCATTTTTAGGTTAAAATCAATTATATACTACAACAATTACTTGATTATCAGTGTATTACTTTGCTTTTTATTATATCAATCCTAAGATAGTAGCGAAATTACCACAATTAAGACTATCAAAATTACGATAATATACACAAAAAATAAAAAAGCCATAATCATATTTAGTCATTAAACCTTTCCAGATTTTTATAATTCATTGAAGAGAATTATAAAAATCAATGTCTTGGTTCACAGATAAAATTCGTATCTTCATTTTTTTATAACCTAAATGTTAAGAACTTAAGTACTTATTCAAAACTAATACGGTATTTTAATTTTTATAACTTACTGATTAACAGTGTTGTATTTAACTCATGACACCGTACTATATACTCACGACTCCTTAAATGAATAAACTTGTAATAATTGGGGCAGGAACGGCCGGCATGGCTTGCGCCATCAGTGCTGCCGAGTGTGGAGCGCAGGTAACGGTGATAGAAAAAAGTAACAGTGTGGGCGGCACTCTGCACGTAACGGCTGGACACATGAGTGCAGGTGGAACGATACGGCAAGCCGAACGAAAAATAGCGGACTCGCCCCAGCAACACTTCGATGATGTGATGCGAATTTCAAACTACACTGCTGACCCTACTATCGTCAAACTCGCTACCGAACTCGCCCCCAAAACCATCGACTGGCTACAATCGCTCGGCTTTCCGTTTGAGGCCGATACTCCAAAATTTATTTATGGTCATACCCCATACCAAACACCCCGAACTTACTGGGGAACAACCGCCTACGAAGGTACAGAAATAAAATGGGCTGGCTCTGCTATCTATGAAACTATGCTGCCCCTTTGGGAAAAACATGTAGCCAACGGTCAAATAGAAGTACACCTCGACACCAAACTTACCCAAATAATTAGAAACCAACAAGGCAGCGTAACGGGTATAGAAATATACAAATCTGAAAATAATTCATTCAATATCTTTCATTCTTCATTGTTTGTACTGACCACTGGCGGCTATGGCTCAAACCACGATTTTTTCAAAAAAGTAACTCCCGCAGACTGGCCTCGACTTGTTTCGACTGCCCGAGAAACTTCAACTGGCGACGGAATCATAGCAGCGATGGAAGCAGGTGCCAAATTTCATAATGCCGACAAACATACGGCTACATTGGGCGGCCTGGAACTTGAGCCTAACAGTGGGCGTACTGACTTCTGGAAAAGCTGGGTAAGGGTGTCCAACTCTATTGATCGACAACCACGTGAAATCTACGTCAATGCTCAAGCCCAGCGGTTTATGGACGAAAATGAACCTGACCCCGACACCCGTGAAAAAGCCGTAGAAGCACAAACTGACAAAAAAATGTGGGTAATATTTGACGAAAAAGCACTAAACGACGACGGTGGCTGTATAGTACCACAATGGACTCCCGAAAAACTCAAACAGGAGGCTCAAAACCAAAAAGCAGTCTGGGTGGCTGATTCTGTCGAAATATTGGCACAGAAAATAGGACTGAGTGACGTAACTCTGAAAAATACTGTTAGCCAATTCAATGATTTTGTGGCCAATCAGAACGATGCAGATTTTGGACGAACGCATTTGCAGAACAGTGTTTCAGAAGGCCCATACTATGCTATTCTGACCTATTGTTTTTCGTTAGTAACATTTGGCGGACTGGCTACCAATGCCGAGCTACAGGTATTAGACACCGACAACGAGCCTATTCCAAACCTCTACGCTGCTGGCGAAATATTGGGTGGTGGCGTAACTTGTGGTAATGCTTTTGTGGGTGGAATGTTTGTAACGCCCGCACTTAGTTTCGGGCGATTTCTGGGACAAAAATTAGCCCAAACTATAATTTAGTTTGGGCTAATTTTGCTGAGTTTTCAAATATTATTTTTGTAAACTACTAATTTCGGCAAGGTCCATAGGTGGGGCTAACCACATTTGTGCTTTTTCGTTGAGGTATTTCTTAAAAACAGCCGAAGGCAAGTCTTCGATTTTATCTACCCGATAGCTCACTAAGTGAATAATGCCCTTGCCGCCACCGACAGCCGCTGGCAAGTCGCCATAACGCTCCCATGTGAGTTGGTATTTTTCTTTTGTAGTTTTCATAGTCGGACTAAAAAAGAAATCGTAGTTTTCGTAAGCCTCATATTTGCCCCGAGGGCTTGTAAAATCTAAAAACACGGGTGCAGTAAAAATATAATTACCCCCCAACTGTCGCACTGATATACTTTCGCCTGGGCCCATTTTGGTTATTTTTGCACCCGCACCCTGCTCTACATACGTTCTAAGTTTACCGTTTTTGAGCAAGTAGGTTATTTTTTGGTACGGGTATGCAATCGGCTCTAATTTTTGACCAAAACCTTCTGTAATAATTTCGTTGGTATTGATGTCGTGATAGGTAAAAGTCTTGCGATTGAGCTGAATCACACTGTCTTTCGATACCCTAACTACCTTGCCGTGGTCGATGCCCTCCATTCTGGCTACCAACTTTCCGCTTGGGTATGAGTAAACCTCGCCCTGACACCACCATATTGCATTGGTCTTACCATCGCCAACACGCAGCTGCACCCACGAGTCAAAAATTGATTGATTCCATTTCATTTCTTGCGCCCGAACGGCAACTGAGGCACACATTGCCAAAAAAAGTAAAGCTGTTTTTTTCATGGTTACAGTTATTTGATATATTATGAGTTTAGTTAAGTTGCTACAAATCAATAATTTACTTAGTTTTTATTTGAAAACATTATTTTACAGTCGTCAGTGAGCAAAGCTAAAAGGCTGTGGTTTTTAAGTCTTTTTTTAACTCTCTCTGACCATCAAAAAGTCAATGAAATCTATCAGTGGTTGTTTGCGATTTTGGTCAAGTGGTAATTGCTTGATAGTTTCAAAACCAGCACTAAAATACTGATTTATTTTTTGCTCTGTTAAAGTGTGGATTTCTAATTTTGTAAATAAATCTGTAACGGCCTTTATTTTTTGGTCTTTGTCAAATACTGCTGCCGCCAGCCAACTCTCCAATTCTATTTTGTCGTCGCCAGTTGCCTGTTGGAGAGCTTCGATGAGCAAAAATGTTTTTTTGTTTGAAATAATATCCCCACCTACTTGTTTACCAAATTTATCGGGGTCGCCATACACGTCCAGCAAATCGTCTTTGAGCTGAAAGCCAAGTCCCATATTTACTCCCGCCTCGTAGAGTTTTTGTGTTGTGTCGGCGTCGGCACCAGCAACGATAGCACCCAGTTCAAGCGCAAAGCCCAACAACACAGATGTTTTGAGCCGTATCATATTTAGGTATTCGGCTTCGGTTACGTCCCAGCGAGTTTCAAAATTCATATCTAATTGCTGCCCTTCGCACACCTCTGCTGCCGTCTTGTTAAATCTACCAACGACCAGAGCCAGTTTATCGGTCTGGACACCGAGCAAGAGTTCATAGGCATTGACGAGCATTACGTCGCCCGACAAAATGGCGATGTTATCATTCCATTTTTGATGTACCGTTGGCTGGCCTCGTCTGAGCGGTGCTTTGTCCATGATGTCGTCGTGCATCAACGAAAAATTATGAAAAACCTCAACCGCCGCCGCAGGTCTAAGCGATTTTTGCCAGTTGTCGGTAAATAAATATGTCGAAAGCACCGTCAGTAATGGTCTCAAACGCTTGCCTCCCAACGACATAATATACCGAATGGGGTCGTAGAGTTCGGCAGGCTGTTGGCCATATTCAATTTGAGAAACTTGAAGCGTAATAGCTTTTAAAAAAGGCTCGAAAGACATTAAAGGTAGATATGAGATGTTCAGTATATTTGCTTGAAACAAATATAGAACAACAAAAGCTAAATAACTTGTTAAGAACCAAAAAAAATTAAAATATTGTCTGGGTTAGGTTTGTTAATTTCAAAAACTGCATACAAAGCCAAAACACCAAATTCAAGTTTGGCTGTTGGTTCAATTTCTTTTTTAAGCAGTGATTATGATAAGTTATAAATTTACAATTTTCAAATGATTTGTCAGCTATTGTATAGATTCAAAAATTTACTACGACTAATTGTTTGAGAGTTTCTTAAAATGACGGCTAACTTTCGTATTTCTAAATACAGATTTTCTATGCCTAATATCAGGGGGTTTCTTTGTATAAATGTTAGTTACTGAGTACTTTTTTTACAAATATAACGATTCAATATATTATTTCCCAGACGGCTATTTTCTTGTCGTCGCTGGCCGAAACGAGTTGCTGCTCATAGGCTGACCACCACAGTTTATTGACAGAAGTGCCATGACCAGCGTGTCGTGCTTTGTCTATTACTTTGAGTAATTGAAAAGTAGCCGCCGACCAAATTTTGATAGATTTATCCATACTACAGGTAGCAAAATACCGACCGTTGGGGCTATACACAATGTGGTTGATGGCAAATAGATGTGCAGGAATTGCTTTGTATAGTTCGTAGTTGTTCTCAACGTTCCAAATTCGTAAGTGAGCATCTCGCCCTGCCGATAGTAAAAATTGGCCATTGGGCGAATATTGAACTGTAAAAACAGAATTGGTATGGCCAGACAGTACGTACTTCAAATTACCGTTTTCTATATCAAAAACCCTAATTTGGTGGTCGCTATACCCTATGGCTATTTCGTTTTTTTGTAAATTAACGGCCAAACAACGTGCGCTCTCGGTGCTGGCTTTGATGTGGCGTTTGACGGCAAAATGCTCAACGTCTATCACCGTAACCACGCCGTCTGACTGTGCAATAAAGGCTTGATTTTGAAATAACTGAATGTCGAATATCGCTGCTGAAGTAATATTTGCAGATGCAATGATAGTTTTTTGAAATGGGTCAATGAGCTGCACACCTTCGTAGTTTTGGCCTACCCAAAGTTGGTTTTTGGTAGCATCAAAGGCCATTGCATAAACCGAGGCAGGTACTTGCGCTACCAACGTACCAACATCTGGCCGAGCCAAGTCCCATAATACAACTTGCCCATCGCCACCAGCCGAAAAAAACTGTGCCGCCTCAGCCGCAGCCGTCAGTGCATACACACAGTCTCGGTGGCCTGAAAAAGTATCTATTTTTTGAACATTCATTGTTTTAGCGCATAAAATCTGGGGGTATTTTAATTTAAAAGATCAATTTCGATATCGTATTTTTCTAAAAGGCCAGCAATGCCAGTGAGTGCAAACTTTGCTTTTTTTACTTTATTATTTTCGGGATCAATCACATAGTTGAAGGCCGTCCGAAAGTCGCATTTTTCAATTATCGTTTTTTGAAAAGTAGCCGCCGATAGGTCGCAGTCGTCAAAAATAGAGCCTGTCATATCGGCCTCTGTAAAGTCGGTTTCTCGTAGTTGGGTATTTTTAAAAATCGTTTTTTTGACTTTGGTCTGATAGAACGAGCAATGGTTAAGATTACAGTTTTCAAAACCAAACGAAAGTCCAAATTTAGAGCAGGTATCAAAATGAAGCCCCAGCATTTTACAATCCTTAAACCGAACATCTCGAAAGGCGGTACCTGTAATATTAGCCAAGCTCAGGTTACAATCAATAAAAATACAGTCTAAAAATTTAAAATGAGCCAAGTTGCTATCGGCCATATTGCAGTTAATAAACGTACAATATTCGTAGTCGCCTCTGGATAGAGGGTTGGCCCTTATGTTTTGTTTTTCAAACGTTTTTTCTTCAATTAGTACTTGTTCCATTACATTTTGCTGCTTTGTCTTTTTTAGTATTCATACCAATCTTTCCACCAATTTTGTAGTTGTTTTCTGATTTCATTTTCACGGGGGTTGAGGCCAGGGTTATATATTTTGGTAGCTTTGAGGTCGTCTGGCATAAAGTTTTGTTGGACAAAATTACCCTTAAACTCATGTGCGTATTTATAGTTTTTGCCATAGCCAACCTCTTTCATTAGCTTGGTTGGGGCATTGCGTAAGTGTAGTGGTACGGGTAAGTCTGCGGTTTGGGTAGCGAGCTTAATTGCTTCGTCAATGGCTACATAACTGGCATTGCTCTTGGCCGAAGTTGCCAAATATACCGCCACCTGCGACAGCACGATGCGACATTCGGGGTAGCCAACGACCTTGACAGCCTGCATACAGGCATTGGCCATGATGACGGCCGTGGGGTTGGCGTTGCCAATGTCTTCTGAGGCCAATATCAACATACGGCGGGCTATAAACTCGGGGTCTTCGCCAGCCACAATCATCCGAGCCAGCCAATAAAGCGAAGCGTTGGGGTCTGAGCCTCTCAATGACTTGATAAAAGCCGAAACGATGTCGTAATGTTGCTCGCCAGATTTGTCATAGCGAGCCGTGTTTTGCTGCGCTACTTGCTCAACGAGGTCGTCTGTTATGACAATTACGGGTTCGGCAAATTGGTCATTTACAACGAGTTCCAATAAATTTAACAGCTTGCGCCCATCACCACCCGACAGCCGCAGCAGCGCATCGTAAGACTGAAACCGAAAGGTTTTGAGTTTTAGATAATCGTCTTTGGCAATGGCTTGGTCAATCATGAGTATCAACTCTGCTCGCCCCAAAGATTCTAAAATATAAACCTGACAACGAGACAATAGTGCAGAGTTTAGCTCAAAAGAAGGGTTTTCGGTTGTAGCACCTATGAGCGTAATTTGCCCTTTTTCGACAGCCCCCAGCAGCGCATCTTGCTGGCCTTTGTTGTAACGGTGTATTTCGTCAATAAACACAATCGGCGAAAACAACCCCGATGGGCGGCTCAATACCTCACGCAGCTCTTTGATGCCCGAACTAATGGCACTCAGGCTATAAAAAGTACGTTTAGTGGTTTCGGCAATGAGCAAGGCCAGCGTAGTTTTGCCAACGCCAGGCGGCCCCCACAATACCATAGACGGAATGAGATTGCCATCGATGGCTCGCCGCAAAGCACCTTTGTTACCCAATAACTTCGGCTGACCAATAAAGTCGTCTAAGCTACGGGGTCGCATTCGTTCGGGTAGAGGAATCATTGGCAAAAAACGGAGTTGGATTTATTTTCTCAAATATAAGCCAAAAATCAATACAGTGGCTCATCAATGCCCAAGGCTACGAGCAGACTGGATTTTTATTTATTATGTAATCTTAAATGGTCGTAGATTTTGGTTAATTTTGGGGCTTAACAAAAGCCAAATATCTCTTAAAAAAAGAGAGAGTGCTATATTCATAACAGTACCCAACGTCATTAAGTACAAAAACCATGAGCATCAAACATAATCGCCGAAGATTTGGTAACTACTGAAGGGTCTTCTGCACTTAATTAAATAAACACAATGACATCATGCAATCTTTAAAAACCATCATTGAGTACCTCGAAAGTTCTACAATATTTCACACTTATAATTTGGAAAGTATAGGCATTTTTGGTTCTGTTGCTCGTGGCGAAGATGCCAACGATTTAGATTTATTGATAGATGCAGACCCTCGAGATTTTAAAAAATGGATAGCGTTTAAAAAGAAGGTTGAAACTGATTTGACTATTCGTGTAGATATTATGTTTGAAAAATATGCTGACCCTATCATTCTTTACCGCGCTAAAAAAGACTTAATTTATGCAAATGTCCGTCAATAACGATCTGATTTATTTGTTGAGAATGCTCGAATCTATTGGTAAAATTCAATTATATAGGGCAGAGATTGACGACCCTATTGAGTTTTTTGAAACTAATGACCAACAGGCATTTAATGCAAGTCTATTATTACTCGTTCATATTGGCGAACAGTCTGGTAAAATCAGTGAAGAACTAAAGGAAATACACCCTATCTTACCGTGGCAACAAATTAAGGATTTCCGAAACAGAGTAGCTCATAACTATATCGGAATAGACCGTTTTATTACCTTCGATATTATTTTAAACGAGCTTCCAAAATTTCAGGACAAGATAGAAAGAATCATTCAAACAGAATTGAATACAGGTATTTTTGACATCACTGAGTACGAATTAGCCAAACAAAGCGAATACTATCGCCATATTGACTACCAAAAAATAGATTAGCCCTACCATGCAATTTTCACACCTACATACCCACACCCAGTATTCGCTTTTAGATGGGGCGGCTGACATTAAAAAACTATTCAAAAAAGCCAAAGCCGACGGCCAGCCAGCTATTGCCATCACCGACCATGGCAATATGTTTGGGGTCTTTGAGTTTGTGGCCGAAGGCCATAAACAGGGCATTAAGCCTATTGTAGGCTGTGAGTTTTATGTGGTCGAAAACCGTGATAAGCGACAGTTTACCAAAGAACAAAAAGATGTACGTTACCACCAGTTACTACTCGCCAAAAACGAAGAAGGCTACCGAAACTTGTCTAAACTATGCTCGCTGGGCTACATTGAGGGTATGTATGGCAAATATCCACGAATAGACAAAGAGCTGATTGTGAAGTACCACAAAGGTCTGATAGCTACCACCTGTTGCATCGGTGCGTCGGTGCCACGTGCTATTTTGAAGCGTGGCGAAGATGAAGGCTGGAAAGAATTTAAGTGGTGGAAAGACTTATTTCAAGACGATTATTATGTCGAAATTCAGCGGCATGGCATCAAGGACCAAAACATTGCCAACGAGGTTTTGTTACGGTTTGCCCAACGCTCTAACACCAAAATTATATGCTCAAACGACAGTCATTATGTAGAAAAAGACGATGCCAATGCACACGATATTTTGCTGTGCGTAAACACGGGCGACAAACAAGCAACACCTACCAACAAAGACTTTGACGATGCCAACCCAATGCCAAAGGGTACTCGTTTTGCGTTTTTTAACGATGAATTTTATTTTAAAACCAAAGCCGAAATGCTCAAAACGTTTAGCGACATTCCCGAGTCGTTGGACAATACGCAGGAGGTGGTCGATAAAGTAGAGCTACTGAAATTGAATCGTGATATTTTATTGCCTAATTTTCCGATTCCCAAAGAATTTCAAATTCATCAAATTTCGCAGATGATTGATTTCAATGGTAAGATGAAAGAACTCACACCCGACGTACATAACCAGTGGGAATATTTGAAACATTGGACATACCAAGGCGCAAAAGTCAAATACAAAGAAATAACCCAAGAAGTACAAGAACGCCTTGATTTTGAGCTAAATACAATCAAAAACATGGGTTTCCCTGGTTACTTTTTGATTGTGGCCGACTTCATTCAGGCAGGGCGAGACATGGGCGTACTCATTGGCCCAGGTCGTGGCTCGGCGGCTGGTTCGGCGGTGGCTTATTCGATTGGCATTACAAACATTGACCCAATCAAATACGATTTACTTTTTGAGCGTTTCTTAAACCCCGACCGTATCTCAATGCCCGATATTGATACCGATTTTGACGACGAAGGCCGCCAAAAAGTGATTGATTATGTAGTACAAAAATACGGCAAAAACCAAGTAGCGCAGATTATTACCTATGGTACGATGGCCTCAAAGTCGGCTATCAAAGATGTGGCACGAGTTATGGACCTGCCGCTCAACGAAGCCAACGCCATTGTCAAACTTGTACCCGACAAGCCTACATACAACATTAACCTGCATAAAGTTTTTAATGTGCCATTGGAGGAAATGGGAAAGACCATTACACCCGATGAACTCGAAAACCTAAGAAAACTCAGAGAAATGGCTCGTGGTACAGACCTCACTGCACGGGTGTTTAGAGAAGCCCAACGATTGGAAGGAACTGTCAGAAACGTGGGTATTCATGCAGCTGGTATTATTATTGCACCCTCAGACTTGACCGATTTGATTCCTGTCAGTACGTCCAAAGAGTCTGAATTGTTGATAACCCAATATGAGGGCAAAATCATAGAAGATGCGGGTGTTATCAAAATGGATTTTTTGGGACTACGCAACCTTACCATCATCAAAGAAGCCCTGCGAATGATACAAGCCAATCATGGCATAAAGATTGACATTGATTACATACCTTTGGACGACCCAAAGGTATATGAACTTTTCCAAAGAGGCGAAACCAATGCCATATTTCAGTTTGAGTCTGACGGTATGAAAAAGTACATGAAAGAACTCAAACCCGATCGTTTTGGTGATTTAATTGCCATGAACGCCCTATATCGCCCTGGCCCCATTGCGTATATTCCCAACTATATCAATCGCAAGCATGGCCGTGAAAAAGTAGAGTACGACCTGCCCGAAATGGAAGAGTATTTGGCTGATACTTATGGCATTAGTACCTATCAAGAGCAATTGATGTTGTTGTCTCAAAAATTGGCCAACTTTACCAAAGGCGATGCCGATGTACTGCGTAAGGCAATGGGAAAGAAGCAAATTGAGACACTCAATAAAATGAAAGGCAAGTTTATTGAGGGTGGTACAAAAAATAACTTAGACCCCAAAAAACTCGATAAAGTCTGGACTGACTGGGAAGCCTTTGCCAGCTATGCCTTTAATAAATCTCACTCGACTTGCTACGCTTTTGTGGCTTACCAAACGGCCTATCTCAAAACCCACTATCCAGCCGAGTACATGGCGGCAGTTTTGACGAGTTCGTTGGGCAATATCGATAAGATTACGTTTTTTATGGAAGAATGTAAAGCCATTGGTGTACCTGTCTTGGGGCCAGACATCAACGAGTCCGAACGCCGTTTTGGGGCAAATAAACGGGGCGAAATTAGGTTTGGGCTGGGTGGAATCAAAGGCACAGGCGATGCCGCAGTAGAGAGCATCATCGAAGAGCGAAGCAATGGCCCCTATACCGATATTTATAACTTTATGACAAGAGTAAACCTGAGAACGGTCAATAAAAAAACGCTCGAGTCGCTGGTTTATGCGGGGGCATTAGATTGTTTTGAAGAATTTAATAGAACACAATATTTTGCCAATGTCGATGGCGAGCCAATCAATTTTATAGAAAAACTCATTAAGTATGCCAACAACTATGGTGCCGACAAAGCCAACGCTCAGTCGTCGTTGTTTGGGGCGATGAGCGGTGGCCAAATGGCTATTCAAAAACCCAAAGCCCCAGTTGTAGAGCCATGGGGCGATATTGAAAAACTACGCTACGAAAAAGACGTGGTAGGATTTTATATTTCAGGCCACCCGCTTGATATGTTTAGATTGGAATTAGAAAATTTTTGTACCTGTACGCTCGAAAAAGTAATGAGAACGACAGAAAGCAATGAAAACATTGAAGACAGTGCAACGATTCGCAATGAAGACGATGAAGTTAATTTGCCAGTACCCAACAACCAAATAGGAGGCAAGCCGTTGCTTTTTGGTAAAGATGTTTCATTGGCGGGTATTGTAAGTAGTTTTCAGATTAGGACGACCAAAACTGGTAAACCGTTTTGTATTTTTAAAATAGAAGACTACGCAGGGTCTATGGAAATGAGTTTATTTGGCGAAGATTTTGTAAAATTTTCAAATTACATCGAAGTCGGTAGATTTTTGTATCTCAAAGGAAAAGTACAAAGCCGCTGGAGTTCAGACGATCAGTATGAATTTAAAATTGGCTCTATTCAGTTATTATCTGATATTCGAGAAAAACTTACCAAAGATGTACGTTTAGTTCTTAATTTACAGTTAATTGACGATATGTTGGTCAATAGCATTAACGATATTGTAAAAAATAACAAAGGCAACTGTGGTCTTTCTGTGATAGTTTTTGACACCGAAAACAACGTAGAACTGCGCCTCAGCTCACGCCAATATCGAATCTCGCCAAGTAATGAATTTTTTGATTCTTTGAAGGTGCTGGAGGGGGTTACTTGTCGGGTCAATTAGCAGAAATTGTTTGTTTTATAACTTACTAAGTTATATTTTTGCTTTATGGTTGTACAATTTGATAATTACGAATTGGTGAGTTACTACGAAGCTAGCCATAAAGGAAAACTACCTTTTCAGTTGTCTGTAGTCAAGCAGTTTCAAAAAGTAGTGAACTTGATGGTGGCGGCACCTAATTTCAATGAACTCAAAAGAGTAAATTCGCTACGCATACATCCACTCAAAAACGAATTGGTAGGTAGCTGGGCTGCAAGAGTCAATGACCAATATCGTCTAATTTTTAGATTGAATGAAGTTGAAAAAGTAGAAATTATAACTTTAGAAGATTTAACAGATTATCATCACTAATGAAAACAGCAAACGAAATAACACCACCAATCGCCACTCACCCAGGCGAATTATTAGCAGATGAATTAGAGGTTAGACGGCTGACACAGCAGGCTATTGCCCAACAAATGGGTGTTAGCCAAGCGATTATCAGCCAGTTGTTACATAAAAAGCGGAGGGTTTCGCTCGAAATGGCCTTACGATTGGAAGCATCTCTGAATATATCTGCTGAATTTTGGCTAAATCTACAACGCCAATATGACCATATTACATCTTACCATGCTGCTCAAAAATCTATGCTAAAATTAGATATTTCAGCAGTGAGACAATCTAAACTTTTAGAAGCAATGTTGGGGTAAATTAGTAATAATTTCGAGCTGTTGAAGGCACTTAAAGGGGTGAGTTGACGAGTGAATTAACACAAATGAGGTTGTATTTGGTTATGATTCGGCTGGACTCAGTTTATATTTTTTGGCAAATAAGATGCTTAATTTCACCGCTTCCCTCTCCAACCAATCAAAAACACTCCCAGTAGCACCAACGCCGTGCCAAATATCTGAATGGGCGTAATGACTTCGTCTAAAATTGTAGTTGCTAAAATAATAGTAAAGACAGGGCCGATGCTGGCAACTATGGAAGTATTGCTCGAACCAATGCGCTTGATTCCTTCTGAAATTACGAATGTTGGAAATACTGTGGCAACCGTAGCCAACAAAAATCCAATTTGATATACCACTTTGTCGTGGTGCCAGATTTTTAATTGGTTCAACGCAAAACAGTGCAGTACCGTTGGTAACGTAGCGGCCAGCATAGCGAGAGCCGTAAATTTTTCTGCGCCAATTTGCGGAATAATTTTGTCGTTGCCAACCAAATAAATAGCATAAACCAAGCCGCTCGATATAACCCAGAACGCCCCCAGCATGATGTTTTTTTGCTGTGCCGAATCTATATTTTCTATAAATGCCAAAAAGATACCCGAGTAGGTTAGCATCAGCGCAAACCATTGCAATTTGGTAACAGGCTTTTTTCTAAAAATGGCATTGATAAATAATACAAAAGTTGGATAAACAAACAACAAAATTCTTTCCAAAGCCGCCGAAATATAATTGAGCGACTCAAAGTCCAAGAACGATGCGCCATAATAGCCCGTAATGCCCAGCCCCAAAACCCAAGCCCATTGCCGTCTCGAAACATTTAGTCCACCGTTTTTTAGAGCAAGTTGAATGGCTACAAAAGCAAAAAATGGCATTGAGAAAATCATTCTCAATGCCAAAATTGTAATCGTGTCGGCACCATGTTGGTACGCAATTTTGATAAAAACACCCTTGATTGCAAAACAAAACGAAGCTACTAACACCAACAGCACTCCTGTCCAATAATATACTTTGACTGCTTGCTCTGTTGTGTTTTTCATAACTGCCGGGTTGTGAGGTTAAGGTTAAAATTTTTTTACAAGTGCAATTTTAATACATTGTGGGTTAAATTGTCACGTTTTTTTATATTAGATTCTAAAAAACCATACGAACGCAATTTATCAAATTAAATTTAAACGGTACTTTGAACTTTATCAAGTATTGAATCTCGTTGATGGTAAATATGCAAAATTGTATTTTAAATCTTGTTATTGCTAAAAAAGTTTTTGAGATTTGTAACGAAATAAAGACAAACTATTACTAAAATGATACAAACCAAACTTATTCCTCGTACACCATCGGCCTACGACCAGCCGCTGATTCTCAAAAGTATATTACAAAACACCACACGCTACAACCCAACTCGTGAAATTGTCTATCGTGATTTGTTTAGAATGGATTATTACGAACTCAATCGGCGTATCAATCGCTTTGCCAATGTGTTGCAAAAGGCAGGTATCAAGGCAGGCGATACTGTGGCCGTTTTGGATTGGGACAGTCATCGTTACTTAGAATGTTTCTTTACCATTCCGTGTTGTGGGGCTATTTTGCACACCATCAACGTCAGGCTGTCGCCAGCGCAGATACTCTATACCATGAACCACGCCGAAGACAAGCTCGTCATTGTTCACGAAGATTTTGTGCCTATCATTGAGGCCATCAAAGACCAACTAACCACAGTAGAGCAGTATATTATCGTCAGCGATAAAGTATATACCGACCCTGCGGCTGAGTTGGTCAGTACGTCCTTTGGTGTTGTGGGCGAATACGAAGCCCTACTCAAAGCCGAGTCTGATGTCTATGAATTTGCAGATTTTGACGAAAACACCTGGGCTACCACTTTTTATACCACAGGTACAACAGGCAACCCCAAAGGTGTGTATTTTTCTCACCGTCAGTTATTTATGCACACCATGTGCCTGATGACTTATGTATGCGGTTTGCAGTCGTTACCCTTCAATCATGAAGACGTGTATATGCCTATTACGCCCATGTTTCACGTTCATGCGTGGGGATTTCCGTTTTTGGCTACCATGCTCAACAACAAGCAGGTTTATCCAGGTAAATACGAACCCGAGATGCTACTACGGCTACTAATCAAAGAAAAGGCCACACTGTCGCACTGCGTACCTACGATTTTGAATATGCTGGTAAGTAGCCCAGTAGCCAAACAAGTCGATTTGAGTAATTGGAAGGTAATAATCGGTGGCTCGGCCTTGACTAAGGGGCTTGCTAAAGCGGCATTGTCGTTGGGTATCAATGTGTCGCAAGGATATGGTATGTCCGAAACTGCGCCGATTATGAGTTTGGTACACCTCAACGACGAGCAACAGGCCATGAGTATCGATGACCAAATACAGTTTAGAACCAAAGCAGGGCGCATCGCACCCTTTACAGATATACGACTGATGGACGAAGAGGGTAACTTTTTACCGCACGATGGCCATACCGTAGGCGAAGTAGTGGCTCGTGGGCCATGGATGACACAAGGCTATTACAAAGACCACGAAGCGTCTGAAAAACTCTGGCAAGGGGGCTGGTTACATACAGGCGACGTAGCCAGTATTGGCCCAGACTCATACATTACCATCGCCGACCGTATGAAAGACGTAATAAAGACAGGTGGAGAATGGGTGTCGTCGTTGGATATTGAAAATCTTTTTTCACAAGTTGAGGGCGTGGCCGAAGTGGCCGTTGTTGGTTTTCCAGATACCAAATGGGGCGAACGCCCGCACGCTATTGTGGTCGTTAAGGCCGACTATGTCGATAAAATTAGCCCAGAGTCTATCAAAGCAGGATTGAAGGCAAAAGTAGATGCGGGCGAGATAAACCGCTGGTATGTACCCGACAATATTGTTTTTGTGGCCGAAATTCCCAAAACATCGGTTGGCAAATTGGACAAAAAAAGAATCAGATCTGAAATGCGAGACTTGATTTTGGGAGAAGTGTAATTAGTCAATAATTGATAGTTACGTTAAGCGGTGCCATCACTTCGAGTGATGGCATCGCTACGTTTTTATACCCCCAACTTGGCCTGTAAGCCTTCGTTGAGTGCGTCCAAAAACTCTTCGGTATATAGATAATGCTCCCCGTGGTTTACTTTATTGCCATAAATACAAACGGCTAAGTCTTTGGTCATTTTACCCGACTCAATCACCTCAACACATACTGTTTCGAGGGCTTGGCAGAAGTCTATCAGAGCTTGGTTGCCATCGAGTTTACCTCTAAATTCAAGTCCACGAGTCCAAGCAAAAATTGATGCTACGGGGTTGGTCGAAGTTGGATTTCCTTTTTGGTATTCACGGTAGTGGCGTGTAACAGTTCCGTGGGCGGCTTCGGCTTCCATTACAGTTCCGTCTGGCGTAATCAATACCGAGGTCATCATGCCCAGTGAGCCAAAACCCTGCGCTACCGAGTCCGACTGTACGTCGCCATCGTAGTTTTTGCAAGCCCAAATAAACTTACCACTCCATTTCATGGCCGAAGCCACCATGTCGTCTATCAGGCGGTGTTCATAGACTATACCCGCCGCCTTAAAGCGTTCGGCAAATTCGGCTTCAAAAATATCTGCAAAAATATCTTTAAATCGACCATCGTATTTTTTCAAAATTGTGTTTTTAGTCGATAGATACAGCGGCCAATTTTTGCTCAAAGCCATGTTCATACAAGCCCGTGCAAAGCCCCGAATCGACTCATCGAGGTTGTACATACCCATGGCTACGCCGCTGGCTTTGAAGTTATATACTTCGTGTTCTATTATTGTACCGTCTTCGCCCTCAAACTTCATAGTGAGTTTACCTTTGCCTGGTACCAAAAAATCGGTAGCACGGTATTGGTCGCCAAAGGCATGGCGGCCAACGATAATGGGTGAGTCCCAAGTAGTTACTAAACGGGGTACGTTTTGGCAAACGATAGGCTCTCTAAAAACCGTTCCGTCCAATATATTACGGATTGTACCATTGGGCGACTTCCACATTTGTTTCAGATTAAACTCCTTTACACGTGCTTCGTCAGGTGTGATGGTTGCACACTTAATGCCTACGCCGTGTTCTTTGATGGCATTGGCGGCATCTATCGTTACTTGGTCATTGGTTTGGTCTCGGTATTCTACGCCGAGGTCAAAGTATTTTATATCAACATCAAGATACGGCAAAATGAGTTTGTCTTTGATGTATTTCCAGATGATACGGGTCATTTCGTCGCCATCTAACTCGACAACGGGGTTGGCTACTTTGATTTTTTCCATTGATATTGTTTTAATGATTGGATTGAATTGTTTACTAAAAAAGCATGCAAATATAGGATTTTTTGTTGAGAAAATTATGGCTGATATTTAAAATTGGTAGTACGACTGAATCCAAATCTGTGGCCTGTGTCTTCACAGGACTAGACAATTTCCTGTGAAGACACAGGCCACGGAGATGAATGTACAAAAACTACTCATCAGGGCCGCCCGTGCGGTTGGTGGCAGTCGCTCTTGTCCGTCCAATGTGTGTCCTTGAGCGATGGAAGTTCTAATCCAAAGTCTTTCGAATCGACAAATAACTATCCACCTGAATTTAAAGTGAAAATTTAGCTCTCAGCTTAAAAATCCCGAATAATTTGTAACTTTTAAATCGTTCACCATACAAAAGTCAAGAAACGTTTTAATGTCCCCTCTGTAAACTTCGTGTTCTGGATGCAAATCAATAAAAGATTCAATAGCACTTAATATAACGTCCGCTGAATGATATTTTGGTTTGAAACCGCCCGTTTCAAAATCTTCCCCATATTCTTCTTTCATTGCAGCCAATTCTTCTTCGTCCATGTCATAGTCGCCACCCATAGAATCCTCTCCGTTTAGTAAGAAATCGAACGCATTTTCTTCTAAATTTGAATCAAGTGCTAATTGTCTAACTTCTTCTTCGTCTGCAACATTGATATATTCTCTGAAAAAATCAATTTCTGGCATAGAAGGAGCGTTCTCAATTTTTTTGTCCTCTGGACTTTTGTAGGTCAAATACAATTCCATTTTACTGTAATTTTTAGTTTTAAGATTTATGTTTTTTTAGAAAGTTGTCTATCGATATATTAATTTGGCCGAAAGTTCACCGTGTATTTTTATCCGTGGTCTGTGTCCTCACAGGACTGGGCAATGTCCTGTGAGAACACAGGCCACGGATAGGCAACTAAAAAATAACGCCGTAGGTGTGTACTGTTGGTAGCATTTACACATTTCAGTCGAACAGCGGCCAGTTTACGCCAAAACTAAGGGTGTTGTTCGTACCAGAGTAGAGAGGCGTAGAAAAATACCCTGCTTTTGAGTCCAAAAATGTACTCGACACAAACCGTAATAGGTTATTGTACTTCACAAACAACCGCACCCGACTGATTCTAAAATTGGCAAAAACATCGGCCAATAAATAGTCTTCGGTCGGTATTTGATTTTGGACATAAAACTGCTGGGTGAGCGGCATATAGGCATTGCCAAAATACTCGGACTTGTAATGTAAATCTGTACCGACTTGCACATAAAGCACTTTTGAATAAATAAAATCATACGACAGCCGCAGGTTTGTCATCAGCTTGGGCATAGCCAATACCGAATCTTCCGCCGTTGCCAAATGTATTTGGGAGACAATCTGCCAGCGGCCAGGTCGCCATTCGAGATTGGTGCTAAGTTTTAAGTACTTCAAATCGCTACCATACTGACTTACTTCGGCTTTTCGGTTGTAATAAATATAATTTTTGATGAGGCTCAACTCTATTCGTGGACTAAAAATTAGCGTTTTGGTTTTGAGATTTATCTGCCCGTAAATGTTAGTCGAGATTACGTTTTTAAAATCATTGTCCCACCTAAGGTGATTGCTCTCGAAGCGTTGTTGTAGAAGCGTAGGTGATGTCGAAATGATGCTACTGCCTGCCTCAAACCAATTAGTAACAATATCGCCTTTGAGTTTGGTATCGCCAGTAGTACCAAATTCAGCTTCTGCCGTTACTCGTTGTGTGCTATCTTTCAAAAAATAATTGAGCCATAAACCCACAAAACTCTCTGCACGGTTTTGGGTGTATTCGTTACGGGTCGGGTCGTTGAATTTGTAGTTGTATCTTAGTATTGAATCATTGCGGATAAAGTAATATTGCGGATAAACCAATCCATTTTTTAGGCTTTTGAGTCGTTCATTAAAAAACTCAATGGTATTGGGTAAATTATGACTTCCAGTGAGGCCATAAACTCGGTTACGAAGATGAATCCGATAATTAAAGTTTCTAAAACGACCTTTAATACCTACTTTGTTTTCTAAAATCTTATACCTAACATCTTGATTGTCAAAAGTGATAGGTGTAAAGGTATTACGGTAAAATTTGTACTTGAAGGCATCGGCTGGGGCAAGGTCTGTAAAAATATTGGTGTCTCGGCGCCAGTCCAACACATGAAATACTTGAAAGCCCTGTGCCATTTTGTACTGATGGTACAAGTGCAATTGCCCACGCCTATGCCATGAAGAAGCATTAGAGAGCTTGGCCGACCGCTCGATGTTGTCCCAAAAAACTACGCCATCGGTCTTGATTTTGGACGAATCTGGCACAATACCCCCTTGTTCGAGTGCATCATGATTGAGGTAATTAAATTGTGCCAAGGCTTCATATTTACCATCTTCTGAGCGGTAGTTGCCGTGTGCCACAAATGCCCAGTTTTGTACTAAGTTGTTTTGCAAATCACTTCGTCCCGACGTACCATATTGTTTATTGGTGGTTGAGCGTTCTACTTGTATGCCCAGATTGAGACGTGGGCTGAGGTTTTGAGAGTGGTCAAATCGTAATATATTTTGTCCCAAACCGCCCAGCACCAGATACATATTGGTAAAAGGCGAGCGAGTGTTAAGGTATTTAACATCGGCAATCTGATAGGCGTAGGGGCTGTACGAATCATACCCCAACTGTGCGCCAAGTTGGTCGGTAGGCCGATAATAGAGCCGTCTGACAGACGTACCGAGGTTGCCCAAATCGACGTATTCGTGGTTTGTTGTCTGTAATATACTGTATCGATGAAAGTCGTGGTAATTAGTATCGATGGTATAGAGTGTCTTGCGATTATTAAACAAATCGTCCTCAAAAAAGTAGCGCACGGTTTTGGGGCCATATACGTTTTTGGTAGAGTCGTCAATGATAGACTCACGTCCACTCTTTTTTTTGTCTGTATCGTTCTGGTTTCCCGTTGTTCTATCACTACTCGTAGGGTTATCGCCGTTTCTGGACGGAAACTCTCCGCCGCCTCGCCTCGGTATTTGGGCATGGGCGACAGTTGTTACAAACAAAAAGGCTGCTATGATGTATGAGGCTATTTTCACACTGCAAAATTAGTATAAATGTGCCTCATTATTGCGTTTTAAGAAATTTTAAGTTGTTCTTGAGCGAAACCATCGCTCTAAGCGATGGTTTCGCTTTTATTGAAGCTACAAACTCTCTACCAACAACTCCACACGGCGGTTTTTGGCACGGTTTTCTGGTGTTGAGTTGGGCAATAGTGGGCGAGTTTGGCCATAACCTGCGGTCTTGATGCGCTGATTGCCGTTTTGGACTTGCCCCATCAGGTAGCGTTTACAGGCCGTTACTCGGTCTTTCGACAGGCGTAGGTTTTCACCACTGTCGCCTTCGTTTGAAGTATGCCCCGACAATGTAATGGTCAGCGTGGCCGACTTTCGCATCAGGTTTGCCACTTGATCAAGCTCGGCCATGGCCGCCGCCGATAGCTCGCTTTGGCCTTGCTCAAATTGCAGGTCGTTTAGTACAATCGTTTCGCCTTTACCCACAGTTTTTCCTCCAATTTCAACAGGTTTGGCGGGGACATTTTGTACAGGTGGTGGTGGCGGAAGTGGTTTGGCTTTTGGCTCGGTTCGTTTGGGCGGTCTGGGGCTTCTGGTCGATTTAAAAATCGTGATGGGTACCTTGAAATTGAGCCAAATAGACTGCTGTGAAATATTGGCCTGCTCAATACCCGTAGTTCGGTTAAATCGATAGTAGGCAACTTGCTTAGTAAAAACAGGATTAAGCGGCATTTGATACGATAGGCTCATCTCAAAACCAATATCGCCCTGAGCCACGTAACCTATTTCGGGGGCAATAACAAGCGACGACGTTTGGACATCGCTCTGCGAAAAAACCGCACCCACACCCGACTCTACATACCTAATCGAGCCTGTGCCTATCCTGTCCCATTGTTTTTGTGTTCCCAACGTTCTAAATTGTACACTACTCATGGCACTGAGTTGGGCATACCAACCTACAAGACGGTTGGCATCGGCTCGCATAAAAACCTTACGCAACCCCAGCGATAAGCCCGTGGCACGGTAAAAATTATAATGCCCAGTAACCTCGTTGTTTTTATAATCAAAACTTGGAAAAGATATAAACTGCAAATATTTATTCTGAAAACCACCTATCAACAGCCCCCAAGCGTTTCCATTGGCTTCGTTGGTATATTTGAGCATAAAATCCAGCCCATAACCATCGGTACGTTGGTTATATTGACTTTCGTTACCGTTTACGTCAATCAACATTCCTTGATAGTTTGACTTGATTTCGGTTTCTAAAAAACGACTCCCCGATACCAACGAATAACTGGCGGGTAGGGTTACGCCGAGGCTGTATTTAGGGACAACACTGATGGTAAGTTTTTGGCCACGCACCCCACAAACCGCCAAAATAGCAGTGGCAGTTACTATAAAAATTTTACGCTGAATTGATGCCCACATAATAAATTGATTATGAATGATTGAGTGACGAAAGATTGAAATAAAAAATAAACAACTTTACCCCCAACAATCTTTTTATTAAGACTTCAAAATCAGATTTTAGTATTGGTTTGGAAAAATAATATTGATTAGACAAAAATTCTCATGCAGTCTCTCCCTACCACTTGTAGCTGTTGGTATAAAATGTCATCGGCCAGAGGCCGTTCAATAGTCGGCACTCGGTAGAACCGAGCGAAGGCATGAAACACTAAAATTCTACTTTTGCCAGGCCCATTTTATATGCTGTATTTGTTTCAACGTTTAACTTTACCATTTAATATTTTAAAGATTTTTGCTGGTATAATTCGTGACACAATTCTCAATATTTTTACTTGTCCTACTGCAATATTGAAGTTATCATTTTTCAAACCTTTGAGTGTTTCTTTGGCCACCGCTTCAGGTTTTAGCCCTTTGTTCGTCTGTCCACGCTGGTCTCTTGCACCTTTATCAAGTTCGGTATCTACAACTGGTGGCGACACTTCAAATATTTTTACGTTATCGTTTCGTAACTGATAACGTAACGACTTTGTAAATGATTGCAATGCAGATTTTGTGGCACAATAAACAGGCATAATCGAAATTGGAACATAGGCAAGTCCCGATGAAATATTTATAATGGCCGAATTTTGCTGTTGTTTTAAATGGGGCAATAACAGCATTGTCAGATGAATAGGTGCAGTTAAGTTAATTTCGATTTCGTTTTCAATTTCAAATTTTTCTGCCATACTTTCGTCGCTCACTAAAAACTCTCGTTGGATACCCGCATTGTTTATAAGAACATTTAATTGGGGAAAATTTTGGGTTATCCAAATTGCTAAATTTTTACGCTCTTCAATCTTAGATATATCGGCTTGGCGAATATGTAATTTAGGGTATTTTACCTGTGCCTCATTCAATGCGGTTTCTCGTCTTCCACAAATTATTACTTCGTTGCCTTTATCTAAAAACTCTATTGCCAAAGCAAGTCCAATACCTGTCGCACCACCTGTTATCAAAATTGTATTATTTGATATTTTCATTTTTTTTAGTTTGGTTATTAAACAAATTGTAAGATGATTTGATAAAGAAAATGATTTGGCTATCGAACTCGTTGATGTTTAATATTCAATCGACAGGCTGGCAAATTAGTACATTTACTTAGGCGGACTCTCAGCCCCAGGCGTTCAAGATTTGTTTTAATTGTTTGTATTCAATCAAAAAACCATCGTGTCCGTAGAGCGAGTTTATTTCTTGATATTGAGCGTTGTTGATATATTTGGCCAAAAATCGTTGTTCGTTGGGTTGAAACAAAATATCTGAACTAATGCCAATAACCAGCGTGCGAGCTTTGATTTTGCCAAGTGCATTGCTGATGCTGCCACGATTACGGCCTACGTTGTGGGAGTCCATGATTTTTGAGAGCGTCCAGTACGAAAAAGCATTGAAGCGGCTCGCCAATTTATCGCCTTGGTATTGTTGATAAGTGGCCGCTCTAAAATTTTCGATTTGGTCGTTGCTGTCCCGTGCCTGTGTGAAGTCGTAAGTATCGTAGTTGCGGTAAGATAGTAGCGCAATCGAGCGGGCTACTATCATGCCTTCAATGCCCGCTTTGGCGTGGCGTTGTGTCCAAGTGGCATCGGCTTTGATGGCCATGCGCTGCGACTCGTTGAAGGCAATGCCCCAAGGCGAATGAACGGCGTTGGTAGCAATCAAGATGATATTTTGGGCTAAATCTGGATTTATGATACCCCATTCTACTACCTGCTGCCCACCCAACGACCCACCAATGAGGGTATGAATCTGAGCGATTTGCAAGTGCTCACGCAGTAGTTCAAAGGCGTTGATGATGTCTCGAACAGTTGTTTCTGGAAAATCGTGATAAAAAGGCTCACCAGTTTGTGGATTGACTGTCAGCGGGTTAATTGACCCATAATGCGACCCCAGCACATTGGCACACACAATAAACCAGTCTTTGGGGTCGTAATATTTGCCCACTCCTACCAGTCCGTCCCACCATTCGAGCGGGTCGTCTGTGCCTGTCAGGGCATGGCATACCCACAACACATTGCTACCGTCGGCGTTGAGCGTGCCGTGTGTGGTGTATGAGAGTTCGACAAAAGGCAAAGCATCGCCTAATTCTAACGGAAAAATGTACGGGTGTTTAAAAATCATGCTATTTGATTTATATACCCCAGCAACTAATTTTGTGTCGCATGGGTAGGAATTAGCACCTTATCAGCCTTGTTGAGACAGGTTGCCAGAGGTTCGTAGAGCCTATTCTCTCCCCTCATCTTTATAAATCAATCGCTGTGCAGTGAAGCCTTCGATTGACTTGATGTTGCAATATTACGGCCAAAAGTCTATATTTTCAAATACTTTTTCAAAAAACAATACTAAATTTTGACAAATGCCCTATTTTAATGCTATTTATTTTTCAGACTAAAACAACTAACTTTGCATTGCTCAAATACTAAACCGTCATGCCCAAAAAATACCCCGTTGGTTTACAAGATTTCGATAAGATTCGTTCGCAGGGCTATGCCTATGTGGACAAAACCAAGTATGTCTGGCAGTTGGCCGAAGATGGTGGTTACTATTTTCTTTCTCGCCCACGTCGTTTTGGTAAGTCTTTGTTTGTGAGTACGTTAGACTATCTTTTCAAAGGCCGAAAAGAATTATTTGAGGGCCTGTATATTTATGATAA
>JAYWHT010000102.1:0-30547 GCA_043777595.1 Spirosomataceae bacterium
GATGTTAAAAACTAATTTTTCATTGAAGCTAACAAGGTCTTCAACTTGAAGACCCAAAATAGTTGCAATTTTTTCTAATTTTTGATAGCTTACCTCCGAGAAAAGATTAGACAACTTTTGGAAAGTTGTCTAATCTTAATCCGTATAAACCCAAAACGCCTTCGGACTTGTCCGAAGGCGTTTTTCATAGGTTAAGAACGAGAAAGCGATTACATCATGCCGCCCATGCCGCCACCGCCACCGTGCGAATGGCCCATGTCTGCCTTTTCTTCTGGCTCGTCGGCTATCATACACTCTGTTGTGAGCAATAACGCTGCGATAGAAGCTGCATTTTCTAATGCCAAACGTGATACTTTCTTAGGATCAATGATACCTGCGGCCAACAAATCTTCGTATCTGTCGTCTTTGGCATTGTAGCCGTAGCCACCTGTACCATTGCGTACTTCCTGAACCACTACCGAGGCTTCGCCACCAGCATTGGCTACAATAGTCCGAAGTGGTGCTTCGAGTGCCATACGGATAATGTTAATACCTGTATTTTCGTCTTCATTGGCACCTTTTAGGTCTTCGATAGACTTCACGGCACGAATAAACGCCACACCACCACCTGCTACAATACCCTCTTCGATAGCGGCACGAGTTGCGTGAAGGGCATCATCGACACGGTCTTTTTTCTCTTTCATTTCTACTTCGGTCGCTGCACCAATGTATAAGATAGCTACACCACCTGATAATTTGGCCAGACGCTCTTGTAGTTTCTCACGGTCATAGTCAGACGTTGTGATTTCGATTTGCGCTTTGATTTGATTGATACGAGCCTTGATTTGCTCGGCATCACCCGCACCATTTACGATGGTCGTATTATCTTTATCAATGATTATTTTTTCACAATGGCCTAAGTAAGACAAGTCAGCGTTTTCGAGTTTGAAACCACGCTCTTCGGCTATCACCGTTCCACCTGTCAAGATGGCAATGTCTTCGAGCATGGCCTTGCGGCGGTCGCCAAAGCCTGGGGCTTTTACGGCAGCTACTTTTAGCGCACCACGTATTTTGTTTACTACCAATGTTGCCAAGGCTTCGCCATCAACGTCTTCGGCAATAATCAACAATGGGCGGCCTGTTTGTGCTACACCTTCGAGTACTGGCAAAAGTTCTTTCATCGAAGATACCTTTTTCTCAGAAATCAAGATAAAAGGCTTCTCCATTTCTACTTCCATTTTCTCGGCGTTGGTAACGAAGTACGGCGACAAATAGCCACGGTCAAACTGCATACCTTCTACTGTCTTTACTTCGGTTTCTGTACCACGGGCTTCTTCAACCGTAATAACACCCTCAGTACCAACTTTTTTCATGGCATCGGCAATCATATTACCAATTTCAGTGTCGTGGTTGGCAGAGATAGTGGCTACCTGTGCAATTTTACTAAAATCATCGCCTACTGTCTGTGCTTGCTCGGCCAAGTTGGCATTTACGGCAGCTACAGCTTTGTCTATACCACGCTTCAAGTCCATTGGATTGGCACCAGCGGCTACGTTTTTAGAACCAATGGCATAAATCGCTTGTGCCAATACGGTAGCGGTTGTTGTACCATCACCAGCGGCATCGGCAGTTTTTGAGGCCACTTCTTTCACGAGTTGTGCGCCCATGTTTTCCATGGCATCTTTCAACTCTATTTCCTTGGCTACTGTTACACCGTCTTTGGTGATAACTGGTGAGCCAAATTTTTTGTCAATAATTACGTTACGACCTTTTGGTCCAAGGGTTACTTTTACGGCATTGGCCAATGTATCTACGCCTCTCTTGATTTTATCACGAGCTTCGGTATCGAATAATATTTTTTTAGACATTGTTTTTTTTAATTTGAAAATTAGCGAATTTGAAAATTTAAAATCCCCCCATCGGGGGTTAGGGGGCTTTACAATATTGCAAAAATATCTGACTCACGCATGATGAGGTACTCGTTACCCTCAACCGTGATTTCAGTTCCTGCATATTTGCCATACAATACCGTATCGCCTACTTTTACTGTAATTGGCTCGTCTTTTTTACCTGGGCCAGCGGCTACTACTACACCACGCTGTGGTTTTTCTTTGGCAGTATCTGGAATAATGATTCCGAAAGCTGTTTTTTCTTCGGCAGGTGCGGCCTGTACCAACACACGGTCTGCCAACGGCTTTACTTTTACTTCTGACATAATTGCTATTATTTTATGGTTTTTGTTAAATACGTTTCCAACTACAAAGGTATCACTTTTTGTGCCAATCGCCTGTTTTTAATTTTTACTGCCATTTTTGCAGTTTTTAGACTGACAACCCACTGGCTTTGTCAGTTTTTGGTCAAGTGTTGTGCCATTTTTAAACCTGATACAAACGCCCCTTCAACATTACCCATACCAAAACCATCGCCACCAATCAAAACAGGAAACGATGATTGACCACAAATAACAAATGGCTCAATACGTCGCTTTTCGGCCAAACTATACCGCCAACGATGTACCGACACGGTCTCAATACTATCAAGTTCAATCCACTCTTTGAGGCAATCTATCATCGTTTGGCCTGTTTGGTTTTGGTCAGCTTCAAATTGTGCTTGACTAAACTCAGCCGAGGCGTGAATGGTAACGGTATATTTTAGGGGAGAGATACCTTTTTGAAAATTATCAGCAACCCAAGCTACTGGCCCCGCCTCAAACTTCAAGTAACCAGACAGCGGCATTTTGCTTGGCCTGCTCAACGACAACATAACGGCAATACAGGGCGCATAAATGACCGACTCAAAAGTAGCCTTTTCAGCCTCTGTAATATCTATTTGACTGTCTTCAAACAATGTCTGAACTTGCGGAACGGGAGCAGTGATGATGAGGCGGTCGGCTTTGTAGTGTGTTCCAAATTCGGTAACAACCTCGCAGCTATGTTTATCGCCAGACAGCATGACTACTTTTTCGTTGGTTTTTACGGTCAAATCTTTGGCCATATACTTCGCAATAGCATTCATACCGTCTGTGCCAATAAAACGGGGATTCTGAAAGATTCCGCCCAAATGCCATTCACTTAAAATGCCCTTAGTTTGTAAATTAGCTACAAACTGCTGAAAATCAGGCGTTTTTGCCGAAAAATACTGTGCGCCATGGTCAGCACGGCCATTGTCAATACGGCGAGTGGCAAGTCGCCCTCCCATTCCACGGCCTTTGTCTAAGACAGTTACGCCCCAGCCGTTTTTTTGTAGTTCCAGTGCGGCAGTTAGCCCAGCCATGCCAGCACCAATTATTAAACAGGTTTTCATATTCTATGAATCAACGCTTCACGGTCTGGGCCAGTCGATACAAAAGTAATAGGGAGTTGGAGTTCAGATTCCAAAAACGCTACATAGTCTTTGAGTTCTTGGGGCATTTGGCCAAATGTGTGCAGGTCATTGAGAGATGTAAACCAACCCTTAAAATCTTGATATACAGGCTCTACGTCATTGTCGCAGAGGTCATAAGGCATTTTGTCGGTTGTTGAGCCGTCAGAGAGTTTATAGTGTGTACAGATTTTGATGGTTTCAAAAATATTGAGTACATCGGCTTTCATCATCACCAACTGTGTAGCCCCGTTTATCATGATGGCATAACGCAGAGCAGGTAAGTCTAACCAACCACAGCGGCGAGGGCGACCCGTCGTAGAGCCAAACTCACGGCCTTCTTGGCGCATTCGCTCACCTGTTTCTTCCAACAATTCGGTCGGAAACGGCCCACTGCCCACACGGGTACAGTAAGCCTTAAAAATTCCAAAAACCTCACCAATAGTACTTGGCGCAATGCCCAGACCTGTACAAGCCCCAGCAGCCATGGTACTCGAAGACGTTACGAACGGGTACGAACCAAAGTCAATATCTAACAACGAACCCTGTGCGCCCTCAGCTAAAATTGACCGCTCGGCAGCCAACGACTCATTGACAAGATACTCGCTATCAACAAGTTGAAAACTCTTCAAAAACTCAACCGCACCAAAAAACGCATCTTCGGCCTCAACTAATTGAGTGGCATAATTAAATTCATAAAAATTGAGAATCGTTTTGTGTTGCTCAGTAAGTCTGTTGTATTTTTCTATAAAATCATCGGCCAACACATCGCCAACCCTAAGCCCAAGGCGAGCCACTTTGTCTTGATACGTTGGGCCAATGCCTTTGAGGGTCGAGCCAATTTTGGCTGCGCCTTTGGCTTGTTCGTAAGCAGCATCGAGTAGCCTGTGGGTTGGCAATATGATTGATGCTTTTTTGGAAATATATAAGTTTTGGTGCAGTGGCAAGTTGTATTTAGCCAGTGCATCAATTTCTTTCTTGAAAATAATTGGGTCAAGAACAACGCCATTACCAATGATATTTTTGATGTCGGCCCTAAAAATACCTGACGGAATTTGATGCAAAACGTGCTTAAAACCATCAAATTCAAGTGTATGACCTGCATTTGGGCCTCCCTGAAATCGGGCTACAACCTCGTATTTGGGTGCGAGTACATCTACAATCTTTCCTTTTCCTTCGTCGCCCCATTGGAGGCCAAGCAATACATCAACTTTCATGTGATTATTTTTTTACGATTTATCAAGCGTGAATATTCCGTCAAAATTCGTAAAAAAATGCCACAAACCGAAAAGAAACCTTTGTAATTTCAGTTTTTATGATGCTCTTGCTGGTAGTGCTTTTTGAGCATATCTTCGCCAAAATCATTAGTTAAGTCTCTCACAACGGTATGCACGTGGTTGGCGTTAGTTTGGGTATTGTCGTATTCGATAAATAAAACATTATTTTGGATTCGATAATAATGGCCACCGTTACCAATTTTGGCTTCTTGTGCGCCCCGCCAAGTAAAAACCAAGTTGTCGATACCCGCTTTTTTTATTTTTTTCATAAAATCATCGGCAAACCCAAATGGGTATCGGCGCAGGTAAATGTTTATGAGTGCCATCAATTTTTGTTGCTGGTTCAGCGTCAGTTCTGTAAATTTAATGCCATTTTTAAGAGTATCGCTTCGGCTATAATGACCCAAATTGCCAGAAAATATTTCAAAAGGTGATTTGTCAGAAACAACTACTTTTTTGAGTTGCTCGTCAGTCATTGAGTGTAGTAAGTCCAAGCCCAATACTTCTTCTTTTTTGATAAGTTGCTTACCTGCTTCGGGGTAGCCCTCTGGCACAATGGCAGGATTGCTCCCCAAAAAGAGCGGTGTGCCTGATATAACTTTACCTGTTTCGGACGAAAAATTAAACGAAATATGATGCCCCTCTATGCGCCAGCCCCAGCGTTGATATTGACTGGGCGTACCAAAAACCGAAAAATAAAACTTGCCTGGGTGTCTTCTGAGATTTTCGGCGGGGAGTTTTTCTATTTGTTTCAATACCGTTTCCAATTGCATCACCGCCACCGCTGTTTCTGCCGCCGACTCACTCACAGTAGCTTTGAGGAGATTAACAGCCGCCTTTGTCTGTTGCTGGTTCATGTCCATCAGCGGTAGCCCCATTCGCTCTATTGGCACAAAAAACCATCGTTGCCGCTCGGTCGTGTCATAGGCAAAGCGTGTTCTTTTGAGTTTGTCTGCATCTAATGTTTTCAAGAACGCCTGCGTTGCGGCCAGCACACGCTTGTTGCTATTGCGTTGGGCATTTGTTGTGGTGTTCAAAGCCAAAAGTAAAATGATTATAAAAATGTTTTTCATATAATTTTGCATTGTCTTTTGAACGAAGTAACAATTTAAGGAGTCGTGAGTACGGAGTCGTGAGTTAAATACAATACTGATAATCAGTAAGTTATCAAAATAAAAATACCGTATTACTTTTGAATAAGTACTTAAAACCTTGTAACAGTCTGTTTTTCAATACTTTTAGACGGGGTTGCCCGTGCGATTTATTGTTTATAATTTTTCGGTTCTTTATGGCCTTAAATACTCCGCACTAAGTTTATTTCATGCTGCTGCCAGCCGCCTATTTTGCCACCATTTTTTAGCTTTATCGAGCCAAATAACATAAACATCTTGGTCAAACAAACGAGAGTCGTTGAGGGCTTTACTGGTAAAATAAACACCAACCAGAGCCAATATTGTGTTTGAGAGCCAAGCCCCTACTGGCACCCAGACAATGCCATCTTTGGCCCATTTGTCGCCCTGAATCGTAAAGACATACGACAATATAAAAAAAATGACCGATACCAACACAGGTAAACCAAAACCACCTTTTTTGATAATAGCCCCCAGCGGCGCACCAATCAAAAACATAACCAAGCAAGCCAGCGACTGGCTATATTTATGGTGCTGCTCGAGGTCGTATCTAAACCATTGCTTTTCTTGCTCAACCAAGTTTAGTTTATTGGTTTTGGTGTAGTTCAATATATTTGTAGCCGTTCCGACGGCACTCGTCAAGGCCGTTTGCTTGTCGTCTTTGGTCAATGGGTGTTTTTTGATAAGCGAATCTATCCAAGCCCCTGCTTTGGGCGATGTTTTGGGGCTTTGTCGGAGTAGTTCGGCTCGGCTCGTGTAGTTGTAATATTGTTTGGTTGTAGCAAAAAGGCTTTGCTGAGTAGTTTCGTATCGCCGATGGAGAGAGTCAGAAATAACACGCAACTCATTGGCATCTTTCATAAACTCGTGGTACTCAAATTGGTTTTCGCCAGTGCGTTTCATACCAAAAGACTCCAAACTTACTACCATTTTGTAGTGGTCAAATTTGTTGCGGGCAAGTTGGGTATTTTCGACAATATTACCAACTACACTACTGGCCGTTGTGCCGTTGGGGTTGCTTTCAGAATACTGGTTGCCCTTAAAAAGCTCCATCACCAAATAGCTATTGTCGTTGATGGTGTACATCAGGCCCGAGTCGGCCAAGGTTACATCTCGATTGGCGGCATCGTACTCGTTGGGCGGGTGCCGATAAATAACCAAGTTTTTGAGCGACCGCCCATCTGGAAATTTTTTATCGACCTTGATGTTATAGCCTGGAATGTCATTATAAAAAATCCCCTCTTTGATATTGAGCGTTGCTTTGGCCGTTTTTATGTCGTACAATAAACTATACCCTTTGAGATTGGCCCAAGGGGCTACTTTGTTATTGAACCAAAAAGAAAAAATAGTAATAAAAATAGCTGCAATAAAAACAGGAAGCATAGCTCGCCAAGCCGAAATACCTGCACTCTTGATGGCCGTGAGTTCAAAAAACTCACCTAAGTTACCAAACGCCATCAATGACGACAACAACACGGCAAGCGGCAGCGAGATGGGAATTGTGATTAGACTAAAATACGAAAGCAGCTTGCCGTAGTCGGTCATACTAATGTCTTTGCCAACCAGCTCGGGCATATATTGGGCAATGAGCCGCATCAAAAATATAAAAGTAACGATGCAGAGCGTTAGCACAAATGGCCCTACAAAGGAGCCAATTATTAGTTTGTCTATTTTTTTCATAACTACACAACGTGCAAAAGCCGCTCGTTATTGGTCTGTTAATAAATTTTAACTCCCAATTATTTCTTTTAGCCTGTCCATGAAGCCCTCCCAAAGTCCTTCCAACTCTTCGGGGTCGGTATTGGTCGAATAGTCAGTAACGTACAAAAACGTAGTACTCGTCAAGTCGCTGACCTCTATTTTTAATTCAACGTAACTGTTATCTGTATTATCGGGGCTGGTGTCGGTAAATTCAAATCTAACGCTTTTATTGAGTTTAAAGACCGTTTGCTTTGCTGGGTGGTTTTCTCCGTCCCAAAAAAAATCAAATTTTTGTTCTGGTTTAATATTTACTTTCTGAGCAAACCATTGCGACAACCCAGAGGCAGTACTAATATATGTAAAAAGCATTTTGGGGGATGCTCGAAGCTCGAATTCAGTGTTGTATTTGAATTTTTGCATAATTGTATGTATTTCCGATGTTGTTAAAATAGAGACATTTGGGGGCAAAGTATAAAGTTATTACGATTATTCAAAATCTATTTGCTTTTTTGAAACAAATGACCTACTTTTGTGGTGTTAAAATAGTTCGGCGGGGTAGCTCAGATGGTTAGAGCGTAGGATTCATAACCCTAAGGTCGGCAGTTCGATCCTGCTCTCCGCCACCATCAAAAAAGCCTTGAAAGAATGTTCTTTCAAGGCTTTTTTGATGGCCGATACCCTGACTTCAAAGGGTTACTATTTCTGTAATTTCGGCCTCGTCGATTTCTTTTCTTACGCCCCACCCGCACACAATCGCTTTTTTGTTTTTAGTCAGCGTATATCTCACTTTTACGTCTATGTCATAAGTGCCATTTGATGCTATTTTTGAGGCTACGTTGTCTATTAGTTTTTGAGATGCTGTGCTGGGCGCATATACCTCATTACCAACTACCAACCGCCAGCTACAACCATCGATGGCTATGTTATTGACGAGTTGGGCTTGGACTAACTCTGTTTTTATTTCTTGTTTTTCGCACATTTGGGCCGAGAACAAAAAAAACAAAAAGGCAAAAGTGATTGTATTTTTCATAGCTTTAAATTTTTAAACTTAATACGACAAACACAAATTTATGGTATTTGTTTGGTTTATTGATTACCGTTTGATAAAAAAAATCAAAGAATATCATAGTTTAGTGATAACCTTTACATAAAATTTTTATTTTTGCACCCAGTACTACCTTACTCATAACTCACAATGAATACAACTACCTTTATCGGAAAGCTACTTACTTCGCTTTTTTTAATCCTGTCAGTCCAAGTTTATGCACAAAGAGCCGAAGAAGCTGGGCGTATTTGTAATACGTCTAAGATTCACGATGCACTTTTGAGATCAGACCCTGAGTATGCAGCACGAGTGGCCGAAAACGAAAAAAAACTTCAAGAATACATAAAAAAGAACCCCAACGGGCGCACCTCAGCAACACAAGCCCCACTGCTCACACTCCCACTCATGATACACATCATGGACCCCGACGGCTCGGCACTCTACAACCCCACCACTGCCGATATCAACAACATGGTTACGTTTTTAAATCAAGGTTTTAGAAACACCATTGCCAACGCCTGCGGCCTTGATATTGAGGTACAGTTTCAGTTGGCAGTTCGCAAACCTGACTGTACAGCCATGACGGGAATCAATACCTATAACCTTAGCGGTAACGCCGCTTATGTAGCAAATGGTGTCAGATTTACCACCAGTGGCATTAGCGACGCATCGCTCAAAGCGATTCAACAATACGACCCTGCGAGTTATATCAATATCTGGATTGTCAATAAAATTGATGGGGTGGACGGCAACGGTGGTGGTGCATATACGGCGGGGTATTCTTCTTCTCCAGAACAATCCCCAAGTACAGACGGTATAGTGATATTAGCCAAAGAGGTGCGGTCTTCTACGCCCATTTCTACAAATACAAGCCGAACACTGATACATGAAATAGGTCATTATCTGGGTTTGCCCCATACATTCGAGGGCGATGGCTCGCTATTGCCAACTTTTGTAGCCAATCAATGCCCACCAAATGTAAATTGTGCAGTTGATGGGGATAAAGTTTGTGATACAGAGCCTTACTATTTGCCCAATAACGGTACGGCCATTACCTTTTCGTGTACTGCACCTGCCTCTAACCCATGTACGATGGCTCCATTTGTGGCCAATGCCAGCGGTTGTACGGTTTTGAACAACTATATGGGCTATGCTTTCAACAGTTGCCAAAGAATGTTTACCGATGGCCAAAAAAACCGTATGAGAGCCGTTCTCAATACTTCAAGGGCTGGGCTATTAACAAGTTTGGCTCTTACCTCAGCGGCAGCAGGACCAGTAGCAGCTTGTACTCCAACAGCCCCAAATGGTGTGGGTAATTTTTTTGGTATAAGCAATATTACATTTAATAACCTCAATATAACATCGTCAATATCAAAACCAGACGGGACAACGTATATAGATAGAACATGCACCCAAAAATCGTCCGTCATTGCTGGTACATCTTACCCTTTGTCGATTACGACACCTAACAGCCAATGTCGTAAGGTATTTGTCGATTGGAATAATGACGGTATATTTGACCCTGTTACTGAGTTGGCCTATAGTGGTACAGGCTCTAATACCCAATCAGGATCAATTACTATTCCTACAACGGCACTTCCAGGTAGTCATCGTGCAAGAGTTATTTCGGACGCTGGTAGTTGTAGTTCGCTTTCAAGTTGTAACCTGCCGGGTCTATCTGGTTTGTACACCGATCCGATGACTATGGCCACCCAGCCCTATGGAAGTGGCCAAGCCGAAGATTTTACGTTAGATGTAACCAATCCTTTTCCCGTTAATCTACTTTCATTTACGGCAAATGCCACAAACAACCGCACAGTAGAAATAAAATGGGAGACGGCAACCGAAGAAAATTCAGACTATTTTGTGGTAGAGCGTAGCGAAAACTTAAAAACATTCGAGCAAGTAGCACGGGTACAGTCGGCAGGCAATACGTCCGAGCGCCGCTCGTATAGTACCATCGATAGCAACCCAACGGTTGGCACAAACTACTACCGCCTCAAAGAGTTTGCAGTAGGTGGCTCGCCACGTACATATTCACCTGTGGCCGTCAATGTCGATGCCAACAATGCTGGCACGATTGTTTATCCAAATCCAAACAATGGTATATTTATGGTTTCGTTACCAAGTGATTTATCCGAAACGGCTACGTTCAGATTGTCCAATATTTTGGGTACAACCATTTTGCTACAAGCCGAAAAAGCAGGTGCTGGTCAGTTTAAACTAAAAGCTATCAACAAACTACCGATAGGGGTGTATGTACTGACAGTCCAGACCGATGGCAGCGTTCGTAATGTCAAGGTAATAGTACAAGAATAGATTTGAGTATTCAGTACTTACTTAATTTTACCATTGTACTCTAACAAAAATGTGGCTTGTAAGATTGTTCAAGGTATATTTTTTTGAGGTTTCTGTTAAAACTTAAGTACTTATTCAAAGCTAATACGGTGTTTTAATTTCGATAACTTACTGATTAACAGCATTGTATTTGACTCACAACACCGTACTATATACTCACGACTACTTAAGGAGTCGTATGTTTGTAGTCTTGTGTCGTGAGTTAAGTATAATACTGTAAATCAGTGGGTTATAAAAACAGAAATGCCTTATTATTTTTGTTTAAATACTTAAATTCAGCAAACGATAGGTGTGTTATTGCATAAATTCAATCAAATCAAGAATTATTGACTTTTTCAGAAAAAATAGGTCGTCATTTTGTTTTGATGATTTAGGTACATAGCTTTCGCAAAAATAAAAGTATTAAATTGCCCCACAAAGTTAGTTACTCAAAGCACACTACTATGAAACTACAAGACGAACTCAGACTCAGCGCAGGGTTACTCGACACTCGGCGGCATTTTTTAAAACAGTGTACGTCAGGTATTGGGGCTATGGCCATGGGAACGCTCTTTGGTGGCTGCAATACCAACAAACTCGCTGGCACACCGTCCATAGTGGCCGACCTGTCGGGTATCAAAGCCGCACAATTTGTAGCCAAAGCCAAAACAGTTATTTTTATACACTTGGCAGGCTCACCGTCGCAGTTGGAACTTTACGATTATAAACCAGAACTGACCAAAATGGACGGAAAGCCATGCCCAGATTCGTTTTTGGAGGGCAAAAAATTTGCATTCATCAGAGGTGTGCCTAATATGCTGGGTTCGGTTGGTAAGTTTAAGCAACATGGCCAGTCTGGGGCGTGGCTGTCAGACTATTTTAGTTATTTGCCACAAGTGGCCGACGAAATTACGTTTCTGAAAGCGATGTACACCGACCAGTTCAACCATGCGCCCGCACAGTTGTTTATGCAAACAGGCAGCGCACGGCTCGGCAAACCCTCGATGGGGTCGTGGGTAACGTATGGTCTTGGTACAGACAACGCCAATTTGCCAGGCTTTATGGTGCTTGTGTCGGGCGGCAATAATCCTGATGCAGGAAAATCTATTTGGGGGTCGGGTTTTTTGCCTTCTATCTATCAAGGAGTGCAATGTCGGTCTGAGGGTGAGCCTGTTTTGTTTTTGAACGACCCCAACGGACTTGACAGAAACTTACGCAAAAAAGCAATGGATGCATTATCAGAAGTAAATAAACAACAATACGAAACTTTTAAAGACCCCGAAACGCTCGCACGTATTGCCCAATACGAAATGGCTTTTAAGATGCAAGTGTCTGTACCCGAAGTGATGGACATTAGCAAAGAGCCAGCGTATATTCAAGAACTGTACGGCACCAAGCCTGGCCAACCATCATTTGCCAACAACTGTCTGCTTGCCAGAAAGTTAGTAGAAAAAGGCGTGCGTTTTGTACAACTCTACGACTGGGGCTGGGACACCCACGGCAACGTCAAAGAAGGCTCGCTCGAACACGGCCTCCGTGATAAAGTAAAAGAAATAGACCAACCCATAACAGCCCTCCTGCTCGACCTAAAACAACGAGGACTACTCGACGAAACGCTGGTAGTGTGCGGTACAGAATTTGGCCGAACACCTATGCAAGAAAACCGAAACGGCAAGACGATGCCCTTTAAAGGCCGAGACCACCACACAGATGCTTTTACGTGCTGGCTCGCTGGCGGAGGCATCAAGCGAGGGTTTAGTATGGGCGAAAGTGACGAGTTTGGCTACACGGGTATCAGCGACCGCACCCACGTACACGACCTGCAAGCAACAATTTTGAACCAATTGGGCTTTAATCACGAGAAACTCACTTATGAATTTCAGGGCCGTCCGTTTAGACTAACAGACGTGGGAGGCAAAGTAATAACTAAGGTAATAGCCTGAACTTAGGCCGCACAAAACTCCCACAAAGGTTTTCACAATTTTTCCTGGGTTTTTATGAGAGATGATACTTTATTTTTTTTAACCCCTTGACTTTTGTTTTTTTGAGGGCGTTTTGTATTTCTATTACTACAGAGACCACAGAAAGGCCATTGTGAAGATGAAATTTTTGTTCCAAAAACGATACTTTTGCCGACAAAAAAAACATATTCACTGCACACTCCAAGGCTCTGTTTTGTCCGATAATAACCTATCTTGTAACTCCAGATATTAACATCACCACAGTGTCGTTTGCCTTCCAAACCAAGCAAAGAGCATTCTGGCTGTACGACTACGGCACTCTCACAGGCTTAGAGTATCGTAGCGTTGTAGTTCAAAAACCAATATAACCAATGGCAGACTACACTGATGATGTTTGGCTTTTGCCAATCAAAATGCCTGTATCAGTCTTGAAATTAAGTATATTTTAGTGTTTTGCTTTCCATAAATTACGACTGCACTACACCTCGTTCAGTCGCTTTTTAAGAAATTGATTTTCTTTTGCTCTTGCCTGAGCTTTCAACTGCCGGGTATTATCTATGTTTCTGTCTTGTCTGTTGGGCAAGTCCCTCCTTTTTTTGTCTATTTCACGACACAAAAATTAGGAAGATTTTTTAGCTTTATTTGAACGAATTAAGCTGAGGCCTCATCGCTAAGGATAGGGTTATTTTGGGGATATAAAGTTGGTTTTTTGTAGATTTTGCCTAAGTCCTACTTCAATCTCAAATTTAGGCTTTCTTTGCGTATCTTTTGTTAAACTTATCGACACGGCCTGTGATGTCGAGCAATGTGTTTTTGCCAGTGTAGAACGGGTGCGACTTTGAGCTAACCTCTACTTTGAATACTGGATACGTTTTTCCTTCAAAATCGATAGTTTCCTTTGTTGGAGCGCATGAACGAGTAATAAATTTGTCTTCGCTCGAAAGATCTAAAAAAACGACCTCTCTATAATCTGGGTGAATACCTTGTTTCATTGTTTTATTTTTGTAATTGTATATATCTTAGAATTGGGTTGCAAAATTAGGGCTATTATTTGATTTTTCAAATAACGATACTAAGAATTTATTTAGTACCAGTGCTTTATTTTGGCTTTGATGTCTAAAATCAGTATTTAATAAATAGTTTCGGCAAAGTTTTTTTAACTTTGCGACCTTAAAAACAGACAATAATATGAAATTTGGTGTAGTGGTTTTTCCTGGTTCAAATTGCGACGACGATACGGTTTTTGCATTACAAATCAATTTAAGTCAAGAAGTAGTCAAGCTCTGGCACAAAGATACAGACCTGCAAGGTTGCGATTTTGTGATATTACCGGGAGGCTTTTCGTATGGCGACTACCTGCGTTCAGGGGCTATTGCTCGGTTTTCGCCTATCATGAACGAGGTCATCGCTCATGCCAATCGGGGCGGGTATGTGATGGGTATTTGTAATGGCTTTCAGATTGTGTGCGAGGCGGGTCTTGCGCCAGGGGTATTGCTCCGCAACAGCGGACAGAAGTTTATCAGTAAAAATATTTACCTAAAAGGACAAACCAATAACTCACTATTGACCAATGAATTAGACTTAGTGCGGGCCTACAAAATACCCATTGCCCATGCCGAAGGGCGGTACTTTACAGACACCGAAACCCTCAAAAGTCTCAATGATAACGACCAAATATTGTTTAAATATTGCGACCAAAACGGCAACGTTACCGCCGAAGCCAATCCAAACGGTAGCTTAGACAATATTGCAGGCGTTTGTAACGTTTCTCGTAATGTATTTGGCATGATGCCCCACCCCGAGCGAGCCTCCGATCCTGCTCTTGGCAATACCGACGGCAAACTGATTTTAGAACAGATTTTGACGGTATTGGTCTAATAATTAATAAAAACCATAAAATGCAAAAAGCAATCAAAATTGGCGGAATTATACTACTCGTTTTGGTGGCGTTGGTAGCATCTGTTCCTTTTTTATTTAAAGACAAACTCAAAGTCGCGCTCAATCGAGAGATTGAAAAAAACGTAGATGCCAAAGTAAACTATGGCAGTTTGTCGCTCAACTTATGGCGGCATTTTCCTGACTTGACCGTCAATTTGTCTGATTTGAGTGTCGTTGGTCTCTCGCCTTTCACGGGCGACACGCTGGTATCGGCCAATGAAGTGTCGCTGTCGGTCAATCTACTTTCGGTTTGGCGAGGCAAGCAAATCAAAGTCAATCACATTGGTCTCAATCAGCCCCATATTTTGGTCAAAATCTTAAAAGATAGCTCGGCCAATTATGCCATTTATGAGTCAGTATCAAAGGCCGATACTGCCAAGTCTGCTTTTTCGGTTGGTGTTCAGTCGTGGCAAATCAGCGATGGGCGTGTGGTTTATGACGACCGCCTGACAAATACACTCATCAAACTCGAAAACGTCAATCAAACAGGTGAGGGAGATTTGACTCAGGACATTGTAGAGGTGCTATCTGACACAAAAATCGAAAATGCCAATATCAGTTACGGAGGGGTCAATTATCTAAACAACAAAAAAATAAGTTTAGCAACAACCACAACCCTCGACTTGCTGGCCAGCAAATATGACTTCAAAAACACCACGCTGACCATCAATGAGTTTCCACTCCAGCTCAGCGGCTCGGTCGTGATGCCCGACACTAATATTTATACCGACATACATTTTAAGGCACTGAGCGACGATTTTAAACAATTTTTTTCGATTGTGCCTGGGGCTTATACCCAAAACTACAGCGACGTAGAAGCCACTGGAAAAATTGGCTTCGATGGCGAAGTCATTGGTATCTATAATAGCCGTCAGTTTCCGGCTTTTCTGGTCAATCTAAACGTCAAAGATGGCCACGTGCAGTACCCAGATTTACCCAAGCCACTCGAACAAATTGACATTGCTGCCACCATCAAAAACACAACTGACCAGTTGGCCAATACCTCGGTCGATGTCAAGAACCTGTCTTTTTTGTTGGGCAATAATCCTGTCAAAGGGAGGGCGTTGATAGAAGGGCTCAAACGCATGAAAGTTGATGCCGATTTTGTAGCTAAAATCAATTTGGAAGAAATAACAAAAGTAATACCCCTGCCTGGCCAAACGCTGCGAGGGTTGGCCGATATAAATCTCAAAGCCAAAGGCGTGTACGATGGCCAGCGGCAGTTTCCGATTGTGAGCGCAACGGCCAATTTGACAAATGGCTATGTAAAATCTGACCAGTTTGCCGAGCCTCTCGAAAACGTTACTTTTAAGGGTAGTTTGGTCAATACCAATGGCAACATCAACGATACACGGCTCAATATTAGCGACTTACGATGGGTATTGCAGCAAGAAGCCTTTGAAGCAAAGGGTACTGTGAGCAATTTTGCTGATTATAATTGGGATATTGAAGGAAAAGGAAAAATAGATTTAGGAAAAATAACGGCTATTTTCCCAATCGAAAAAACAAAAATTGATGGCAAAATCACAACCGATATTCGCACCAAAGGCAAGATGTCGGACCTGAAAGCCAAACGATATGCAGCTCTCAATACAGTAGGGCAGGCTTCGATTGCTAACTTGGAATATGTAACGCCCGACTACCCAGCGATGAAAGTTCAGACGGCTGAGTTGGATTTTACACCACAAAAAATAAACGTAACCAATGCCGTTGGTACAGTAGGCAGCAGCGATTTTGCGACCAAAGGCCAGTTTACCAATTACTTAGGCTATATACTAAACGATGAGGCGATTGTAGGTGATTTTACGGTTTCGTCTCGGTCGTTCAATGTCAATGAATGGCTGACTGATAGCCCAACAGCAGCGACAGATTCGATACATAAATCGGTGGTGGTTGTTCCCAAAAATATTCAACTTACGCTGCACCCGACAGTTCAAAGTGTATTGTACGACAAAATGAAAATGAAAAACTTGGGTGGCACACTTACCGTACAAGATGGTACAATCAAGATGAATAACGTAGTTTTTGGGGCTTTGGGGGGGCAGTTTATAACCAATGGCAGCTACGACAGCCGAGATTTGGCTCGCCCACAGTTTGACTTTGGCCTCGACCTCACCAAAATAGACATCGGCGAAGCCTACCAGCACTTGGCCATCGTAAGGGCTTTGACACCAATAGCGGCTTACTTGATAGGGCAGGTGAGTTCTAAAATTAGGGTAAAAGGACTGCTACAACAAGATATGTTACCCAACATCAATACACTAACAGGCGACGGGCTGATAAAGGTAATTGAGGGGGCATTTAAAGACAATAACGCCATGCTCGACCAAGTAGCTGACTACACCAAAATAAGTGATATTAAAAGACTACGGCTCAAAGATGTACTGATGAATGTATCGGTCGAAGATGGCAAACTGACGGTAGCCCCGTATGAAATCATATATCAAGACTACAAAATGGCCGTCAGTGGCAAAACAGGACTGAACGGGTCGGTAGATTTTAAACTGGCTTTTGATGTACCATCAGGCAAAGTGGGGGCTGGTTTTAGTCAGGCTTTTGCGGGCTGGACGGGCAAGGCATTGACTAATACCGAGCGAGTAAAGTTTGACCTCAGCATGACAGGTACTTATCAGACCCCTAAATTGGCTTTTAATGGCAGCAGTACGGCCAAAAATCTCAAAGAAACCGTTGTAACAGAAGCCAAGCAACAGGTGCAGGTACTCACACAGGCAGCCGAAGACCGCATTAGTATCGAAAAAGAACGCCTCCGCAAAGAAGCCGAAGCCCGTATCAAGGCCGCACAAGATAGCCTAAACGCTGTCATTGAGGCCAAAAAGCGAGAAGCCGAAAGCCGTGCAAAAGACTTTGTGAAAGAACAAAAAAAGAAACTATTAGACAAAATATTTGGCCCAAAAAAACCAGTAACTGACAGTACTGAAAAACAAAAATAGATTGGACTTGGTAAGATGAGTTATTTTTTTCGTGCTGTTGGGTGTTTCGACCCGACGGTTTTTAGGTACAAAATGCCTCTGGCGCTATATGAATAATCATTAGACCTATCAAGTAATAATCTGAACCAAAAACCGCAAAATATACAATTATATCAGGCGAAAACACCCTACACAAACACTGGTACTACAATAAAAATTCGCTGGTTTACAGTATTTTACTTAAGTACTTATTCAAAAGTAATACGGCATTTTTATTTTGATAACTTGCTGATTAGCAGTATTGTATTTAACTCACGACACAAGACTATGTACTCACGACTACTTAAAATTGAGGGTTAAAATTCTATTCTGCAGCAAACCCAGCATCTGACCAAGCCTTAAACTGTAAAAGTGCTACCAAAGACAAAACGGCGTCTTTGGGCATATCTTTTTTGACATATACTCTATCATAAATTTTTGGAAGATAATATATATCAAAGGAGGCTTCATAATCTTGTGGATTGTAATGCCAATTCAAGTAGTTGCTTCGGCCTGTAGCGTGGCAAGTGGCACAGTGTGCATCAAACCAAGGTTTCATGATGGTATGCTCGAACGCTACTTTTTGCGGTGGTACTTCGTCAGGCTCGTCCCGACATGCTGTCAGTAGTGCAACGACCAGCAAAGTAGTTGCACTATTGAACCAAACTTGTTTTATCATTGCATCATAATCAATTCATCTAAACTTACGTCCACATTGTCGCCATTTTGCTTGATACTATATTTCATAGCATAATACCCTGCTTTGGTGAATTTCGTAGCGATTGGTGCCGCTTTTGTAATATTAGGGCTGCTTTGAAGTAAGGCAAGCGTAACCATGGGTTCATAGAAAGTTACTTTACCGTCATACGACCCCATGATAAAGGTTTCGGTAAATTTCCCTCCGTTTAGTTCTGCCGAGGTCGGGTTTGCCCAGTGAGTACCCATCGTAGGCACACCTTCTGGTAGTCTAAAATAAGGTTTAGGCATGTAGCCATCGGCAGGTAGATTGTCAAATTTAGCCGCCGTAGCTGGCATATAGGGCGGTATTACCTCTCGTTCTGCCAAAGACTGCATATAAAAATGAATATCGAAGTGAGCCACGTCATAAATACCTGGTGGCTCGTGCCCTGTGTGCGAAAATGTTAGAAAAATATGGTCGAAAGGGGTTTTTCCAACAGCCTCCGTAGGTAGTTTCAGAGCCAAAGCAGTAAGTGCCGTATGAGATAGATTTTCAAACGCCCCTTTTGTAAATGTCATACCAACAGCAGTGGGGAGGTTGTCTGCAGAAAACGTTACCCAGCTATATGCTTTTCCACTTCCGAGCGTTTGCTCGGCACCCTTGAAAGTTTGAGGTACAGTTACCTCGTCTTTTTTGCAGCTTCCCAACATGAGTAAAGCCGCAAAAGCGAAAAATAAGAATTGCTTTTTCATTGTTAAAATATATTTAAATTTTAAATTGTCTTTTACTCATGTTGCATGAAGTCCAAGAAACCAAAGCCCACGTACCGTTGGTTTCTACAAATACCATCGTGCCTACTTCTTCAAGATTGGCCAATCTTGATTTTAGTTCGTGCGAGTGCTTTACCTTGAATGTAGCAATGCCCGTATTGCCATACTGCCGTGTTTTGATGTCCGAAAAATTCCAAGTGTTTTTGGTAAAAGCACCGTACAAACCTTCGATGCCTTCAAGTCCGATGATTTCTCCTGTTGAGCCTGTCAAAGCAAAGTCTGGAGTAGCAACCTGGGCAAAATTATCGTAGGACTGAGTTGTGATGTAGCGACTCAGTAAGTCATTGAAAGTCTGCTCGCTGAAAGGTTTTTGAGCATAAGTAGCTGTTGCCATATAAAGAAATAAGGCAAAAATCGTGATTGTTTTTTTCATTATTTTAAATGATTAAAGTATTTAATAAAATTGAGTCGTTGTGAAATCAACGCCTCAAAGTTGTACCATCTCGCTTTATCATGCAATCGAAAGTGAGTGTGTGCGGAGAAAATCTGATTAAACGGTTCAATAGTATCGTACCTTTACAGAAGTTTATAAAATTAAAATAAAAAAACAGAAAATATAGAACTGGGTGGGTTTCCGTTGTTGCCTACCCCCATAGAAGACATAAGCAGCCTACCATTTAAAGTTATTTATAAAGATGGCGGAGCAGACTTGATGTACACCGAGTTTATCTCATGATACTGCCGAGATTGTACAAAAATTAGATATTTTGAGTAAGAACCTCCCATCGGTGTTTGGGGCTATACCAACAATCATCAGATTTATTAAGGTACTAATCTGAACCAAAAACCGTAAAATTACAAGGGTATGAAAGTTTCAGTTTAAAACAACCTACACCACTACAAAAGTATATGTCAAATCGACAAACAAGTAGTACTACTTCAGAGGGCTACAAACGACAAGAGCAACTTCGTATGAAGTTGCTCTTGTCGTTTGTAATAAATAATGGCTCAATGTCAGACTAATACCGATACATCTCTGACTTGAACGGCCCCTCTTGACCTACACCAATGTATTCGGCTTGGTCTGGGCGTAGTTTTTCGAGCTTTGCGCCCACGTGTGCCAAGTGAAACACAGCCACTTTTTCGTCTAAGTGCTTAGGCAATACATATACTTTGTTTTCGTACTTCTCAATGTTGTTCCATAACTCAAGCTGGGCTAATATCTGGTTTGAGAACGAACACGACATCACGAACGATGGGTGACCCATGGCGCAGCCTAAGTTTACCAGGCGGCCTTCGGCCAAAACGATAATTTCTTTACCGTCAATGGTATATAAATCTACTTGCGGCTTGATTTGCATTTTGGTATCGCCATAGTTGCCATTCAACCAAGCCATATCGATTTCGTTATCGAAGTGGCCAATGTTACACACAACGGCTTTGTCTCTCATAGCGCGGAAGTGCTGCTCAGTAATGATGCGTAGGTTGCCAGTGGCAGTTACAAAAATATTGGCACGCAAGGCGGCTTCGTCCATTGTTATTACTTCATAGCCGTCCATGGCTGCTTGCAAGGCACATATTGGATCTACCTCCGTTACTAATACACGGCAACCAGCACCACGCAACGACTCAGCCGAGCCTTTGCCTACATCGCCATAACCTGCTACAACGGCTACCTTACCAGCCAACATTAAGTCAGTACCACGGCGGATAGCGTCCACCAATGATTCTTTGCAACCATATTTATTGTCAAACTTAGATTTTGTTACAGAGTCATTTACGTTTATTGACGGTAGGTACAATGTGCCATTTTTCATGCGCTCGTACAAGCGGTGTACGCCAGTAGTGGTTTCTTCCGACAAGCCTTTGATGCCCGAGATTAACTCTGGATATTTGTCAAAAACCATGTTAGTCAGGTCGCCACCATCGTCCAAAATCATATTGAGTTGTTGTTGCGACTCACCAAAGAACAATGTTTGCTCAATACACCAGTCAAATTCTTCTTCGTTCATACCTTTCCAGGCATATACCTGAATACCTGCGGCAGCGATGGCGGCAGCGGCGTGGTCTTGTGTCGAAAAAATATTGCACGATGACCAAGTTACTTCTGCACCCAGCTCTACCAATGTCTCTATCAAAACGGCAGTCTGGATTGTCATGTGCAAACAGCCTGCTACACGTGCGCCTGCAAGTGGCTTAGACGGGCCATATTCTGTACGAATGGCCATTAGACCTGGCATTTCGGCCTCGGCCAAACGAATTTCTTTGCGACCCCAATCGGCCAACAGAATGTCTTTAACTTTGTACGGTGAGTACGCTTTTGTTGCAGTGGACATACAATAAGTATTATTTGTAAATTATAAATTGTGAATTATACCGCAAAATTAAGACTTAATAGCTAATAAACGGTAAATTTATAGACAGAATTTGGGTAAAATTTCTAAATTTAGATAAAATAGCGAACAGTATGTAGTAGTTTACTGCTATTTTTAGATGTTTTGTTTGCTAACTTTCTAAAATGTTTACTTTTTATCTGTTTGAATTCTTGCCTTTTGAATAGATTGGTATTTAGGTCTAATAAAAAGCTATGTTTGTTTATTATAATATAAAGAACATGACAGTAATACAAGACATAATCGAAACCAATGCCGAAATATTGGCTGGAAAGCCTGTGTTTAGAGGTATAAGAGTGGCCATCAGTACGTTTTTTGACTATTTAGAAATTAGTTCAATAAATGATTTTTTAGAGGGCTACCCAACAGTCAGCAGATAGCAGGCACAGGCTGTAATTGACTTAGCAGCCAATTTATTAAATACTTTTTCTATCCATTATGAAGCTGCTGCTTGACGAAAATATTGACGTTCGGTTTAAATTTTGTTTTGATGCCGAGGTGCATGCTATTATTGTGGTTGATGTGCATAAAAATGTACTTCCGAACTTGAAACTAACATTACCTAACCTATTAGATTTACTCAATAAACCACTTGATAAACAGGTATATACGGTAAAATTGTGAGGATATTAAATTATCTTCAACTCTTCCAAAGCCAGCCACGCCATTAGTCCAGGGCCAATTTCGAGAGCTTGCTCGTCAATATCAAATGTCGGAGTATGTACGCCTGACACTATGCCACGGGCTTCGTTGCGAGTACCCAATCTATAAAAACACGAGTCCACTACTTGCGAATAAAACGCAAAGTCTTCGCCAGCCAGCCACAAATCTAAGTCTATGACGTTGGCTTCGCCCATATAAGCCTGCGCTGCGGCTTTGGAGCGGCGAGTAAGTTCGGGGTTATTTTTTAGGAAGGGGTAGCCTTTTACGATTTCAAAATCACAACTTCCGCCCATGGCTTCGGCAATGCCTTCGGCCATTTTCTTCATTTTTTTCAGGCCGTCCGCCCGCCATTCTTCGTCCATACACCGCCACGTACCCTCAATCGTAACTTCGTTGGGAATGACATTGGTAACGCCATTGGCAATAAACCGACCAAAAGACAGCACCGATGGATTGGTTGGTTTGCGGTTGCGGCTAATGATTTGCTGCAAACTAACAATGATATGGGAGGCTATCAACACGGGGTCTATCAGAGTGTCGGGCATGGCACCATGGCCACCTTTACCTCTGACGGTCAAAAACAACTCGTCGGTACTGGCCATATACATACCTTCACGAAAGCCGATTTTACCAACAGCGATATTGGGTGCAACGTGCTGGCCAAGCATCGAGGTTACGCTGGGGTTTTGAAGCACGCCCTCGGCAATCATCAGCGATGCCCCACCTGGTGCTTTTTCTTCGGCTGGTTGAAACACCAATTTTACAGTTCCATCAAAATCTGTTTTTATTTCGTTCAATATTCGAGCTACCGACAGCAACGAAGCCGTATGGGCATCGTGTCCACAGGCGTGCATGATGCCTTGACTCTGAGATTTATAACTTACTTCATTGGCTTCGAGGATTGGTAGCGCGTCAATATCGGCCCTGAGACCAACTACTTTTGAAGTAGGGTTTCTGCCTTCGATAAGTGCCACAACGCCCGTATTGGCTACGCCTTCTTGTGGCGTTAGACCTATGGCACGGAGTTCGTTGGCTATAAATTTGGCAGTTTTAAACTCACGGAACGACAACTCTGGATTTGTATGCAAGTACCGCCTGTTGGCCACAGTATTGGCAGTAAATTGAGCCGAAAGTACTTTTATTTTTTCTTGAATGTTCATATTTATTACTAATCTACAAGCCAAATTTTATTGGCTTCATAGCCTTGTTCGGTCAATTCGACCAACACTCGCTGCGTATCCAATGTATTGACTTTCATGCCAGTATAGTTTGGTTCGATGGGTATTTCACGGTTATATTGTCTGTCGATGAGTACCATGAGTTCTATTTTGCGAGGGCGGCCAAAGGCTTGCATGGCATCAATGGCCGCACGTACCATACGGCCAGTAGCCAGTACGTCGTCTATGAGTATTACGTTTTTGTTTTCTATCACAAAATCTATTTTGGTAGCATTGGCACGGAGCGGGCGCAGACGAAAGTCGTCTCGGTGGAATGTAGCATCTAAGTAACCAAGCGGAATGACGTGGCCGAGACTTTTGAGTTCTTGTGTTACTCGTTCGGCAAAATGAATGCCTCGGGGCTGCAAACCCATGATGACCGAATTACTAAAATCTTGGTGGTTTTCGATAAGTTGCTGGCAGAGCCTGCTTATCATTATTTCGAGGAGTGGGCTACTTAGTATGAGTCTTTGGTGGTGCATGGCTCAAATTTTATAGACATCTAAGCTATCATGCCTAATTTAGACCAGATGGCCTCGATGAGATTTTTGGGGCAAGAAACTTTTTCGATTTTATTTTGTAGCGACTCCTTGACACACTTCTCGAGGCGGTATAGCTCTATGCAGGGCATACATTTGTCTATATTTTGCCTAAAATGGTTTTTCTGGTCATCTGTCGCTTCCCCGTCCAGAATAGCTTGAATTGCTTTCATACACTCCGCATGATGTTCGCATTGGGTCTTAGCCGCAATCACCGATGTTTCTAGTGCTACATTCATTGTTAGGTTTCTTTTTTCAGTTGTTAGTATTTTAATGTTTTTCCGACCAAAAAAGTTCAATCGTCGGTTTTATATCCCATCGAAAGCGCATAATTTCTGAGTTTATCTTTTAATAAATTTCTGGCTCGGTGCAACCGTGAGCGTACAGTACCAATGGGAATGTCTAATATTTTAGCCATTTCTTCGTAAGTAAACCCTTCGATGTCGCACAATATAATGACCGTTCTAAAATCGACAGGTAGTGAGTTGAGGGCATTGGCTACTTCGTCGCCGATGAGGTCTTGTACAGATTCTGTTCTAAGGTCGGACGTAGCCTGTGTATCGAAGCCGTCATCAGAGTTGTAGGTTGTCTCAACTTCTTGATAATCAACTTTTGCGGGTTCTTTGCTGCGCTTACGGTAGTCGTTAATGAAGCTATTTTTTAAGATTCTGAACAACCACGCTTTGGCATTTGTACCTCTCTCAAACGAGGCAATAAACCGAAACGCTTTTAGGTATGTATCCTGAACGAGGTCATTTGCATCATCTTCGTCCATAGTAAGCCTGAACGCAAAGTTATACATTGAGTTGATGTGCGGCATAAACTCACGATTGAAAATATCGTGTTTTTCGGTCTCATCGTAGGCCGCTATTTCGGGTAGAGAAGTTTCTTCGATTTCGTCTGACATATTGGCTGGTATAGCGACCGTAAATGTACGGTTTATTGGTAAATATACAAAAAACATATACCCACAAAATTTACTCCAACGTTATTTAGTAGCCATATTGGCAGAATATCGGATAAGATGTTTTTTGATAATATCCGATATTTTTTTAGATTTGTGTCATGGAATGGAAAACAAATATAACCGACATCGACAAACTGCGACTTAATTTTGAAAGAATATATCAAAAAAAAGCCTTAATTCAGTCTAATAGACCACTACCAGCAAGTGTGTTAGAAAAAATACGAGAAAATTTAAGTATTGACTGGACATACAACAGCAATGGTATTGAAGGCAATACGCTAAGTTTGAGAGAAACCCAAATGGTTTTACAAGATGGCATAACTATAAACCGCAAATCGTTGAGAGAACACTTTGAGGTATATAATCATCAAAAAGCTATCAATTATTTATACGAACTATTAAAAAACGATCATACCCTACGAGCCATTGACCTACTATCGTTGCACCGATTGGTATTACAAAATATAGAAGATGACTTTGCTGGCCGCCTTCGCAACGGTGGTGTGCGTATTGCGGGGGCTAACTTTACACCACCCAATGCCAATAAAGTTTCCGATTTATTAGATGAACTTATTGATTTTATAAACAGCAACTTAGGTCGATTGAACGACGTTTTACTTGCCACTATTTTTCATCATAGATTAGTTTGGATTCACCCATTTTTTGATGGCAATGGCCGTATAGCACGTTTGGCCATGAACTTGCTGCTGCTACGAAGTGGTTTTCCAGTAGCCATTATTTTAAAAAACGACCGAAAAAAATACTACGATGCTCTAAATCAAGCCAATAAAGGTAGCTACTACAAACTTTGCTTAATGATGTGCCAAGCCCTTGAGAGGTCGCTGAATATTTATCTTGATGCAATGCCTCACGAATCGGACGATTATGTAAGTATTGCATCACTGACACAACAATACTCACTTGGGTACAGTCAAGAATACCTTAGTTTATTGGCACGGCAAGGTAAAATTGATGCTCACAAAGAGGGCAGGAACTGGCTAACAACCAAGCAGGCTGTTGATAATTACTTAAAAAACAAACAAAAGTAATACACGACAAAACGATAAGGTCAAAAATATTGAAAACCAGACCGTTTATCTAATCTTTCTTTTTAAGTAGTCGTGAGTATGTAGTATGGTGTCGTGAGTTAAATACAATGCTGTTAATCAGTAAGTTATCGAAATTAAAACACCGTATTAGTTTTGAATAAGTACTTAATTAGCACCTATCGCACAAAAATCTGCGAGAGCGTAAGTGTAAAAGTCGTAAAGACCATGCTACAAACAATTTTGAGTATTGTAATCGGAAGCATACTAAGCGTGCCAGCACCAATAAGTAGCAGAACAGTGTGGTGAATTAGTACCAATATTGCCACATATTTAATAAAATTGGCAAAGCCCAGATTTTGTAGCGAGATGTGTGTGCGAGTTTCGGTAATAATTTGCTCGAGTTGATTTTGTATAATAAGTGGCCGAATGTACGCCAGCAGCACAAGGGAGGCAGTATGTACGCCGAGTGTATTGCCGAAAGAGTCTATGATTAAGCCTGTCAAAAAAGCAATACAGAGTAGAGCTGTCTGGTTAGTATCGTAGGGCATAAACAAAATAGCCCCAACATAAAAAAAACAAAAAGCATAGTCAAAAAGCACCAAATACCTTGTTACAAAAACGTGTAGTAAGACATAGAACAGCCAGATGACGATGCCTCTAATTATCTCTTTTGGGTTCATTTTTATTTTTTTCGATACTTTTTTGGAGACTTTCTTGGCTTTTTAATAAATTATTGTCCACCAAAAACACAAACGACAATTTGGTAAAATCGGTAGCGAGCTTAATCTGAATATCGAAATCTGCTTGATTGGTACCAATAGTAACTTTTTGAACATAACCAACCAAAACACCCGGCGGAAAAACTGAGTTGTACTCAGACGTGAGTACGGTATCGCCTTTGGTTACTTTTTTGTACCTCGACACATCGTTAAGTTGTAACATTGACGGGTCAGTCCCTTCCCATTTGGCTGAGCCAATTTCTTTGCTGCGGGTAAGTTGTGCCGAAATCATAGACTGCGAGTGTAGCACTGACGTAATGACCGAATAATTGTCGTTACAAATTTTGACTTTACCTACTACACCTGTTGGTGTAACAACACCCATACCTACCCGCACTCCATCGGCCAGTCCCTTGTCTATCGTTATGTAGTTGTTGGTCTGGTTGGTTGTGTTTTCGATTACTTTGGCAATAGCAACAAACTTAAAGCGAGCAAAAAAAGCAGAATCGACTCCATAATTAACGGGGGCTTGGGCAGGTAGCTTCTGTTGTAATTGTGTCAGTCGTTGGTTGAGTAACCGATTTTCTTCGGCCAATTTTAGATTTATATCTCTCAAATTGGCATATTCTTTCACAGAGTTAGAAACGCCTATGGCTTTGGCAGTGAGGGCGTTGGCAGTATTAAAATACTCGACTCCCCAATAATTGTTATTATTGACAATAAGCCCAACGCTCAGTGCTTCGAGTAGCACAAAGAATATAAAATGGCGGTAATGAGAAACAAATTTAACGAGTTCGAGCATGGGAATAAGTTATGAGTTATGAATGATGAGTGATGAGTGATATTATCTCTGGCTTGGCCCCGCCTATCACTCATCGCTCATCACTTATCACTTATCACTTTTACTGAATAAGTACTGATTTGTATCGCTCCAAGTTTTTCAAGATTTCGCCTGTGCCTCGTACCACTGCTTTGAGTGGCTCATTGGCAATGTGCACAGGTAGCTTTGTTTTGGCGGCAATACGTTTGTCTAAGCCGTGTAGGAGTGCGCCGCCGCCTGTAAGATGAATACCGTTTGTATAAATGTCGGCCGATAGCTCTGGGGGCGATATTTCGAGGGCTTTCATGATTGCCTCTTCTATTTTTGAAATTGATTTGTCGAGCGCATACGCTATTTCGCTGTATGTTACCTTTACTTCTTTTGGAATACCCGTCATCAAGTCCCGTCCACGAATTTCAAAGTCTGCGGGTGGGTTTTCGAGTTCTGGCAAGGCTGCACCTACTTCGATTTTGATTTGCTCTGCCGATCGTTCGCCAATCAATAAGTTATGTTCACGGCGCATATAGTCCACGATGTCTCTCGTAAAAATATCGCCCGCTATTCTGACCGACTGCTCACAAACAATACCTGAGAGGGCAATAACGGCGATTTCGGTCGTTCCGCCACCAATATCCACAATCATCGTGCCATTGGGCTGGGTTATGTCTATGCCAATGCCTATGGCGGCAGCGATAGGCTCATGTACCATATATACCTCTTTTGCTCCTGCGTGTTCGGCAGAGTCTTTGACGGCACGTTTTTCGACTTCAGTAATGCCCGACGGAATACAAATAACCATGCGATGTGAGGGCGTAAAGAAACGACTACCAGTATCAATCATCTTTATCATACCACGAATCATGAGTTCGGCGGCTGTAAAGTCAGCAATCACCCCATCTTTCAATGGCCTGATTGTCTTGATGTTATCGTTTGTTTTTTCGTGCATTTGCATTGCCTTATGGCCTATTGCCAGCACTTTGCCAGTGTTTTTATCGATAGCAACAATAGACGGTTCATCTACTACTACTTTGTCTTTATGTATAATAAGCGTATTGGCTGTGCCTAAGTCAATTGCTATCTCTGTTGTTAAAAAATCAAATAGGGCCATTTTATAAATTATGAATTATGGATTCGGTGTGACGGTTAGTTAAGTTCTAATTAAACTAACCCAATACAAAATTAACCAAACTTTATTGAACTTACTGCTGATTGTCCAAATTAAAATGTAATCCTACGTTTTCTCGCCGAGCCATGGCCATTTTTAGGATTAAATACGAGCAATTTATCATATTTCGTAGTTCCATAATTGGCACAGACACTTTCGATTCTTTGTAGAGTGCTTCATGTTCTTGGTAAATCAGTTCCAAACGGTCATGCGCTCGTTTTAGTCGTCGGTTTGTCCGTACTATTCCTACATAATTGGACATAATAGCCTCCAACTCTTTGGCCATTTCGGTCAATAATATTACCTCTTCGGGGTGAGTTGTGCCTTCGTCATTCCACTCGGGTACGTTTTGGGGTATGTGTGCTTCGCCCAAATGCTCAATGGTTTTCCGAAAAGCCCTATCAGCAAAAACAATAGCTTCAAGCAATGAGTTTGAGGCCAGTCTGTTGGCTCCGTGCAAACCCGTACAAGCACACTCGCCTGTGGCATACAACTGAAAAATATTAGTTTGCCCCCATTCATTTACCTTCACACCACCACACATATAGTGCTGCGCTGGCACAACAGGAATATAGTCTTTGCGAATGTCAAGTCCCAGATTGTCAGCACAATATTTGGTGATATTTGGAAAATGGTCAATAAATTTATCGTAGTCGCAATGCGTAACGTCAATGCAGACGTGTTCGTCGCCATATTTTTTCATTTCAGAGTCAATAGACCGAGCCACAATGTCTCGGGGAGCGAGCGACAGGCGGCTGTCGTAATGCTCCATAAACGTTTCGCCTTTTTTGTTGCGTAATATTCCTCCAAAACCTCGTACTGCTTCCGAAATTAAAAAGTTTGGTTTTTTGCCCGGTTGGTACAATGCCGTTGGGTGAAACTGAATAAACTCCATATTGTCGCACACGCCTTTGGCACGGTAAGCCATCGCTATGCCATCGCCAGTAGCGATTCGGGGGTTAGTCGTATTTTGGTAAATATTACCAATGCCCCCTGTGGCGAGCATGGTAGTTTTGGCCAAAAACTTCTCAACTTGACCTGTTTTTGTGTTCAAAATATATGCCCCAAAACACCGAATATCGTCTCGATGCCGATAGACGGTTTCGCCCAAATGATGCTGCGTTATTAGATCTACTGCAAAATAGTGCGTGAAAATTTCGATATTTGGGTGGCGTTTTACTTCGTCTAACAAAGCTCGTTCGATTTCGGCCCCTGTCGTATCTTTGAAGTGTAATATTCGATGGTCTGAGTGTCCACCTTCTTTGGCCAAATCGTAGTCTCCATCGGCTTCTTTGTCAAACCGAGTACCGTAGTTAATAAGTTCTTCGATGCGCTCGGGAGCTTCTCTGACTACGATTTCGACAATATTACGCTTGCTCATCTGTCCGCCAGCTACCATCGTATCGTCAATGTGTTTTTCAAACGAGTCTTCGGCTGTCCAAACGGCTGCAATACCGCCTTGTGCGTATTTGGTGTTGGTTTCGTCGGCCTGTACTTTGGTAATGACGGCGATTGAGACCGTTTGTTTTTGTTGTTCAAAATGTCGTGCCAACTTGGTGGCATAGCTAAGGCCAGCAATGCCTGAGCCTATCACTAAAAAATCATATTGGGGCATATAGAATGATGACTATAATGTTAGTACTTTTCACAAAACTAATCAAAAAAATCCCTCGCCACAACTGTAACAAGGGACTTTTTTGATTGATATAAAACTAATCTATTACCTCACCACCAGCACCTTTTTACTAAATCGCCTTTGAGGCTTGCCAGTCTGTGTTGTTTGTAAACCAAAAATATACGAGCCGCTGGGCAGACTTCCCAAATCTAATTTTTCGTCCAACTGCCCTTGACGGTTTTTATAAATTTTGG
>JAYWHT010000103.1:0-2367 GCA_043777595.1 Spirosomataceae bacterium
TTTGACTGAAATGCTCTGTAAAAAATTGGTAATGGTGGCCGTGTGATGCCCGTTGGTTGGTGTTAGTGTGTCCATTGTTTTTTGGTTTTTTTGGCACAAAAAAGCCTTATACGCTTTTTGTGCGTGATGGTTATAAATAATTGATAATAAGATTATTAGTCGTAGTAAATTCTAACGTATTTTATTGTACGTTAGTAAGGTATTGGCTTATCTCTGACCTGCGAAGATACACGTGTCAAGTTTTGGGAAATGGGCAGAAAGTTTTTAGAATACCCTGTCTCCGCATATACTCGAACTTGGAGCGGCTGATTTTTAATTGTTCGCAAAAATCTTTGGGGGTGATAAAATCGTCGGCCAACGAGGGCGGTTTTCCAGACAAGAAGTTTTTGATGGCAGCCACGTCTGCGGCTATGCTTTCGAGGGTGATGGGAGCATTTGTTTTTTGCATATATACCATTTTTAGAGATAGGTGTTATTACCTACCATGCAAAGGTATAAAAGTTTTAATTGTAAACAAGTGAGTTCTATCTTTTTATAATTAAGTGTATTTATTTACACATATTTTCTTAAATCCTTAAATACTTCGTCTATTTTGGAACTTGATATATCAGTTTTTAGCCAACTATGTGTATATCTGTAAATTTCTACAATCATTGGTAAATTGGTCGCTCCTATTAGTGGTAATCCCAAATGAATATTATTGAACGTATGTGTAAAAAGAAAGACACCCGTTACTTTGGCTATGGCATCATTAAATTTGCCATATTCAGAGTGTTGTAGCCCCAGCATGACTTTGGCAAAAGATATACAAGACTCTATGCCATCTAACAATCCTTCAATACCTTTATGAACTACGTCGTTTTTTGGCAACAGTTTTTTGATGTAATTTTTACCATATTCATCTATAATTTTGTCCGCACTTGTTCCATTATTCCATTCAGCAAGCCAATTTTTAAGTAATGGCTCGTTGTCCACTGTTCCATTGTTATTATCAAATTTATCAAAATAATTCTTGATTGAATTGTAAATATGCCTTTGTTCACAGTCCAGAATTTTTTTAAAATGTCTGTCTTTCATTAGTTTTTCCAATACAGCACTACTCTCTGACGAAATTTTTAACGCACTTCTAAAAAAATTCATCTGTTTCTTTACTCGAACTTCTACATAAATGGAGTAAGAAATACCACTAAGTATGGAGTTATTCGCCTTTAATTTATGCTCAACAGCTATTTTGTACTCCGTCTTATGTTTTTGATAAGTCCGTTTCGGTTGCGCTATGATTTGCTTTTTTACCATTGTATTGCTCTTAATTGGTCTTCTTTACCTTTTTGTGAGAGTGTCAAATATTGCATTGTGGTTTTTACGCTACTGTGTTGCATTTCGTCTTTTAGCAAGACGATACTCGCCCTTTGTACTAATTCACAACCAAAGGTGTTTCGGGAGTCTTTGTAGCATAGTGCTTTGTCTATATTGGCACGTTTGGCCAATAGTTTAAGGGCTTTGTTGGCCTTGGGGTTGGTTATGCCCTTAAACATCGTTATATCGGCCTTTTCTGGCATATATTTTCGGGCAATGGTCTGGGGCTTGCCATCAAAAAGTATATCTAAGTGTTTGATTCCAAACTTTTCAGTTTTGTTTGCTTGGTAGTTCTGTTTCAAACCAAGATTGACTTCTTGAAAATCGGTAGATTTTATTTTCAGCACATCGCTAATCCGCAATGAAGTGTAGCAGCTAAACAAAAATGCATCTCGTATTTTTTCCATCAGTTTTTCGGTCGGCTCAAAAGTCAACATTTCAAAACGAGCCAACTCCTCCGATTCTAAAAACTGTTTTTTGGTCGGTACGCTTTTGATTTTATACTCTCCAAACGGGTTTTGTTCGGTGGGCAATACTTTCATTTTTACGGCCAAAATAATATACCGTCTCAGGTGTTTGCCTATGGTGTTGGTGTGTAGCTTTTTAGATTCTAGGAAGAACTCCAAATTTCCGACTAATTTAAAGTCTATTTCGGCCAATTCGATAACAGGCTGGAACTCTGTGATGAGCTCTAACGAACGCCTCCGCATACGCCACGAGGGTTGAGCCGATAGCCGCTCTCTGCCAAGTTCTGTTTTATAAAAATCGGTGAACGTTTGCCGTGGTAGTGCTGCTGTGGGAGTAGGTGTTGGGGTTGTAAACAAATCAAAATCGGCAAGGCTAAACGTACCAGTTTTGTCCCGCTGCTTGATTTCAAAACTATGGTAACCATTCATAAACTGCATGGCCTTACTGTTGAGTATGTGGTTTCTGATTTCCATTTTTTTAGTGTTCCATTCGTTCGGAGCGATATAGATGTTTGTACTAAAAAATCGGGTTTCTCTGTTGCAG
>JAYWHT010000104.1:0-7921 GCA_043777595.1 Spirosomataceae bacterium
ATAACAGCTTTAACATTCGCAATATTTTTAAATTTTATTGCCGAAATGCCCATTTTACAGGTCAAAAACTTTATCTTTTAATTAGCACAATCCGTTATATTTATAAAAAAAAATGATTACCAATGCTACAATCCAAGTATATCACAAATCAGTTAGTGGCCACTAAACCTTTATTAGCCAAACGATACTCTATTGAGCGTATGGCTATTTTTGGGTCGGTGGCTCGCAACGAAACACGACTTTGAGCGATGTTGATATATTGGTAGAACTCAACCAACCCATCGGATTTGCGTTTTTTGACTTGGCCAAAAAATTAGAAACCCACCTCCAAATCTCCGTTGATTTGGTTTCTCGTAATGTTATTAAGCCCGCCTACTTTGCCGCCATAGAACCCGACTTGATTTATGTTTGCGCCTTTGTTAGTGTTTTTACCGCACAAGCGACCCTGCAACAACTCGGACGGTAGCTTGTTGGTGAAAACACCAACAAGGGCGGCAAAAAAAGTATAACCTCAGTTCCACCACTGTTGGGTGGAAACACCCGACAGCACGGCAAAGCTATGATATTGCGATGACTGACATTATGGCTACTATCCAAAGCCAGATTCAAAAAGTATAACCTCAGTTCCACCACTGTCAGGTGGAAACACCCAACAGCACGGCAACTACTGTCGGGTGGAAACACCCAACAGCACGGCAAAGCTATGATATTGCGATGAGCGAGATTATGGCTACTATCCAAAGCCAGATTCAAAAAGTATAACCTCAGTTCCACTACTGTCGGGTGGAAACACCCGACAGCACGGCAACTTTTTCATTGTTTTGTGCGTTTACGTCGCCACGTTGGTTTAAATTGTTTTGAAAAAAGGGTTATGTTTGTAAAAAAATTAGAAATTATGACAACAACATTTGAAATAGATGTCAGCGAGATTGATGCTTCTTTTGTTAGGGCTATCAAAAACCTATTTAAAAATCGCCGAATTAAAGTAACTATCGAATCAGCAATAGATGAAACCGATTACTCAGTTGGGCATCAGCCCTCACGTGAGCAACTTTATAAGTCACTATTGGAGGTTTCCAACAATGATATTGTATATTTTAATCAACAGCAATTCGATGAGTTATCTGATAGCCTTCTCAAAAACAGCCTTTAATGAGTACTCCAACTGGGCTTCCGAAAATACTCAAATATTTATTAGAATCCGCTCACTAATTGAAGCCATCAGTCGAGACCCTTTTCGGGGTGTTGGCAAACCAGAGCCTCTTAAATACGATTTTAAGGGCTATTGGTCTCGAAGGGTTACTGATGAACATCGCCTGATTTATAGAGTCGATGCTGAACGGATTTTGATAATTTCTTGTAAAGGCCATTATTAGTAAACTTTTGCCCATCTTTTTGTTGTATTTGCGCCTTTATTGATGTTTTGCCGCACAGGCGCCCCTGCAATAACTCAGACGGTAGCTTGTTAGTGAAAACACCAACAAAGGCAGAAATCGTTTTACCACAACTATCGGGTGGAAACACCCGACAGCACGGGAAACTCGGACGGTAGCTTGTTGGTGAAAACACCAACAAAGGCAGAAATCGTTTTACCACAACTATCGGGTGGAAACACCCGACAGCACGGGAAAATTTGATTGGTTAAACCGTGGCCTATATCTTTATAAACCACGGTTTTATCTTAAAAAACTACTTAAAATTGTAAACATCAGCCTTCGTATTGTCCTTAAAAGTGTTGTCTTTGAGAGTTACAGAATCAGTCAAACGATAGCCAACTCCGTAACCTCCACTATTAGAAATAGTACAGTTACTTAGCGTTCCTCTACCCGTATCGCTACAACTGCTACCGAACATAACTGCCATTTTTTCGGCTGGACAGCCCAGATTTTCAGAACCAGCCCCATCTATGGTGCAATAAGTAAGTTTGGTTTCCACATTTCCACTTCGTAATTCAATCCCCCTCCATAAGCCCTTTGAATTAGCAATATAGCCAACGAACTTAACTGGTTCGGTTGCTGTACCGTTTGCTATGAGTCCAGAGTTTTTATCACCATAATCACATAATAACCCTGCATCGGCAACAAACTCCAAAATAACACCTGCATTTACTGTAATAAGTTGTTTAGTTCTTATAGTGCCTGATATTCTAAATGGAACGCCTATTTTTTTGATTATGATGTCATCTTCAATAGTAGATTTGTGAATAACTTCAATGTACTTTTGTCCGTTGTTCAGGTAGCTACTACCAGCATCAAGAACCCCCATCTGGCGAGAACTTATGCGTAACGCTGATTTCGAGTTATTGGTAAAGGTATTGTTTGAAAAAGCAGTATAGATAGCGTTTCCAGAGTAAAAATTGTTGTCAATTCCATATCCATCGTTATCAGAAAACGTACAATTTTTTAGCGAAATCCTCTCCTGACTAAAATTATCAACTTTTAAACCTGCTTTCTGCTGCGAACCTGCATGACGAACTGTTACATATTCCCATTGATTTTCAAGATTTACAGCATCTAAGCGTATTCCGTTCCAAGACCCCGCCGTAGCCACTTTGCCCTCCAAAATTATAGGTTTGGCAGCCGTTCCTATCATTTTCAAAGCACTTGTGCCACCAAGTGAAAATCCAGCATCACCACCCTCAAACTGAATTTTTACGCCTGGCTTAACTGTAACTACTCTTGTGCCAGAAATGCTGATATTGGCTGTTACCAAGTAATCAACATCATCGCCCAAATCCTCCAAAACATCGGTCAAGTCGTTACTATTTTTAATTACTTTGGTAGTAACAACTGGGGCTGGTGGGGCGGTAATCTTTGCAGTATAAACCTGTGTGCTACCATCTTCGGCGGTTACGGTATAGGTTACGTCTTTTGAAAAATCTTGTGCCGCACCTGTGGCAGGGCTAACGGTGGCTTTGGCCGAGGTTGTGATGGTTGGCACGAGTTTGGTGGCATCTGTGCCAGCGGGCAAAGTGGCCGTAATGTTTGTGCCGCTAATGGCGCAAGGCACGGCGGGGCTAAGGCCATTGAAGGCAAAACCTGTGATGTCTTTGGCCGAGCTTTTGGGTGCTGTGCCTACTGTTACGGTTACGGTGTAGCTGGCAGTGGTGGCATCTTCGGCTGTTATGGTGTAGGTTACGGCCTTAGAGAAGTCTTGCACTGTGCCAGAGGCTGGGCTAACGGTGGCTTTGAGCGAGGTCGTGATGCTGGGGGCCAGTTTGAGGTCTGTGCCAAAGGGTACGCTGGCCGTAATGCTGTTGCCGCTTATTGAGCCTGTTACCACAGGGCTAAGGCTGTTGAAGGCAAAAACCGAAATGACTTTTTCGGTGCTTTTGGGTATTACTTCCTCTTTTTTGGCGCAAGCCCATACCAAGGCTACCAGCAAAGCAGCACCCACCATTGTACGAAGTTGAAATAAATGTTTCATTGTATTGTGCGTTTACGTCGCCACGTTGGTTTAAATTATTTTGAAAAAAGGGTTATGTTATCTATTCTCTTCCGTGGTCTGTGTCCTCACTGGGGCGCATAGTCAGACCTAACCAATGTCCTGTGAAGACACAGGGCACGGAGAGGCTTTTCCAAAAGCTAGTAAAAATCTTTATTTAGGACAACTCAGATCATAGTCCCAGCCAGTGGTGCTACCCGTACAACCAGATACATATACCTGAATTATTTTGCTTGATGCACTTACAGGAATCTTGAAAGTGCCGTTTGCGCCCACAAAACCCGCCCCTGGGTTGGCACAAGTACTGAGCGGTGGCGGTGGTGCTATGGCAGTACCTGTACCAGCTACCCATTTACCGTCCAAGAAAACATCAATCCTGTCTGGCTTTTCATAGGTTTCGTAGTCAATCGATACGTTACCGCTTTTGCCGTTTAGGGCGTGTTCGGTTAGTGTTATACCCGCATTGCCATCTACATAGCCATCGCCACAGGCAAGGGGTGTTGTTGTCTTTACAGGAACGTTTACTGTTTTTGACAAAACAACGTTGCCAGTAGCCCCCACTAACTGTAAAAGCAGGACAAACTCGCCTTGAAGTATAGCCGGTAGCGTAATCGGAATAGCAAACTGACCATTGCTCCCAGCACCACTGACTGGAATGACAAAGTAAGTGTCGGCACCCTGTACTTGGATATAAGCAAATGCAACGGGTGTATTGCCCGAATAAGCAACAGGAATATATACCGTGCCGCCAGTTGTAGAAACACTCAACGATGGGCTGTTGGTAACAGTCGATTTGGGTGCCGTTGCTGCTGCTGGCAAGCTACCCGAGGTTTGTTTTGTGTCGCTACTAAATATCAGTACCTTCGACAATGCTTTGGCATCTTTGGGGTCGATGGGTGCAGGTGCAACGGCCTCGCCCGATTTGCAGGCATCGAAGCCCACAATAATGACCGTTAATAAAAACGGCAATAAAATTTGTTGTAATTTTTTCATGATTTTAAGAGAGTAAAAAAAGTGATTAATAAATATTTAAGAATTAAAAAGCATAACCCAACGACATTTTGAAAGCTGGCAATAAACCCACCGTCAGTGCGCCTCCATCTTTGTCGGTAATGGCCTTGGTGGTACTCACAAAGGCATAGCTACCACCTGCGGCAATGTCAAACACAAAATGTCCTGTCAGAAACTGATAACCTACCAACCCTCGTAAATTGAGCAGCAGTACGGTTGCTCTACCAACAACGGCATTGTCGGTAATGGGTAAAAAATTGCCTACCGCCCCCCCCGATACATACAACCCAGCGGGCGAAAGACTCTGGCCCAAATATTGCCGATAGTCAAGCCCTAAGCGGTAGCCACCTTGCAAAGGCCCACCGAAGTAGTAGCCCGCTGTCAAAATCAAAGACGATTTGGGCATGATTCTTTTTTCAAATTCTAAATCAAGACCTCTAATAATGAGCCGCATAAAGTTTATTTTTACAACCGAACCCATATCGGGACTGTCGTTGCGCCTTTCACTGGCAGCGGTCTGCCGTTGAGAGTTGTATCTATCATACTCACTTGTGGGCTGTTGGGCGGGTGGGCGAGCAGGCAGGGCCTGCACTGGTGCTGGTTGAGGTGCTGGAGCTGGTTGAGGTGCAGGTGCTTTTTTGGGAACGACATAAGGCACGGAACGAGTAGCGGCAGGCTTTTTTTGTTGCGCCCAAAGTAGGTTACAACTCAAGGCCAAAATGAGGACGAGTTTTATTTTTTTCATTTGATTGGTGTATCAAGGCCACCGCCTTTGGCTATAATTACTTTGGTTCAAAAATTACTAATGTATTTCTAACTGTGTGTTTACGCCCAAGTCGAGTTATTGGTTTACGAGACCATCTTTGACACTTTGCCAACGTCTGCGGGCTACTGTCAGGCGGCTACCGTCGGTGAGTTCTATCTCTGAGCATTGCTTACAACCTACTGATTTTATAAAATGGGTATTGATACAATGACTGCGATGAATACGGCTAAAATACTTGGGTAGCGAAGATTCATAATATGCCAGCGTGTGCGACATCAGTATTTTGCGACCGTCTGTAAAATATACCCAAGTATAGTTTTGCTCGGCTTCGAGCCTCACCACGCTATCGAAACGAAAAGCCGAACGGCCAAACCATAGCATCGAAATAGATACTGTTTGCATGATATTTGTGGGTTATGGGGTATTATATATTTTTGAACATCACAAAAGGTTGTGGCAAGAGTCGCATTGTTACAAATACTGCATCAAGCCCAGTTCATTTGTTATTGGCCTCAAACCTATCGCTTATCTAAATACCACGCCACTCAATACCCGCCAGTAGCAGATTTTAGTAGGTGAGTAGCAGGTTTTGGTAGGGGAGTGATTTAACGGTAAGAGATTTTATGTACGAATTGGTATTTTTGGTAATTGAGCTTTACCTACTTATACCTGTTGCTCACCTACTATTTCGGGCTGGTGGCGGGTAAGTAGTTGGGTAGCAGTGTTTTTTTGTATAATATTGGGGTAGATAAAGTATTCCTTTGTTTGACAGAAAATTAGAGAAAAAAATATGCACCAATGAAAAAAACCGTTACCATTTATCTACTTCATCGGCTGTTCGTTTTCTTAATGATAGTGTTCGTGCATATAATTTGTACAAGTGCAAAAGCCCAGGTTAGTCCCCGAAAAATGAACGTGGACAAGCGTTATAGCCCAGTATATGTAGATTCTATTATTGGCGAGCATCAAAACTACCTTAGTAAACTTGAAGCCCACCCCAAGTCTATTACCAGAGACACCCTTCGGCTCAAGACAATGGTCTATCTGTCATATTTGTATCTATATACCACAACCAAGCAGCGGCGTGATAGCTCGTTGTTGTGGTCGCAGAGGGTTGTTAAGAAAGCCAAAGAGATTGGCAATGGTTTTTACTTGATTGAGGGCATGACCAAAGAAGCAGAATACACCGATCGATTTAGTGCCGACTACCAGCGGGCTGTTCAGATATTGAACAAAACACTCGATATACCAAAAATCACAGAGACGCAACGTTTTTTTGCCAAGCGAATGATAGGCTCCATTTATGCAAAAACCGACAGCCCCAATGCCACGGCTTATACCGAAAAACTCATCAACGAAATCAGACAATCGTCCATATCCGAACATACCAAAGCACAAAATTTGTACAATTTGTATATAGCCATTGCAGAGACCAATCAACGAAAAAACAATTATGGAGTTAGTCTGAAAGCCTATTTAATGGCAGCCGAAGAGGTAAAAAAATTTAATAAAGGCATAGGACTTGCCTATTTATATGCCTCAATAGCAGAGTCTTACGTTGAGCTCGGGCAATATCAAAAAGCTACCACTTATACCGAAGAGGCACAATATTTGTTTGATAAACTTAAAATACCTTATGGCGAAACTATCAATTTTACGTATGCCAAAATATACCTAAAAAACCTCGAATACGAGAAAGCGGCCAGCAAAGGGGAAATGATTTTGCAAAATATTACGCAACGAAAATTTAAAAAATATTCGACAATCACCCAAAACGTACATAAATTATTGTACGATTCTTACAAAGGTTTGGGCGATAACGAAAAAGCATTGCCACATTTAGAAACTTATATGTCAGTCAAAGATTCGTTGGAATATGCCAAAAAAGTAAAAGAAATAGGCGAACTAATTACAAAGTATGATTTTGAGCGAGTGCAAATAGAAGGGCAAAAACTATTATTAGAAAAAAACAATCAAATAAAAGACCTCCAACTCAAAGAGTACAAAAGTATGTCTGAGAGTCAGGATTTTAAATCGTTTTTGTTACAAGAAAAACTCGACAAAGAACAAGCAATCAATACCAGTAGAGCCAAGACATTAGAAAATTTAAAACAAAAACAAATCTATAACAATAACTTAGAACAACTTAAAATTGGACAGCTAAACGAACAACTTAAACTACAAAAACAAGCCAAAAGCCTTTGGTACAGTCTGACGGTACTGTCTTTATTGTTGTTTGTGGTTGGGGTTCTTGTGTTTGTTAATCAATATCGCCAAAAACTACAATTTAAACAACAAGGGGCTGAATACAACCAAAAAATAGCCCAAACCGAAATCACAGCACTACGGGCGCAGATGAACCCACATTTTATTTTTAATTGTCTAAACTCAATTCAACTTTTTACCGCTCAAAATAACATCGACAAAGCATCGAATTATCTTTCTAAGTTTTCGAGGCTCATACGGTTGGTTTTAGAAAACTCTCGTTCTGAAAAAGTTACACTCGAAAACGAACTCGAAAGTCTGCGACTGTACATAGAACTGGAAGCGATGCGATTTAGAGATAAATTTAGTTATACCATCAGCGTTGCGCCAAGTATAGATCAGGGCTATGTTCAGATTCCGCCACTGTTGCTTCAGCCTTTTGTCGAAAACGCCATCTGGCACGGCCTCATGCACAAAGAAGAAGGCGGAAAGGTA
>JAYWHT010000105.1:0-30046 GCA_043777595.1 Spirosomataceae bacterium
ACTCAAACCACCCAAGCGGAACAGATAGGTGCTGGGAGGCGTACCAAAAGATGTATGATGTTGGATATATGATACAGTCAAGTTTTCCAAAAAATATCATACATCATACATCAAATATCTTACATCAAAACGACTATATAATCAATATTCAAGGCGATGAGCCATTTATTGACCCTGCACAAATAGACGAGTTGGGTGCAATGCTCGACGGTAACGTTGAGCTGGCCACACAAATGATAGCCGTCGATAACTCTGATGTGTTGTGGGACATGGGCGAGGTCAAAATTGTACTTAACGACCAACACGAAGCCCTGTATTTTAGTCGGCAAGTGATTCCTTTCTTAAAAAATACCCCACAAGCCAACTGGCACGAATATCATCAGTACTATCGGCACGTAGGTATGTATGCGTATCGGGCTGATGTTTTGCAAAAACTAACTGAACTACCCCCGTCATCGCTCGAAAAAGCGGAGTCGCTCGAGCAACTGCGTTGGCTCGAAGCTGGCTTCAAAATCAAGTGTGTCGTTACCAAATACGACAGCCACTGCATAGACACTCCCGAAGATATTGAAAAAGTGTTGAGGTTGGTGGGTAGTTGGTGATTATTTGCGAAATTTGTAAATACTAATCTTATCACCCTCAAAAGCATTTACGTTTTCCTTTAATATTTACATATCTAAAAAAGGCTATTGATTTTATACAGCCACCAAAATTAGCAAAAAAATACCCATGCAATCATTACAAAACAAAGTAGTTTGGATAACTGGCGCATCGTCGGGTATTGGTGAGGCATTGGCGCATGAGTTTGCTAAGAGAGGTGCAAAATTAGTGCTTTCGGCAAGGCGTGTCGAAGCATTGGCGCAAGTAAAACAATCGCTCAATCTACCCTCGGACTCTGTTTTGGTGTTGCCGATGGATATGTTAGAGTTTGACAGTTTTCGGTCGAAGGTAGATATTGTAATGAGTCATTTTGGCCAAATCGATGTTATGGTTCACAACGCTGGCATGAGCCAACGGGGGCTTTTTGGCGAAACAACTGGCGCAGATGCCCAACGGCTGATGGATACTAACTTTACGAGTGTAGTAGTTTTGACAAAACTGGTTTTGCCTGTTATGGTTGCCCAGCAATCGGGTGCTTTTTTGGTAACGAGTAGCGTAAGTGGCAAACTCGGCACGGCCTACCGAACGATGTACGCCGCCTCAAAACACGCCCTACATGGTTTTTTTGATGGACTAAGAGGCGAAGTATGGCGAGATAACATATCTGTAACCATCGCTTGCCCTGGCTATATCAAAACTGATTTGTCGTATAGTGCTATTGGTAAAAATGGCCAGCCGTATGGCCTCATGGACGAAAACCAAGCCAAAGGAATAGCCACCGATGTTTGCGCTCAAAAAATGGTAAACGCCCTACAATCGGGCAAACATGAAGTAGTTATTGCTGGATTTATGGAAACATTAGGTACTATTTTAAAGCGATTTTCACCAGCACTACTTTGGCAGTTTACCAAAAACTATAGCATTAGGGCGGTTAAAAAAGTATGATTGACTGCTAATAATTTTTGCTTAAATATTGATAATCAAACAGTTTAAGAATAACAAAGACCCAACCACTATTATGTTCGACCAAAAAGGAACAAAAGTACCCAGCAATGGCATTGAGATTTATTATGAGGGCTTCGGCAAAGCTACTAACCCAGCGGTGTTGCTTATCATGGGGCTCGATGCCCAGTGTGTTGTGTGGTCGATGGCTTTTATTGAGCCATTGGTAGCGGCTGGCTACTATGTCGTTAGGTTCGACAACCGAGACATTGGGCTTTCGACTTGGATAACTGACTGGCAACGCCGCCAACCATATACCCTCGAAGACATGGCCAAAGATGCCGTTGGGCTATTGGACTCGCTCAACATCAGGCAAGCGCACATTGTGGGAGCATCAATGGGCGGCATGATAGCACAGCGCATTGCTATTAGTCATTCAGAACGAGTACTGAGTCTGACCTCAATTATGTCGTCAGGTTATGTACTCAATCCAAAAGCTACCAAAAAAATAGGGCTAAAAATCTTGTTTTCAGTAATGCCGTTTATTCTTAAAAATCTTAAAATAAAAAATAAACTCATTGACCAAGAGCCAACAGTCAAAAACTATGTAGCTACTTACCGAACGCTGGCTGGCACAAAATACCCCTTCAACCGTGACTATTTCGAGCAGCTTTTTACTTGGTCTATCACCGTTCGGAAAGGCCAAAACCCCAAAGCCCGTTTGCAGCAATATGCTGCCATTGTAGCCTCTGGCTCTCGGCTTCAAGAACTGCCGCAAATCAAAGCCCCTACGCTGATACTACACGGCACTGGCGATAAATTAGTACCGCCGATTCATGCTCAAATTTATACCCAGCTTATTGCTCAAGCTCGAATGGTATGGTTGGAGGGCGTAGGCCACGAAATTCCAGCAGGTATTTTGCCACAAGTTCATGCAGAAATGTTAGCTTTGTTTAAAAATTCATAAATCGGTATGTATCAAGATATTATTGTCAATCAAGCCAACGGCATCGCCCGTGTTACACTCAGCCGTCCATCGGTTTTGAATGCTATAAGTCCTAATTTGATTTCGGAACTGACTGATGCTACCCAGAAAATTGCGGCCGACGATTCGGTCAAAGTACTGATTGTGACGGGTGAAGGCCGTGCGTGGTCGGCAGGTGTGGATTTAAAGGCACTCAACGAAAGCATACAAGGGGGGCAGTTTTCAAACTTTGAAGTGATGGAAATGGGTGCCGACTTTATCAAAACACTGCAAGCCATGCCACAGGTTACGATTGCGATGGTCAATGGGTTTTGTTATACAGGTGCGACTGAATTTATGTTGGCTTTTGACTTGATTTATGCCGCCGACGAAGCCAAAATTGGTGATACACACGCCAAATGGGGTATTGCGCCCAAGTGGGGTATGACACAGCGACTACAACACAAAGTGGGCCTATCGAAAGCCATGGAGCTATCATTTACGACCGAAGCCATATCGGGCAAAGAAGCCGAGCGCATTGGGTTGGTCAATAAATCTGTGCCTTTGTTGGACTTAGAAAAAACGGTTGATGCAGTGGCCGCCAAAATAATGGGCAACTCGGCTCAGACCATCGCCGCCATGAAATCGCTGTATTATTTTGGAGCAAATCACGGCCTTGCCAAAGGCTTGGAGTATGAGTGGCAGTCTGAAATTGCGATCACAGACCGAGAAGAGTTTTTGAGAAATTTTGCTGTAAATAAATAGTTACTAATTGGGAAATGTTAGAAAACAGAAAGTATTTTATTTATGGGTTTTTTATACTCACGGGCTTGATTTATCTTGGTCGGTTGTTGTATTTGCAGGTATTTGATAAAACGTATGAGACTTCGACCAATTCAATCAGAAAAATAACTGACACTCCATTTCGTGGCCTGATATATGACCGAAGCGGCAAGCAGGTAGTTCATAACACTCCCAGTTATGATATTTATGTAACGCCCCGAAAAACAAACATTACTGATACTGCTGCTTTTTGTAGTTTATTGAAAATCGACAAGCCAATGTTTGATAGCTTGATGACAAGAGCAAAAATCTACTCAAAAGTTAAGCCTTCGTTGTTTATTGGTGATTTGAGTAAAGAAGCCTTTGCCCAAATTCAAGATGCAATGGTGGACTATGATGGTTTTGAATATCAAAAAAATGCCGTCAGAAGTTACAACACCAAGTCTATGGCACATGCACTGGGATATGTGAGCCAGATTTCACAAAAACAACTCGACCGACAGGAGGACGATTATTATAGGCAAGGCGACATGGTTGGGCAGACTGGTTTGGAGCGGTTTTATGAACAACAACTGCGTGGCCAGCGAGGTGTGCGCTATGTGATGCAAGACGTAAGAGGCATAGACAAAGGCCGCTGGAAAGACGGCAAGGCTGACACGATGGCTGTGGCTGGTCAAAATTTATATATGGGCATAGACCTGTCGCTACAAGAGTTGGTGGATAGCCTCATGCAGCAAAAAGCGGGTGCAGTGGTAGCCATCGAGCCTTCGACAGGCCAGGTGCTGGCTATTTCGTCTGCACCATCGTTTGACCCTTCACTGTTGTCATCGTCCAATTTTTCTAAAAACTACGGTCGGCTCATTACCGACCCCTACAAGATAATGTTAGACAAGTCTATTAGCTCATACTACCGACCAGGCTCAACGTTCAAGACCGTGCAGGCGTTGGCTGCCATGCAAGATGGCGCAATTGGCCCTGGGGCGGCTTTTGGCCATGCAGGCGTAAAAATGAAATGCCACCCACACCCACCAGCGGGGAGTGTTCATAGTGCCATTCAGTGGTCGTGCAATCCTTATTTTTATTATGTATTCAAAAAAATGATATACCACAACAGCGAGCGTAACACTTTCAAATCGTCTCGTATTGGCCTCGAAAACTGGGCAGGATACATGGGTCGTTTTGGTTTTAGTGGCCGTTTGGGTATTGATTTGTTCAACGAAGCCATTGGTACACTACCCGATGCGGCCTATTTTGATAAAATTAGGGGTAAAAACCAATGGCGTTTTGGGCAGTTTGCTTCGATGGGCATTGGTGAGGGAGAGTTACAAATTACACCACTCAAAATCGCTAACTTGACGGCAACCATCGCCAATCGAGGCTGGTACATTACGCCACACATCGTAACTGGCATAGGCAAACAAGGCGAGGTATTGCCACAATTTAAAGAAAGACACGAAACCAAGGTAAACAAAAGCTACTTTGAAGAAGTAATCAATGGTATGGAAATGGCCATTGTCAGAGGTACATTCGACCGTTCGGCAATTATTCCAGGGATTCAGATGTGCGGCAAAACGGGTACATCGCAGACCAAAAACCCCAAACATCCTCACTCTATTTTTATGGCCTTTGCCCCAAAATATAACCCCAAGATTGCGGTAGCTGTGTTTTTGGAAGACGCTGGCTATGGTGGTTTTCATGCTGGGCCGATTGCTTCGTTAGTCATCGAAAAATACCTGAAAGGCGAAATACAACGCAAGGCTTATGCTCAAAAATGGATAGCCAAAAACTATTTACAGTTTGTACCCATCAGAGGCCGAAAGCCGATAGTGGCCATTGGCGCACAAAAAGCCGTAGTAAGGTCTGCTGACTCAGTAAAAAAAGACAGTATCAAATCACTCAAAATCAAATAGTATTTATAGCAATGGCTCGTCAAAACGAACATATCGCACACAACTTAGACTGGCTCACGGTGGTCATTTATGTTGCCTGCGTTACGTGGGGGTTGTTTAGTATCTATGCGGCCATCTACGACCCCGAAAACCCAACAAAACTATTCGACCTCTCCAACAGTGCGGGTAAGCAGCTTATGTTTATTAGTACTTCGATGCTCTTAATTATTGCCATTTTAGTGATTGACTACCGATTTTGGGAAACTTTTGGCGAAGTTGTCTATTGGATTTGTATCGCTTTGTTGGTTACGGTACTTTTTTTTGGTGCCAATATCAAGGGGTCGCACTCTTGGTTTAAGTTGGGGGGGTTTTCGTTGCAGCCTGCCGAATTTGCCAAAATCGGCACTTCGCTCATGCTCGCTCGGTATTTGAGCCGTACCAACGTCAATTTGTCTAAATTTAAAGACATGCTCTGGGTAGCTGGTATTGTGCTTTTACCTGCCGTTTTGATTTTGATTTCGCACGAAATGGGCGTAATGCTCGTCTTCGCTTCTTTTATGTTTGTGTTATATCGTGAGGGTGTCCCGCCAATATATCCAGTCGTCTTTCTGTCGTCAATCATTCTTTTTGTACTGACCTTGTTTTTTTCAAAGCTGTACGTTATTGCTGGGTTGGTTGTGGTGGGGTTGCTGGTTTATCGGTTTCTTATTCCTCATTATGAACGAAACCTACGCAGCTTTCGGCAAGTCGCTGGTGTAGTTGGCCTGATGACGTTGTATGTAGGTAGTACCGATTTTATTTTTAATAATTTACTCGAAAAACACCAAAAAATGAGAATATTGGTATTGATTGATCCCTACGCCGACCCTCGAAAAGCCGGCTGGAACGTCATACAGTCCAAGATAGCCATCGGTACGGGGCAGTTGTGGGGTAAGGGATATTTGCAAGGTACGCAAACCAAATTTGACTTTGTGCCAGAGCAAAACACTGATTTTATTTTTTGCACTATTGGCGAAGAACAGGGCTTTATGGGTAGCCTACTATTGATTTGCTTGTTGCTGGGCCTTGTTGTACGCATTGTTACACTCGCCGAGCGGCAGCGTACACGTTTTGCGAGGGTATTTGGCTACTGTCTGGCCGGGGTTTTGTTTTTTCATTTTTTGGTCAATCTGGGTATGACCATCGGCTTTATGCCTGTCATTGGTATTCCGCTGCCATTTTTTAGTTATGGCGGCTCGTCGCTTTGGGGGTTTACTATCTTTTTGTTTATTTTTTTAAAGTTAGACTCGCAGCGACCTTTTACACTGGCGAGGGGATAACACCACTTTGTCAATGATTAAGTCATTGCACTCAATTAACGACTATAACCATGGCTATCATTTCCCGAAAAAAAATACCTTTCAAAATCAACCCTGCGCTTCGCAACTATCTTATTAGCTACAATCGTGAGGTCGATATGCCGATACATTACCCGTATTTGCTGCGCTACGATAACGCCATACCGCTCTACGACAAAAAAGGCTCTGATACGTTTTGGGAAACGGTTTTTTATCCTCAGAGCGACATCGAAGAGGTATATCATTCGCTCAAAACAATATATGCCGACCTCAAAGCCGACGGCGATATGTCGGTGATGAGCCACCTTTATGTAGATCGTGTCGATTTGTGTTCTTATGGCAACTCCAAGCCGTTTCGTATCAGAATTGTCAATAAAGTCAATGATAACTTCGACTATTTTTATATCAAAAACGCCGATGCTTCTCGTATCTATGGTCTCGAATTAGAGCATATTCTGTCGCCCAATCGCATCAGTTACCTTACCAGTGGAGACACGCTCATCGAAGAACACATTGCAGGGATTCCAGGCGATATGTTTATCAAAAACTATTTGGACGCTCCCAACCAAAACTCGATACGGCTCTGCAAAGAGTTTGTGAAGTTCAACGAACGCTGTTTTGTAAGGCTATTGGGCGATATGCACTCCAGCAATTTTGTGGTCGATATTACCCCAGACTTTGAAGAAATTTATTACCGCATTAGGTCTATTGACTTCGACCAACAAAGCTATGAAGGTAAACGGACGGTATATATGCCGCAGTATTTCAAACAAAACAATGCACTCATTGAGTTGGGCATGAAATGTCTGTCGTCTGAAAGTGTGCATCAATACCAAACCGAAGAGCGAGCCTTGATTGCTGGCCGCATCAGAGTAGAGCGGGGCCGCATCGAAGACTTGATGAGCATCATGCGAACCGATACCATATCGCTGCCGCAGCACATAGACCAACTTAAAGCCGAGCTGGCGGTTTATTACAACAAAAAAGACTTTTTGAAGTGCCGCACTATGGGCGAAATAGTCCAACGAAGTTTAGAATTAGTGTCGGTGCATTGAGGTATCTCGTTTCTAATACGCCCGCCCTGTTTTTCCTTCAAAATAGTTTAAGTATGCTTTGTTTACTACTCTGTTGCCGCCTGGCGTTGGGTAGTTGCCCGTAAAATACCAGTCGCCGCTGTGGTTGGGGCAGGCTTTGTGTAGGTTTTCGACTGTCTGAAAAATAATAGACAGCTTGGCTTTGAGGTCTTTGGGGCGTACTATTTTGGCAATCTGTGCCGATACTTCTTCGGGTGTAAAAGTATTATAAAGCACATTTACAAAGTTTTCATTGTGGGCTGTTTTGTCTGCCACCGCCACCACACATTTATCATAAACATTTTTGGCCAAATGACCCATATTTTGTTTATCTAATAGCTCAAGCGTAGCCCGAAAGGCCACAAAGTCTTTCATTTTAGACATATCAATACCGTAGCAGTCAGGAAAACGTATTTGTGGAGCCGACGATACAATGACGATTTTTTTTGGTTCGAGGCGGTCGAGCATTTTCAAAATACTCTTTTCGAGGGTTGTTCCTCGTACAATCGAATCATCGATTATAACAATCGTATCGACGCCTTTTCTGACAACCTCATAAGTCGTATCATAAACGTGCGCTACCATTTCGTCTCGGCTGGCATCGTCTGTTATAAACGTCCTGAGTTTGACATCTTTCGATACCAATTTTTCTATTCGAGGTCTGAAACTCAACACTTTTTCAATTTCTTCGTTCGACAGTTTTTGTTCTAAAATAGCACTACGCCGCTTTTGTGATAGATAATCTTCCAATCCTTCGACCATTCCAAAAAAAGCAGTTTCGGCAGTGTTGGGAATATACGAAAAAACGGTATTTTCTAAATCATAGTCTATTTCTTTTAATATTTGAGGTATTAGCAATTTGCCAAGCGTTTTGCGCTCGTTATATATATCTGGGTCGCTGGCTCTCGAAAAATAAATACGCTCAAAACTACACGACTGTTTGGCTCTTGGTGTCAATACTTGGTGTTCGTCATATTCGCCATATTTGTCAATAATAAGCGCATGACCAGGCTTTATTTCTTTGATGTCGGCATAGTTGGCATTGAAAGCCGTTTTGATGGCAGGTTTTTCGGAAGCCACTACCACCACCTCGTCGTCGGCATAATAGTAGGCTGGTCGTATGCCTGAAGGGTCTCTAACAACAAAAGCCGACCCCGAGCCAGTCATACCGCACATCGCAAAGCCACCGTCGAAGTCTCGGCATGAGCGATGCAGCACACGGGGCAAGTCCATGTTGTCTTCGATAACGTCCGACAGGTCGGGGTTTTCATAAATGCCCTTGAACCGTTCAAATACTCGTTGGTTTTCTTCGTCCAAAAAATGCCCAATTTTCTCCATCACCGTTACCGTATCTACTTTGTCTTTGGGGTGTTGGCCGAGCGAAACGAGTTTGTCAAAAAGCTCTTCTACGTTGGTCATATTAAAATTGCCAGCCATCACTAAGTTACGATTTCGCCAGTTGTTTTGGCGTAGCATTGGGTGGCAATTTTCGATGTCATTACTGCCGTGTGTGCCATATCGCAGGTGTCCGAGCCAGACTTCGCCCGAAAAAGCTACGTTTTCTTGTAGCCATTTGGCATCGGTTTTGAGATGTTTTTCTTGTGAAGAAAGTGTCTTGTAGACTTTCTGGAATTTTTTACTGATTTTTTCAAAAATATCTGCAACAGGCTGATTTTCTACCGACCGATAGCGACTTATGTATCGATGCCCGGGCGAAACGTCTATTTTGATATTGGCTACTCCAGCGCCATCTTGCCCACGGTTGGTTTGCTTTTCCATGAGCGTATATAACTTGTTGGCGGCATAGAGGGGCGTTTTGTATTTGTCAATGTAATATTGATATGGCTTGCGAAGACGAATAAAGGCTATGCCACATTCGTGTTTGATAACGTCGCTCATTGGGTGTGTGTTGAGATATAGTTTAATCTTAACTGCAAAAGTACGAAACCTATACAGAACAGCACAACAAGCAACCGAAAAATAATAAACTGTAAAACCGAACAGTGTAAAAGTATTGATTTGTGGGCTACAATTAAACTTTGTTACGAATAATGAAAATAGTCCATACTACCTAAACCCCACCACCTCGGGCGTAGTAACGTCAAAGTCTCTAAAACGTAACGACGAAATGCCATCAAAACCAAATCGGGCAGGGTCGGTCAGAGCAGGAATGCCCGAATAATAAACAAACTTGACTTGAAAGGTATTGAAAGTAAGGGCTTCGTTTCTGAACCGAAAACCAATGCCATAGCCCTGATACGGTGATTTGTTTAATAACTTATTGCCACTAAGTGCCACCCAGCCAATATCGGCTGAAAGAAAGGGCGCAACCCGAAAACCCAGTATATTGATAGGCGAAAACACGACACTCTCAATACCCAGTACCAATTTTTTATCGCCTCGTAGCTCATCGCTCGACACACCCTGAATACCATCTGAACCGCCAATATTAAGGTATTCATTGTTAAATCTATTGATACCCACTGTGTAGCGAATAGTAATAAACTGCCGTGTGTACCAATTTTTATGTAGCTGTTGGAGTGGCGAAAAGTACCCATTTTCGACATTAAATACCCCTTGTTGGGCTACACCATCTTTCCAAAAACTACCCACATTAAGCAACGAATTAAAATACCCATGAGGCGTGTACTGCGCTGCCGAAAACTTAACTCCCGCATAAGTTCGTTTACCAGTTTCGGCTTTGTCAGAGCCAAAAACAACCGAAATCAACTGCCCAACGGGTACGTCTTCGGTACGACCAAAACCATAAATAAGCAAATCACGTTTGTAGCGACGATTAGAAAACCCCAAACTTAACAATGTCAGGTTTGTGTTTTGATAAAGCTGGTACGATGTGTCGGTAACTTGCCGCTCACGCTTGACAAACCGCTGCTGAGTTTGACGAATGGCAACTATAAATCTGGCACGCTCTCTAAAATCTTTACTTCCAAAAAACAGCTTGAACGACCTCCCTAACCAAGTATCAAACAAAAACGAACGACTCCAAAAATAGTTTCGCATTGAGAGTTTAGAGTTGAGTGTGTCTGGCACAAATTCAAAAGTGCGATTGGTGTTGTAATTTATCTCAAAAGCCCCCGCATACTTGGTTTCGGGTGTAAGAAATGGCTTAAATAACTTTATGCCACCCAGTTTATTGTCTCTCAAAAGTTGAAAATCGGCCTGTGCGCTCACAAACGACCTACCCAAAGACGGAATCAAGTAGCGACTCCCAAATTCTGTACGCTGGCGTGGGTCTTTGCCGTTGTACGATACTGTATTTTTGAGCGAATGGCCTCGTCCCTGAAAGTTGCGCTGCTCCAGCCCTAATACAAAATTGTCGAGCCCGCCAACTGAGCCATCGGGTAGCAGCGACCACACATCTTGAATAAACACATAGACATCGACGGCATTTTTGATAGCTAAGTACGGCTCTATTTCTATCCTTACGTCTCGAAATATCCCTTGCTGGCGTATGTATCTTTCGTTGTCTTTAAATAAGTCGGAATTTATCCTATCGCCTTCGCCGAAGAAAAGAAAATTGTTTTTGATTACGTCTTCACGGGTATTGGTATGGAGTTTATTACCAGTGCGGTCAGCCCAGTTGTTGGGTTTTCGGAGGGTATCATAGACACTGTACCCAAACACATCGAGCCTATGAATGTAGATTTTGCGAATCCATCTGTCTTCGTATTTTTTATATGGATTTTGCTCTATTTCGCTTACTTGGCCTTGCTCGTTGCTGCTGTTGTAGATGTCTCTGAACAACAAGTCATATACTTTTTTGGGGACTATTTTCTTGGCTTTTTGCCCAAAAGCAGTGTCTTTGGCGGTTGGTGCTTCGATGCGTACTTTTTGGATACTATCAATGACAAGACGAGTCGGTTTTTGGGCAAATAAACTACCAACTACCCAAAATTGTAGCGCAAAAGCCAATATATAATTACAGCAATATGGTGGCCTCATTGTTGTTCATCTTATTTTCGATATTGTTCAATAAGTTTATAAATCGCTTTTTGTTTTTCTATTTCAGGAAAAAAATCAAAAAGTTGTGTGTGGGCTTCATAGTCGAGCGTGAGGGCTATTTCCAGATTGAGCATTGCCTCACGGTAGTCGCCAGCATGGATCAAATAAGCCGCACCTCGGTAATAAAGACTGGCATCTTCGGGGGCGGAGTCTAAGCCATCTTGTATGAGTTCATAGGCTCGTTTATAGTCTTTTTGGTCAAAATACATCAGCGACCATTGTAGCCAAACTTCTTCGTAGTCGGGTTCTATTTCAGATGCTTTTTCAAAGGCTTCGTTTGCCGAAAACACATTTCCAATTTTATATTCCAATTGCCCCAACATCAACCAGTAATCTACCTCAAACTCATTGATTTTTAGTGCTTTCCGAATACAACTCATGGCTTCGATAAACCGCCCCTCGGCTGTCATACACGAGGCTATGCCATACCAGCCCTCGTCCCAAGATTCGTCCAACTTAACGGCATCTCTAAAACAACTCAACGCTTTTTGGAACAGTCCGAGTTTTTCATAGCTCGCCCCCAAATGGCAGTACAAATCGGCAGTAGCTGGCTCGTAGTTCATAGTCAGCAAGTAGCTTTCGTTGGCTTGCTCAAACTTACCAAGATTCATGTATGAATTGGCCATATTAAAATGAGCCGATGCAAAATCTTCTTTGATAACCACCGCATAGTCGTAGGCAAAGAGTGCATCTTCAAATTTACCTAATTTACTATATACAATGCCCAAATTATACCAAGCATTGTGCGAGTAGGGGTCTTTTTCTATTAGCTCGTTGTAATAATCAATACTGGTTTCGAGTTCGTTGGTGAGGTCCAAACAAAACGCCAATTCATAAAGCGCACTTTCGTTGTTGATATTGAGCTCAATGGCTTTTTTGTAATATTCAATGGCTCCGGTGTAGTCGGCTAAATTTTGATACGATTGGCCCATCTGAAAAAATATTTCATTTCGGTCGTCGTCGCTGGCATAGTAGAGCATTTTTTGATATACTTCTATTGCTCTATTTGGCTCGCCCATCAGATTATAAATATGGCCTTCGACATACATTACATCAATGTCGTTGGGGTTAAAGAGCGAGGCTCGCTCGACCAATTCCAAGGCTTCCTCAAACCGTGAACTATGCGACAGCGTGTGAGCTTTATCAAGCATAAGTTCGAGTGAATAGGGGTAGTTTTCAAGCCCCAAATCGCAGGCTTGTAATGCACGAGTCCAGTTGGCTTGCTCAATATAATGTTCAGTGATATGTTCGTAAGTGTCCAGATCAAAAAATGGCCGCTCATGATTTTTGAGCATGCGCTCAAATCTCAAAATAACCTCTTTTCGGTCTGGTTGTTTTTCGTCGAAGTCTTGCATAGAAATATTGAATGATGGGTAAATATCAGTCGAAAGGTAAGTACTTTTGGTAGTATTTACAAAGTTTGTTTGATAAAAATACAGTCTTCAAAGAAAATATTTATCAAAACCAAGATACACAAATGTATGGTCAATAAGTAGTTTTGGTTGATTTTTGGCTTTTGATTGATAGCAATATAAGACATAAAATGACAAAAAAACTACGCAGCCAAGACTGGTTTGGGAAGGAGGGCAAGGACGGCTTTATATATCGGTCATGGATGAAAAACCAAGGCCATGCCGCACATCAATTTAAGGGTAAGCCTGTGATAGGTATTTGTAACACGTGGTCGGAAGTTACACCTTGTAACGGTCATTTTAGAGAATTGGCGCAGTCGGTCAAAAACGGTATTTATGAAGCGGGTGGTTTTCCGTTGGAGTTTCCTGTTATGTCATTGGGCGAAACGCTCATCAGGCCAACAGCCATGCTTTATCGCAATTTGGCCAGTATGACAGTCGAAGAAAGCATCAGAGCCAACCCCTTTGACGGCGTCGTGCTGCTCACAGGTTGCGACAAAACCACACCCTCGCTCATCATGGGTGCTGCCAGTGTCGATATTCCAACTATTGTATTGCCAGGCGGCCCGATGCTTGCTGGGAGGTTTCAGGGCAAGGCCATTGGCTCAGGTACAGATGTTTGGCGGTTTGCTGACGACGTAAAAACAGGCAAAATGAGCGAGGCCGAGTTTGAAGAAGCCGAAAGCTGCATGAGCCGAAGCATAGGCCACTGCTCAACCATGGGAACAGCCTCAACCATGGCCACAATGGCCGAAGCCTTGGGGCTGACACTGCCTGGCTTGTCGGCAATTCCGGCGGCAGACTCTCGCAAAAAAATGAACGCACACCTAACAGGAATGAGAATCGTTGAGATGGTCAGAGAGGACCTGACGATGTCAACGATACTTACTCGTGAAGCCTTCGAGAACGCCATTATACTCAATGCGGGGGTAGGTGGTTCTACCAATTTTGTGTTGCACTTATTGGCCATAGCTGGGCGTATTGGCATAAAATTAACTCTGGACGATTTTGATACGGTTGGGTCCCGAATGCCTTTTTTACTGAACGTCATGCCCTCTGGCCAATACCTAATGGAAGACTATTTTTATGCAGGAGGTTTGCAGGTAGTTATCAACGAAATGAAGGCGCACTTGCATCAAGGGGTAATGACTGTTAATGGCAAATCACTGATTGACAATTCGTTAAATGCCAAAAACTGGAACAAAGACGTAATTGCGACATCAATAAACCCTATCTTGGAAGAAGGCGGCATTGCGGTCATTAAGGGTAATTTGTGCGAAAATGGTGCAGTTATAAAGCCTTCGGCAGCATCCGAACATTTGCTTAAACACAAAGGCCGGGCTGTAGTTTTTGAAACCATCGAAGACTACCACACCCGCATCGAAGACCCCGATTTGGACATTGACGAAAACTGTGTCATGGTCTTGAAAAACGTTGGGCCAAGAGGCTACCCAGGTATGCCCGAAGTAGGTAATATGGCACTTCCCAAAAAACTATTGGAGCGGGGTATCACCGACATTGTACGCATTTCTGATGCCCGTATGAGCGGTACAGCTTTTGGCACAGTGCTACTCCATGCCTCGCCCGAAAGTGCGATTGGCGGTAATCTGGCTCTGGTTCAAAACGGGGACATAATAGAAATAGACGTACCCAACAGATACCTACACTGGCACGTAGCAGATGACGAAATCGCCCACCGCCGTGCCGCTTGGCAACCACTTGATTTGGGCATAGTTCGTGGCCATAACCTTATGTACGTTCAGCACGTAACCCAGTCGCACGAGGGTTGTGATTTTGATTTTTTGGTTGGTAATTCAGGAAGCGAAGTACATCGCGAGTCGCATTAAAACAAATTATAAATGAAACTAAAAACAGTAACCATAATTGGTCTTTGCCTAATGATGGGTGTAGCCTTTGGACAAACAAAATCTGAAACGCAACTCAAAAATTCAGTAGAAGCACTCCGAAAAGCGATGATTGATGCCGACAAGGTGGCTCTCGACCAACTAATAGCCCCAGAGTTGAGTTATGGCCATTCGAGCGGAAAAATAGAAAGTAAGACCGATTTTGTTGGTTCGCTTACCTTGGGCGAGTCTGATTTTGTAACCATTGACCTGAGCGAGCAGACGATTGAGATTGTAGGAAAAACGGCGATTGTAAGACATAATTTAGCCGCAGCTACCAGCAACGGAGGCAAGGCAGCAACCACTAAACTACACGTGCTAACTATTTGGCAAAAACAAAATGGAAGCTGGAAACTATTGGCTCGGCAAGCTACCAAAATATAGCCTATCGTAAGTCTCTGAGTAGTTTACTGGCAAAGACAAATTCGTTTAGTTCGGCCACGTCCGACTTTGTGATGCTGACACTATCGCCTTCCCAGAGTTTAAGCCCATTGTAAAGAAACATTATTTTTTCGCCAATTTCCATCACTGAGTTCATGTCGTGCGTGATGACGATGGTCGTAATCTGAAACTCGTCTGTTATTTCTTTGATAAGATTGTCTATTTTGATAGAAGTCAGTGGATCAAGGCCAGAATTGGGTTCGTCGCAAAACAAATATTTTGGGTTCATCACAATCGCCCGAGCAATACCTACTCGTTTTTTCATACCGCCGCTGATTTCAGACGGCATACGGCTCATGGCATGGTCGAGGCCGACCCGGGTGAGGCACAATTTGGCCCGGTCGTCCCGCTCACTGTCTGACATAGCTGGCGAAAGCATTTCGAGTGGAAACCGCACATTGTCAAAAACCGTCTTTGAGTCAAACAATGCCCCTCCTTGGAACAGAACGCCCATTTCCCTACGAATTTGCTTACGGGTTTCTTCATCGCTATTCCAAAAATCTCGCCCACTGTACTTCACAAAGCCCTCATCAGGCTTTACAAGGCCAATTAGGCATTTGAGTAGTACGCTTTTGCCAGTACCGCTACCACCAATGACAAGACTCGTATCGCTGGGCTTAAACGACCCCGACACACCGGCCAGCACCGTGCGGCCTTCAAAACTTTTGACTATATTAGAAAACTCTATCATGGCTTTTGTGGGTTCTACAACAATTCCTCTTTCTTTTTGTCTCTTTCGACCCAAGCCGATACCCAAATGCTGATTTCATACAAAAACCACAACGGCAAAGCAACCAATACCTGACTCAGCACATCGGGCGATGGCGTAATGACTGCCGCCACAATCAAAATTGCAACGTAGGCATGGCGGCGATAGTCTCTCATAAATTTAGGATTCAAGAACCCTACTTTCGATAGCACAAAAGCTACAATCGGCAACTGGAATGTCAGGCCACAAGCCAGCGTAAGTATAGACAACAAGCCCACATAAGACGTAATGTCAAACTGGTTTTTGATACGTGGGTCGAGTTGAAAATTGGCCAAAAAGTTAATTGCCAATGGCGATACAATGTAGTAACCAAACAAAACGCCCGACAAAAATAAAAACGTAACATAAAACACCGCCCCACGAGCAGCCTTGCGCTCTGATACTTTGAGACCTGGCTTGATAAATCGCCATATTTCCCAAAAAGCATACGGAAAAGCAAAAAGTAAGCCAATGATAAGCGAAGAGAGCATGGCCATCGAAAACTGACCAGACATTTCTCGGCTTTGAAGTTCAAAATCTAACTTGTCAATACAAAGGCCATCGGCATGAGTAAAAGCCGCCAGTTTGCACATCATTTTGTACGTCCAAAAATCAGGACGAGATGGGGCCAATATAATTTTGTCGTAGATTTGTTCAATAAAAACAAAAGCCAAAACGGTAAAAATCAATATAGAGCCAACAGCCCTAATTATGTTCCAACGTAGTTCTTCTAAATGGTCAATGAAGGACATTTCTTTGCCTTCTTCTGGTTCTTGGTCTAATGGCATTTGTTCAGTTATCAGTTATCAGTTATCACTAAGCCTCACATACGATTGTTGTTGAGTCGCTCATAGCCTTGCTATTATTGGGTTATAGCTACGCTTATTTTATCAATTTGAACCACAAAATTACTATCAAAGTGCTTATAATTCGTCAAATATCTAAATTTTGAAGTTAGGATTTGCTCTTATTGGCATTTTTTACGACTTTTGAGGACTATTTAACCCAAAACGATGAATGATTTTTTGAAAAATATCGCTTCTTTTGCCGAACCTTTTGGAAACACAACCAACAGAAAGATTGAATTGCGACAAACATCGGACAGTTACAAACAGGTTTTGGAAGAAAAAATTGATGACTTAAAAAGCAACGCTTCGCAAATAGGCAAACAAGCGTTGGTCATTGGTGGTTCGATTGCGGCAGTATATTTATTATTAGAAATGATACTACCTGCCGATGAGGAGAGTGAAATTGAAACAAAAAATGAACTGTCAAGTGTTACGCCTGTTGTAGTAGAGCGTCAAAACAAAAGCTCATGGCTCTCAAAGTCATTGCAGACAATGGCAACAACGGTATTATTGGCACTAGCCAAACAAAAATTAGGCGATTTTTTGGCCACACAAACAAAATCGAATGCAACAGAAAATACTAACTCAGCTTCGTAATAATAGACAAAATAACGTCAAGTCATTTGCCGTACTACTCGACCCTGACAAAATCGAAATGGAAACATTCCCGTTTTTATTGGCCGAGAGTGTTCGTGCAGAAGTTGATTTTTTCTTTGTCGGTGGGAGTCTTATTACTAACTTTACGATGAAAGAAATCGTGGCGGCCATTCGTGAGCATACTCAAATTCCTGTTATTATTTTTCCAGGCCATAGTCTGCACATTGAGCCAACTGCCGATGCCATTTTGTTGCTTTCGCTTATTTCGGGGCGTAATGCCGAGTTGCTGATTGGTCAGCACGTGGTGGCGGCCCCAATACTCAAACAGAGTAAACTCGAGGTATTGCCAACAGGTTATATGCTCGTTGAGAGCGGTCGGCCTACTACTGTTTCGTACATCAGCAACACCACCCCCATACCCCACGATAAGCCAAGCGTAGCAGCCTGTACCGCCCTCGCTGGCGAGCTACTTGGCCTCCAACTTATGTACTTAGACGCTGGCAGTGGCGCACAAAAACCAGTATCTGCCAAGATGATTGCCGCCGTGAGACAGGCTGTCGATACACCCATCGTGGTAGGTGGTGGCATCAATACCATCGAAAAAGCATATACTGCCCTCGAAGCAGGCGCAGATGTGATTGTGGTTGGCAACGGCATCGAAGAAAATCCCGACCTACTGGCCGATATCAGCCGAGCTGTAAAAGAGTTTAATGGCCAATTAGTATAAATTGCCTACCAACAGTACATCTACGGTGTTATTTTTTGACCATACAACACAAACAAAATTAACATTCCAGCCAATAGTAGTTTTGGCGAATTAGCTATTGATATTTTGGCAGCACCAACACAGGCTGGCAAAACAGTCAATGTTATTTTTGTTTTGGAAGGCAATGGCAATGACATAAAGTCTAACGAAAATTTCAAGAAATTAGGCTTTGCTATCAGACTGTAAAACCAGTTTATTTTAGAACAGAAAAAGCGAAGCCTTGGCTTCGCTTTTTCTGTTCTAAAATAGTATTTTTCTTGCTAAACAACCAATAAATTGTGGTGAACTAATATTTCACAGTTATTTTTAATAACAATTTGATTACTTATATTTGTAATATGACCATCGTAAACTAAACCAAAATATGAAATCAAAATTATTATTTTTATTATTTTTAAGTCATTTGGCTTTTGCTCAGTCTGAAATCACGTCCTTTCTTGACTCGAAGTTTGTACATTACAGCCAACTATCTGACAAAATATGGAAATATGCCGAGCCTGGCTATTTGGAAGACCAAACTGCGGCTGCTCTCATGTCTGAACTAACTGAGGCGGGGTTTTCTATAAAAAAAGGAGTCGGTGAAATACAAACAGCATTTGTGGCGAGCTACGGCAGTGGCTATCCTGTGATAGCTATATTGGCAGAAATGGACGCATTGCCAGGGCTATCGCAAGAGGCCATACCTACTCGCAAACCATTGACGGCCAAAGGCTACGGCCACGCTTGCGGGCATAATCTTTTTGGCGTAGGCTCGGTGGCTGCGGCAGTGGCTATCAAAAACTGGTTAGAAAACACCAAAACAAAAGGAACGATTAGACTCATAGGAACACCCGCCGAAGAAGGTGCGGGCGGAGGCAAAACGTATTTGGTAAAAGAAGGTATTTTTAAAGATGTAGATGCAGTATTACACTGGCATCCAGGCGACAACAACAATGCCAGCCCCAATTCGTCGTTGGCATATCGAGTGGCCAATTTTAGTTTTGAGGGTCTGGCCGCTCACGCTTCGGCAAGCCCCGAAAAAGGTCGATCAGCATTAGATGCAGTCGAGGCCATGAACTATATGACCAACATGATGCGAGAGCATATTAGCCCCGAAACCCGCATTCATTATGTTATCAAAAATGGTGGATTGACCTCAAACATTGTTCCCGACTATGCCATGGTCGAATATACCATCAGACACCCTTCGGCCAAAGGCTTGGAAGAAATCTGGCAACGGCTACTCAAAACGGCACAAGCGGGAGCGTTGGGTACAGAAACTAAAATGAGCCACGAGATTTTGGCAGGACTTTACAACCTACTCCCCAACGATGTATTAGCCCTTGAAATGCAAAAAAATCTGGAAAAAGTAGGTGGCATAAAGTACGACCAAGACGAAGTATTATTTGCCGAAAAACTACAAAAAACAGTATTTTCGCAAACAATGATACCAATAACTACCGCCAACGAGGTCGCCCCCTATAAATCGGGGTTGTCTTTTCCTGCATCTACCGATGTGGGCGATGTGAGCTGGGTTGTGCCTACGGCTGGGCTGTCTATTGCTACGTGGGTACCAGGTGTGCCTGCACATAGCTGGCAGGCCGTAGCGTGTAGTGGCATGAGTATTGGCCACAAAGGCGTAATAAATGCCGCCAAAACGATAGGCATGACGGCTACCGTTTTGTTTCAGCAAACGATAATTATCGAAAACGCTAAGGAAGAACTCTACAAACGCCGTGGCTCAAAAACATTTGAGTATAAATCTTTGGCTGGCGACCGTAAACCTCCATTAGATTACAGAAAATAGCCTACTGAAACGATTTTTGAAACATTTTTTCTGCGGTCGGATGCTTCCGCCCAATGGGTTTCAAGTATTAAATATTGGGGCTATATAGATAATTATCAGACCTAAGAAGTACTTATCTGAACTAAAAAACCGCAATATACAAGCGTGTTGGTTGGAAACACCTGGCACTATGATAAAAAGCGAAGCCATGGCTTCGCTTTTTATGTTTTAAGCAATGTGCAAATAACAAGTTGGTAAGTTTTTATTTATAATAATCAAACTATCAGACTCTTACTTTTACGCATTTTTGTATTTTATTGGTTACGCATTACTAAGCTATCTCACAAATTGACCGAAACAGAAAGTGTTGGTATTTTTGCACCTGTCTTCTCACTTACAAGGCCACGGCCGATAAACGTATAAAAACGCCCTGCATAGGGCTGCAAAGTAGTAGCACTCACAACGGTAGTAGTACCAGCGGCACGTAGTTGTATGGCAATGGCAGTTGCTCCAAAAGCAATTGGCTCTAAGGCAATAAAATTGGCACTACCTGCTTTGTAGTCAATGTTTTTATAGACAACTACGCCATTTATGGCCAAGTCATAACCGCCTACTGGCGTACCAGTTATCAGATTCAAAAAACGAATATATGCCTTTGATTTGTCGGTAGCCATCAGATTGTCTGCCCAAAGTATTGCCTCTGGTTTGGCTCCTGCCCCGTAAGCAAATACAGAATAATATTTGCCGTCTTCGACTGGTATATCGGCTGTCAGTACCGTTGTTTCAGTTGGGTTTGTTGCCGACACTGGCGCAACTACCTTGGTTTTGGCAGTACCAGGTGCAATCGAAGCATAGTCTTGAAGTGGATATGAGTTGAAATAAGCCAACGAACCTGCCGTGGCAGGCGGTATGGTATTGATACCCGACAGCCGCTGGTCATTGACGTAAATATCAATAGCTGGTGCATCGGGTGCTGCATGGTAAAATTTAACTCGTGCGCCTTGTGCAGGCGAAATATCTTTGTACGGATTGTTGGTTTCGCCGCCACAAGCCCCCAGAAGTAGAACAACTACAAAAAGGCCAATTGTTTTTGATATATTAGTTTTCATTTTTTTTAGTTTAATTAAATACATATTCAGAGGCAACAGAGTATTCTATTCTAAATAACTTACTGATTTGCAGCACTGTATTTGACTCACGACAACATACTATTTACTCACGACTCCATATTTGATAACTAAGGCTTTACAAACCATGGCTCATAGGTATGATAGTCGGGATTGTTACCACCAAATTTATCTAACGAAGCCCGATTCCATACATATTCAGAGTTGTAGCGAGGCCGTACTCTATATACAGGCTTACCACCATTGTCAGGAAACAAAAGAGTGGTAATAGGCAGTGTCAGACTTGTATAAACGTCGGCACTGTATTTGTGTCGGCGCATATCCACCCAAGTTTCGATGATGCCGTGACCATAGAGTGCAATATATTTTTGTAGCATAACTGTACTAAGTGTCAGGTCGTCAGCTTTTTGGGGTATGGCTTTGCTTGCCAAGTATTTTGCTTTATCGACTGCCGATACATTGGCATAATCTAAGTGAGCCGAAACTCCCTTCAAGAAAGCGTCCAAGGCCAGGGTTTTATTATTTTTTTTGAGTGCCGCTTCTGCCTTAATAAACTGAATTTCAGAATAGGTAACGATTGGAAAGTCGGCTCCGTCTGCAAATATATATTTGCCCGTGGTCGAAGTCAGGTTTGGTAATACTCCCCACAAGTTTGGAATACGTTTGGTATTATTCAGAATATTATTGGGGTCGCCATTTGTGGTTACTACACCTCTATAAACACCGTCTGGCGATGCCGTAAACATGAGCGGCAGCCGTGGGTCTATTGCACCATTCATAACAGTTCCGTCCAAAAGCCCAATGACAAAAGCTGACTGGCGAAATGCACCCAGGGTACTTCTTAATGGCCCAAAATAGTTGGCTAATGTAGAGTTAGCATTGGCAGTATGAGGCACATTAAAATTGTCGGCATTGCTGGCCAAAGATTTATCACAATATTCGATTACTTTGTCGGCATTGTAGCTTGCTTTGTTTGAGATATGGTGAGCGTTGCGTGCCAAAATAGCATTGACAAATTTTATCCATTTGATGCGGTCGCCTTTATAAGCCAAATCGCCACGAGCGAGTGACGCTTGCGACACGCCACCATCGGTTTTGTTGAGGTCGGTAAGTGCTTCGCCACACAAATCTTGCACATATTTATAGACATCTTCTTGGCTGTCATAATCAAACACATAGCGATTGGGTTCAAAGGCTTGTTTCAATATAATTTCGCCATGATAGTCGGTAGTTGTTTGCCAGCTCCATGCCATAATTGCTTTGGCTGCTCCCGAATAGTCCCATTTTTGTTTGGCTTGGGCATCGTCAATAATCAACTGGATATTTTTACCTAAATTCCAATAATGAGCTCTCCAAATTTGGCCAGAGTTGTCGCTACCCGACTGGTAGCCGTGCCTGTCCCATGTGTCGCTTGCTGCTGCATCGCCGTAGTTTTGAATGTACTTGCCTACATAACGGCTATCAAATTGCTCGGCTTGCGCCATTTGAGCAAACATTGGCGGCATAAGGGCAAAGCCCTCGGCTATTTGTGGGTTTGACGGGTCGGCATTGATGTCTAAGTATTTTTGGCAACCACTCAAAGTCAATAAAGCGAGTATAAACGCTGCCAGACTGTATAATTTTATTTTTGATATATATTTCATTTTCTTGAAAGTTAAAATTTTAAGTAACAACAAACTAATTTAGAAACCAACTCGCAAGCCAACTGCATAACCTCTTGGCATTGAGAGTGTTCCGTAGTCAAATCCGCCTGCACCTGTACCAAGTGTAGTGGCCGAGTTGCCGTTTACATTCGGGTCGGCACCTGTATAATTTGACATCAAAAACAGGTCTGTTCCCGTAAAAAACAGACTCGCTTGCTTAAACACCTTGGTTCTGACGAGCATTGCTTTGGGTACATCATACGAGAACGTTACGTCACGCAAGCGCAACCAGTTGATGTTTTTTTCGACAAACTCAGACTCTGGGATTGACCCATAATAGTCGGCAGAGCGTTGAGTTGGGTTAATCTGAATCGTGTTTTTGGTTGGGCTATCGCTGTCTTCACGGCCGTCACGCAATACACCCGTAAAAGTTACTGGAGTCTCACGGTCGAGTGTCGATTTGCCCAAACCTGTTCTCCACAAATACATCGCCGTTCCGTTAAATACATCTCCACCTTTACGAATATCAAGCAAAAACGACAAGCGCATAGATTTATAACGCAGCGTATTGGTCAAGCCAATCATAAAGTCGGGGTTACGGTCGCCGATAGGCAAGAAAGTAGAATTGGTAAGCGGTAAACCTGTACGAGGGTCAATCAAGATATCGCCTTTGGTATTGCGAGCATAGCCATAGCCACCAATGGCCTGTGCGCTACCCATGCCCCGCTGATAATAATCCCAGTTGATGGTACGATACGCCACGCTTGCCTCTTTGGGAAAGTAGCTTTGCAAGTTTCCAACAAAAGCACTCGAACGAGCATTGCCATAAAGCCACGTATCTGAATTGTAATATTCAGGTACATCGGCTGGTAGATTCTTGACATCGGTGGTGAGTTTGGTAAAATTGGTCAAGATATTCCACTCAAAATTTTTGACTTTAATTGGTCTCAAACGCATTTGTATTTCCATACCTCTATTACTATATGTACCGCCATTTAACAAACCAAAAATAAACCCAGTACCATAGCTCAATCGTTGTACCACAATTTGCTCAGAGAGTTCTTTGTTATAATAAGCAATGTCAAACCCTACTTTACCTTTGAAAAACTCTAACTCTGCACCAATTTCATAACTGCGGCCTCGCTCAGGTTTTAGGTTGGGATTGCCGCCATAAAAACCATATCCAAACCCTCCACCAGTTGTAGTTTGGGGCGTAAGGCTCGACAATACACGATATGGCGGTGCATCTTTGCCCGTTTGGCCATAAGACAATCTCAATTTGGCATAGCTCAATGTACTTTTGTTCATGTCTCTGAATGCAGGCAAATCGGTAACATTGAAAGCCAACGATGCCGACGAATAGAAAAACGAATTGTTGGCCACAGGCAATGTCGAAGACCAATCGTTGCGGCCAGTAAGTGTCAAAACCAGCAAATCGTTATTGTAATTAAAGGTAGCCGTACCCAACAAACTCACTAAACGCTGGCGAGTTTGGGTATATTTGGCTCGCATGGTTGTTGGGTCGGTATTGTTTAGGCTGTTGTAGTCGGGCAAATATAATTTTTCGCCATAAGCTGTTGTTATCTTATAATTTCGGTCGTCAAACGTTCCTCCAAAAGTAAAAGACGAGTTAAACTTACCAACTGCTTTTTTGACAGTGGCCAACAAATTGCCGTTCAATAATTGGTTATTTTCGATTGCATTTTCGATTGAGCCTTTTGTCTGAAAACCTCCTCCACTGCTACCTTGCCATGACTCGGGGTGCAAAAACAAATTACTTTGGGTAGAATAAATATCAGCCCCAAAACGCCCTACCAAGGTCAGCCATTTAGTAGGAGTATAGTTTAGGCTAATATTTCCCATTGTACGGTCGGTAGCATCAGACAGTTGGTTTTTATTGATTGCAAAAAACGGATTATCGCTTTCGCCCTGACTGATACCAGTTAATATTGTACGGCGTGTACCGTCTGGGTTGAGGTAATTGGTTACGTCATCGTTGGCAGGCCAACTCAAAAGCCCGATTAAGTAGCCACTTGTACTACGCTGCGCTTTGGCAACACGGGTATTGATATAGTTTAGAGACGTTACAACTTCCAGCTTAGGCAAAATCTTAGCCGTACCCGTTAGCCGCACAGATAGTTTTTTCATGCCAGTAGTCGGCACTATACCCGTTTCGTCCACATACTGAGTTGATAATCTGTACGTTGCTACATCGTTGCCGCCTTCAAAGCCCAAGTTGTGCATCTGGCCAGTACCTCTCTGAAAAAACGAACCGATATTATCAAATATAGGGGCTTCGGCTCCGTATTTTGGGCCAAAATACGACGTAGAGGCAGGGTTCAGATAGCCCTGTGCGCCACGCCCAAAAACTGTCTGCACTTCTGGGAAACGATATAACTGTGAAGACTTAAAGCGGTTGTCGTATGTTACTTTACCTCTGCCGCTTGTGCCTTTTGTTCCTTTTTTTGTTGTAATCACTATCGCCCCAGACGACGCATCAATGCCATACAATGCAGCAGCCTCTGGGCCTTTGAGAATAGTAATAGACTCTATGTCATTTGGGTTAATGTCGGCGGCACGGTTCAGATAGTCATTGTCTCTGTTGGGTCTGTCAGACACTAACCCACCTTGACTAAAAGTACGGTTGTCAATCGGCAGGCCATCGACCACAAAAAGTGGCTGGTTATTGCCCCCAATCGAGCTTGCACCCCGCAACTGAATAGCCGCCGAAGCACCTGGCTGACCCGATGTTGTCGTCATGTTTAGACCTGCGGCACGACCTTGTAACGACACCAAAAAGTTGTCTCGCTGGGTGTCTGCAATGTCCGACCCTTTTACTTCTTGTATCGAATAGCCCAACGTTTTGCGTTCTTGCTTAATACCCAAAGCCGTTACAACGACATCGCTCAACGTATTTTCGTCCGACTCCAACGATACATTTAGTTCTGTGGCACCAACAACCTTCAATTCTTGTCGTAAATAACCGATATAGCTATACACAACCACGGCATTGTTTGAGATACTGAGTTTGTAACTACCTGTGGCATCGGTAGTTGTACCACGGGTAGTTCCTTTGATAACTACGTTTGCGCCAACGAGTGCTGTACCGTCTTCGGCACTTGTTACTTTACCCGTTAGTGTTTTGTCTTGGGCAAAAGTTTGATGAGAAATAAAAATGACCAACAACAATCCTTGCCATCTTTGAAGTAGTAGTTTTTTCATATATTAACAATCGGGTTTAAATTAAATATAAACATAATACTAATTTCAATAATAATTTTGAGGTTTTACAAAAAAATAAATTTTAAAATTATTTTTCACACACACATTTAGGCTATTCAATGACACTGTGATTGTTGAATATTGAAGATATATTATTTTACAAATATTCTAAATAAAATTCGCCTTACTTTTAAATATTACTATATTTACAAAAAAAAATCAACCAAATAAACCACGAATGACGAGCCATTTAGACAAACTGACCCCAAGAGAAATCGTTGCCGAACTCGACAAATATATAGTAGGCCAACACGATGCCAAACGAAACGTAGCCATTGCCCTCCGAAACCGATGGCGGCGCATGAATAGTTCGGAAGAAATGCAGGCCGAGATTATTCCCAATAATATTTTGATGATAGGCGCAACGGGTGTGGGCAAAACAGAAATTGCCCGCCGATTGGCCAAAATTGCCGATGCACCATTTGTAAAAGTCGAAGCCTCGAAGTTTACCGAAGTTGGTTATGTAGGCCGAGACGTAGAAAGTATGGTCAGAGATCTGGTCGAGCAGTCGGTCAATATGGTAAAGATGGCCAAAAAAGAAGAAGTAAAAGCCAAAGCACAGGAAATTGTAGAGGAGATTATTTTAGATGCCATTATTCCTGCCGTCAAAAAACCAAAAGGAAGCCGCAAAGCGGCTACTGCCGAAACCGAAACTACCGAAGCCGAATCGTTGTCTGATGCCGAACTGAACGAAAAAACCCGACTCAAATTTAGAGAAAAACTCCGTGCGGGAGAGTTAGACGAGCGGCGGATTGAGATAGACATTCAGGGGTCGGGTTCGTCGAGTATCAGTGTCATGGGTGGGCCAATGGACGATATGTCGATGATGAACCTTCAAGAAATGCTGGGCGGAATAATGCCAAAACGAGCAAAAAAACGCAAAATGACCATCGCCGATGCCCGTAAGGTATTGCTCGAAGAAGAAGCCGCCAAGCTCATAGACATGGACGAAGTAAAAGAAGAGGCCATCAAAAAAGCCGAAAATTTAGGGATTATTTTTATAGATGAAATTGACAAAATAGCCAACGCCAACTCAAAAAGTGGTGGCGCAGACGTGAGCCGTGAGGGCGTACAACGAGACTTGCTACCCATCGTCGAAGGCTCAACGGTCAATACCAAACATGGGGCCATTAAGACCGACCACGTGCTGTTTGTAGCTGCTGGGGCGTTTCATGTATCTAAGCCGTCCGACTTGATTCCAGAGCTACAAGGTCGTTTTCCGATTCGAGTAGAGTTGCAGAGCCTGACAGAAAGTGATTTTTATAGAATCTTGAAAGAACCCCGCAACGCACTCACTCGCCAATACGAAGCCATGATGCTGGCCGAAGGCATAATGCTCACTTTTCAAGATGAAGCCCTGAGCGAATTGGCCAGATTGGCTTTCCAGATAAACTCAGAAGTAGAAAACATCGGCGCACGCCGCCTGCAAACGGTGATGAGTACGCTCCTAAACGATTTTATGTTTGACATTCCAGACGTGATTTTGCCAGGATCGTCAGTCGAAATCACGGGCGATATTGTACGAGAAAGATTGGTAAACCTAATCAAAAACCGAGATTTGAGCCAGTATATTTTGTAGTCATACACCGAAACAAGTAATTTGCTGTGCCAATTTGTTGATAATAAGTTATTTATCAGCAAATTGGCACAGTTATTTGTAAGATTACCACTAAATAAATATTCTTGTAAAAATACCAAAAAATAATAGGATAGTAAAAAAAGTTCGCTAGATTACACATTCAAAAACTAACGTAATTATCTTCTTATATTTAAACCCTGTCTATATTACCCATTTATCATTTGTTTCTGGTTTTGTTTTTAAATTTTTAGTTTCACTTTTAGTTATTTATTACGATGAAAACTATTTTAAAAATGCTGGTTGCTTCGCTGTTGTTTTCACAACTCTCTTTTGCCCAAAACACTTTCAAAGGGCAGCCTGATGGTACATCAGACGATGAAAGTAAAACGCTGTACTCGAAAATGTCGAAATTTAAGATTTTCAAATTTCGAGTTTCTGATACAAAAAAAGCCATACGCAAAACTCCCCCTACTGCCACAAATCCTTTTAAGTTCAAATTAGAACTGGGTGGTGAAACCGTTGATTTTACGCTCTTTGAAAACGACATATTGTCAGACGACTTTGTACTGCTTGATAAGGGTAAGGTAATTGAAAACAAAACAAAAGACATACACACTTACGCTGGTTATGTAAACGGACACCCCGACAATGCCACACGACTATTGATTTCGGACAATCGGCTTTCTGGGTTTTTCAGAACTCCCAAAGGCTATTTTCACCTGAGCCATTTGGCCGACTTTGGTGTGAAAGAAACCGAAAATGGCAATGGTTTAGACAAACGAATTATATACAGCGATGTCGAAGATGAGTTTTCGACGACGGAGGGTATGATATGCGGCAATACCCTCAATCCTAAAAACAAACGAGAAGCAGTCAATGGCCGAGAGGCTGCCACAGCCAACTTGGCACCAGGTTGCAAATACATAAAACTCGCCATAGCAACCGATGCAGAATACTCAAACCGACAAGATAGACTCAGTACAGGCACTGGTGTAACAGATATAAAAGAGAAAATATACGACATGGTAAACCGAATGGAGTTTATTTTCTTGGACAATAATCTCAGTAGCTTTAGCATTGCCCCTGTCGGAATTAGAATACGTCTGACTTGCCTTTCTATCAACGCAATGAGTAACACTGGGAACGATGCACCAGCAATGTTAGCAAATTTTAAAGGTCTGCTAACACAAATATTCCCGTTTAGTAGCTCGTATGACGTAGCGCACTTAATTACAGGGCGAGGATTTAGTCTTGGTAATCCCGCTCTTGGCCCACAATTTGGTCAAGCACATACACCAATCGGTAGTTTTTGCGTAAACCCCACAATGGCTGCGAGTGTCAGTACTATTGTAAATTTTATCACAAATGGGCTGATAGATTATGACCAAGTTTGGAAAATAATGTTACACGAAATATGCCACAATCTGGGCGCAGGCGATTTGGCTTATTCTACACCACCTCAATCATGCAACCCCACTACTATGTCAATTATGTGTCAGGGTACGGGTAAATTAGGTTATATTAACGGATATTCTCGAAACGAGATACTTAGCCATATCAACGGGGCAGGTAATGCTTGTTTGTCTGATGTTGCTAAACCAGGCTATACCAATAATTTTAAACTAAAATTCAACGGTAACGATATAGTTAGCTCTACGATGGCCATAAACGGGGCTACCAAAACGCTCGAAATACCTTTTGACCAATTGCTCCCTGTTACCTATTCTACTTTTGTGGCCAGCAACTCTGCTGTTTCTGTTACCAAAATAAACAACAACAAGGCAGTATTTAATATCAACTCAGCACCTCAGTTTTTTATGACTGTATCGGCCAGCAATGTATGTAGTTATAGTCAATGGGCTCTCAATTTTATTTATGTACAGTCGGGTGCAAGAGTAGCATACAACGCCTACCCAAACCCTGCCGATGTAACTATCAATGTTGATGCTGCAAACATAGAAGACATCGAAAAAATGATAGGATTAGATAAAATTCTGATATATGCCGACAATGGCCGTTTTGTAAAGGAGATAACGATAAGTAGCGGTGACGGCACAAACACGATTGTAACAGACGACCTCAAAAATGGTATTTATTACTTTCATCTTGTCGATAAAGAAGGGACTATTCAGAAAAAACGCATCGCTATTAAACACCAATAACCATGAAAAACCTAATTGTATGTTTGGTCTTACTCTTTGCAATGTCATGTAGTAAGGCAGTTATACCAGAACAAAAAGTATTTGAAAATCTACCTTCGTGTTGTGTCAATCCAGTTTTTAGTAGCGATTGTGAGGAAGCATTTAAAGACATCTATATGTTC
>JAYWHT010000106.1:0-29637 GCA_043777595.1 Spirosomataceae bacterium
TTAAATCCAGTCTCTTAGGCTTCGCTTAGGGAGTGGCAATGAGGTGGTTTTTTTTATCCATAAAGTGCTGTTTAAGTAAGTAAAATAAAACCAATAAATAGCAGTAAGTCAATGATTTGTAAAAAATCAAAGTAAAGCAAAAGGCGGTAAACGGCTAAGAAAAATTAGTGGGTGGTGGTGGTGGTGTGTGTTTTTGTAATCATAAGTTTGCTGTTTAAATGAGAACTAAAAAAACAAGTACTTGTAAATACGTAGAAAATGTAGGGTGTTTATTTTGTATATCCAAACGGTTGTAAAAATATTTATTTAACGGTTTTTATCATTCCGAAGTATGAGGAATTTAAAAGGCTGGCTTGTTAGTTTTTATACTTCGCCCAGAGGGCTTTGCGATAGTCGTCGCTCGGTAGAACCGAGCGAGGGCAAGAATGAACCGTACAGTAAGCAAAATTATTGGTGCCACAATAACACGGTAAATAGTTTTGATGGCAACTATGGCTAATCTACCGTTTATTACCTACTTTTGTGCTGTCAATACACCAAATAGTAGCTTAATGGTACTCATTTTCTTTCTACTTTCTCTCTACTACATTTTCGATACGGCCTCTAAAATTTGTCAAAAATCACTAATTGACTGGCTTTTGACTTCGTTTGTACTTTTTGCGGGGAGTGTTATTGTTACAGGTTTTTGTTTGTCGCCACTACATCTTACGGCTTCGGTTGGGGCTTGGGCGATTGGTGTTATTATGCCTTCTATTCTGATTAGTCTCATTTCAACGTTAGCACAACCTCAACACAAACCATTACAGATTTTAAATACAATCGTTGGTCGCTGGCAGGTATTCAAAAATTGGTTTACGGACTTGTCATTTTACTTGAAGTGTATTTTTAGCGTACTTTTTTTGACATTGGCCATTATCGGTACCACAAATTTAATATTAGTACTTGCCACACCTCCCAACGAATGGGATAGCATGACGGGGCATTTGAACCGTGTCATGCAGTACATTCAGCGAGGGACTATGGCGCATTTTGGAGGCACAAATTGGAACATGGACACCTACCCAAAGAGTGTTACAACGATTCAGATTTATAGTTTTTTGATAACAGGCCGCTTTGAAAATGCACTAAAATTCATTCATCATCTATCATATTGGGTATCGTTGGTGGCTGTTTTTGGAATTGTTCAGCGCATAGCTCGCAATCTTACTGCCAGTTTTTTTTGTGCCTTGGCGTTTAGTTTGTTTTTAGATTTGTTAATGCAAGCCACCACAACTGACACCGACATTGTGCTGGCTGCTTATTTGAGTTGTTCGCTTTATTTTTTGTTTAGTTTCAAAAACACCCAACTCGACAGTTATCTGTACTTGGCGGCACTAAGTCTAAGTATTGCCTTTGGCCATAAAGCTACTTTTGCGTTGCTTATTCCTTCGGTTTTTGTGGTAGTGGTTTATACAGTTCTTAGTCCCGAGTTGTGGGTTGGGAGTCGTGGGCTGAATTATAAAAATCAATCGCCCGAACGTCCAACGTCCAACGTCCCAAAATCACCTATTATATCACTCTTAAAATTTATTACTGCGGCAGTTATCTGTTTTTGTATTTGGACGTTGCCAACGGGCTATCTCAAAAATATCGAAGTCTTTGGCCACCCCATCGGGCCACCAACTGCGCTCAAACATCAATCTATTGAGCGAGCTACAAGCCACGGCGGTTTAAGAAATCTGTTCGAGCAAGGCTCTCGAAACGTATTAAGATATGCCTACGATTTTGTTAATTTAGACGGATTGAGAAACATCGAAACGGGGCAAAGACTAAACAGAGCCATGAAAAAACCGTTGATTTGGTTGGAACAAAAACTTAAAATACGTTTGGACGAAGAAACCGACTTTACCATTATTCCATTTACGTTTGAGCGGCGGTATATTTTTACAAATGGCACACCCTACTGGGGAATATTAGGTTTTGCATTGGTCTTTCCGCTTTTATTTTTGGTGTTGTTTGGTGCTATTCGCTCGCCTGTTCATTGGTTTTTGGCTCTGGCTGTGTTGCTACACTTCGCTGCCTTGTCTTATTCGGCACCTTATGACCCTTGGAAAGGGCGATATTTTCAAGAAACAGGTATTTTTGCAGTATTATTTTTGGCTTTATTATTTGATAAAAAATACAATTTAGTCTCAAAAGGCAACATATTACTCAAATCTTATGTTGGCTTAATAGTCGTAACGGCTTGTCTGTCAGCTATTTTGGCGGTATTTTATAATCTAAGAGCATTGCCGATGTCGGTCAATGGCCAAAAATCTATTTTTGAACAAAGTCGCATGGAAGTCCAGACTTTTGCTCGGCCCGACATTACTGCCGCCTACGCCAAGTTCGACTCGATTGTGCCAGCTACTGCCACCGTAGCACTCGGCACAATCAATGACGACTTTGAATACCCACTTTTTGGTAAAAATCTAACTCGAAAACTCATACCTATCAATCCCTTTGAACAAGGTGTGCAGCCTATTCCCAAAGAAGCCGATTATTTGTTTTTTGCCAAAAGTGTCATTAAGCCACTCCCAACCGACCTACGCCTTGGCACAGACACAACCCAAACCGATGTGCTGTATCCTGGTCAAGATTATTATTTGAGAAAACTACGCCCATGACAGTCGCCATCATGCAACCTTACTTTTTGCCGTATATTGGTTATTTGCAACTGATGGCGACCGTCGATAAGTTTATACTTTATGACGATGTGAATTTTATAAATAGAGGCTGGATAAACCGAAATCGAATGTTGGTCAATGGTCAAGATTTTATGTTTACTGTTCCACTCAAAAACGCAAGCCAAAACAAGCTAATTAACGAAATAGAACTAAGCGATGACAGTAAATGGCGAGAAAAACTACTCAAAACCATTGAGCAAGCCTACAAAAAAGCACCACAGTTTGGTGTAGTTTATGGCTTAACGGAGCAGATTATAAATAATAAGTCTGAAAAAATAACCGACTTTGTGGCCGATAGCTTTGCGATATTGAATGACTATTTAGAAATTAAAACCCATATTGTCAGAACGTCAGCTATTTATGACAATACACATCTCAAAGCACAGGAGCGGATTTTGGATATTTGCCAACAAGAGCAAGCCCAGCATTACATCAATCCAATTGGAGGCATGGAACTCTACGACAGGTCGTTTTTTGAAGAATCAAACATTAAACTCAACTTTATTAAATCAAAACCTGTTCATTATCAGCAATTTAAAAATGAATTTGTACCTTGGCTGTCTGTCTTAGACCTGCTGATGTTTTGTGATGTGCCAATCGTGAAGTCATTTTTGTTGGAGTTTGAGTTGGTATAAGGGCTTTTTCGGTCTTGTTATTTTGTCCATTCTGACCACGGAATAACAAAAGGTAAAACAAGCACCCAAATTAAAAAGAACAATGCCATTCCTGTCGGATATGGTTGCTTGTTTTTTATTGCAGGCATTGCAACAACCAAAAGCCAAGTTCCTTTATAAATAAGTTGTACCAAAAGAATTGGCGAAAACGAAATGGGTCGCCAAAGCCCTAAAATTGATAAAATGGCTATTGCCAACCACAAACAACCCACAAGTCTAATTACTTCTGTTGGTTGGTAAGCGTTTTGAAAAACCGTAGTTACGGATTTATTTGGGTTAAAAACCGATGTAATACTTATCCAACCTGCTACGATTATGTTTGCTACATAAACTATTTTTAGAGCTATCATTTTGTTGTTTTTAAAAAGTCCGCCCAATTCCTGTTTTTAGCACTGGATAAATTGCGTTATTGTCTGCATTTGTAGTTCTTCCAATTCCCAATCTACTATCAAAAGTCCAAGCATTTGACTTCCCAAACCTATAAGCATATCCATAGCCTGCATAAGGCAGAAAGGTTATGTTTTTGTCTTTACGCAAAAAGTCGTTTTCAATAAATGCAGTGCCTACAAATATAAAATGTCCGTTCATTCTTTGATTGACAAAATACTTCAAATTTACACCGTGCGTATTCACAAGATTTGTTTCTAACTGAACCGTTAATTTGTCAAAAGTTCGCATTTCCAATGTTAGCAATGGGGTAAATGGTGGAAAAATCAGAAAACTTAACCTGATATTCCCTATTGGCAATTTAAGTCCGTTGGTTTGTGCTTGTAACTTTGAAAATACACAAAACAAGCATAAAAAAGTTATTGTTCTCATTTGCTTTCTGCTATTCGTTTAAAATTATTCATTACTTCGGGCAAAACTTTTCTGAACTGTCCGCCAAGCATAAACCCAAAAATATATTTCAGAAAGCCTGTAAACGCAATGTCATCTGTAAAATGAATTTCGTTGTTTGTTTCTGTCAAAGTACGTTTAATTACAAGTTCGCCAACAGGCATAATCGTATTGATGGTGTACGATTGATTAGGGATAAATCCTGAAATATAAAATTTCAATTTTGGGCCCGTTTTGGGCTTCATTGTGCCTTTTGTGCCTTTTTCAAAAATACCTTCAAGGTTTGCATCAATGAGTTCTGTATCCCATTGATGCCAATTTTTAACGTCAATGAGTGTTTGCCAAACTCTGGCTTTTGAGGTGTTTACAGGTATTGTAAAACTAAAATGATGATTGCTCTGCTTCATTTTTTAGATAAATTATTAAAAATTTTCTGCAAAGTTCTATCTTAAAAACAATAAACTACTGCACTTATGTTAAGTCGCCAATTTTTTTCTAATTCTGCTTAATGACTGTGGGGCAATACCCAAGTAGGAAGCCAAAGTTTTTAATGGAATACGTTTTAAAAGTGCGGGGTTATTTTTTAGTATTTTTTCGTAGCGAAATTCTGCTGTTTCAGTTTGCAATTCTTCTAAAATTTCTTCTGTAAAAAATTGAACTTCTTGAATTATTTTTCTGGCAAAATCTGTCCAAATTCTAAGTTTATACAAGTCATTTACTTGTTTGTAAGAGATTTGCCAAATGATAGATTTTTCTATGGCTTGAATACTTTCTGTCGCTGGTTTTTGAGCATTAAAACTTGCCTGTGAGGTAAAAAAATAGGGTGCTTCTGTAAAAAACTTAGTAATGTTATTACCGTTTTTGTTAATGTAAAAATGAAATAGTCCACTTTCTAAAAAATAGAGATGTTTGCAAACTTTACCCTCTTGTAAAATGACTTCGCCTTTTTCTATAATTCTTTTTTCAAAACACCCAGCAATTTGTTTCCATTCGTCTGTCGAAAGTGAAATATAGTTTTCTATGAATTTTCGTAATATATCCAATTTTTTTGATTTGTTAATTGGTTTTGGTCTGGTAGCCTTTTGGGTAACATAATAGTAGTACTCAAAAGTATCTAAGTACAGTTAAATGATACTGTTAGTTTTTATTAGAGAGCTAATTTTTAATACAACAATTCTAAAATTTCACCTACTAATCCTCTAAAAACCAGCGATTTGGGTTCTGGATTATTACGAATCGGAAGCCCGGTCTCGCTTATTATTTCCCAGCCATTTTGTTGTAGTTTTGGTTTGAGTATTGCTAAGTCAGCACCTTGCCAGCAAGCTGAGGCTATGCCTGTTTTTGAAAAATCACAAGGGTAAGTTTGATAGTCATAATCAGGGTGTTGGGTGCTGTAAACGTGCTGTTCCAAGCCAACTCTATTTAAGCCTGCACCCATCAAACACATCTCAAAACCCATGTCGGGCGGGCCACCCATAATGCCCGCCGCACCTGCTTGTTTGAGTGTGAGGTCATTGACAGGTACAAGACCCAACACTTGTGCGTAGAGTTGCTGCTGCTCACGAGTAGCCAACGAAATGACAACATTGGCGGGGGCATTGATGCCGTCCACCGATTTTTCTTTTAGGAGCGACACGCCACCTTTTCTGTTAACGATTTGTGTTACAAAGAGCTGTTCACCTGCTGGGCCGATAAATGCAGTGCTTCGCATCAGGATATAGCCCAGCGGTTCGGGGCCTTCGCAGTCAAACTCTGTCGGTGGGGCAATGGCCCCAAATCTGGCTCGTAATACTTTCCAATAGGCAGCATCAACGTCTGGAGTTCCTGCTTCGATAACGGCCAGTCCGTTGTCCCACGGGCGCGCGCCGATGCGATTGGGAGTAGCCCTGGCGTTGGTTGTTTCTAAGAGCCTTACTACTGAGCCTTCGGGGTGGCCGAGGAGAGCGTATCGACTGAGATGCTGGCCAAAGGTGTTTTTTTGATGGTCGGTCAGTTCCCCTTTTTCTAATAAATTATACCCAAGCCCATCGGCATAAAACCGAAGGCTCTGATGCCAAGCGTTGGTAACGACCGAGACGGCTTGTAGTGCGCCTGTGATGTGTGTTGTCATGGTCTTAAAAAACAAGGTTATCTATCAGCCGTACTTTGCCCAAATAAGCAGCCATACAAATAGCCGTTTGGCCTTTGGGTTGTCGTTCAGTAACTGGCATGAGCGTATTGGTATTGACGATTTCAAAGTATTCTAACTTGTATTCAGGAAAATAGCCCATTATTTTTTGAGCAAATTGCTGTATCTCTTCGACAGGCTTACCTGCCCAAACCGAAACCCCCGAAACTGTCAAAAGGTTATAGATTTCACGGGAATATCTTTTATGTTTGGGCAAAATATTTTTGTTACGAGACGACATCGCCAAGCCACCGCCTTCACGCATAGTATCGCAAACTATCAACTCAATCTGAAAGCCTAAATCTTTGATTAACTGCCTAATGACTGCCGTTTGTTGCAAATCTTTTTGGCCAAAATAAGCACGGTCGGGCTGAATGATATTAAATAATTTTGACACCACTACACCCACACCGTTGAAATGCCCAGGTCTAAACTTACCTTCCATGACGGTTTCTAAGTGGCCAAAACCAAACTTGATTATAGTTGGTTCTGGGTACATTTCTTGCACAGACGGCGCAAAGACAGCATCACAACCAGCGGCTTCGAGCATGGCGCAGTCGGCTTCGAGTGTTTGGGGATACTTGGCTAAGTCTTCGGGGTTGGTGAACTGTATGGGATTGACAAAAATACTGCAAACTGTCAAGTCATTTTGACTTTTTGAAGTTTCTATCAACGATATATGCCCTCGGTGCAATGCGCCCATTGTGGGTACAAAACCAATACTTTTGCCAGCCTGTTTTTGTGCCAAAACATAACTGCGAATTTCTTGAATGGTGTTGAAGACTGTCATAGCTTCTGGTGTTTGAGTGATTGATTTAGGTATTTATGCTTTGATAACTCTTTAAGTAAACATCAAAAAAGTTGGTTCGCCGATAACTTATGTGGGGTCTATTTTTTTACCACAAAAGCTCACAAAAAATAGGGGACTACCGACCTTTTGTGGCCTCTTGTTACTTTTGTGGTAAAATACAAAAATTATTAGAGAACAAAAAAGCATGTCCCAACTCAATAAGATTCAGTTTGTGATGGAAAGTCGTTTGTTTTGACATCGGTTACATAATGGCTGATGGCTTCGGACATGGCCGTGTGCAGGTCGGCGTAGCGGCGCAGGAATCGGGGTTTGAACTCTTTGGTAAGCCCAAGTACATCGTGCAAAACCAAAATCTGACCATCGGCCATTGGCCCAGCACCAATGCCAATAGTTGGAATGGCAATGGATTTTGAAACTGTCTGGGTCAGGGTTGCGGGTATTTTTTCTAATACCATTCCAAAACACCCTATTTCGTTGAGCATTTGGGCATCTTCAATCAGTTTTTGGGCTTCGGCTTCTTCTTTGGCTCTGACGGTGTAAGTGCCAAATTTATAAATAGACTGCGGCGTAAGGCCCAAATGCCCCATAACAGGAATACCAGCACTCAAAATGCGAGTTATAGATTCTTTGATTTCGAGGCCACCTTCGAGTTTGACGGCGTGTGCGCCAGATTCTTTCATGACTCTAATAGCCGACCGCAGGGCTTCTTCAGAATTGCCCTGATAAGTGCCAAACGGCAAATCTACTACAACCAAGGCCCGTTTTGCGCCTCTTACTACGGCTTGCGCCATAAAAATCATTTGGTCGAGGGTAATGGGCAGGGTGGTTTCGTGTCCCAAAATAACGTTTGAAGCTGAGTCGCCAACCAAAATCAAGTCAATGCCAGCCGCATCAACAATTTGAGCCATTGTATAGTCGTAGGCCGTAAGACAAGAAATTTTCTCGCCTTTGGCCTTCATATTTTGAAGTGTATGGGTCGTTATTCGTTTTATTTCGCTATGAATTGACATATTGAGTTATTGATTGTTTGGGCAAATATAAAGCTATTTTGATTATATTTGTCAGACTAAAAAACCATATTATTTTGACTATCACCCCCGATATTCTTTTTGGACAACTGTTTGCCGACGTGCAACTGTCTTCGGTTTTTGCCGACAACAAAACCTTTGTGGACTGTACGCCTAAATATACCCCAGATCAGATTGTAGCCACTTACGAAATAGAAAAGCAAAGGACTGATTTTGACTTGAAAGCCTTTGTATTGACTTATTTTGAGCTGCCCAAAGTCTTTGCATCTGATTTTGAAGCCGATAGCAGCGACTCGCCACAAGCCCACATCAACAAACTATGGCCACACCTAACTCGCCAGCCTGAGTTACCGCCGCCACATAGCTCGTTGTTGTATTTGCCCAATCCTTATATAGTGCCAGGCGGGCGCTTTGGCGAAATTTATTACTGGGATACCTACTTTACAGCTTTGGGCTTGCATGTGGCAGGCAATTATGCAGCCATAGAACACATAGCCGACAACTTTGCGTATTTTATTGAGCAATATGGACATATACCTAACGGTAATCGCACCTATTTTTTGAGCCGTAGCCAGCCACCTTTTTTTTCGTTAATTGTTGAATTATTAGGCGAAACATTCTACGAAAAATACAAATTAGTTCTTGAAAAAGAGTATAATTTTTGGGCTGATGGAGTTGAAAATCTGGTAACTGAACAGGTATTTAGACGAATAATAAAAATGCCCGATGGAACAATACTCAATCGGTACTTTGATGACAGTGATACGCCTCGCCAAGAGTCGTACAAAGAAGACGTGGAGCTGTCGCACCAAACTCAACGACCAGCGAGTGAGCTGTTTAGAAACATTCGAGCGGCTTGTGAGTCGGGCTGGGATTTTTCGAGTCGTTGGCTCAAAGACCCATACAACTTAGCTACCATTCATACTCTCGACATCGTACCCGTTGATTTGAATTGCTTACTCTACCATTTAGAAACGCTATTGGCGAAAGTCAATAAAGGAAATGAGAATTTACAAAATGAGTTCAAAAACAAAGCCCTGGCTCGCAAAAATACCATTTTGAAATATTGCTATAATGATAGCCTACAAACTTTTACAGATTTTGATTTTGTAGAAAAAAAACAAACGGACAGCCTCTCGCTGGCAATGGTCTATCCGTTGTTTTTTAAGATAGCAAGCCAAGAGCAAGCCCAAAACGTGGCTCAAATACTCAAAAAACAATTTCTAAAATGCGGTGGACTTGCCACAACGACCATCAACAATGGCCAACAATGGGACGCACCCAACGGCTGGCCGTGTTTGCAATATTTGGCAATAGTTGGGCTTCAAAATTATCAGTTTGACCACCTCGCCAATACCATCACCGAGCGGTGGCTGGCAACTAATACCAGTATTTTTAAACAAACGGGCAAAATGTTGGAAAAATACAATGTCGAAAACCCCCAATCAATCGCCGTTGGAGGTGAATATTTGGTACAAGATGGTTTTGGTTGGACAAACGGTGTGTATCTTAAACTATGGTCGCGTGCAATGACTACTACATAAGGTTACTGGTGAGTATATGTTGTAATTTGGGTAAATAAAAATAGATTTAATATAAGTAAGAGGGCACCCAGACACGCTACGGAACGCAAAATTGCCCTAATTTGAAATTTTTTTAATTCTAAACATCTTCAAAAACAAAAATGGACGTAAAAATAGAATCTTCGTGGAAACAACGCCTCGCACCAGAGTTTGAAAAACCATATTTTGGGCAGTTAGTCGAATTTGTCAGAAATGAGTACAAAACGCAGACTGTTTATCCACCTGGGTCTTTGCTCTTTAACGCTTTCGATAAATGCCCGTTTGACCAAACAAAAGTCATTATTTTGGGGCAAGACCCCTACCATGGCTACGGGCAGGCCAATGGACTTTGTTTTTCGGTCAATGATGGAGTACCCAATCCACCCTCACTTTCAAATATTTTCAAAGAAATCAAAACCGATTTGGGTAACCCCTTTCCTAAAACTGGTAATCTGGAACGCTGGGCGGAGCAGGGAGTGCTGTTGCTCAACTCAACGCTTACTGTAAAAGCCAACGCCGCAGGCTCGCATCAAGGCAAAGGCTGGGAGCGGTTTACAGATGCCGTGATTGCGAGCCTCAACGACAATAAAAGCAACTTGGTTTTTATGCTCTGGGGCAAATATGCCCAAGACAAAGGCAAGGTAATAGACAGCAGCCGGCACTTTGTGCTAAAAGCCCGCCACCCGTCGCCACTATCGGCCAATCAGGGTGGGTGGTTTGGCACGAAGCATTTTAGCCAAGCCAACAACTACCTCAAAAGCAAGGGATTGACTATGATTGACTGGTAGGCCCGAGCGATGCTCGCCAGTCCTCGAGTTCTGCTTTCATGGCCTCCAAATGTGCCATTGTGCGGCGTTTTTGTAGTGCCATACTTTTTGAGTTTTTGATAGCACTCAGCGCATATTTATAGCTATGTTCTTTGACGAGAATCAAGTCCACTATCAGACTTATCAGGTCTATGTTTTCGGCAGTATAAAACCGTTTGCCATCGCTGTGTTTGATAGGTTGAAGCATCGGAAACGCCTTTTCCCATTCAACGAGTATCGGCTTGGTAAGTTTGTAGCCCGACCTATTAAAAATACCTATCACTTCGTCAATAGGTGTGCCTTTATCTCTTGGTTTCATGGGCGTTTATAACCAATTAAATTCTTGCCTAACACCGCTGTATCTACGCATTTCCATGACCATTGAGCCTACCCACAAATCGACCTCAATACGAACAGGTACTTTGTTTACGTCGTCTGAGACCCAGATTCTAATCGAATCTTCGCCTTTGAATAACTGATTTTCGGGCAATATAGGATTTATTTTAATGACTTTGATTTTACCCAATCTTGTCCTGATTGTTTCTCGGCCTCTGTATCTGATTTTGGTTGTGTATGATTCTTTATCAAAAAAAGTAGGAATCTGAATCACGTCGCCAGGGTTGTATTTGCTATAATCAATGGTTCTCAAAAAATAATACCCACTGATGGCATCTTGGGCGTTATTGAGTGTATTATAAGTTTTTGCGCCATTTTCGTCGTTTACTAATGCACTATTTTTAGAATGGTCATAAACCACTACTTCTTCTTTGCGGTAGTTGTTTTCTTGAATATTTCGATAGAATTTTTGTGGTACAATCGCCGAAGTATCTATCCACGTTTGCCAGTTATCTTTAATTTTGGCAAGCCAATCAAACGCCCCCAACGTTTTGCCTTGTACGCTAATTTTATAGCAAGGCCGTCCGTTGATGTTTGTTACCTGTGGGCTAACAGACACCGAAGCCTCGGCAGCACTAAAAAGTCCATAATGGACTTTATACTCAAAGTTTTCGCCTGCCACAAAGCTATTATTAGATATTTTCCGATAGTCTTCGTCCTTGGCAACAAAACCCGTTACCACAACAATAAACAACGTTAAAGTCAGTACTTTCTTCATATTTTAGAACGATGTTGGGTATTTGGTTTTAAGGTATTTTAAATAATTGACAAAATTACCTTTAAATTTTTGCTCAAACTCTACCTTGAAATCATTTTGCTTGGACTTGTAGGTGAGATAGCCGATAAAAAACGCATTATTGGGCAGTTTGTTATCTACACCTCTACGATATTTTTTTACACCTCTGGCCAATAGCGTATCTGTGCTACTCATTATTTGCCCAACTATTTTTAATTTGACACTGTCTTTCAGTGGGTTAGCCTCTTGTTGAAAGTCTTTTGAGGCATACAAACTGTCGAGTTGCTTGGCACCTTTTAAGATATGCTGGCTGTAAGCATCGCCGTATTTTTTTTGAAATTCGTATCGTTTTAACTGTCCTGAGTTTTTGCCAAATTTATAATTCAGAAACCTTACTGCGCCATAGTCGCCTACAAAACTGGCCAAATTTTCGTTCAGTTCAAGGTTATCTTTCACAAAAACTGTACCATGGGTGAGTTCGTGCGAAATCAAATTGGCCAACTGCCCTTCGCTTCGGTAAAGCATCGACGACAGCACGGGGTCGTCTAAATAACCCAACGTGGACCACGCCGACACTTCGTTGAGTTGGGTATCGAAGCCTTCGGCAATGTATTGTTTCTGTTCGGCATTGGCACGGGTGCTATCAAAATAACCCTTGTACGAAAACCGACCAATAATCGGAAATGTCCACTCTTTGGCTACTAACCTGTATTGCTCCGAGGCAGTCAGTACCCACAAAATAGGTAACCCTCGCTGGTCATAAAGCTGTGTATAGCTTCCAGACGAGTCTAAGCCGAGCGAATCTATGGCAAATCGCTTGATTTCGGTTATTAACTGTAATTGTTTTTTGAGCGAATCTGGAAAACTTTTATCGGCTAGCACTTCGGCTATTGGTCGGGTATTGAGCAAAACACTGGCCTGCCCACGGGCTTGCATATAGCCATAACTAAGTAAATCTCGGTAATAAAACCCCAATCCAAGTAGTAGTATCAGAACGATGAGTAGTATTTTTTTGGTGACTGACATCTCTATAATTTTTATTCAAAGAACGTATAAAAGCCCCAAATTTCGTATCATTGTCGTAAAATTTTGTACCAATGAACTGGAACTATCCGATTACTACCCTTGAATATACGTTAGCCGCAGCGTTTTTGGTTTTGAGTTTGCTTTACATTGGCCGAACGATGTGGGCCGCTCGCTCGGTTGGTACGACTTCACGGTCAGTAGTTGTGAAATTTTTTTTACGGTCAATCTATTTTTTATTGCTGTTGGTTTCGGTAGTAGGCCCCTATTTTGGTGAGCCAGAGCGAGAGGGCGTGTCGGAGGGGAAAGATGTGTTTTTTTTGGTCGATGTTTCAAAATCAATGGACGTACAGGACATACAACCGTCTCGTTTGGAAAAAACTAAATTTGAACTCAAAAATCTCGTCAATGTCCTAACAGGCAATCGGTACGGACTCATTGGCTTTTCGTCAGAGGCTTTCGTACAAGTGCCACTGACGTTTGACATGAACGCCTTTGGGCTGTTTTTGGATGCTCTCAACACCAACCAAACCAGTAGCGGTGGTACAAATATATGTAGTGCTATTGAACTGGCTATTCAGAAAGAAACAGCCAACAACAGCCCCAAACAAACCACAAAAGTACTGGTGCTACTCACCGATGGCGAAGATTTTGGTAACTGCCAAGACAATAACCTATCAAAACTACGGCAGTATGGCATAACGCTCATTGTAGTCGGGATAGGTACAGCCAATGGCGGGCAAATCAAAAAAGGGAATGATTGGCTCAAAGACGACAATCAAGCAATTGTGGTGAGTCGCTTAGATGCTCAATATTTAAAGAAATTATGTAAAAAAACTAATGCCCAATACATCGAAATCAGCAATACCAACAATGGATTTAGTAAAGTAACCGAAGCCATAAACAACATGCCCAACAGCCTAATAGATGGTCGTAAGGTGTTGGTTACGAGCAATCGATACCAATACTTTTTGGTTTTGGCTCTTGTTTTAATCATTTTTGATGTGTTGGTTACAATAACAACCTTTGAAATATAGATAAATCAACAGATTTTTAAGACATTTGTAACCAGCAAAATGAACTCATTATTACTATCAATTTTACTTTGGCTTTGGGACAATCGGTCGTTTGATACGATTGAGGCCAATAATAGGGCAAAAATAATAGCCGAGCGAGCTTTCAAAGAGCAAAAGTATCAGTTAGCAATCGTAAATTATCAAAAAATAATCCGCTCATCGCTACTCGTTGAGCCTGCCCTACGGCTCAATCTGGCCAATGCACTTTTTGAAGACAACAAACTAAAAGAGGCACAGCAACAGTACCGCCGCTTGACAAAACTCTCAGATTTGTTTATTTCTTCGCAAGCACAAATGCAATTAGGCTTGATTGAGGTACAACAAAAAGACACCGCTGCGGCACTTGTCAGCCTAAAAAAATCACTCAAAATCAATTCTTATAACAACATTGCAAGGTTTAATTTTGAATTATTAAAAAGTCAATATAGTAACCATACCGCCGCCCGTGAGCCAAAACCCAAGCCTGTAAATACGACCATAGCACCACAAAAAATTAGTGTGCAAACAGTAGAAACAGAACAAAAAAAAGACATTTTGGAGCGGCTCAATTCAATAAAAATGACCGAAGCGCAAGCAATCACAATTTTAGATGCCATGCAAACATCAGAAATACAATACTTACAACAACGCCGCCAAAAATCAACTAATATAGATACAGGAAAATGGTAGTTTGGCGTTGTTCTTCAAAATATCACCCACTTCTCACTTTTCGTTTTTTTACAAATTAAATGTCAATTTCAGAAACAAATTTTCAGTTCCCCAATCAGACGGGCTTTTATCGTGGCAAAGTCCGTGATGTATATTTCTTTGCTGATTTTTTGCTCATGGTGGCCTCCGACCGCATCTCGGCTTTTGATGTAGTGTTGCCTCGTGCCATACCGTTCAAAGGCCAAGTACTCAATCAGATAGCGGCCAAATTTCTGACTGCTACCCAAGACATTGTACCCAACTGGCTCATGGACGTACCCGACCCAAATGTAACCGTTGGTCGCAAGTGTGAGACCTTTCCAGTTGAGATGGTCGTTAGAGGTTATTTGGCTGGCCACGCCTGGCGACAATACAAAGCAGGCCAAAGGCTGATTTGTGGCGTAACCATGCACAACGGCCTAAAAGAAAACGACCGCTTCGCAACACCCATCATAACGCCCACCACCAAAGCCCACGAAGGCCACGACGAAGACATATCTCGTGAGCAAATATTAAAGACAGGATTAATTTCAGAAAAAGATTACAGCCAGTTAGAACAATTTTCATTGGCTCTGTTTGAACGTGGTACGGCTATGGCCGCCGAGCGTGGCTTGATATTGGTGGACACTAAATATGAATTTGGGCAAATTGACGGGCAAATTTATCTCATAGACGAAATCCACACACCCGACTCGTCTCGCTATTTTTATGCCGATACTTATACCGAAAACCAAGCCCAAAACTTGCCACAACGCCAGCTCTCAAAAGAATTTGTGCGAGAATGGCTTATTGCCAATGGCTTTCAGGGCAAAGACGGGCAAGCCGTGCCAGCGATGAGCGACGACTGGATTGCCGAAATATCAAATCGATATATTGAACTCTATGAAAAAGTAGTAGGTGAACCGTTTGTCAAAGCCGAAACTAATGATATTTTGGGACGAATAGAAAATAATATATTGCGGTCGTTTCAACAATAACTTGATTGTAAACCACTTATGGCTTATCTGAACGTGCGAGAAGAAGAACTCAAAAACAAAATTGCCCAAGATTATTTTGGGGTTTTTGACTGTACGCAAATAATTGGTAACGTAGATTTTTGCGTGAGGCCACACAACCCAATCAAAAGCCAAGTGCCTGTTTTTGAAGTAGAGTCGCTGTTGTGGGCCGAAGCAAAAAAAGGAAAGTCAGATATTTATAAATCTATCGTTCAGCTCATTTTGACTATTGGCAAAGCCCGAACCTTCGACAAAATACTGCCTCCAGCCTATATTGGTGCTTTCGATGCTCACAATATAGCATTTGTGGCCTACAACGATATTCATGATATTTTTTACCAAAACGACTTCAACTGGAACGTAACACCCTCCGACTACGAGACAAAAGAATTTGCGTTGGTTTTGGGTAGAGTAACACAAACGATTGATAGCTATTCGTTGATTTTTGATTTTGACAAAGACAAAACAGAACTCAACGATTTTATCAAAACCAATTTTATTGTTGGCAAATCTGGCACTTCCAAAATCAGAATTGACAAAAACAATTTTATGGTCATTTATAACAAATGGCTACAGGCCGTCAAGCCTACGATTGGCCTAAAATGGGATTTGTTAAAAAAAGTTGAAAGTTTGATTGATGGTGATTTTTATTTAGCCGATTTATTATCGGACGAAAATGAAAGTCTAAAAGAAAAGCTATTTGTCTATCTAAAAAGAGACCATTATGAACTGGAGCGTGTCTTGGACGAATACGGTTTGTTTAAGAGCAAACGTGCTTTTTTTACAGATAAACAAGCCGCTCACAAGCAATTTTGGAATAGATATGACCGCCCGCCCCGTGAAGAGTATTGGGATTATATTGTAGATAGGCGAGACTTGCTTGTACCACAAGATGTGCGAGAACGAAAGGGTAGTTTTTTTACACCTCAAATATGGGTCGAAAAATCACAAGAATATTTGACCGATGCTCTGGGCGACGACTGGCAAGACAACTATTACATCTGGGACTGCGCCGCTGGAACAGGCAATTTATTGGCGGGGCTTACAAACAAATACCATATTTGGGCATCGACACTCGATAAGCAAGACGTCGATGTGATGCACGACCGAATAGAAACCATGAACCAAAGCTCGATTAAGGGGCAGGGTAGCAGTTTGTTAGATGATCACGTTTTTCAGTTCGATTTTTTGAACGATGATTTCAATAAACTACCTCAATCGTTGCAAGACGTAGTGAACGATCCCGAAAAACGAAAAAAATTAGTGATATACATCAATCCACCTTATGCCGAGGCACCTCAACGAGTATTTGAAAAAGAAGGAAAAATAGCCGTGGAGCAGTCCAAGACAAACGAAAAATATGCCAGTCTATTAGGGCAAGGCAACCGAGAGTTATTTGCACAATTCTTAACACGAATTTATTTTGAAATACCTGATTGTATTATTGCCGAGTTTTCTAAACTAAAAATTATCTCTGGCCCACATTTTATAGATTTTCGTAAGTTTTTTAAAGCAGAGCTAAAAAGCGCATTTATTTGTCCTGCCAGTTCTTTTGACAACGTAAAAGGGCAATTCCCTATCGGATTTATGATTTGGGATACTACAAATAAAGTGGAGATAGCAGAAGTCAAGGCGGACGCTTATGATAAGAATGGATTATTTTTAAATATTAAATTTTTTAATGCCCCTAACAATAGCCAATATATAAATGATTGGGTAAAACCATATCGAGCCGACCCTGCCAAAAACCAACTAATCGGCAAATTCCCTTTTATGGGAAATGATTTTCAACAACAAAGTATTATTCAGATAAATCATCACAAGATGATTTACAACAAAGCAGCTGGGCAGTTTTTGATTAACCAAAAAAATGTAATGTATGCCTGTGTTTATTTTGCTGTCAGAAAGTGTATTGAAGCTACTTGGCTGAATGACCGAGACCAGTTTTTGTTTCCAAATCAGGGCTGGCAATCTGACACAGTGTTTCAAAATGACTGCCTGGCTTATACTTTATTTAGCAACAATGTTCAGAGTCAATACGGCACAAACCACTGGATACCGTTTACCGAACATGAGGTCAAAGCCAGACAAAAGTTTGAGAGTAGTTTTATGGCCAACTATATAGCAGGAAAAGTAAATAGAGAAATAAGCTATGATTTGTTTGAAAAAATAGAATTAAAAGACCGTAAACCTTTGGTATTTTCGGCAGAATCCACTATTTTGTTTGAGGCTGGTCTAAAACTATGGCAATATTACCATAAAACCATTGCCAACTTACCTCTGGAAGGGCAATGGGTGCTTAACGCCTCTTTGTATGACATCAGGGAGTATTTTCAGGGCCGAAACGACACTGGAAAAATGAATAATCAAAGTGACGACGAACTTTACACGGCGTTGATAACCGATCTGCGAAATGCACTCAAAATAGTAGCCCAAAAAATTGAGCCAAAAGTATATGAATACGGGTTTTTGAAATCCTAAAATAATAGTAACACCAACCAACGACAAAACCAATGAACCACAAACTCGAAACACACGAACAGTACGCCCTCATTCATCTGCAAGAAGAAACCTTTGATGGAGACGTAGCCGCAGGCTTTGAAGAGCTAGCCCGAGAGCTATTGAAGGACGAGTACAATAACCTTATACTTGACTTTGGCTATGCCAAGGACATTGACAGCGAAGGAATTGTTGCTTTAAAGAAAGTAAACTTTTTGTGCGGCAGAGAGTTAGGTGTACTGGTGCTGGTGTCGGAAGATGACGACTTTTGCGATAAACTCGACAATGCCAAAATACGTGATGCCGTCATATTGTTTACTGTCGAAGAGGCCATCGATGCCGTTTTTATGAACGACCTCGAAAATGAATTTGGGGCTGTGAGCGATGATTTTGAAGACGACGAACTCGACCCCGAAGGTTTTGAAACTGGTAAACCCGAATAAAAAAAATGACTTTTATTGTTACTATCCTTGGCTCAGGCTCGGCCACACCTGCACCCAACCGCTACCCAACATCACAACTTTTGACTTATGACAACGATTGCTTTTTGATTGACTGCGGCGAGGGTACGCAGTACAGGCTACTCGACATCAAGTTTCGACCGAGCCGCCTCAAAGCTATTTTTATCAGCCACCTCCACGGCGATCATTACTTTGGGCTTGCACCACTGCTGTCGAGCCTCAGCTTGGGCGGACGTACCGATAAGCTCTATTTATATGGCCCTAAAGGCCTGGACACAATATTAGACGTAATTTTCAAACATTCCAACAAAGCCTTTAATTTTCCACTTCAATTCATAGAAACCGACACACAAAACCAAGTACAATTATTTGAAAACCAGAATATTACAATAAAAACCATTCCCTTAGACCACAAGATAGACTGTGCAGGTTTTTTGTTTGCCGAAAAAGACAAAAAACATAATATCAAAAAAGACACTTTACCGGCCGACATCAGCATTGAACAAATCAAACAACTCAAAGAAGGATTGGACGTACTGGATAAGAACGGTACAGTTTTATATTCGGTAGCCTACTATACGCTGCCGCCATCGCCCAGTCGTAGCTATGCGTTTTGTTCAGACACTCGTTTTGACGAACGAACGGCAGACTATATCAAAGGGGTCGATTTGCTCTATCATGAGGCTACTTTTCTGGACGAACTGTTCACCCAAGCTACTGAACGCTATCACTCAACGCCAAGCCAAGCGGCTGAGACGGCCTTGCGGGCTGGGGCTAAAAAACTAATAATCGGTCATTTTTCGTCTCGCTACAAAACCTTTGAGTTGTTTCTTAATGAAGCACAAAACGTTTTTCCTAATACCGAATTGGCTCTTGACGGGCTGGTTTTTGAGATTTAGAAACGACCCATTTTAATTGTCCAACAATTTTTTCAACCACAAAAGCAACAAAAGACCACAAAAAGTTTGAAAATAACTATTCTTATATGAACTTCTGTGGTATAAAAATCGGCTTTACGGTTTAACATTTTTCTATTCCGTAAGTTAGCCTCCAATGGTTGCCATTGAGCTTGTTATGCCACTTGCTGCTCGGCGGCTTTCGGCCTCAAAACCATCTTTGGCTCTGTGTCGTAGTGAGTTAGCAATCAAGGTTTTAATATTTTCGTCATCGTCCGTTTCTCGCATCAAATCTCGTAGGTTAAGAGCATTTTCGCCATACAAGCAAGTCATAAAACCTCCTTGTGGCGTTAGTCTGACACGGTTGCAAGTACCACAAAATGTACGACTAAATGCCGCAATGATGCCAATAGTCCCTTTGTGGCCTGGAATTTGGTAATTGTAGGCTGTTGAAGCTGGTGGGTCGGGTAGTTTGTAGATATTGGGATACGTTTTTTTGAGTTCGGCCAATAATTTTTTATGACTCCAAAACTCATCGTACAGGTGTTCACTTTCACCATTAAAAGGCATTTCTTCAATAAACCGTACACTAACAGGATATTGGCGAGTAAGCTCGGCCATTGGCACAATATCTTGGGTATTTTTGCCGCACATCACAACGGTATTGAGCTTGGTTTTGATGTTGTGTTCCAATAAACTTTCAAAAGTCTGCCAGACAGCGTCAAATTCATCTCGACGTGTAATGTCTTGAAATCGCTGACGGTCGAGGCTATCCAAACTCAGATTGACGGACTTAATACCGATACGTTTTAAATCTGGCACGAGAGGGGCGGTTAGCACGCCATTGGTCGTAATATTTATTTGTTTGAGACCGTCCAACTGGCTAATTCTTTCTAAAAAATCCATAATGCCCCTCCTAACGAATGGCTCGCCCCCCGTAATTCTGACTTTATCAACACCCATCTGAACCAATAACCGCACGGCTCGCTCCATTTCTTCAAACGTCAGTAGCTGGGGTTTGGGTAAATAATTGATACCTTCTTGCGGCATACAATAAAAACACCGCAAATTGCAGCGATCTGTTACAGCAAGGCGTAGGTAGCTAATGGGTCGTCCGTGGTTGTCGATGAGTGGGTGCATGGCCAAATATACAAAAAAATCTAAGAATGATTTTATTTGTCGAAAACAGAGGCAGAAATTAAAGCAAAGATTATTGCAAAAAAGTAGTAATTATATTGGCTTGGCCAGTAAGTCGTTCAGCTATCCAGCCCGAGGCTGCAACAGTTGCCGCCGTAGCACCAACAACACGAAAAGCGGTGTAAAATCGGGTTTTACTCAATAATATCAAAAATGGAATAGTGAGTACGGTAATCAATAACTGCATGAGTTCTATACCGATATTGAAGCCAAATATACTCAATATCATTTCTCTAAAACCAAGTTCTAAGTCTGTAAGAGTAGTAGCAAAGACAAGGCCATGAATCAAGCCAAAACCTGCTGCTATCCAGATTTCTTTGCCCGCAAAAACAGGTCGAATGGCATGAATTGCCGAAACCAATATCGAAAACGCTATCAGTACCTCGACAGGTTGGCTCGGCAAAGTTACTAATTTGGTTGCGCCCAAAATCAAAGTTAGCGAATGGCCAACGGTAAAGGCCGATACAATTTTGAGTAGTTTAATTAGGCTATATTTTGAACCACCAAATACCCCCCAGCGACTGTTTTCGACCAATAAAGTAGCTGGCAACAAAAGCGTTAATAAAAACAAAAGGTGGTCTATACCCTCTGAGATGTGTCTCATACCGAGCTTGACCATTGCCTTAAAGCCTTGCCAAAGGCTGCCTTGCTGCAAACTCACCTGAAACGGACTTAGCTTATTGTTCACAACGTCCCATTCTATTATACCCACTTGTTGCGCTGTACTGTCTTCGTTTATGATGCCTTGCTGCCAATCTTGTTTTATGTTTATTAGTGCTTTGTGGCTTGCTACTTGACGAAGTACTACGTCATAGTCAAAGTAAAAATTGCGTAAATCGTAGCTGAGTGGCGGCGACATTTCAAACTCTATTTCCAATTCTTTGTACATTCCCACCAAAATATTATTACTTTCAACGACTTTTATGTTACCCAATTTTACCGTCCAAGGTTTGCCTTCAAGCGACTTTGGCCGAATGTGTTTGAGTAAATAAATCTTCAAGGAGTCGCCCAAACGCTCTATCAATCGCTCAGAACGGTCATTGACACTCATTCCAACAGCCGACTGCAATTCGCTCAGTGGTATTTGTATTTGACCCGAAATATGCTTTTCATGTACGTTGAGCAATATTACAGAGTTGGGCATGGGGTGAGCTTGAACAAAGTTGCCTAATATCCAAGAAAAGAACAAGAGCATTGTTACTAAAAATACCTGCTTTTTAATAACAATACTTTTAAACCAAAACCCAACTCTGCTTTTGGGGTCTATTGAACTACTAATTTCCGCCATAATCCGACTTTCTGTCTCTCCAGACTGCGTGAGGGTGTACGCTATTTCTGATAATAATGCCACCTTGCATCGACCACTCAATCCAAACACTTGGGCCATCAATCAAAATATAGTCGCCTTGTGTGGTCATGGTTGTGCTTCCAAAGTATGAAACGTAGGTATCGTCCAATTCGGCTTTGTATTTTGCCAAAACTTCTACTGCCGCCCTGTCGTCCAACTCATCTACCCAGGGTTTGATGGCTGCCAACAAGAGCGTTTTTTGGTCTGCTGTTAGGTTGCTGGCTTTCACACCAGTTTTTGTAGCTGGAAAAGCCGCATCTTTTTGCGGCCCTACTATTATATCGTTTTGTGCTGCTGCACGCTTGGCCGTTGTCAGTTCGGCTGCACTGAGGCTTTTCAAGAAATTGGCAAAAGCGACCGTTTCTTGTACCAATGGCTGTACGGTCTTGGCGGTATTGGTCGAAATCCAAGTCGGGTATGGCTCTGTCGAGCGGAAGTTAGGCGTGCCGCCTGTCATTTTTCCACCATTATAAGTCGTAATATTGGTACCATGGTGGCCACCAATCTGCAAGCACCACAGGCCAGTGGTACTTGGTGTTCCCAAAAAGCCGATATAATAATTGCCTGCTCCATAGCTTCCGCCACCACCATTTGCGCCCAAGTAGTCGTCAGCGTCCAAAATTCCCGTATATTCTTCGTAGCCTTCGTTGGCAGTCGTACTTGTAGATGCTTTTAGTAAATTCAAGAATGCCGTTAATTGAGCCGCCGAGAGGGTACTTGTCTGTAAACCAACCCGCCCTCTGTAAATAGACTCGGGGAAGTTAGACCATTTTTGAGCCTGTGCCTTTGTGTATGTATATTGCAGAGCCGTTACTTGTGTAGCTGAGAGTGTAGCCTTAAAGGCATCGGCAGCTTTTACGATATTAGCAATGTCAGTATCAATAGACCACGCCGCCCCAGTTATGGGTGTAGTAGCGGCACCAACCATGAGCGACAAAGTGCAACTCTGCCCACCCAACGAAACCGCAAACGCCGCCACGCCAGCCGCTGAGGGCGTACCCGTAATAGCAAAAATAGCATTGCCAGCACCAGAAGCCAGTGCACCCGCCGCCAGGGTAGCCGTTAGACCCGTTACGCCTGTAGATGCCACGGCAACACCAGCCGAATAGGCCGCTGCATTACCACCTGTATAGGGTACAGTAGCCGTACCAGTAAAGCCAGTACTTGCTATTGGAATACCCGAATAAACGACAGAACTACAAGTAATGGCCGTAATGGTAGCCATAGTAGGCGTTACGGGAGTGGTATTGTTGTCGTTGCAGGCACAAAGTAGTAGTACAAATAAAAAAGTCGAAAAAAGTATTTTTTTTTTGTTCATAAAATAATAATGTTGAATTGATTACAAAATTGGGTACTACAAACTCTTTACGCAAATTAGTTCTATTGTGTTGCAGGCCAAACCATTTTTTTTTGGTTCATTACTCAAACGACATTGATATATTTATTATCAAAACACAACATAGTGGTAGCTCTCACGATTTAAGTAATCTATTTTGAACAAAATTTGAACTTGCCTAACCGTACCTTATTTGCTACCTTTGCAGTTCATAATTTATAAATCATCACTCATAACTACCATCAATGGGTCTTCAATGCGGAATTGTTGGGCTTCCAAACGTCGGAAAGTCCACCTTATTTAGTGCCATATCAAGTGCCAAAGCAGAGGCAGCCAACTATCCTTTTTGTACCATCGAGCCCAACGTAGGTGTAGTCGAAGTACCAGACGAGCGACTCGGAATATTGGAGGGATTGGTCAATCCTCAAAAAATAATACCCACTATCATTGAGTTTGTGGACATTGCTGGTTTGGTCAAAGGCGCAAGCGAAGGGCAAGGTCTGGGCAATCAATTTTTGGCCAATATCCGTGAAGTCGATGCCATCATTCATGTCGTGCGTTGTTTTTCAGACGACAATATCGTTCACGTTGAGGGACGAGTAAACCCTGTGGCCGACAAAGAAATTATTGATTATGAACTACAATTAAAAGACTTGGAGTCGGTAGAAAAAAAGCTACTCCGTGTCGAAAAGAACGCACGAGTAGGTGGAGATGCCAAAGCCAAAGCCGAAGTCGAAATATTGAAACGTGTCAAAGAAACGCTACAACAAGGCAAAAGCGCACGCTCAATTGGGCTGTCGGACGAAGAAAAGGAAATCATTGCCGATCTGCAACTACTTACTATCAAGCCTGTTATATATGCTGCCAATGTTGATGAAGCCTCTATTTTGACAGGCAACGACTACGTGGAGCAGCTACGGGCGGCTGTCAAGCCCGAAGGCGCAGAGGTCGTAATGGTGTGTGCGGCCATCGAAGCGCAAATAGCCGAAATGGAAGACTTAGAAGAGCGACTGATGTACTTGGGCGAATACGGCCTAACAGAATCTGGACTCAAAAAACTAATTCGGGCTTCTTATTCTATATTGAATCTCATTACTTATTTTACGGCAGGTCCCAAAGAAGTACGAGCATGGACGATTCAGCGAGGCTGGAAAGCCCCGCAGGCCGCAGGCGTAATTCATACCGACTTTGAGCGAGGGTTTATTCGTGCCGAAGTCATCAAAATAGCCGACTACGTACAGTACAAAACAGAAGCAGGCTGCCGCACAGCTGGTAAAATTGGCGTAGAGGGCAAAGAGTATATTGTAGCCGATGGCGATATTATGCACTTTCGATTTAATGTGTAATAATTAAATATTTGCCACGAATGGCTTGAGGTAACAAACTAACTACTCTTTGTAAAAAAATGATTAGTGATGTTTTGTACATTCGTGGCAAAAAACAATACCTTTGCATCAATGAAAATCGGCACAGCAACCATATTATCTATTTTAATATTAGCACAAAGCCTCGTGCCTCGTGTCTATACGAGCCTGCTGGCTTCGGCAGAAGTGTGGCAGCATTTTCAAGAACACCGAGCCGAAAGCAAACAGGGGCTTAGTATTTTAGACTTTCTGGAAATGCACTACGGCAGCGACTCTAAGCATACCAAAGAAAAGTGCCACCACTTACCTCAACTCGACCTCAACAGCGTAACTGGTTTTTGTGTACTGCCCGAAGCATCGACACTTGAAAAGCAAACTACGATTTCGATTTCTACCTCTGAGCCTAATTTCTTCTGGCTCAATCTCTACTCTTTCGTACCTACAAAGGCATTGATTTGCCCACCCCGAGCTTAGGTTTTTTGACTTATAGGGATTATTGCGACCATATAGTTTATAGTTTACAACGTTTCTACCATTTTTTACTCACAGAATTCTCAGAATATCACAGAATTTTTATTTTCTTCTGTATTTCCTTACCATATACTTTGAGAAAAAGTCAGAATATTAGCCTTTTAGAGTCTGTTTTTTAATAAATATTGATTTTGCTCACAGAATTCTCGGAATATCACAGAATTTTTATTTTCTTCTGTGTTTCCTTACCATATACTTTGAGAAAAAGTCAGAATATTAGCCTTTTAGAGTCTGTTTTTTAATAAATATTGATTTTGAAATATACTGTAAAAAATGTCGATACAATCATTCAATCACTGGAAGGCCAGCCCCGTCATAATTCAATCACTCACTCATTAGCCAATGATAGACAATCTCATACGTTTTAGTATTCATAACAAACTCATTATCAGTTTGTTTGTAGTAGCGCTTATTGGCTGGGGGGGCTATTCGCTCAAACAACTACCGATAGATGCCGTTCCTGACATTACGACCAATCAAATCCAAATCCTCAGTCCTGCCCCTACCCTTGCAGCACAAGAAGTAGAGCAATTTATCACTACTCCTATGGAGCTGGCAATGGCCAATCTGCCCGATGTCGAAGAAATGCGCTCGGTGTCTAAGCAAGGGCTGTCGGTCATTACGATTGTGTTTAAGGACGAAGCCGATATTTTGAGATGTAAACAATGGGTGAGCGAACAAATCACAAACGTAAGTCGGGACATTCCGACTGAGTACGGCAAACCGTCTATTGCACCACTCACCACAGGCTTAGGCGAAATATACCAATATACGCTCGTACCCCAAAAAGGCTACGAAAATCGCTATGACTTAACACAACTAAGGACTATCCAAGACTGGATTGTAAAACGGCAACTCGTTGGTATTGAGGGTGTAATCGAAACAAGTAGCTTCGGCGGCTTTGTCAAACAGTTTGAAGTGGGCATCAATCCCGACCGACTAAAAGCTGCCAACGTTACCGTAACCGAGTTGTTCGATGCGCTTCACGCCAACAATGCCAACACAGGCGGCAGCTACATTGAGCGCAACAACCAAGCCTTGTTTATCAGGGGCGAGGGGCTGGCCAAAAACTTCGCCGACATCGAAAACACCGTCATAAAAACACAGGGCGGTGTACCGCTATTAGTCAAAGACGTAGCCAAAGTGCAGCTCGGTCATGCCATGCGGTTTGGTGCATTGACTCGCAACGGCCAGAGTGAGTGCGTGGGTGGCGTGGTGCTGATGCTCAAAGGAGCCAACTCTGCCCAAACCGTTGGACGTGTCAAAGAGCGAGTGGCCAAAATTCAGAAATCGCTGCCCGAAGGCTTAAAAATAGTGCCGTTTATTGACCGTACAAAGCTGATAAACAAGACGATAAGCACCGTAACCGAAAATTTATTATTAGGCGGGTTGATTGTCGTACTCGTCTTGGTGTTGCTCATGGGCAGCTTGCGAGCAGGCCTGATTGCGGCTTCGGTTATTCCATTGGCTATGTTTTTTACGATTGGTATGATGAATACCTTTGGCATTTCGGCCAATCTAATGTCGCTCGGTGCTATTGACTTTGGTGTAATTGTCGATGGTGCTGTCATTATTGTCGAGTCCATCGTCCACCGTTTTCAGATTTGGTATGCCGTCAATCAACGCAACAACGTAAACAATACCGAAGAAGTGAACGATATTGTATATGACACCTCCAAAAAAATACGCTCGTCAGCCGCTTTTGGTGAAATCATTATTTTAATGGTTTATCTGCCAATTTTGTCCTTGGTTGGCATTGAGGGCAAGATGTTCAGACCCATGGCGCTTACGGTTGGCTTTGCCATTTTTGGTGCATTTGTACTGTCATTGACTTATGTGCCGATGGTTTCTTCGGTGTTTCTGGGAAAAAATCTGCACAAACATCTCGCCATTTCAGAAAGATTTTTGGGCTGGTTTTATAAAATATATGAACCGTTTATTGTGTGGGCGTTGAAGTTCAAAAAAATCACTGTTACGCTGACTATTTTACTTTTTGCGCTAAGTATGTTTATTTTCAATGGCTTGGGTGGGGAGTTTATACCAACGCTCGACGAAGGCGACCTTGCTATTGACTTCCGAACGGCACAGGGAACGTCGCTCACCCAGACCGTTGAGTCAAGTTTGGCAGCGCAGCGTTCATTGATGAATCATTTTTCAGAAATAAAACAAATCGTAGGTCGTATCGGTGCATCAGAGATTCCTACAGACCCCATGCCGATTGAAATGGTGGACCAGATGATAAACATGAAGGACATATCGGAATGGAAAAACGCCAAAACTCGGGACGAGATGTCCGAAAAAATGTCCGAAATATTAGCCAAAGAAGTGCCTGGCACGACTATCGAAATGACCCAACCGATTCAGATGCGATTCAACGAAATGATTACGGGTGTGCGCTCAGATGTAGTAGTAAAAATCTACGGCAACGACCTTGATGTGTTGTACGAGCGGGCTTCGGCCTGTGTGCCAATCATCAGTAAAATCAAGGGTGTAGCCAACTGCCGAGCCGACCAACTGACGGGTGTATCGCAGATTAGCGTGCAATATGACCGTGCAAAAATGGCACAATATGGCTTGCATATTGCCGACCTCAATCACCTCATTCGGGCAGGCTTTGCAGGCGAAACCGCAGGTATAATTTACGAATCAGAACGTCGTTTTGACTTGGTAGTCCGTTTGGACGAAGCCTTCCGCCAAGACATCGAAAACATACGCCAGTTAGCCGTTCCGCTGCCAACTGGCGGCACAGTGCCACTTTCGCAAGTATCCGATATTGATTACAAAAAAGCCCCATCGCAGATTTTTCATGACAATTCACACCGCCGCATTACGATAGGTATTGGAGTACGTGGCCGAGACATTGAGAGCGTAGTCAAGGACATTCAGCAGCAAATAGAGGCCAAAGTCAAGCTACCAGACGGTTATTATTATAGCTACGGTGGCGCATTTGAAAACCTACAAAAAGCCAAAGAACGCCTCAGCGTAGCCGTACCAATTGCACTATTTATGATTTTTATGTTGTTGTTTTTTACTTTCAATTCTGTCAAAGAGTCGATATTGATCTTTACGGCTGTGCCGCTGTCGGCTATTGGGGGTATTTTGGCTTTGTGGTTCAGAAATTTGCCGTTTAGTATTTCGGCTGGAGTAGGTTTTATCGCCCTTTTTGGAGTAGCGGTCTTAAACGGTATTGTACTGATAAGTTATTTGAATGAACTCGAAAAAGAGGGTATCATCGACCTCAAAGAACGAATTATGACTGCTGTAAAAGTACGTTTTAGACCCGTAATTATGACGGCAACGGTAGCTTCATTGGGCTTTTTGCCGATGGCTCTCTCAAACTCTGGTGGGGCAGAAGTACAGCGACCATTGGCCACGGTTGTCATTGGTGGTATTATTTCGGCTACTTTTCTGACGTTGATAGTACTACCTGTTTTGTATGCTATTTTTAGTAGAAAAACAATACAAAAAGACCAAAATTCTCGTGCTGTCGGGTATTTCCACCCGACGGTTTAGTTTCTCGTGCTGTCGGGTATTTCCACCCGACAGTTTAGTTTTTCTCGTGCTGTCGGGTATTTCCACCCGACAGTTTAGTTTGTCAGTCACTTTTCTCGTGCTGTCGGGTGTTTCCACCCGACAGTTTAGTTTGTCAATCACTTAGAAAAAAATATTATGGGACTACGAAATAGAAACTTATATCTTGAAGAAGAGTGCTTCTTTGTAACTCTCGTGCTGTCGGGTGTTTCCACCCAACAGTTTAGTTTGTCAATCACTTAGAAAAAAATATTATGGGACTACGAAATAGAAACTTATATCTTGAAGAAGAGTGCTTCTTTGTAACTACTACTTGTAAAGATTGGCTTCATGTTTTTGTTAATGAAAACTACTTCAATATTTTATCAAGCAGTTTGAAATTTGTTGGTAAAAAATATGAAGCAGATTTCTTAGGTTATGTATTGATGCCTAACCATTTACATCTACTCATATTTTTTAAAAAGCACAATCAACTCAGTAACTTGATGCGGGATTTTAAAAAATATACCTCAGGCGAAATAAGGCGTTTGGTCGAATTGGAAGGGCGATTTGACTTACTCGAAAAATTACAGTACGAACACAGAGAGCAAAAATTTAAGTTATGGCAAGATCGTTTTGATGATGTATTCATTAAAAGCCGAGAGTTAGTAGAAACCAAGCTGTCGTATATCCATAATAATCCATTACAATCGCATTGGAATTTAGCAACACGCCCAGAACTCTACCCTCATTCAAGCGCAAGTTTTTATGAATTATCACAGCAAAGCAAGATTGAAATAACACACTATAACGAATACTTTTGAGTGTATGACTGTTGGGTGAAAACAACTTACAATAACTCAAAACTGTCGGGTGGAAATACCCGACAGCAACATAATAACACACCATAACGAATACTTTTGAGTACATGACTGTTGGGTGAAAACAACTTACAATAACTCAAAACTGTCGGGTGGAAACACCCGACAGCA
>JAYWHT010000107.1:0-7682 GCA_043777595.1 Spirosomataceae bacterium
TGTCAAGGAGAGATGGGTGAGTGGCTGAAACCAGTAGTTTGCTAAACTGCCGTACTCGTAAGGGTACCGAGGGTTCGAATCCCTCTCCCTCCGCACCAACAAATGTAGCCTTCGGGGTGTAGCGTAGCCCGGTATCGCGCCTGCTTTGGGAGCAGGAGGTCGTAGGTTCAAATCCTGCCACCCCGACAACAGAGTCCTCTAAATCACAACGGTTTAGAGGACTTTTTGCTTTTTGAGTAGTTCTAAGCTACTGTTACATGACAAAAGCAGTAAATCAGTTCGTTATCAAAGTCAAAACACCATATTACTTTTAAATAAGCACTCATAATTAGTACATTGGTATCACTGTACCTATACAAAAATAAATGTGTTAAAGATGTCGTAAGTATCTCATTTTTAACACATTAAATTTTTTTAACTTTCAAAATTAAGGCGGAGATAAAATATAGTTAGCAATGCTCGACATTCATTCACACAAAGCCAGCTCAAATACCATTTATAACTTGTTGATTCAAGATATAGGTCAATTTAATGGCTTACAAAACCAATGGCTTTCGGTAGGTATTCACCCTTGTTATATTGCCGATTGGTCTTCACAACTTGCTGAAGTAGAAACCTTTGCCGTAAATAAAAACGTGTTGGCTATTGGCGAATGTGGCCTCGATCGACTAATTGAACTACCGATTGAAACCCAGCTTGTTGTTTTTGAGACGCAAGTGCGGCTGGCTCAACGGCTCAATAAACCTGTGATTGTGCATTGTACAAAAGCCCATAATGACTTGATTGCTTGGAAAAAACAACGCCCAACAACTGTACCTCTTATTGTTCATGGTTTCAATAACAACATACATATCTTAGAACAATTACTCAAACACGATTTCATGGTTTCGTTGGGTTCGGCTTTGGTCAATGTTGGTTCAAACGCTTCAAAATCAATTCAGTACATACCACTCAATAGATTGTTTTTGGAAACTGACAACGCCAATATACCCATCTACGCCGTTTACGAAGCAGCCGCCAAACGATTAAATTGTAAGATAGACGTGCTTCAAAAACAAATTTCAGATAACTTTGTCTGTGAGTTTGGTGTGCATTGTTAAGAGATTTATTCTAACTTTTTAAATTACTCACGGAAATCACTGCATTGCACGGCAAAAAATCAAAAAACTACTGACCCATGACTATTGACTATCAATCACAATCTAACGACCTCGCCTGGCTTTCTCGTACACACTTACTGATTGGCGATAGCGGCCTTCAAAAACTACAAAATACCCATGTATTAGTTGTTGGGCTGGGTGGCGTTGGCTCGTTTGCGGCTGAGTTTATAGCCCGTGCGGGAGTAGGTACAATGACTATTGTAGATGGCGATGTAGTAGATCCCACCAATCGCAATCGGCAGCTACCAGCTTTGGCTTCGACACACGGGCAGCCCAAAGCCGACCTCATGGCAGCTCGCTTGCTCGACATCAACCCCGCTCTCAATCTGACCTCTATCAGGTCGTTTCTGAACCCCGACGAAGCCGAAAAACTACTGACCGAAACCAAATACGATTATGTAATGGACTGTATCGATAGCATTACACCCAAGCTCACTTTGCTATCGACAGCTTATAGGCTTGGTCTGCCACTTGTTAGCTCAATGGGCGCAGGTGGTAAATACGACCCAACCAAACTACGGGTGGCCGATTTGTTTGATACTTATGCGTGCAGTTTGGCGCATTACGTTAGAAAAAGACTAAAAAAATATGGAATAAAATCAGGAATTAAGGCCGTGTTTTCGACTGAAACCGTACAGGCCGACTCTGTGATGCTAACCGATGGCAGTAACTTCAAACGGTCGGCTTATGGTACTATTTCGTTTTTGCCACCCGCTTTTGGCGGAGTTGTGGCCTCTGTCGTCATCAGAGATTTACTCAATATCCCAGTAGAACTCACCAAAAGCCCCTATAAAGACACCAAAAAGAAACGGGGCAAGAAAAAGTAGGTGGTAAAATAGATACTACAGAGTAGTGTCGTATTTTACAAGTCATTAAAAATAAGTCAAACTCTAAAATTGCGATGAATATAGAAACATTTATATCAAATTTGGTTACTGCACTCAAAGATAACCGTAACAAAAAAACTAAATAATTTACTTTCTGGTATTGCAACCCACAAAACAACACAAATTTGGACAATATCAAAAACTCGAACCTAATGTGAGAACTGTTCGAATATGCTAAAGGGTACTCAAGAGCAAGTTTTAAGCCCCGAACAAATCAACGAATCACTTTTGGCCGAGGCAGTAAAATATTTATAATCTGAGAACGATATTTTTGCGATTGATGATGGCAATGGCTTGCGTAAAATATATGCCAAAAGCACAGAATCGCTTATTAAAGTAAAGGACTTATCAGGCGGCTGGGTCAATGGCTACAATAGTTTTAATAGTGTAAACGTATTGGGTTCTGAAAATAGTGATTACTGACCGAAAAGAGAAAAACATTTTCAAAGACACGATGTTTACCATTTCTAATTATCCTTTTACAAATCAAGAAATAGCGTACAAAATTTTTTCAGATTTACTTGAAACGCTCAAAAATAAAATCAGTTTTTAAGTTTTTTAAAGAGTAACTTGGCTGGGAGGCGTTTCAAATAAAAACTATCAGACTATCCAAAATATCATTACTTTGGCTTTTTATGTAGGGGCTTATTTCTGCGAAATTCAAAATGAAGTTACCAAAAATTACCAGTTCCGAATAATTTACCGGTTGGCAAAGTGCAAGGGCCGATTTACTAAACATTTCTTTTTAAATGGTTTGATAGAGTTGGCTCGTACTGCCCTTTTTCAGCAATTTGTCAAAGAATATCGGTTACTCCAAAAGTAAGTTGATGACTTACTGGCATTTGCCCTCAAGATAAACTAACCAAATGTTATTTGCCCTTGATTTACTTAAGTTACTCATTATCAAATAATTAACACTTTTTAAGGTTTTCAAAATATTTATTGAATACAGCCATTATATTTTGTCGAAATTAAAGTAATTTATCTGTATTTTTGCAAAAAATAACACCATTTTACAATGCTCAGAACACATACTTGTGGCCAGTTGCGCCTTTCAGACATCAATCAAACGGTAACGCTCAGTGGCTGGGTACAGCGTATCAGAGACAAGGGCGGTATGATTTGGATTGACCTTCGAGACCGCTATGGCATTACGCAGTTGATGCTCGAAGAGGGCAAAACAGCGTCAGAAATTATCGCAAAAAGTAGAACACTGGGCCGTGAGTTTGTGATACAGGCCACGGGGCTTGTAGTGGAGCGTGTAGCCAAAAACGACAAAATACCTACGGGTGATATTGAGCTAAAACTGACTGACTTGTCGATACTAAATGCCGCCAAGTTACCACCTTTTTTGATAGAAGACGAAACCGATGGCGGCGATGATATTAGAATGAAATACCGTTATTTGGACCTGCGCCGCAATCCCGTTCGTAACAACCTCATGATGCGCCACCGAATAGCGCAGTTTACTCGTAACTATCTTGATACACAAGACTTTATAGAAGTCGAAACCCCCGTACTGATAAAGTCCACACCCGAGGGCGCACGAGACTTTGTAGTACCGAGCCGTATGAACGCTGGTGAGTTTTATGCACTGCCACAGTCGCCACAGACGTTCAAGCAGTTATTGATGGTATCGGGTTTTGATAGGTATTATCAGATTGTAAAATGTTTTAGAGACGAAGACCTCCGTGCCGACCGCCAGCCAGAGTTTACACAGATAGACTGCGAGATGTCGTTTGTTACCCAAGAAGATGTACTACAAATGTTTGAAGGGCTGATTAGGCATTTGTTCAAAAACGTCAAGAACATTGACCTCGCCGCCGTTCCCCGCATGACCTACGCCGAAGCCGCCCGTCGCTACGGCTCTGACAAACCTGATGTAAGATTTGGTATGGAATTTTGCCCCCTAACCCCCGATGGGGAAACTGAAAAAGATTTAGTGAGAGGACGGGGCTTTGGGGTTTTTGATGAGGCCGAAATGGTGGTTGGAATTTGTGCCAAAGGTTGTGCTGACTATACTCGTAAGCAAATGGACGAACTGACTGAATGGCTCAAACGCCCACAAATTGGTGCAAAAGGCTTGATTTATGTGCGTTATAATGCCGACGGTACGCTTAAATCATCGGCCGATAAATTTTATAATGAACAAGACCTCAAAAACTGGGCCACGGCCATGAACGCCGAACCTGGGGATTTGATGCTCGTTTTGAGCGGTAGTACAGATAAAGTCCGCAAACAACTCTCTGAACTACGCCTTGAAATGGGTACTCGGCTGGGGCTTCGCAAGGCCGACCACTACGAAGTACTGTGGGTTGTTGATTTTCCATTGTTGGAATATGGCGAAGAAGACGACCGCTGGTTTGCTATGCACCACCCATTTACAAGCCCTAAACCAGAAGATATTGCACTGTTAGAAACCGACTTGGGCGCAGTACGAGCCAATGCCTACGATATGGTCATCAATGGTACAGAAGTAGGTGGTGGGTCTGTCAGAATTTTTCAGCGACCGTTACAGCAGCGAATGTTTGAAATATTGGGCTTCACGCCTGACGAAGCTCGCAAACAATTTGGGTTTTTGATGGACGCATTTGAGTTTGGCGCACCGCCTCACGCTGGTATTGCTTTTGGTTTTGATAGACTTTGCTCGCTATTTGGTGGTGCCGATTCTATCCGTGATTTTATTGCATTTCCCAAAAACAACTCAGGCCGAGACGTAATGATTGACAGCCCCTCAACGATTGACGAAAAACAAATGAACGAATTGAAGATTAGGACGGTGTTATAGGCTTTGTAAAAAAGTAGTGCCACCACCGCAGACGATGGTGGCACTTACATTATCAAAACTTTGAGTTTGTGAATTAGCAAATAGTTTTATGCCATTACCTTAAACTCTGATGTAGTATGAAACTCAATGGCTGGGTTGTTGTCTCGGTTCATACGCAACATCCATTCAGAATCTGCCAAAAAAACAGGGTTTTGGTCTTTGTCATAGCCAATTTGTGTGCCTTTGAGGCGGATAAACTCTTGTAGTTTTTTGGGGTCATCGCTCGTTAGCCAGCAGGCTCTTGTCGATGACATCGTTACCCAGCGACATTTGGCTCCATATTCATTTTCGAGGCGGTACTGAATCACCTCAAACTGCAACTCGCCCACTGTACCTACCACCTTACGAGTACCTGGCTGCAACATAAACAACTGCGCCACGCCCTCGTCTGTAAGCTGCTGGATTCCTTTTTCTAACTGCTTGGACTTCATAGGGTCCATGTTGATTAGCTCTTTAAAGATTTCGGGCGAAAAACTCGGAATACCTTGGTATTGTAGGTTTTCGCCCTCGGTCAGGGTATCGCCAATCTTAAAAGTGCCTGTGTCGTAGAGACCAATAACATCGCCTGGGAAGCCTTCTTCAACTACCTCTTTGGCCGAAGCCATAAAGCTAAACGGACTCGAAAAGCGTACATTTTTGTCCAATCGAGTATGATGATAAAATTTGCCACGCTCAAAAACCCCTGAGCAAACCCTCAAAAACGCAATACGGTCTCGGTGGCGGGGGTCAATATTGGCATGAATTTTAAAAACGAATCCGCTAAAATGTTTATCACTTGGATTTACTATTCGTAAATTTGTTGGCCGAGCAATGGGCGGTGGCGAAATCTGACAGAAGCCTTCGAGCAACTCTCTGACACCAAAATTATTGACAGCACTACCAAAAAAAACGGGTGCGATTCGCCCTGCCAAATATTCGTCACGGTCGAAAGTACCATAGACACCGTCCAAAAGTTCTACGTCTTCACGTAGTTGTTTGGCATCTCGCTCGCCGAGTTTTTTGTCGAGCATGGGGTCGTCGAGATTGATAGTGAGTACATCGCTTTCGATTTTTGTTTTATTGACCTTGAAAAAATACAACTTCTTTTCGTACAAACTGTACACTCCCTTGAAGCTCGCTCCCATATTTACGGGCCATGTCAATGGGCGGGTTTTGATGTTTAGTTTTTGTTCCAATTCGTCCAATAAATCAAACGGGTCTCGGCCTTCACGGTCCATTTTGTTGATGAACACAATCACGGGCGAGTCTCTCATTCGGCATACCTCCATGAGCCGCTCGGTTTGTTCTTCTACGCCTTTTACGCAGTCAATGACCAAAATCACAGAGTCCACGGCAGTAAGAGTACGATAAGTATCTTCGGCAAAATCTTTGTGGCCTGGGGTATCTAAAATATTGATAAGCAGGTTATTATATTCAAAAGTCATAACCGAAGTAGCGACAGAAATACCACGTTGTTTTTCGATTTCCATAAAGTCGGAGGTAGCCGTTTTCTTTATTTTGTTAGACTTCACCGCCCCTGCCGTCTGAATGGCACCTCCAAAGAGTAGTAGTTTTTCGGTTAGGGTCGTTTTGCCAGCGTCGGGGTGGCTAATGATGGCAAATGTGCGCCGTTTGGCTATTTCTTGTTGGGTGGTCATGTTGGGGTGTTTTACTCTTAACTAAATTTTTCAATAAAATAAATAGATGATTGGTTTTCGACAGATAAGACTTGACTTCGCTAATTTTGCTACTATTACCATGGGCCTTTCTGCTTAACTTGATAAAATCCAAAGCCGTCGAAACGAAAAAGACCTGACCCTGCACCCCACCACATATTACCAGACTTATCTTGATACATACTTTGCACACAGCAATTTAGCCCATTGGCCGATGTAAACACAGTAAAGGCTTTTGGATTGGATAAAGGTACAGAAGGGTCAAATCTTGTAGTACTACCTCGAGCCGTAACCCAGATAATACCCGACTGCTCTATATATATGCCCCAAAACTCTGTTCCACCCAGTCCATCTTTGGCAGTATATTCTGTAAAAGTTTTTCCATCATATTTACAAATGCCTTTTTTCATCGTAAACCACATATTTCCAACTTTGTCTTCTGCCATACCTCCTGCATAGTTATCGCCTAATTTTTCTTTTTCAGCAATATTAGTAATCGTTTTTCCATCATAACAAAAGACTCCGTTTGCAGCAGAAGCAAACCAAATATTTCCTTTTCTATCTTCCATAATGCCTTTAACATTGATAGCTGGGAGTTGTTTAAATAATAAAAAACTCTGCTCCCCTTTGCTATCAGCAGATGGGTCATATCGAAAAACGCCACCATGTGTACCTACCCAGATAGCACCCAGTTTATCGACAAGGATACCTCTTCGAGTTATATCTAAATGGTTCAAGCCATCTTTTTGATTGTAATTTCTAAAAGTTTTTCCATTATATTTATAAATACCTTGGTCTGTACCAAACCAAATATTTCCATTTTTATCTTCATTGATGGCGTAAACAGTGTTATTGATAAAACCATCAGGATTAGAAAAATAAGTCAGCGTTTTGACATCGTATCTCACTACGCCCTCGCCTAACGTACCAAACCATAAATTACCTTGGGAATCCTGGAAAATACTTCTTATATATTGGCTGACCAAAGTAGTGTCAAAATTGGGAGCCATGGCCTTTGCCTTAAAGTTTCTTATTACCGTTGGGCTTAATTTAAAACTATTATAGGCATTGAGGGTGTTTGTTTTTTCTTGTCCATTGCAGGAAGTAAAAACTGTCAAAAAGCTAAAAAGTAATATTTTGTTTAGTGCCACAA
>JAYWHT010000108.1:0-2295 GCA_043777595.1 Spirosomataceae bacterium
TTTTCGTTAGTGGCCATTTAAACAAGCACAAGATAATTTATATTTGACAAATGGTAGAAAAACTTTGGGATTACCTGACAAATTCGGCAAATCAAACATTTGGAAAATTGGCACTAATAATATTCGGAATTGCTGCTTTGTTGAGTGTCGATTACTTTTTTAGATTTTCTGATTCATATATTGCTGAAAAAAAGATTGAGCAAATCGGCAAAATACAAGAAATTATTAAGCAAGATTCGTTGAGAGTTGAATCGAAAAATGAACTAATAAGAATCGAAAATCAAGTCATTGCCCGTCAAGGATTTTGGGACTTTTTAACATCTTTAATCCAAAGCACAACAAGTTCGCCAAAACAAAAAATAACGGCACCAATAGCTACTAAACCCATTATAAAAGACCATTTAAGTAAAACCCCACAAATATCACTTTTTTGGCATATAGTATCAAGTAGTTGGCCTTTTATTTTGCTCATCATGATTGTACCATTTACACCGTTTGTGCCTTCTGGACAGGATAAGATAACTTTTACTGCCGTAATTGCTATCGAAATTGTTTTTATCCTGCTTTCGGCCTTCTATTCTTTCATATTACGCTTTATACCAATATTTGAAAATACATTTTGGAACTACGCCTTAAATGCTATTTCAATACCATTACTGATATTACTACTCAGTAGTTTTGTCGCAAAAAAAACATAATATGTTCTAATCTATTTGTATGTTTCTCGCTCGTGGAAACACCCTCGCTTTAAACAACAAATCAGTATTTTAAATCTTATAGTGAACAGTACAATAGCCATCATAAATACTTTTGTCCAAAAATCATAAACGGCCTCTAACATGGTATTTATGCGATTGGGGCGAAGGTGCTTAATTCAACATTTGCTCAAAATTGAGCGGTGGTTTGGGCGGAAAGTGCTTTAAATTGGTCATTTGCTCAATTTAAAGCAGTTCAGCTTTTTCGGGCGGACGTTCCAGCCGAAGTTTTCCAAAGCCCCAACCGCATAAATACCTTTTCGTTAGGTGCTACTACATAGTCCCCTACTTCGGTGGAAAACTGGTTAGTTAGCTGCAACTATTTGCCCAAAAACTATTTTTTTTCGTATGAGACAGATATGCTTTTTTTCGCTCTTGGTGCGACATACTTTTCAGCAAACGACACAAAAAAACACCAAAAGTATCATTTTCTAATTGACAATCTTTTTCACACGAATCAATCCAATGAGTTTCAATATTTCCATCATCAAGGACAATATGAAGGTTTCCACCCATAGAGTTCCCCAATTCCTTGTAATAGAAAGATATAAAAGCTACCGCATACGGCTTTAATTGTTCAGAAAACTCTACATTCATTCGTTTTTTTTATGCAAATATGAGAAATAAAAAAGTATCTGGCAACTGTGCCATTTGTGGAAATGAATCTGAATTAACCTTTGAGCATATACCGCCTCAAAAAGCATTTAACGACCAAAAATATTACATACTATCAAGTGACAAGTGGATAGGCCGTAAGTATGACGAACCAATTAAAGGGAAAATACCATATCAGGGAGGTGTGGGCGTTCACTCACTTTGTAAAATATGCAATAATAAAACAGGACGATGGTATGGCACAGCCTATATCAACTTTTGCTATCAAGGTGTCCGAATTATGCAACTATCAAACCAGAAGCCGACACTAATTTACCTTTACCACATTAGTCCATTACAAATCCTCAAGCAGGTAGTTTCTATGTTTTTATCAATAAACCATTCTTATGAATTTTACAAAACAGACCCCGAACTGTGCGAATTTGTACTAAAAAAAGAACAAAAATATTTGAACAAAAAATATCAAATTTACATGTTTTACAAAAGTGGTGGACAACCAAGATTAGCACCATTAACTTTTTCGTTAGAACCATCAAATGGGAGACTCTTAACCTATACAGAGATGGCGTTCTTTCCATTTGGTTTTGTTTTGACAATCGACTCGCCACCGCCACACAAAGATTTAGTAAACATTACAAACTTTAAGACATATAATTACTCTCATTGGGGCGACATAGAACTTCAACTGCCTATTTTAGCAACTTACATACCAATAGCTGGGTTTTATCGAACAAAAGAAGAAATCGACAAAGCATACGAAGAGAGTGAGAAACGAATGCAATCACAAGATTTGGACACGTTACCGCTCAAAAAAAGTAGCAGCACCTAACATAGTATTGTGGCAATAGCTGGCGGACGGAAGTAATCCGAGCCTTAGAACACCGACAAGCAGTAGAGCCTTAACCCAACATTTGAGCCTTGAAAT
>JAYWHT010000109.1:0-7676 GCA_043777595.1 Spirosomataceae bacterium
AGTAGTTTTGATGTATGATGTATGATAGTTGATGTAGGGCGATGTTTAGTTTGAGATAACTCATTTTCAACATCTAATGTCCGCTGTCCAAAGTCCACAGCAGCTACACCACCTTGGGCTTCAATGACCAAATTTATAGCTTGGCACAGACTTGTATCATCGCAACCTACGGCTATGATATTGTGCGAGTCGTGGGCAACTGACGAGGCGATTGCGCCAGATTTTAAACCAAAGTTCTTTACAAAACCTATCGCCACAGGTGCATCAGAGTAGCGATTGACGACTGCAATTTTGAGAATGTCTCGGCTTGTATCGGCAACAATCTGTCCATTTTCAATCAAGGCTGACAACTGCAATTCATTTGTAATCAACTGGCCATTGAGTGCTTCGATAACTCGAATAGAGGCCGTCTTTAAATTTGTATATATCTCAAAATCAGTAATCTGTCGTGTCGAACAATTAAATTTATTAACGATTTTACTTTGAACATTCACAATCAACGACTGGCCATCATTGGCTACCAACTGGCCATTGATATACGTTTGTTCAACTTTAAATTCTGATAAATTATTGACCAAAATAAAATCGGCAAAGTCGTCTTTTCGTAGTAGCCCTACATTGAGATTATAGTGCAAAACAGGATTCAGACAAGCCGCTTGCAGTACATCAAACAGTCCATGGCCTTTGGCCAATGCCCGTTTGACCAACTGATTGATATGCCCTTCGGCCAAATTGTCGGGGTGTTTGTCGTCTGAGCAGAACATGATTTTTGATGGAAACTCGCTAATCAATGGCTCTAAGGCTTCAAAGTTTTTGGCGGCACTGCCTTCTCTGATAATGATATTCATGCCCCGTTGTACTTTATTCAAGGCTTCGGCATAACTAAAACATTCGTGGTCGGTACTGATGCCCGCCGAGATGTATTTTTGGGCGGCATCGCCTCGTAGCCCTGGCGCATGGCCATCTATGGGTTTGTTTTGGTCTTTGGCCAACTGAATTTTGAGCAGCATATCCACGTCGTCGTTCAGCACCGCTGGGAAGTTCATGACTTCGGCCAAATAGCCAATTTCGGGCATGGCCAACAACTGCCGAATGTCGTCGGAGGTGATGGTTGCTCCTGCCGTCTCAAAGGTTGTTGCTGGCACGCAGGAAGGCGCACCAAAACAAAATTTAAAAGGCACATTTCGGGCATCGTCAATCATATATTTTACGCCTTCTACGCCCAACACATTACCGATTTCGTGCGGGTCTGAGACCGTCCCGACTGTACCATGCACCACTGCCAGCCGTGCAAACTGCGTAGGCGTAAGCATCGAACTCTCGATGTGGACGTGAGAGTCTATAAAACCTGGCAATAAATAAGGCTCACCGATGCGTTCATCGGCGAGCCTTGTAACGGCACTAATACGTTGATTTTCAACGGTTACCAAAGCAAAATAAATTGTTCGGTTAAATAAGTCAATGAAATTGGCAGTGAGCGTCATATCGCTGTGGTTGGCTTTTTGGTTTCAACCCATTTTACAATTTGTTCCGCATATTCAAGACCAGTCGATGCTACTTTAACTGATGGGTTGCCATCGTAACCCAACGACAAATGAAGCGTGTCGTAAGCGGCATCAAAAGTACCCGTCATTTTTCGGTCTAATTTTGCTAATTCACTTTTATACCATTCTACTGACTTTCGGCCTTTGGATTTGGTACCCAAAAGGCCATCTAATGCTACCAAAATACCCGAATATGCCGCATGACCTGCCAATTTTACATACTTACGGTCCTGATAAAAGCCGTCTTCTTTACGGGCTTTTTCTCTTAATATTTCTTTGGCATTGTCAATATACCGATGTGCTTCTTGTGTTGTATTATTCATAACACCAATCTTAATTTACGAAAGTCTGTTGATACAATTCAAGTCTTCAAAGGCAACTGTAAGGCGTTTTACTACACTTTCTTCGCTTTTGCGTAGCCACACACGTGGGTCGTAGTATTTTTTGTTTGGCACATCTGACCCTTCTGGGTTGCCGAGTTGTGCTTGAAGGTAGTCTTTTTTGTCGTTATAATAACCCAACATACCGTCCCACGATGCCCACTGAATGTCGGTATCTATGTTCATCTTGATAGCACCGTACTTGATAGCCTCACGGATTTCGTCACGGCTACTACCCGAGCCCCCATGAAAAACAAAATTTACAGGCAAGTCGCCAGTGTTGTACTTGGCTTTAATAAAATCTTGTGAATTTTTAAGAATAATCGGCGACAGTTTTACGTTGCCAGGCTTATAAACACCGTGAACATTGCCAAAAGCAGCGGCAATAGTAAAACGGTCAGATATTTTCTTTAATTCTTCATAAGCATAGGCCACCTCTGAGGGCTGTGTATAGAGCTTCGAGCTGTCCACGTCAGAGTTATCGACACCGTCTTCTTCACCACCTGTTACGCCCAATTCTATTTCGAGAGTCATACCCATTTTGGACATTCTTTCAAAATATCTGGCACAAATCTCAATATTTTCTTCGATTGGCTCTTCCGACAAATCTAACATATGCGAACTATACAATGGCTTGCCATGCTGCTCAAAATACCGCTCACCTGCCGTCAATAGTCCGTCTATCCAAGGTAATAGTTTTTTGGCGCAATGGTCAGTGTGCAATATCACAGGCACGCCATAAAGTTCGGCCATTTGATGGACGTGCAACGCCCCCGAAATCGAGCCAGCGATTGATGCTTCTTGATTTTTGTTTGGCAAACTTTTGCCTGCATAAAAACTACCACCACCGTTTGAAAACTGAACAATAACGGGTGAATTGACTGCCTTGGCCGTTTCTAAAACAGCATTGATAGAGTTTGTACCAACAACATTGACGGCTGGGAGTGCATAGTCGTTTTGGTTGGCATGTGCAAAAATTTCACTGACACCGTCGCCAGTTACTACACCCGCCTTAAATCTTGGAGTGAGGTCGTTCATAGGTTAAATTTTTTGAGGATTATTTGATGATAAAATTGCGTGATTTCTTTAAATCACTCACTTACATTGACTTAGACCGCAAGTTACTAATTTTTGACAAATTACATCAAACATTATTCTCCACAAATCTAACTGACTGCACGCACATACAACAGAATATTTCAGAATAATACAATCTGCTGGCTTTGAATAGGCTGGCCAAAAAACAGGGCTGATTGTCGGTCAAAATTAACGGTAGAATCTGTTGTATGAAAAACCTGATGGCCGTTTTTTGAGCAACGGCTTTCTATTTCTGGGTGTCGGACCAAGTAGTTTTTGAGACTTTGGGCTACGATTTCTCCCTGCGAAACAACCTGAATATGTGTCGGCAAGAACTGGCGTATTTTGTCAATCAACAACGGGTAGTGCGTGCAGCCCAGCAAAATGGTATCGATAGTTGGCGATTGTTTCAGTAAATTGTCAATATGTTGTTTTATAAAATAGTCTGCCCCCGAGCTGTTACTTTCGCCATTTTCGACCAGCGGCACCCACATTGGACAGGCTTCTTGGTAAACAATACTGTCTGCAAAAAACCGATTGATTTCGATTAAATATGACCCTGAAGCCACCGTACCAGCCGTAGCAAAGACACCTATTTGTTTGGTTTTAGAATAATTGCCAATCACCTCGGCAGTAGGTCTGATTACACCCAGCACTCGTTTGTTTGGGGCAATTTGCTCTAAATCAATCTGTTGAATGTTTCTCAATGCTTTGGCTGAGGCAGTGTTGCAAGCCAAAATAACAAGTTCACAGCCCTGCTCAAACAAATACTGCACGGCTTCGAGGGTATAATGATAGACGGTTTCAAACGAGCGAGTACCGTAGGGACTGCGGGCGTTGTCGCCCAAATACAGATAGTCATAATCAGGCATCAATTTGACAAACTCACGCAAGACCGTTAGCCCACCAAAACCAGAATCAAAAACACCAATGGGAGATTTCATTTTTGAGATTTAACAATTTCGTTGTAACGTTCCACTGCTTTGCGTTTGAGAGCGTAAGATTTTTTCTTGGCCGAACTACTCGCAAAAGGTAAGGTAACAAGGCCAACCACACCCAAAATAGAACCAATAACTTGACCGACAAAGCTCGATGAACGGCCTGTAAAAACCGAAGAAATTAAAGAAGCCATTGAAGCCACAATCAGTACACCAAGTAATATGACAATAAAAAATACAATACCAATTATGGTTTTCGAGTTGTTCATTTCGATTTTAGATTCTGCCAAATACCTATCAACTTGTTGGTCATGGGTATTTTTTAGCATAAACTCTAATTCTGAATCAGTCAATGGCTTATAGCCTTTAAGATAATACGTGTTATGTTCGGTTTTACCGATTTTAATAGTATCAGCACGATTTTCAACAACCGAGTCGGCCACTACGACATGACTACTTCCATAGCTGAGGCTGATGGTACAAAACAAAAGCAATATTGAGAAGTAGGCTTTCATGGGTCAGTATGATTTTTTTTATCAGTCAAAAACGATACATCGCCCAGAGGGCTTGCAACAGCTATCACTCGGCAGAACCGAGCGATGGCTCAGAGCCATGCACCGCCAGAGCCAGTGCAACAGTCTTCAATCGGTAGAAGCGAGCGAGTGAAGACTGTCGCTCGTTCTACAAAGTTATGCCGTTGTTTGTACTCAGTTTCTATCCATTGTAAACATACTTCAAAAATTCATCTTTTGTGGCATCTTCCTTAAATTTACCACCATAAAAAGCCGTAATTGTACTACTTGAATCGTCCTTGATACCCCGAGACGACACGCACAAATGCTTGGCATCGAGCAACACGGCCACGTTGTCGGTCTTTAATATTCTCGACAACTCTTCGCCAATCTGTACCGTGAGCCGCTCTTGAACTTGTGGCCGTTTGGCAAAATACTGCACAATTCGATTGAGTTTTGACAACCCAATAACCTGCCCTGATGAGATATATGCCACGTGGGCTTTGCCAAAAATAGGTACAAAGTGATGCTCACAATTAGAATAAAAACTAATATCTCGCTCAACGAGCATTTCGTTGTATTGGTATTTGTTTTCAAAAAGCGTAATCTTGGGCTTATTGGCGGGATTGAGGCCGCTAAAAATTTCTTGCACATACATCTTAGCCACGCGCCGAGGCGAGCCTTTGAGGCTGTCGTCGGTCATGTCCATACCCAAAGTGTGCATGATAGCTCTAAAATGGTCTTCTATTGCAGCAATTTTTTCTTTGTCCGACATCTCAAAGGCATCAGCTCTCATGGGTGTTTCGGCGTTGCTGCTGGCTATATGTTCATCGCCAAACGACTCAATCATTTCTAAGTCAATCGGCTCTAAATCAATCAACTGGGTATTCAACAAAGTTGCGTTCGGTCTCATATAATCTGACTTGGATTTTAAATTTTGGGTCTAAATGTTGTACTAAAATAGTATAAATCACGATAGCCATATTTTCGGCAGACGGATTCAGATCTTTGAACTCTTGGGTGTCCAAATTTAGGTTTTTATGGTCAAATCGGCTCACGATTTGCTCGTCTATTATGTCCGACAATACTTTGAGGTCGATCACATAGCCGCTATCAGCATCAATCTCGCCAACAACTCTCACAATCAAGTCGTAGTTGTGGCCATGATAATTGGTGTTATTGCATTTGCCATAAATGGCTGTATTCTTTTCGTCCGTCCACAACGGATTATTCAAACGGTGTGCCGCATTGAAGTGCGCCTTTCGGAACACAGCAACTTTGTTGTTATTCATAGATAAATTTAGTAAAAATTTTCAGTAAATTTAGATTTTGCGTTAGGGAAGCCTTCGCTTGGAGCGAAGGCTTCCTTGCCAGGCTTCTTTCTATATTATTTTTGAGTTGATAAATTTCAAGCCGACGAATCACCAGAAAGTTTGTCTGCAACATTCCATCGACGGGCGAGCCACATTTGGCTCTCTTGTAGGTATTCAACAATTAGACAACACTAAATTTGAAATAATTGTTTGTTTTTGGACCAATTTTAAATTTCACCTGCCGCCTCTGCCGTTAATCTTTTGGCATTTTCTTTGCCCAAATAATTATCTATCACATTGTGGGCTACATACAAAATGGGCGTTGTCAATAACGAAATAATGGCTTTGTAAATATAGTTTATTGTACCCACCTGCAAGACTGTAAGCAGCGACCAGTTACCAAAAATATAAAAAGCAATCATAATAACCACAAAACTATCGACGAGTTGCGAAAATAGCGTTGAGCCAGTGGCACGCACCCACAACATACCCGAACCAGTACGTTTGCGAAGCCACGAAAAAATAGTTACGTCCAACACCTGACCCACCAAAAAGGCGACGATCGAGCCAAGCATAATACCCAAACCCTGTTGAAAAATCTTGTTGAAAGCCCCATTTATATTTAGTGAATTGCCCAGTGAATCAGTACTATTGACATCGAGCCAAAACTGTGCGGGGGGGAGTAGCGTAGTAGCGTAAACGACAATAAAAGTATAGCAGATAAAACCTGCCGTCAAAAAAGAAATTCGCTGTACGCCTTTTTTACCAAAATATTCATTGATAATGTCCGAAGTAATAAAGACGATTGGCCAGTTTACTACCCCAGCCGACATATTGAAGTCTAATTGTGTACCAAAAACAGGGATTTGGGCGGGCATCAGCCCCAGCAAGGCTTCGACTGAGAATATTTTGGCACCAATAACCTCTGCAATAATGGCGTTAGTGAGAAAAATACCACACAAAAAAATAAATAGATTTTGTTTTTTGCGAGCAAAGTCAGGCGATTCAGTCATAGATTATAATTTACAACCATAACCGTTTTAAAAACATTTTTGTTCTAACTGCCAGTCAAACATTTATTGATTTGATAATATAACTATAACAAATTATTGACTGATTGCTTCGGCTTTGATTTTACCATTTTCATCTTCGACGATGCGGCTCAATTCATTGATAACTTCAAAAAACACGGCTAATTTATCTAACGGAATGGTATCTCTGACAAGGCCGTTGAACTTAATAACGCCTTCCCGAGCGATTTCTCGTTTTTCTTTACCCAATTCTGTAATATGAATATGCACAAACCGTTTGTCTGTTTCGTCGGCTTCCCGGCGTATCCAGCCTCGCTCTTCGAGGGTTTTTAGCATTCGAGTCAGGCTGCGAGGCTCCATACCAATCGAGGGGCCAATCTTAGTAGCTGGTGTACCGTTTTCGATGTCAATATTCAATAATACATAACCAATGGCTATCGTCATGTCGTGCTGAAATGCGTAGTTGTTATACATTCTCGAAATGGCGTGCCACGCCCATTTTATTTGAAAATCTACTGTTTTTTCTTTGCGCATTTTGGTCAATTAAATTTGTCGAATGTTGGCAAAAGTACGTTTTTTTTCTGAAAAGTGAGCAACCCCACTACTTTTAGGTCAAATTTTGGCATTTGAGGCGTAACTGGCTATATTTGTCTGATTGTTAATCAATAAACCCTTTCTACCATGAAATTCAAGATTTGGACACTCATGATTTGTATTTTTTGTTCTCCGTTTACTGACAATGGCTGCTTTGCACAGTCGTACTTCGATGCCCTCAAATGGCGAATGATTGGTCCACACCGAGGCGGGCGAACGGTGGGGGCAGTAGGTGTGCCGCAGCAGCCTAATGTGTTTTATATTGGTGTAAACAACGGCGGTGTCTG
>JAYWHT010000110.1:0-91269 GCA_043777595.1 Spirosomataceae bacterium
CACAGTGTGAACATACGGACTGTGACAATCTCATTGAAAAGCAAGCTCCAAGGCCATGTCGTCGAGGAACTTCATGGACGACCAAAGTGTTGGCTCCGATGATACTCCAGCGACATCGAACGTCGGATTTGATCATTCACGCACGTTCGATGTGCCCCTTGACGACGACGCATTGGCACCGTACGAACGACAGCAACAACTCCCTGCAGATGAATCGAATCAACCAGATGCTGAAGACACATCATCTCAACCTCGATATGAAGAAATTGATGATACGGCCTTGAGTTCAGATTTTCACGCTCGAAGGGACATCTATAATCGTGACCCTAATGAGGACGACGATGACTTGGAATTGCAGGAATCCTTTGCAGTTGGAGATCTTTCGTCTGGTTCGTTGATCAGGTATACCGAACCTGTGGAGTTAAGTTTGTCAGCGATCCCGGAATTGGACCTTGAGCAGGCGCTTGCTGTGCCAGCCAACGATGAACCTGAAGAAATTGGTGATGCTTCTCACCCCGACACGATGGCACCGGAGCCGGTTGTAGAATTTGGGGGCGTGGGAGTGATTTTGCCGAAATAAAAGTACACCCAACTAATCCTGACATAGTATTCAGTGCCGACGTAGACACTTGGAAGTCTGAGGACGGCGGCAAAACTTGGGTAGCTTTTAGAGGTGCGCCCGGCGGCGACGATTATCATAGATTATGGATAAACCCAACCAACCCAGACATCATACTCCTCGCTGGCGACCAAGGGGCAATCGTTACCGTCAACGGTGGCCAGACTTTTGGGTCGTGGTACAACCAGCCAACGGCGCAGTTTTATCATGTCAGTACCGATAACGCTTTTCCTTATAATGTCTATGGTGGCCAGCAAGAGAGCGGCTCGGTGGGCATTTCGTCAAGAGGCAACGATGGTCAAATTGGTCTCAGAGAATGGCACCCCGTGGGCGTGGAGGAGTACGGCTACGTGGCCGCTGACCCTCTCGACCCCAATATTATTTATGGTGGCAAAATCACCCGATTTGACAAACGTACAGGTCAAGTACAAAACATCGCCCCCGAAGCTGTGCGCTCGGGCAAATACCGATTTGTGAGAACCGCCCCCATACTTTTTTCACCGATTGACCCTAAAACACTCTATTTTGCTGGCAACGTACTCTTCAAAACCCGTGATGGTGGCAACTCTTGGCAGGTAATTAGTCCAGATTTGACCCGAGAAAGCTATGACCAAATACCCGAAAGTGTGGGTATTTATAAAACAGAGGCCATGAAAAAAATGCCTCGCCGAGGAGTTATTTATAGCATAGCACCCTCGCCACGAGACATCAACACAATATGGGCTGGCACTGATGACGGTTTGATTTGGGTAACGAAAAACGGTGGCAAAGACTGGCAAAAAAGCCCCCCAAATCTCCCAGAAGGGGACTTTGGGGCTTGGTCCAAAATCTCAATGCTCGAAGCCAGTCATTTTGATGTCAATGTGGCTTATACTGCCATAAACAGAATCAGATGTAGCGATATGAAACCGTACATTGCCCGAACACGTGATGGTGGCAAAACATGGCAAGAAATCACAAAAGGACTCCCCAGCGACCCTATCAACACAGTCAGAGAAGATCCACTTCGTAAGGGCTTATTGTTTGCTGGCTCAGAGCGAGCCGTTTATGTGTCGTTTGACGATGGCGAAAACTGGCAAAGCCTGCGTCTTAATATGCCTGCAACCTCTATCCGTGATTTGGTCGTCAAAGACGACGACATTGTGGTAGGCACGCATGGCCGTAGCTTCTGGATTTTGGACAATATCAGTGCATTAAGACAACAACCCATGACCCAAAACTCAGGACTCAAAACCATACTATTCAAGCCACAAACAGCTCTGAGAGTACGTTGGAACAACTACACCGACACGCCCACTCCACAAGAGGAACCCGCTGGCCAAAACCCACCAGACGGGGCAATTATTGATTATTATTTACCCAAAAATACAACAGGCGAAGTAACACTTGAAGTCTTTGACGAGGCCAATAAATCTATCAGAAAGTTTAGTAGCAACGATAAGCCTTACGATATCCCCGATTTGAATATTCCGCTCTATTGGCTTCGCCCACAGCAAATATTGCCAAATACGGCTGGTAATCAGCGTTTTGTATGGGACTTACATTATGCACCACTTGATGTACCGCCTACGTTTCCGATTTCGGCTACCTACCAAAACACCGCCCCTGATGCCACTTCGCCTTGGGTGATGACTGGTAATTATACCGTCAAACTAACTGCCAATGGCCAAACGTACAGCCAGCCGCTCACTATCAAAATTGACCCACGAATAAAAACCCCTACCGACAAACTCAAACAAATACACGACCTCTCGCTACAATGCTACGAAGGCCGCCAAAAAGCCCGAAAATTATTGACCGAAAGTGAAAATCAACGTAAGCTATCTCGCTATACCGAAGAAGGGCTAAAAAAAGTAATGGAACAAGAAGCCGCTCTCAAAAAAATAGATGCTACCTTTGCAACGCTTTTCAACGTTTTGGAAAGTACCGATATGCCACCAACTACCCAAACATTGGCGGCGGTACAGACGGCTGTTAAAGAGTTTGAAAGATTTAAAAAATGAAAAAAGTACTAATTGGCTTATGTTTTGCAGCACTTTGGGGGTCGGGGTCGGTGGCTACCAAAATTGGGCTAAGAGCTGCACAACCATTTGTGATTATCAATATTCGTTTTTTTATTGCTGGGCTACTGATGTTGTTTATTGCGCTCATTATCAACAAAAACCGACTGCCCCGCCATACCGAATGGCTACCGCTGGCCATTTGTGGTGTGCTAAGTATGGCCATCTATCCAACTTTGTTTGTGTTTGCAATCAAGCATATTTCGGCGGGTATTGGTACGCTCGCCAGTGCAACTTGCCCGCTCATTATCAGTGTATTAAATGCAGTTTGGTTGCGCCAAAAAATAACTTGGAACATCTGGCTTGGGCTAATCGTTGGGCTTGGTGGCGTGGCTATTGCTACATTTCCGCTGCTCCAAACGGCCTACGCCACACCACTCGGGGTGTTGCTCATTGGTCTAAGTATGGTTTGTTATTCGGTCGGTACGGTTTACTATCAGAGCATATCTTGGGCTTTGCCTCGGCTCAGTATCAATGCTTGGCAAGTGTTAATTGGTGGACTGGTATTACTACCTTTTACATTTTGTTTTTTTGAAAATTCTCAAAATAATTATAATTTCAGTTTCTTCGGCTCTGTTTTTTGGCTTGCCATTCCTATTTCTATCTTGGCTGTTCAGTTGTGGTTATATTTACTCAAAACAGAGCCAACAAAAGCGAGTTTATGGCTGTTTTTATGTCCTATTTTCGGTTTTTTTTACGCCGCCATTCTCACCCACGAGCCAGTGTCAGTTTATACAATCATCGGAACGCTTGCCGTAATTGTAGGGTTATATTTAGGAAAAAAAGAAGTACAGACCGAGCAATAAAAAAAATAGTTGCTTTGCTACCAATAATATTTTAAAACAGATGGGTTTGCCCCAATCAACAAACAAAATTTACAATGACTACCAAAATAGAACAACCATTACAAAAATCGAAAGCCATTAAATTTAAAGTAGCCGAAGAAATACAACTGATGCGGTTTTTGGTAGAAAAAATGCCTGAAAAAAGTCGTAGTAATATCAAAAGTCTGCTGGCCAACAAACAAGTAGTGATAGACGACCTACCCGTAACACAGTACAATCACATACTGAAAGCCGAGCAACAAGTCGAGATTCGCACCCAGAAAATGGGCGTAAAACAAGTCAAGTACCGAGGTTTGACGGTGATTTATGAAGACTTGCACCTGATAGTAATCGAAAAAAGTGAAGGGCTGCTCTCGATAGCTACCAACAAGAAAAAAGACCTGAACGCATACAGTATTTTGAGCGACCATGTTAAGAAACAAGATCCCAAAAATCGTATTTTCGTTGTCCACCGCCTCGACCGTGATACTTCGGGATTGATGATGTTTGCCAAAAGTGAAAAAATACAAGAACTATTACAAGAAAGCTGGGGACCAACTACCAAAGAACGGCACTATTTGGCCGTAACGGAGGGGGTCGTCAAAGAGCCTACGGGAACTATCGAGTCGTATTTGCAAGAAACAAAGGCTTTGATTGTGTTTTCGACACCCGACGACAGGCATGGTGGCCAGTTGGCAGTTACGCACTACGAAACCCTCAGAACGAGCCGATGGCATTCGTTGCTCAAAGTAAGTTTGGAAACTGGCCGTAAAAATCAAGTACGGGTACACTGCAAAGATTTGGGCCACCCGCTGATTGGCGATGAAAAATACGGCGCACAAACCAACCCAATTCGTAGATTAGGGCTACACGCATGGGTGCTGGCTTTCAAGCACCCTGTTAGCGGTGAGCCACTGCGCTTCGAGACAACGATTCCAGAAAAATTTTTGAGATTGTTTGAGAAGAAAAAAGTGGTTAAGCAGTAAAGAAGAATTACTACAATTCGTTTTCTACAGATAAACACCCCTCAACAGCATCATATATATTGGTAAGTAGTTCCTCAAACGTATCACCTTGAGTAACACAACCACTAATGGACGGCACTTCAGCCCAATAGCCCCCTTCTTCGGCATTATGAATAATTACTTTTAGTTTCATATTTTAAAATCGCTATATTTAATATTTCAAAACCTTCTGCACCTGCGACTTACGCTCGCCCGACAGCCTAACAACGTACTGACCAGTAGGCAGTTCTGATATATCGACCGATTTATTATTAGTGCTTCTAATTTCTAAAAGTACGTTACCATTCATACCCATTACCGTAACTTGCTGCACACCGTCGCCTTTCCAAGTCAATAGCCCATTAGTCGGGTTGGGGTAAACTGCCCAGTCATCGGTCGTTGTAGGGTCGGTGGCGAGTATATTTTTGTCTAATGGGCGCAGATTTGGTGGTAGTTCTTTGCTACCAACCACAACCCGTAGCATTGGTACGCCATCAAAAACCGATGCCAGTGTAGAGGTAGTGTCTTTTTTTATATCGCTGTATGCCACCCACTCTCGGCCGGTATTGGTGTATATTTTATTTGCTAATTTATAATTTTTGTCAAGACCAACCCCAATATAGTCCTGACTGATTTGTAACCAACCTACATAAACAGTGTTACGAACAGGAACTCCATAGTCGAACTCAAAATTAGTGAAGCCGTTTCGAGTGGCGGGGTATTTGACTTTGAATGATTGCTGAGCAATGATATTACCAGGCTTACCATTGTCGTCGTCCCATACCAAAATAGTAAAAGACTGGCCTTCGATATTGGTCAAAATGGGGTTGATATTGAGCTGAACGGCCACAATAGTATCGGGCTGGTTGAGGTCAAAACGCACGGCTGTTCGGCCAAAGGGCTTGTTCATATAAACCGAATACTCTGCTGTTCCATCGTCGTAGGCGTAATAGTTACTCAATACATTCTCGCCCGAAATACTATCATTTTGTTTTAGATTCACGCCCGGTATAGAAATCCTTGGGTCTGTACCGTCTGAGGTATTGAGCTGTATTTTAGACGAAATGACCATCAATTTGGCCTTCTGGTCAGTCAATGGTTTTGCTTTTATTCCTCTATTTTGATTGCCCAACGGGAAAATAACAGATGACGTAACCAATTCATTCTGAAACAACTGACCACTTATTTTGTCTTTTATTGTTACGGTATGGCTCGTAAAATTGCCCGACACAAAGTCAAGATTAAAGATATTGGTCGTTACCGAGTCGGCGGTTTCGGCGGTAGGTTTGGCAAAATATTGTTTGATGGGCATGGCCGAGTAGCGCTTCAAAAACGACGTTACTGGCAACCGACAGGCTACGTCTTGCACTCGTCTTGTTGGAAACCGTTTTTTGTCCAAATAGACATAGTCCAAATACCAAGTGTCAAATCGGCCCGAGATACGCCCCGATGCCAAAAACCTAAACTGAAAAGCCGAATGCAAAAAAGCCTTGTCTTCGAGGGCAATAAAATGATTGGTAAATTTGTCGGGGTAAGTTCGAGTTGTGTCTTTGCCTGTTATTTTTATGACAGCCCCTCCTCCACTACTCCAAACAGTTCGCCATTTGCCCGATAAGTCCAAAAATTGAAGTTTAAGTGTATCGGTTGGGTCAGGTTTTTCGCCCAGACCTTTGGCACGCCAATAAAAACTCAAAAAAACTGAATCTCGTACAGGCACCAAACCCGACATATCTATCGGTTGCGAAGTGAGTGAATCGGCCGGTCCTTCGGCTTTGGGAGAGCTATAATTATATGGATTGCCTCGAGCATCGACTCCATCAAAGGCTATGACATTGGTTGTTGGGTGGTCTGTCGTTAGGGTATTGCTCACAAACACTCCCCCACCTTGCCGCCAGAGCGACAAGTCGGGTGAGCCGTCGGTATTGGTACTTGAAAAATCATCAAAAAAAGGCAGTTTGACCAACGTAGCCTCAGTACGAGCATTGGCTACTTGGCTCTGAGATAGACGACGACCCAATAATGGACTGACCACCAACTGAGCATGGGCGCAGTAAGCACCGAGCAGCAACAAAACTAATGCTTGATGTATGAAATATAAGGTGTGAGGTACTTTTTTTAAGAATTTAATCTTTGAATACCATCTTAAAATTTCTACTAATAATTTTTTCATATTTCATACATCAAATATCACACTTCTATTTTACTGTGGGTCAGGCACTTGTGCTTTTGGGTCTGGACCCGCTACCTTAATATCTATTGTTTCGCCCAATCTAATTTTGTTTCCTACTTCTGGATTTTGAAAAATTACCGTACCTGGGGCTTCTGTTGCATCTTCCACGTACATCTTGAACCATTTTAGGTTTGAGCCTTTCAAAATAAACTCGGCTTCTTCTATTGTTACATTCATAACGTTGGGAACGTCCATTTCAGTATCGCCAATACCATTTGCTACCTCCAAATCTATTTTCGAACCTGCCGGAATAGACTGCCCAGCCTGAATTTGCTGTCCATTAAAAAGTTGTCGGCGCACCGTAAACTGCGCCATATCATTGACATAAATAATTTTGCCAATCTGAAGCCCCACTCGTTTGAGTTCCAACAGTGCCGAGCGGTAGGTTCTGTCCACGAGTTGCGGCATTTTGAGGTTGGGGGCTTTTTCAGAAGTAATATAAATGTATATCTTGCGACCTTCTTTTACAACCATTCCCGCCTTTGGATATTGCCTTACAACTGTGAGCGGTTTGGCACCCATCACAAAAGTACAATCGCTGATTTCGTAGCGTAAATTACGCTCGTCAAGATAGCTTTCGAGCTTGTCCATATCCATTCCATTGAGTTCTGGTACAGTTATGCTCTGGCCATGATTAGTCGAAAAAGGCAAGTAAACAAAGAAAAAACCCAGAAACAACGATGCCATCAAGGCAATTACCAAGGCAATATGGGTAAATAAATCGGAACGAGAATTGGTACTTATTTTCATAGAAAAGTATTGATTGGCAGCTTACAGATTGGTTCTTTGGTGGTATTGACTACAAATAAAATCTAAAATTATGAAATTACACATACTCAACCCAACAAAACTCAGCCAACCGATTAAATTTATATGACACCGCTGGTGTAAAAGACTAAAATGATGATAAAATAAGTAGTCAATTTTACAAATAACACAGTGTATTTATAACAAAAATTATACCATGAAATTTTTACGTCAAACTTTTGAAAGTCTGCGTTTTGCTTGGCAAGCCCTCCGCTCAAATCTATTACGCACTATGCTATCGTTGCTGGGTGTTACGGTTGGTATTTTTGCTATTATTGGTGTTTTTACGATTGTCGATTCGCTCGAACGCAACATCAAACAGAGCTTAGACGAAATCGGCGACCGAGTAGTTTATGTACAAAAATGGCCTTGGATTTTTGACGGTGAGTTTCAGTGGTGGAAATATTTTCAATGGCCCGAAACCAACTATAAAGATTACAAATTTCTGGCCGACCGCTTAGACAAATCCGAAGCCGTGGTAGCGATGGATTTTAGAGGCGGCCAAAACGTCAAAAACGGTAACAACAGCATGGAAGTCCTTGTGCAGGGTGTTACATTTGAGTACGATAAAATTTCTGACGTAAAAATAGCCGTTGGTCGGTATTTTATACCACAAGAAATGGACGCAGGGCGAAATGTAGCCATTGTTGGGTCAGAAATAGCCGAAACTCTTTTTCCAAACGACCCCGAACCAATAGGTAAGACATTTAAAATCAATGGCTTAAAATATTTAGTAGTAGGCGTACAAGCCAGAAAAGGAAAAGGGCTTTTTGACATCGCTGGCAACCCCGATACCAAAGTGCTGCTCCCTTATCTTGCCTTTGCACAGAGTTTCCAGTCGTCCGAACCCAGTGTCGATATTGTCGTCAAAGGTCAAGAACAAGACAAAGGGCTGCTGGAACTCGAAGCCGAAATCGTGGGGTTGATGCGTACCAAACGAGGTCTAAAACCATCTCAGTCTGATAATTTTTCTATCAATCGGCCCGAAGCCGCTACCAAAGCCATCGGCGGGTTGTTTGGTATTATTACGTTTGCAGGTTGGATTATTGGTAGTTTCTCGATTTTGGTAGGCGGTTTTGGTATTGCCAATATTATGTTTGTATCGGTCAAAGAACGTACAAGTCTTATTGGTATTCAGAAATCGTTGGGGGCCAAAAATTATTTTATTCTTTTTCAATTTTTATTTGAAGCAATATTTTTGAGTTTAATTGGTGGTTTGGTTGGTATAGGCTTGGTTTATGCGCTGTCTTATATTAAATTGGGTAGTTTAGATATTGTACTTTCTCCCCAAAACGTAACGCTCGGCTTGGTAGTATCGAGTGTTATAGGAGTTGTGTCAGGTATCGTTCCTGCCTTTATGGCCTCACGCATGGACCCCGTCGATGCAATACGTGCAAAGTAAAATTTGTTGATTACAGTTCAATAAAATACCCAACCCCAACCACATCGGCCACAAGATTATTGGTACAAACCAGCAATAGAACATTTATAATTACCGTAATTATTGGCAATTAAGTACCAATTCAACTAATTTTGCGATACAGACTTTATTTATCAACGTCAATATCTATCTACAATCGTGGGACCAACACAAATAAAAACCATATTACAACAACCAGCAGGTACAGCCGTAACCATCAAAGGCTGGGTACGAACTAAGCGAGAAAGTAAAAATGCTATTTTTATAGCCATAAACGACGGCTCGACTATACACAACATTCAAGCTGTAGCCGAGCCAGGCCAAATCGCTGACGATACCTTGAAACTCATTACAACAGGCTCATGCCTAAAAATTGTGGGCGAACTGGTAGCTTCGATGGGTTCGGGGCAAGTGGTTGAAGTCAAAATTGCTGGTGTTGAGGTCTTTGGTACTGCCGACCCAGAAGTATATCCGTTACAACCCAAACGCCATTCATTAGAGTTTTTACGAGAAATCGCTCACCTACGGCCACGTACCAATACATTTAGTGCCATTCTCAGAATACGCCACGCATTAGCTTTTGCAGTTCATAAATATTACAACGACAACGGCTTTTTTTATCTGCACACACCCATCATCACGGCCTCAGATGCCGAGGGAGCAGGCGAGATGTTTAGAGTAACAACCCTCGACTTGGACAAATTGCCACGTACCGATGAGGGCAAGATAGATTTTAAGGAAGATTTCTTTGGCCGTGAAACCAACTTGACTGTTTCGGGACAATTAGAAGGTGAGCTGGGAGCGTTGGCACTATCCAAGATTTATACTTTTGGGCCAACATTCCGTGCCGAAAACTCAAATACTACCCGTCACTTGGCCGAGTTTTGGATGATTGAACCCGAAATGGCGTTCTTTGAACTGGAAGACAACATGAATTTGGCCGAAGATTTTTTGAAATATCTAATTGACTACGCCCTCCAAAATTGTAAAGACGACATTCAATTTCTGGAAAACCGACTGACCGAAGAAGAAAAAACCAAGCCACAAAACGAGCGCACAATGCCACTCACCAATAAGCTACAGTTTGTGTTAGAAAACCCCTTCGAACGGCTGACTTATACCGAGGCGATAGATGTGTTGTTGAAATCGAAGCACTATAAAGAAAAGAAATTTCAGTATGACATCGCCTGGGGTGTGGACTTGCAGAGCGAGCATGAGCGGTATTTGGTCGAAAAACATTTTAAGAAACCCGTAATATTGACCAACTATCCACGAGAAATCAAGTCATTTTATATGAAACAAAACGACTTGCAAGACGGCGACCCCGGGCCGACGGTACGAGCCATGGACGTACTGTTTCCAGGCATTGGCGAGATAATAGGTGGTAGCCAGCGTGAAGAAAACCTCGAAAAACTTACCGCTCGTATGCACGAAGTAGGCATTGAGCCAGAGGCAATCTGGTGGTATTTGGACACTCGTAAGTTTGGCACAGCCCCCCACGCAGGTTTTGGGCTGGGTTTTGAGCGTTTGGTGTTGTTTGTAACAGGCATGAGCAATATCAGAGATGTCATTCCGTTTCCACGTGCGCCCAAATCGGCTGAGTTTTAGGTAGAGAATTTGAATAAGTTTCAAAAACACAGACAACAAAAAAACAGACATGAAAATATTGGTAGTAGATGACGAAATAGACATTCAGACGCTTTTTGTGCAACGGTTTCGGAAAGAAATACGAGCAGGTGAGTTGGAATTTGCTTTTGCAATATCGGGCGAAAATGCTTTGGAGATACTCAAAGAAAACGAGTCGGAATATGTGCTGATATTGTCGGACATCAATATGCCAGGAATGTCGGGGTTTCAGTTATTAAAACACCTCAAAGAAAAATACCCGGCCGTGCCGCCACAAGTACTGCTAATAACGGCCTATGGCGACCAGCAAACTCGCCAACGTGCAGAAGAACTCGGTGCTGATGGTTTTTTGAGCAAACCTATTGATTTTGTAGCACTCAAAGAAAGACTACTACAATGACCGCAAAAATATTAGTTGTAGATGATGAGCCTGATTTGGAATTGTTGATAAAACAAAAATTTCGTCGGCAAATTCGAGAACAACAATACGAATTTTATTTTAGTCGTAATGGCCAAGAAGCCATTGAGCAAGTCGTAAATCAGCCCGACTTGGATATGGTTTTGAGCGACATAAATATGCCTATTATCGACGGCCTGACATTGCTCTATAAAATTGCTGAAATAAGACCCTTGCTCAAGTCTGTTATGATTTCGGCATACGGCGACATGGGCAATATCAGAACGGCAATGAATCGAGGGGCATTTGATTTTTTGACTAAGCCAATCAACTTTGATGATTTGGAAATAACGATTCAAAAAACACTGAGCCATGCCAAGCAAATAAAGCAAACACTTACGGCCATCAAAGAAAACAATATCTTGAAGATGTACGTCGATGAAAACGTACTCAACTTCATGAATAGGCAAGAGTTTGAGTCGGCAATTATTGCCAACGAAACCATCGAGGCCACTGTTGTTTTTATAGATATATGTGGATTTACGGCTATTTCTGAAACCCAAAAACCAGATATTGTAGTTGCGTTAATCAATACTTATTTTGACTTGATGGTCAAAGAAATAATAGCACAAGAAGGCATAATAGACAAGTTTATGGGCGACTGCGTGATGGCTATTTTCAAAGGCAAGTACCATTTAGACCGAGCCATAGAAGCAAGTTTGGCCGTCCGAAACCAAATAAATAGCATCAAGAGCCATACCGATTTTATGCCACAGGTGTCTATTGGAGTCAAAAGCGGCGAGATGATTTCGGGTAATATTGGTTCTGTTGCACTCAAACGATTGGACTATACCGTCATTGGCGACACCGTAAATACAGCCCAGCGGCTTCAATCGGTGGCTAAGGCAGGGCAAATTTTGGTGGCCGAAGACGACTACCAAAAAATCAAAGATTCATTTTCGTGCAATCAAGCAAAAGCTATCGTACTCAAAAATAAAGCCAACTCGGTGATTGTTTTTGAAGTAATTTCTTAACAAGCGAAGCCTTCGTTAAAAAACAGGTTCTACTATGATTTCTACGAAGATGCTGCTTGAAGCCGAACCGAAGCCATCGCTCCAAGCGATGGCTTCGGTAAACCCGTATAAATCAACTAAGAACCAAAAAACAAAGACTTCGCCATTTCGTGGAAAAATGGTTACTTATTCAATCATTCTTAATTCTTAATTCTACATCACTACTTATTTGGCTGGGGTGTGTAGCGCAAGTAAGGCTTTACGATATTTAGCCCTTTGGTGAACTTCAATTTAGCATCTTCTGTACTCACGGCAGGCACTACAATCACGTCGTCGCCGTCTTTCCAGTCGGCTGGGGTGGCTACTTGGTAATTGGCCGTTAATTGCAACGAATCAATGACCCGCAACAATTCTACAAAGTTACGACCCGTAGAAGCTGGATAGGTAAGCGTCAGTTTTATTTTTTTGTCGGGGCCAATGATAAACACCGACCGTACCGTTGCTTTTTCGCTGGCATTTGGGTGAATCATATCATAAAGTGTTGCCACAGTACGGTCGCCATCGGCTATGATAGGGAAATTTACCGTTGTGCCGTTCACTTCGTTGATGTCGGGTACCCATTTATTGTGCGAAGCCAAGTCGTCCACGCTTACTGCTATTACTTTTACGTTGCGAGCCTCAAAGTCCCCTTTCAGCAAAGCCGTTTTGCCGAGTTCGGTGGTGCAGACGGGCGTAAAGTCGGCAGGGTGCGAAAACAACATTCCCCACGAAGTACCGAGCCATTCATGGAAATTCAAATCGCCTTGCGTAGTGCTGGCCGAAAAATCTGGTGCGATGTCGCCTAATCTTAATGACATAATTGTGTGGTTGAAATTGTGAAATAGATTAAATTAGTATATTAAAACTTAAAAACTATCGAGTTTATATTTTTATTGAACAACTAACTCCGTTTTTGTTTTAGTGATTACAATTTTTTAAAAATAAAAGTTCTAAATAAGCCCCTTTTTGTGGAACGATGACTGTCCTGATTTTTAATTTGGACTACAGAAATCAGCAAACAGAATTTTAGAGTTCTCAAATCGCTAAAATTAAAGAGAGCGTTCGTACACCATTCAACAAGAATTTGTATTTTTGCTAAAAGAATTGAGAAGACCATGATAAAAAGCAACTTTCGTGAATGGACATCAGACCGTATTGATGAAACATTCGGAACAAAACAAATATTAAAACATCCAGCACTTGAAAGTTGGCTGGCTTTTGAATGTGAACTTGAAAGCTGGGAAAAAAAAGCATTGGATAGGGTACAAAGCCCATTGATAATTGGCGCAGTAGGCTGGAACGAAGTAGAACTCGAAAACAAGTTTATTAGTCCGATGTTTATGTTGGCAGGAGTGTATGGAGATAATTTCGGCTATTTTCTTGAACGAGACCTTGCCGCTACCATCGACGACTACGAACTCAGCGGTAGGGTTGATGGCATGGTAGCGTCGGGTGTACGAAATCCTAAGAAACCCTTTTTTTGTTTAAACGAGTACAAACGCCTAACCGACCCTGACGGTGAGCCACAAGGCCAAGTACTGATGGCCATGCTCGTAGCCCAACAACACAACAATACGCCCAATGTGCCTCTGCACGGCTGTTATATCATTGGTAAAGATTGGTATTTTATGGTTTTGGTTGGTAAAGAATACGCTATAAGTAAAATATTTACAGCCGATGACGAAGATATTTACGATATTTTTAGAATTTTAAGAGGGCTATCGGCCAGCGTTGCGGCTCAGTTGGCATAAATGAATAATATTAAAATAAAACCACCCTAAAAACCATGAAAAAATACCTGTTACTTACACTTTCACTTACTATTAACGGCCTTATTATTGCCCAAAATAAACAAAAAAAAATGACCGACAACCCACTTTTGCAACCATTTAATACTCCACACAATACGCCACCTTACGACAAAATCAAGGTCGAACACTTTATGCCAGCCATTGCCGAGGGTATGGTTAGAGGCCGTAAAGACATTGAAACTATCATAAAAAACCCAGCCAAACCTACATTCGACAATACGATTGTGGCCTTGGAGCGAGCAGGTGAGTTGTTGAGTAAAGTTACACCCATATTGTTTCATTTGAACGGTGCCGAAACGACCGATGCCATTCAGCAGGTAGTCAAAGAAGCCAGCCCGTTACTGACAGAATATGGCAATGATATTTCGCTCAATCAAAAACTATTTGCCAGAGTAAAAGCCGTTTGGGAGCAGCGCAGCAGCTTGAAGTTAGACAAAGAAAGCGAGATGCTATTGGAAAAAACCTATAAATCTTTTGCACGAAACGGGGCTAACCTAAACGATACCGACAAAGAAAAAATGCGGGGCATTAACAAAGAGCTATCGCAACTGTCGATTGAGTTTAGTGAGCATAACTTAGCCGAGACCAACGAATATGCCTTGCTAATAACCAACGAGGCCGATTTGTCTGGCTTGCCCGACTTTGCCAAAGAAGCAGCCAAAGCCACTGCCAAAAAACAGAAAAAAGAAGGCTGGGTCTTTACACTTCAATATACGAGTTTGGGGCCGTTTTTGCAATATGCCGACAACAGAGAGCTACGAAAACAACTCTGGACGGCCAGTAACAAAAAGGGATTTAATGGCGACAAAAACGACAACCAAGCCATTGTTCAAAAAATAGTAAAACTTCGGTACGACAAAGCCGCCTTGCTGGGCTATAAAACATGGGCCAATTATGTATTGGAAGAGCGCATGGCCGAAACACCCGCCAAAGTAATGACCTTTGAAAACGACGTACTCAACTACGCCAAACCAGCCGCCCTGCGTGAGTTGGCCGAGCTGACTGATTATGCCCAAAAACACGGCTTTACCGAAAACGTGCTACAACGCTGGGACGCAAGTTATTATTCTGAAAAACTAAAAAAAGAAAAATTTAGCATCAACGACGAAATCTTAAAGCCGTACTTCAAACTCGAAAACGTGTTGGACGGCCTTTTTACGCTCACAAACAAATTGTACGGTTTGACATTTAAAGAAAACAAATCGATTCCTGTTTGGCATGCTGACGTAAAGGCTTACGAGATTTTTGATGAAAAAAGCCAGTTGCTTTCGGTTTGGTATGGCGACTATTTTCCTCGTGAGGGCAAGCGATCAGGTGCCTGGAACACAACCACGCAAGCACAACATTTTGAAAACGGTAAAGACATAAGGCCGCACGTGCTTAATATCTGCAACTTTACAAAACCAACCGAAACCAAACCCTCGCTGCTGACATTCAGAGAGGTAGAAACGCTTTATCATGAGTTTGGCCATGCGCTACACTCGATGCTGTCGCACGCTAAGTATGAGACAGTGAGCGGTACGAGTGTGTCGTGGGACTTTGTGGAGCTACCGAGCCAGTTTATGGAAAATTATTGCTTAGAACCCGAAGTACTCAAATTGTTTGCCAAACATTACCAAACCAACGAAGTGATACCGACCGAGTATATCCAAAAACTCAAAGCCTCGTCTAACTTTATGGCTGGGTTGGCTACGGCTCGCCAAGTCAATCTGGGCCTTACAGATATGGAATGGCACGGTAACGTCCCAAATAATGAAAGTATTGCAGAGATAGAGTCAAAGATTGCTAAACAAACCGATTTGTACCCAATAGTACCAGGGACAGCTCTAAGTACATCGTTTGGGCATATTTTTGCAGGTGGCTATTCGGCGGGTTACTACTCGTATATGTGGAGCGAAGTACTTGATGCCGATGCTTTTGAGGCTTTTAAAGAGACTGGTATTTTTGATAAAAAAACGGCACAATCGTTCAGAGAAAATATATTGTCTAAGGGCGGCACCGAAAAACCAATGGTACTTTACAAACGGTTTAGAGGCCGTGAGCCTCGCCCCGAAGCCATGCTCAAACGCAAGGGACTTATTGAAGCCAAAACCTTAAAGGGGCTTTAATTGATGACAAACAGCGAAGCCATCGATCCAAGCGATGGCTTCGCTTGTGTTTTGGCACAGTTTTTATGCTTGTTAATGTAAAATTGAAATATTATATGAAATTTGTTTTAACCCTTTCGTTTTTCGTTTTACATTTGATATTAGTATCACAAGCCCAACAAATGCTCGGCCCACACAGCGGCAACCATGCAAGTATTTACAGAGCTACGTTCAACCCATCGGCGGTAGCCGGTACTAAATACAAATGGCATATCAACGCCGTAGCTTTCAATACAACGATAAACAATCGGTATTTTAGTTATTTTAGAACTGATGCACTGTTTTATCCCATCAAAACGCCCTATACTTCGTCTGAATTATACGGTAAATCCAAGCTAACAGGCTCATATACAATGGGTGGCAATGTGAATATTGCAACAGATTTACGGCTACCTTCGGTCTTTTTTGACGTTACCAAATGGCTTACGCTGGGTGTTTCGGGGCGGTTTCGGGGGTTTGTGCAAGGGGCAAATCTGCCTTCGGTGTTAAGCGATGTTTATACCAAACGTCTTGACTTTGGTAATTTGGTGGCTTCGACTGGCACAATTAAAAACTTTACCATGAGCCAACAATCGTTTTTGGAAACAGGCTTGACGGTGGCAGGAGTGGCTTTAGATTTACCCGAAATAATAAAGATAAAACTCGGTGCTTCGGTCAAACGACTTTCGGCGGGGCGGTCTGTTTTTTTGAAAATAAATAGTGCTAATTATCAAGTTCGGGTAATCGACAAAGAAAATGCAGCCTTAGACTTAACCAATGCCTCCTACGATTACGGCTACACTAACGCTACGCAAAGTTTTAGTTTAGACAATGTGTTTTCGGACAGTTATGGCTCGGGTTGGGGCTATGACTTTGGGGCTACGGTTGAGTTAGGGCAAATCAAAAACGATGCAGACTATCGGGCCAACTACATTGCACGTATTGGTGTGGCACTAACCGATGGCGGGAGTATCAGTTATCCAAATAGTGGTAAAATATACAGCGGCACATTGACCAAAACAACGCTAAATCAAGACAATGTCGTGGCTCTGGGCGATAATACCGTCAAAGCGTTAGAAAGTATCTTACCCAAAACCAACCCCAAAACCTATACACTAACAACCCAACTGCCCACAACACTCAATCTGGACTTGGATTTGCATTTGGCTAAGTCGTTTTTTTTGAACGCCACCTTAATCAAACCCACTCAAACGGGCCCACTACCAACAGTGATGCAGCAACCACAAATACTGTCGATTACGCCCCGATTTGAAGATGCAGATGCAGAATTTACACTGCCCATAAGCTGGATTGAAGGCAACACCTCCCCCACTGTTGGTATGTCGGCAAGGGTTGAGCCGATTTTTATTGGTTTTAGTAATCTGAGTGGAATGTTAAAAATCCATGAACCAAGAGGTACGTTTCTGTATTTTGGATTACAGTTTTGGAAAATGAGGAAAGACAAAAAATAGTTTCCATCAATACCCCACAAGTAGGCACTCCAACTTAGTCAGCTACAAAAATATCGACTACACTTGTTTCAAAATCGGGCAGTACAGGGCTGGCCGAGCAAATATCTGACCCAGTACAAATTTTGACTTCCTTGTACGAGTTGTAAACCTCTACTTCACATTCGTCAGGATATACCAGCCAAACAACTTTTACTCCTGCTTTAAAGTATTCATTGGGTTTGTTTATGACAGCAATAATCTGGTCATTTGTCGAAATCACTTCAATCACAAATTCTGGGACAGTATCTTCATATTTTATACATAAGTAGAAGTAAGTATTTATACGAAACTAATACAGTATTTTAATCTTGATAACTTACTGATTAACAGTATTGTACTTAACTCACGACACCGTACTGTATACTCACAACTATTTAAGTAATAATGTAGAATTATGAGCGATTGAATGACTGAATAAGTATTTAATTTATAATGGGTTAGCTAAATTTATAATCTTGTCTAAATTTGCTCAGTTACTTAAGTAATTATGCAAAATTAGTTCATATATTTTATGATAGAGGCACCTGATAATCAATGTTCTTGATTGTCAATTATACATTTTAAATTACTACTTATTAATGAGTGGGCTTACACCATCGAGGGGGTTATTGAATATTATATCTGATAACCCCCTTAATAGTGCGGATAGTGAAGCTAATGAGCTATAAAGTTGATAAAACTAAATCTCAGTTGTTTGAAAATTTTAAACCTGCACACCAACTGTTTCCTCCAACACCAACTCTTCCAGTAAGTCTATCCAGAGTGGGTTATCGTTGAGGCTGTCGACGAGTTGCCAGTGTTTACCGCCGTTTTCTTCAAACAGTTCTTTGTATTCATCGCCTACTTCAATGGTTGTTTCAAGGCAGTCGGCCACAAACGAAGGCGAAAATGCCAGTACATTATTAAGTCCTTGGGCGGGTAGTGTTTTGATGATGTCGTCGGTGTATGGCTTTATCCAGGGTGTACTACCGAGCCTCGACTGAAACGATGTGATGTATTTGCCTTCGGGAATGTTTAACGCCTTGACGACGTGGCGAGTGGTTTCAAAACATTGCGCTCTGTAACAAAGTTGGTTTTGAGCATGAAGTGTATCGCAGCAGCTACCGAGTTTGCACACGTCTTTGTTGCAGTCGCCTTTTAAAATTTGGCGTTCGGGAATACCGTGATAGCTAAACAAAAAATAATCGTAGTCGTGCTTGGCCATTTCGGCACGGGCATTATCGACAATACACTGTATAAACTTGGGGTGGCTATGAAACGTACTCACAAAGCGCATTTCGGGTATCACTTGCCACGTAGTCATTTGCCGCATGACTTCTTCGTAAACCGAGCCTGACGAAGCCGAAGCATACTGCGGAAAAAACGGAATTACAATAATCTTAGAAAGCCCCAAGGTCTTGAACTCGTCGAGGGCTATGTCGATACTTGGGTTTTGGTAGCGCATCGCCAGTTTCACTACATACTGGTCGGGGTCTAATCTTTGTTTTAATAACTCTTCGGCCCGATAGCCAAAATGTTTGAGCGGTGAGCCTTTTTCTGTCCAGAGTTCTTTATAAATTTTGGCCGACTTGGGCGCACGAAATGGCGCAATGATGAGGTTTACTAATGCCCAGCGAGCAATATATGGAACGTCTAAAACTCGACCGTCCATCAAAAATTGTCGCAAATATTTACGAACATCTGGCGTATTGGGGCTGTCGGGTGTACCCAGATTGACGAGCAATACGCCCGTTTTGCCGAGTTGTGTGTTTTGGGTGGTTGTCATGTTGCAAAAATACGAATAATTGACGTTGGGTTGGTTATTTTTTGTAATTTTGGTTTTCTACAATACATATACGACCAAATCAATGAAAAAGTTATCGTTTTTACCGTTTTTCTCTCTGTTTTTTATTGTTATAAATTTTAAATCCCTAGCTCAGGGTTCTACATTACAAATCCAGAACAATAAAACCAAACCAATTGCGCTTGTCATTCATGGTGGCGCTGGTACTATTACTCGCCAAAACATGACTCCAGAAAAAGAAAAAGCCTATAAAGAAACCCTCACCAAAGCCCTACAAACGGGGTATGATATTCTAAAAAAAGGTGGTACAAGCCTTGATGCAGTTGAGGCCACAGTAAGAGTTATGGAAGACTCGCCGCTGTTTAATGCTGGCAAAGGGGCGGTGTTTACGCATGAGGGTAAAAACGAAATGGACGCAGCCATCATGAACGGCCAAACCCTCGAAGCGGGTGCAGTGGCAAGTGTGCAAACCATCAAAAACCCCATTACGCTCGCTCGCAGAGTGATGGACAGCTCACCACACGTGATGATGGTAGGCCGTGGTGCAGAAGAATTTGCCAAAACAAAAAATGTAGAAACCGCCGACCCAGCTTACTTTTATACAGAAACCCGCTGGAACGGCCTACAAAAAGCAATCAAAGAAGAAAAAATGGAACTCGACCACAACAACAACTCCCCTTCAGGGGTTGGGGGCAAAGGGGCTGGGGGCAAAAAAACGAGCCTTATTTTTGACGAAGGGCGCAAATACGGTACTGTTGGTGCTTGTGCATTAGACCAGTTTGGTAATTTGGCAGCAGCAACCTCAACGGGCGGCATGACCAACAAACGCTATGGTCGTGTTGGCGATGCGCCCATTATCGGTAGTGGCACGTATGCCAACAACGCCACTTGCGCTGTGTCGGCAACGGGCCACGGTGAGTTTTTTATAAGGTCGGTGGTGGCCTACGATGTGTCGGCGTTGATGGAATACAAAAAAATGAGCCTCAAAGCGGCTGCCAATGAGGTAGTTATGAAAAAACTCGTCAAAATAAAAGGCGAAGGCGGCATCATTGCCCTCGACCGACAGGGTAACGTTGCCATGCCATTTAACTCTGAGGGAATGTACCGAGGATTTGTTAAAACTGATGGAAAAATAGAAGTAGCGATTTATAAAGACTAATGCAGTTTAGAACCGAACTAACCCCTAAACCCAGCACAGTCCAGATTGACCTCAATAGTCAGATTTTGACCACAGGCTCTTGTTTTGCCGATGTTATTGGTAACGAGTTGCGAGCCAACAAAATAAATACCCTCGTCAATCCGTTTGGGACGGTTTTCAATCCTGTTTCTATTCAAAAACAGTTGAACTATACAACTAAAAATATATGTCCCGACCCACAGTTATTCATTCAAAATCAAGACGTTTACACACATTACGATTTTCATTCATCGTTTTGGGATACCGACAGATTAGTACTTCAATCGAAATTAGAAAACAAAATAACAGAGGTAGGGCAGTTTGCCCAAAAAACCGATTTTTTGATAATCACACTCGGAACGGCTTTTGTATATCGACATTTGGCCACTAATCAAATTGTAGCCAACTGCCATAAAACCCCAGCCCAAACATTCAAAAAAGAACTGTTGAGCCTGCCCGAGATTACCAGTGCCTTACATACAATTATCCGATCATTCGGTCATTCGATAATTATTCTCACCCTCAGCCCTGTGCGCCATACTCGAGACACCCTTGAAGGTAACCAAGTGAGTAAGTCGCTGTTGAGAATTGCTTGCCACGAGGTACTCCAAAGCCACCAAAATGTACATTACTTTCCAGCTTATGAGCTAATGCTTGACGATTTGCGAGACTATCGATTTTATAAACCCGACCTCATACACCCCAACGAAGTAGCAGAGGCGTATATCTTTGAAAAATTTGTCGAAGCCTACTTTTCCGACACCCTCAAAGATTTTATCAAGCAGTGGCAGCCTATTCGTAGTGCGCTCAAACATACCGTACTGCAACAAGGCACTTTGGCGCACAGACATTTTAAAGAGGGTTTGCTCAGAAAGTTAGAGAAGCTAAATAAAACAATAGATTTGAGTGCAGAAATGGCACTTTGCTCAACTTGCTAAATTGTCGTTGAATCGTTATTGAGTTGCCACTGGCTTCAGCCAATGGAACTATTTTTTGGCAGCAAAATTGATGACATAATTCACAACCGAAAAAACACGCTGGCCGACTCTCACGCCTTTTTCGATGGTTAGCTGTGGTTTGAGGTCGGGTTTGAATTGTTGTTTGGCGACTACTTTTTGTGAAACAATCTTGTAAGTACCAAATACATTAGTAGGGCGGCCTATGCTGTGGGCATTTGCGCCAATCAAACAAAAAACGACGAGTAAAGCAGAGATTTTCATGGTAGCGATGGGTTTGAGTTTTTTTGCTGTTTAACAGAACAAATATATTGGATATATGGTAGTTTGCAATACATAGTACTATATTGATTTGTTAAATATGACAAACGGTAAAACAGTATGGTTGAACGGTAGCTTTTACTTACTTCGCAACGCTTTTACTTCTTCGGCCTTAACTGCACTGGCTTTATTGCCAAAACTATTTCTGACAAAAGTCAGTACGTTAGCTATTTCTTGATCGGTTAGGTAGTCGTTGGCGGGCATGATATTATCGTAGCTATCACCATTTATTTCTATTTTTTCTTGTAATCCTTTTAAAACTATACCAATGAGCCTGCTCTTGCTACCCAATACCCAATCTGTACCAATCAGAGGTGGATTAAGCCCAGGTACACCACCACCGTCTGATTGGTGGCAAACGGTACAAACGGTTTCATAGACTTTTTGGCCATTGGCCAACACCTTTTTATCAATGACCGTTGTTGGTTTAGTTGGTGTTTTTTTGTTTTGGGCAATAGCGCAAAAACTGATAGATAGTAACAAGCCCAAAGCAAGGGCTATTTTTTTATTTGCCATAATACATCACCCTCCATACCTTACCTTTTTGTGAGTCCGACACATACAACGAGCCATCGGGGCCTTGTGCCAAGCCCATTGGCCGAGACTTAGCTGCGCCTGGGCTTGGAAACTCCATACCTGCAAAGTCAGAGGCAAATATTTCGTGCTTACCTGATGGCTTACCGTCTGCGCCCATTGGTACAAAAGCAATATTATAACCACCTTGGTTTTTAGAACTACGGTTCCATGAGCCATGAAAACAGATAAAAGCCCCGTTTTTGTACCGAGCTGGAAACTGGCTACCAGTGTAAAACAATAGTGCATTGGGCGCCCAATGACCTGGGAAACCCATAACTGGCCTATCTTTACCTTCACAACGACCAACTGTTTTGGTATCGCCACCATACTCAGGGTTTAGTAGTTTTTTGTTTTGGATATGGTCAAAGTAGCAATAAGGCCAACCAAAATCTGAACCTTTTTTGACCATCAAAAACTCTTCAGATGGCAGGTTGTCGCCTTCGGGTAGGGGGTATAATTCTGGAAAATAATCGGCAAACATATCTCGTCCATGTTGCATGGCGTAGAGTTCGTTGTTTTGTTTATTCCAGTCCAAACCCACGATATTTCTAATGCCTGTTGCATATCTAATGCCGTCGGCTTGTGTTTGGTCGAGTTTATCGGCCTTAAACTGCCACACGCCGCCATATAGTTCGAGAATTGGGCAGGGGTCTTGGCCGGGCGAGCCTTTTTTACGGTCTTCGACTTGGCATACATTTGAGGGTGCGCCAATAGATACATAAATATTACCCACTCCATCGAGCGCAATAGACTTCGTTTCGTGTTGGCGTTGCTCTGGCAAGCCTTTGACGATGGTTTGTTTTGAGGCTTCATCGGGCTGGCCGTTGTTGAGTTTATAACGATAAACTTCGGTATTGGACGTGGCGTACAGATAGCCGTTGGCAAAGGCAATACCCGTTCCTGCGAAATCACCAAAATAGGTGCTTTCATCGGCCTTTCCGTCGCCGTTTTTGTCTTTCAGAATGGCCATACCTTTACCATTTTTGAGTGTCCTGAGCCTCACATATACATCACCATTGGCATTGACGGCCAAGTGTCTGGCTTTACCAGCATCGTTCGATACAACAACTGCCCCAAAATCTTTGGGTAGTTTTATGCCTCCATTGTCAGCATCGGCGGTAGGTAGTTTAGCTGTTTTTTTAGTGGGTTTTATTGGAGTAAAGCCAAATGCCGTAAAAGCTATTACGAGCGTGAGCAGGGTTTTTGTGATTGTGTTCATGTTATTGTTTATTTACAATTTTCTTTTCTGCGGATGTCTATGATGCTTAATATTTTCCAGTTACCACTGATTTTTACTAACTGAGACGCATTTGCGCCACAATGTAATAATTTTTGGTCTAAATAAAAACGATAAGGTGTCCAAGCAATCGCCAATTTGGTATCATTGCACTGTTGCACGTAACAGTAAACAGACAAAGACTGAGTTTAGTTTTTTCATTTAATTTTTCAAATTTACTGACTGAACAATTTGGTCAAATTTATAGTTAGAATTGGCATGAACAAAAGCAAAAAAAATACTACACGCAGCTTCATGAAACCCCACGGTTTGGCCGAAGAAGACTATTACACCAATGCAGACGGGTATTTTGTCTTTACGAGTGTTTATCATACCAAGCGTGGCTACTGCTGTCGCAATGGCTGCTTACATTGCCCATACAATTTCAAAAAAGAAGTCATAATTCCGCAGTAAAAATTGTCCTTCGCTATTTTTTTCTTAAATATTGCCAATAAACAGAGCTACTATCGCCTAAATATTGGGCCGTAACGTCAAACTCGCCTTTGTGATATTGCCCCAAATAATGAATGGTATGCCCCGAAAAATCTGTTATCGACTTGTTGGTAACGCCCATATACGGCCGCTCCGTAAACCAACTTAGGTGATGCTTAATAGGCAAAATCAAGGCCACAGCCAAACAAGCGGTAAGGGTATATCTTAAAATTGATTTTTGATTTTGTAGTTTAATAAACAACTGCCACAGCCCCCAACATAGCACCATCGAAGCAGGCAAACTTACCCGCCGCATAAAATCATTGAAATGGCCGTAATGATAAAATGGTAATAGAAAAAGTATTAGAATGGCCGTAATGACCAGATCATAATTCTGTTTTAGAATACTGTATTTTCGTTCAATTAGCCAAATCAGCACACCCCAAAAAATGGCCTCTATGACCAAAAAAGTAGCCAAAAGTAAATATTGGTGTGGTGTTTGGATAAAGTTTATGATAAATCCTTGTGGGTCGTTCATGGGTACGTGGCCAGCATAGTACAAGAGAGTAGGGGCGGCGACTATGATATAAGATGTAAGATGTAAGATGTATAATTTATTGTCAAAACAATGGTCTTGATGATAGCTTATGTTTTGTTGTATTGTTCTAAATCCAAAAACGAGTAACAACCCCAATGCCACAAAAGGCGACCAATAGAGCAATAAAGCCGCCAATATCAACAAACGACCACCCCTGACCCACGACTCATGACTATCGCCAGATAGCCGCTTCGCAGACCATTGATAAACGACCACACCAGTAGCGAGCCAGCCAGCGATGGCGTGTTGCGGCACGGCAGTCAGCGACTCCACGTGGCTGGGGTACGTCAGGCCCCCTGGCGTTACGATGAGTTCTATGGTATGGTCGTTTGTCCATAAGTCAGCAAGTGTGGCCATAATCGTATCTGGCGATTTGAGTGCTTCGTAAACGAGTAGTATGGTTTCGGTACTATTAAAAAACATAAACAATAACACAAAACTCCAACCACCGATTTTGTGCAACAACCTAAACAGCAGCGTTAGCCCCAACCAAGCCCAACCAAACATATAAAAATGTACAACCGCCACACCACCCCAAGCCTTAGCCAACAGTGCAGGTAGCAAGTAGTAGGCGTTGTAGTAACATAAATAATGACTGTCGGCGTATATTATCGGCCAATCGAAAAGTACTAAATTATTGAGAACGAGATTATGTTTGTAATAATCGAAGTGTTGAGGCCGAAAACCACCTATACCAGACAGGTACGTCCAAACAAAAGCGATTGAGATGTAGGATATTTGATGTCTGATGCCGCCGCCGCTGCAGTTTGATGTCTTATGTATGTTTTTTGTTAAAATACAGCCTTTAACGATTCGCCCATAACCTGTAACCCAAAATAAATATACGGTTGCCAATAAACAAACTACCGCTACCCACCACTCAAACCAGCCACACCAAAACACCACTACAGGCAGAGCCAAATAGCCAATGATGACCGCCAAAAAAGAAATGTTGAGATGTATCGTTCTATCCATAAATGGCTTTACTTTTGTGTTTGTTTACGGAAGAGTAAAGCCGAAGTGGGTGAGAAGTAGAATTCAAAATATTCCGTACTGCATTTCTCTTCACAGTCTGTCAATTTCATTTTCTAAAAGCCCCGTTGTTTTGCAAATAATGTCGGTTGGCACTCCACTTTGTTTGAGTGCTTTTGCAACCTCTATTTTCCCCTCTATTTTCCCCTCTATTTTCCCCTCATCATATGCGGTGTCAATAACACCTTTTAAATCCCTGTAAATTTTCAAACTATCCTCGTAATCGCTTCGTTCTTGGTCAGTGTATTTTGCGATTTCCGCTTTTTCAAAGGCTTTTGAAAATATTTCGTCTTTAAAAATTTCAGGAATGCTTTGAAAGTCCTCTAAATGTTTGATAAAATACAACCATTTGTCCAAACGAGTTACTAATGCTTGCTCTGTCGTTATAAAATGAGGCATTTCTAAATACACAAATTTGAGTTTATCATAAAATAATTGATTGTTTTGGTTTTTCAACTGTACTGTATGGATAACTTCCCTTTCTTTTATATTTTTCTTGTCCTCAAAAGTGAAATCTAAAATACCTACACAAAAAACTGCTTTTAGTTCATAATTCCAGTCGCCAGTTTCGGATTGTTCTTGAATTGGGAAGGTTGAATAAAATACTGTTCTGTCTTTAAAGTAATTCTGCTTTGCTTTTTGTAATTCTATGATTATTTTTTCGCCTTTGTCATTCTCACAATAAATATCGTAAATTGCTTTTCGGTCTTCTTTGGATTTTCCTAACTTTTCTTTGTCCTTAAAGGTTAAATCAACAATATGTGTTTCAGGCAATAAATTTGTCAAAAAGTCGATAAGTAAAGGTTTACTTGCTTCTTCTCCAAAAATTTTCTTAAATCCGAAGTCTGTAAATGGGTTTATGTATTTTGCTTTCATCAGTTTATTATCTATGTTCACAAGACAAATTTATAAATATTTTGTTGAAATTATGTAAAATTGTCCATTTTAGGTTTACCGTAGAATTACCCCCACTTAATTACATGAAAAGTCTAAATCTTACTTTTATCTTACTTCTGATAAGCCAGCTTGCTGCTGCTCAACAATCTGTCTTTGAGCAAACAATGAAACTACCTCTTGGAAAGTCAAAAGTAGCAACAGCTTTGACCATTACCCAGAGTTTTGTTGGCCAGCCCTACCAAGCGCATACCCTCGAAGGGTGGCCAGAAAGCTTGGTTTCTAATCTCACGGCTTTCGACTGCTATACTTTTGTAGAGTCTGTGTTGGCATTGACCGAGTCTCGATATGGCTCAAAAACGTATTTAGAATATAAAAAAACATTACAAAAACTGCGCTATCGCTCTGGGCAAATTGATGGTTATCAATCTCGGCTACATTATTTTAGTGAATGGATTGCTCAGGCACAAAAAAACAATTTTATTCAAGACATTACTTCCCAAATACCTGACAGTAAGCCGCTTGATAAACAGATAGACTTTATGACCAAACACCGAAACCTGTACGAGCCATTAGCCAACGATTTGATTTTTGAGAATATCAGTCAAACAGAAAAAAGACTAAGTAAATCGACCAAATACCATTTACCCAAAAACAAAATCAATGAAAAATACATCAACGAAGGCGATATTATTGGTATCACATCTACTATCGAAGGCTTAGATTTTAATCATGAGGGCTTTGCCGTTAAGCAACACGGGCGAATTTATTTGCTTCATGCTTCGTCAGAATTTAAGCAAATAATGATTTCAAAAGAGCCATTGACCGACTATCTCAACAAGATAAAAAAACACCGTGGCATTGTCGTCCTGCGATTAGTTTCGTGAAGCAAACCAGCCCTTGGTTGTATTACTTGCTTCGAGTGTGCGCTCTAAACTGTCGGGTAATCGGGCAAAAAAATCAATACCTGTCAATCGTTCAATTTCATCGACAGACACCACAAACGTTTTGAGGTTTTCGTTTGAGAACTCGTTTTTTAACAAAAAACCAATCATACGGGGCTTATTGTCTGTCAAACAGAGTGCTATTTTGTAATATTGTTCAGGCACAGCCACCTCGTTGTATCGGCCAATGGTTGGCAGGCCAGGTTTGAGAACGGGGCCAGTTACGATATAAATTTCGCCATCTCGTCTTGACCAATCTCTAAATTTTTGTTCTAAGTTTGACCATATTCCACGATTAAAATCGGCAATCTGTGGACTAATATTGCTCATATAAAAAGACTCTCGTTTTTCGTCAACAGACAAATTAAAGTCGCCAGCGGGGGCTAAATGCCCACGGTCGTAGCCCGAACGTGTGTAGTCGGTTGTTACAGCAGAGCCAGTTTTGACCAACGGGTCGGGCATAAACTGATTGCCCTCACGAGACAAATAAGATTCGGCTTCGCCTTGGGTAAGTTTGTATGCCACCCAGTCGGCTTGCTCATATTGTTCTCGATAGCGAAGTGTGTAGCCCGAATGTCTGACAATCTGGTCGTTTGAGCCAATGGCTGGGAGGTAGTTGTCGAGTGATGTTTGATGTAAGATGTCAGATGTAGGTTTTTCTGCTTTCTGATTCCTACTTTCTGATTCTTGATTCCTACTTTCTGATTCCTGATTCCTACTTTCTGATTCCTGATTCCTGACCTCAATTCCTTCTTTTTCGAGCAGTGTTTTTCCGCTTTTTTGGGTGCGGTCGTCGGTGGCTATGTCTTCTACTGGTTCGGGGGCTTTGTAGGGGTTTTGGGTAGATGTTTGTGGCGAATCTCTGTCGAATATTAGCCCTTTCAAATCATTCCAAAACGCCACAATTGGCTTGGTTCGACCACGATAATGGAGCGTTAGGCCAAAGATGACAAAGAAAAATAATAAAAAAAGTATGTTGTTGAGCGAACGAAAACTTCTAAACATTTAGGTAATTGGATAATTTAAAAAAACTTGAACATTGACTCAATGAAATTGAATACTGATTTATAAAAGTACTAATTTTGGACTGTAAAGTAGTAGTGCGTATTTAGTTTAGAGTGTTGAGTAATTGATTTTTTAGTTTAAACACTTGAAAATCAGTTGCTTATTTATATTACACAAAATTCTCAGATGGACTCACTATTGACGGTCTGCCGCAGCGGTAGCAGCAAAAAAGTAACATAACAACACCATATGCATAACTTGGCAACAGGCCGCCCCGCTGGGGCTTTACTACTCATTTGCTCATATTGACTACCAACAGTACACACCTACGGTGTTGATTTTTAGTTGCGTAACATGAGTTACTTAAAATATTTTCAATACTAAAATCTCTTTGCTACTTAATAAGGGCGAAATTTACGCATTTATCACTTACACATTTATCATTTACGCATCAGACAAAATGCAAACACAGATTTATATCATCGGCGGAGGTGCGGCTGGTTTTATGGCAGCTATCACGACCGCCGAGACATTTAGAGATGCGAAAGTAACGATTTTGGAGAAGAATCGTACAGTTTTAAACAAAGTTCGTATTTCGGGTGGGGGTCGCTGCAACGTTACCAATGCCGCAGACTCTGTGGCTACGCTATGCAAAGGCTATCCTCGTGGGGCAAAATTTATGCGAAAACCCTTTGAACAATTCAGTAATCAAGACATTGTTCGGTGGTTTACTGACAGGGGCGTGCAGCTCAAAACTGAGCCAGATGGCAGGGTTTTTCCTGTGTCAGACAATTCTCAAACCATTGTTGATGCACTCATGCACGCCACAGCCAAAGCCAACGTTGGCATTGAGTTAAGTGCTGGTTTGGCTCGAATCAATGTCTTGGAGGTTGGTTTTGAATTAGAATTATTGACAAATAAAAAACTATACGCCGACCGAATAATTATAACAACAGGCGGTAATCCACAACTGTCGGGCTACGACTGGCTGGCCGATTTGGGGCATAGCATCAGCTCACCCGTCCCCTCGCTTTTTACTTTCAATGTTCCCAATTCGCCTTTCCATGAATTGATGGGCGTGGCTGTGCAGAATGCCAAAGTCAGAGTGGTGGGTTCAAAATTAGAGTCGTCTGGGCCGTTACTTTTTACACATTGGGGTTTGAGCGGGCCAGCCGTCTTAAAGGCATCGGCTTGGGGCGCACGTGAGTTGGCCGACCGCAATTATGAGTTTGTGGTGCTGGTCAATTTTACAGATTTTCAGTCAAATGAAGCTGCTCGAACAGAATTGTCCAAAAACAGAACAGATGCTCAGTTTCGTAACAAACTCGTTAAGTCGCAGGCTGTGAGTAACTTACCCTCTCGGTTGTGGGCTAAATTAGTTACAATGGCCGACATTGTAGATACAATGCGATGGAGCGACCTACCCGCCAAAAATCTCAACCGCTTGGCCGAATACCTCACTAATTGTACGTTTGAGGTACGAGGCAAAACAACATTCAAGGAAGAGTTTGTTACTTGTGGCGGTCTTGTACTTTCTGAAATTGACGAAAAAAGTATGCAATCAAAAAAACACAAAGGATTGTTTTTTGCAGGCGAAGTATTAGATATTGACGGTATTACGGGCGGCTATAACTTTCAGTCAGCTTGGACGACGGCTTACTTGGCAGGACGAAGTAGTGGAGAATTGTGAGGTTAAAAAAAACAAAAAATCAATACCAATATCGCAGCTTATTTGCTTTACATAGTTTTAGGTATGACTTTTGTACTGTCAAATGTCATTTATCAAAGCTAAGGAGTTGTTTGCTTTGTGCCGACAATTCAAGAGGGGCAATTTTACTTTTATTTCAAAAATTATTATGAGCTATACAGACAGACATATCGTTGAAACTTATTCGGGTTTATTTGAAGGACTTAGTTTTTTGAGTAAAATTGAATTAATAGAAAGTCTTTCAAGGTCATTAAAAACCGAAAAATCGACAAAGGAAAGCAACTTTTACAAATCTTTTGGGGCTTTTTCTTCTGAAAAAACAGCCGAAGAAATAATAGCAGATATTAAATCGAGTAGAAAATTTAGAAATCAAGAAATCAAATTTTAATGCAGTATTTACTTGACACCAATATTTGCGTTTTCTTTTTGCGAGGAAAATTAAATTTGGACGACCTCATAAAGCAAAAAGGGCGAGAAAATTGCTTCATTTCAGAAATTACAGTTGTAGAACTTCGCTATGGTGCAGAAAATAGCGACAATCCAACAAAATCTCACAAATCTGTTGACGCATTTGTAGGTGGACTTTCGATAATTCCGATTTATGGTTCAATCAGACGTTATGCAAAAGAAAAAGTTAGGCTTAGAAAAATAGGGAAACCAATGCACGACGAGTTTGACCTTTTAATTGGCGTTACTGCAATAGAAAACAAACTTACTTTGATAACAGACAATGTAAAAGACTTTGAGCTATTGGACGGGGTAAAAATTGAAAATTGGTTCATACGAAAATAGTCAATGCGTATCTCAATACGGCCAATAATTTGCTTTACAAAATTTTAGGTACAATTTTGCGCCGTCAAATCTCAAAACAACTAAACGTACAACATAATAACCTAATGCGAGACAAATTTGAAGATACCAGCTATGGCGCACATGAAGGCTGGTACTGCTCTACGGTTTTGGAATATGTCATCAACGCCCAATGATATAGCTGTTTCTTTTGCCAAAAATCCAAAAACAGTACAGGAAGCTACTCACGTAGAGACACCCGTGGCAGAATTGATGGCTATTGAAAACACAATAAAAATCAAAACTAAACAGCAACAAATGAAAACTTTTTTGGTAAAATTTTAAAAACAAAAAATCCAAATACTATCTGTACTTGGATTTCTATACTTTCTTAACCTAAACAAAACTATACGTCGGGCTTGCATCACGGCAAGTACGAAATTTAAAAATAAGTCGAGAACATACCTTTAAGAATAGCATTACGGCAAGAAAGGTCGTTCATGGCTGCTTAACTGACACAAATTTGTTGATTACGTTTGTATTTTGTGTGCAACTTTTGACAAGCGTACACTTATTGATGATAACTGGTATAAATAGCTTTCTTTAACAGATGCCAATAAATATGGAATAGTTGCATAAGCGCAAAAATTATTCGTAATTCGTATCAAGAATAAACACAAAAATATTTCATGTCCTATCAAATTATTGAAAAACCGCTTGATGCAACCTCGGTTTTTGTCTTATCAAACCCCACATTGGGCGAGTCTTGTACTATTGTGCCAGCTTTTGGAGCAGTTGTGAGTGAGCTAAAACTACAAGCAAACGGTCAGATACATTCGCTCATAGATTGTCCTAATGATTTTGAAAACCTGCACGCCAGTACCCATTACCCTTCGGCCCTACTTTTTCCGTTTCCGAGCCGTATTCCAGACGGTAAATATAGTTTTGAGGGCAACGACTATCAACTGCCCATCAACGAACCCGCCCGTGGTAATGCCATTCATGGTTTTGTGCATGGTGCTGGTTTTGAGGTCGTTAGTCAAACTACGCTCAACGATTCTGCTATTTTGAGTTTGCTGTACAAATACGATGGAAGCCTGTCGGGCTATCCGTTTCCGTTCGACTTGACGATTACATACATCTTGATGCCTTCAGTTTTGGGGGTAGAATTTGAAATAAAAAATACAGGAAAAACAAATCTACCCGCCGCTTTTGGCTGGCACCCGTACTTTAAGTTTGATGGTGTATCTGTCGATGATTTGAGTATTGAAATACCATCAAAAACGATTGTTACCTTTGACGAAGCGATGATTCCGACTGGAAAAGCGGCCTTTGAAAACAACGGAACGATGTTACTCAAAGACAAGATTTTAGATAATTGTTTTGTAGTAAATACAGACCAGCCGCTCGTAACAACCCGATTGATTGACACAAAAAACAATATTAAACTGTCTATCAGTCAAGATGTTGAGCGGTTTCCGTATTTGGTGGTTTATACACCCGACAGCCGAGATAGAGTAGCCATTGAGCCGCTAACGGCCAACGTCAATGCGCTCAATACGGGCGAGGGGCTGATGGTTTTGAAACCAAAACAGATTATAGATGGAAGTATTTGGGTAAGTTTATCTTAAAAAATATGACACAGACCCCAAAACTCTACATCGTACCTACGCCCATTGGCAATCTCGATGATATTACGCTGCGAGCCATCAACGTACTCAAAACTGTCGATGCCGTTTTGGCCGAAGACACTCGTACTTCTGGCCATTTGCTCAAACATTTGGGTATCAGTAAGCCCTTGCAGAGTTATCACATTCACAACGAACACCAGACCGTCCAACGAGTCATTCAGCGTATTCTGAAAGGCGAAACCATTGCGCTCGTTTCAGATGCAGGCACGCCTGCTATATCAGACCCTGGGTTTTTGTTGGTCAGAGAATGTATCAAAAATAATATCACTGTCGAATGTCTGCCTGGCCCAACGGCCTTTGTACCTGCACTTGTCAATTCGGGTTTACCTGCCGATAGATTTATTTTTGAGGGATTTTTGCCCCATAAAAAAGGCCGCCAAACTCGGTTGATTGAACTCAGCACCGAAGAGCGAACAATGGTTTTTTATGAATCGCCACATAGACTACTCAAAGCCTTGGAGCAATTTAAAACCTATTTTGGAGCAGACCGTCAGGCTTGCGTATCGAGAGAATTGTCAAAAATATTTGAAGAAAATGTAAGAGGAACGGTTCAGGAAATTATTGATTATTTTGCAGAAAAAACCATCAAAGGCGAAATCGTGGTTGTGGTAGCGGGTAAATCTTGATCAAGAATGTGAATTTAAAACTTTAAAAACCTTAACTTTGCGGCCTAAAACAAAAGAAATATAAGGTGAAGGCTTATCTACCAAAAATATTTTTCATTCTACTTTTTTTATTTTACGTTCTACATTTAGCTTCTGCCCAATATTACCAATACCCCATCAAGCCAGGACAAAAAGGTACGTTGGCAGGTGTTTTGGGAGACCTACGAACCAATCACTTTCATGCAGGTATTGATGTCAGAACTGAGCAACGAGAAGGGCTGGAAGTACTTGCCGCCGCCGACGGCTATGTGTCCAAAATCAAAGTACAGACCAATGGCTATGGCAATGTACTGTTTGTAACACACCCCAACGGCCAGACTACAGTCTATGCACACCTAAAAAAATTTAATGACCCAATAGCCCAATACGTCAGAGCCAAACAATACGAAAAGCAAACTTTTGAGATTGAAATAAAACCAGACATCGGTCAGTTTGAAGTTCAAAAAGGCGAAATGATAGCATTGTCGGGCAATACGGGCGGGTCAGCTGGCCCACATCTTCATTTTGAAATCAAAGACCAAAACGACAACCACCTCAACCCACTCGAATATGGTTTTGATGAAATTGAAGACACAACGCCACCATTTTTCCAGTCGCTGGCATTGAGGCCGACCACACTCAATAGCCGTGTCAATGGCGAGTTTGAGCGTGTTTCTACTCGACCAATTCGGCAACGAGACGGTACATATTCGCTCTCACAACCGATATCGGGTTATGGTCAAATAGGGCTTGAACTCGTCGCTTTTGACTTTATGGACGGAGTGCAGTTTAGAAATGGAGTGAATTGTGTAGAAATAAAAATGGACGGAAGAGAAGTCTTTAATTATACCATGTCCAGCTTTCCGAGTACTTCGACACGAGACTATAATAACCTGATTGACTACGCAACAGAACAAAAAATGGGGGTGCGGTTCTTGAAATGCTACAACCCAGACGGTAATGAATTTGACCTCTATAAGACCAATGGCCACAGAGGCAAATTGAGTATAACTGATACACTCGAACACGAAGTAGAGATTACGCTCTTTGACAGCTACGAAAACGCATCGACACTCTACTTTATAATCAAGGGCCAAACGCCCAATTTTGATTTTACAGAAACCTCCGAACCACTTAGTAATCCAACCTATCTCAAAGCCGATGCTACCGAAAACATATTGAAAATCAGTGCTTATGGCGTAAACGGCGTACCCATTGACGCACAGTTGTTTGGCAAAAAAGGCATAACCCAAATCAAGCCAGCTTATCGAATTGGCTATGAAGTAGTGTATCTGTACGACTTGCGTGGCCAGTTGCCAGATTCGGTGCAGGTCGGCAATAAAGTACTAAATCTGAACTATCAATCTAAAATTTATCCGCAACGGCTCAACACCTATAAAGGTAACAACTATACTGTCAATTTTGGTAAACAGTCGCTTTTTGATACGCTTTATTTGACCTCAAAACGAACACCCACTGGGCTTACAATCGCTGACCAAATATTGCCATTGCGAGATGAAATAAACATAAATTTTGTCCCAGAAACAGCTATCATAGACCCACAACATACCCACGCTTATCGCAACGATGGCGGACGGTTGAGGTTTCAGGGGGGAAGATGGCGAGGGCAGTTGATTGATTTTTCGACTCGTGAGTTAGGTACTTTTGTACTGGCCACCGACACCGTGCCGCCACGAATCAGAATAAACCAAGCCAACAAACGAAATATTGTGGCGCACATCAGCGACAGTATGTCGGGTATTGGCAAATTTAATGTTTATGTCAATAATCAATGGGTGTTGATGAACTACGACTATAAACGGGCTTTGATTTGGTCAGAAAAAGAAGCCGATTCGTTGGATTTTGAGGGAGAATTACGAGTCGAAGTAACCGACCGTGCAGGAAATATAGCAACGTTGGAAGGTGCAATCAAAGAAGGGGTTGTTAAGACAGTAATTCGTCCAAAAAAGAGTGTAATCAAACGAAAAAAGCGAAAACATTGAAGCAATTATTCTTTGGTTTGATAAATATCGTTCATAGAACAACTAAAACCGATACTGCTCAATGTAAAGGGCATATCTGATTGGTTTTGTTTGACCAATATCCACTGGTCGTCTTCGGTACGTTGATAAATCTCAATATCTGGCAAACTGGCCGAAACCAAAACATATTCTTGTAAAGATGGAATACTACGGCAGGCAATAAACTTGTCGGACTTGTCATAAACGGCAGTAGTAGGCGAAAGGATTTCGATAATAATCAATGGGTTAATAAGATTATCGGTAGCATCGTCGGCTTTCAACTTTGGTTTTCCATCGCTCACCACTACATCAGGATACATATAGCTGTTATTTATTGGGTTGTGAGTACGCATATCGTTTTGATAAACGGCATGTGGCGTCTGACGAAGATGAAACCAAATAAGAGCGAACAAATTGCCCGCTATAAAATTATGTTTTTGAGAAGCCCCAGCCATTGGTATAATTGTTTGAAATAAATATTCATGCCTATCAATGCTATTACGCTCAAAATCCAAATAGGTTTCTGCGGTTGTGGTGGTGGTAAGGAGCATATTTTAAAGGTTATAACTGATTTTTGGGTAAAAATAATGCTAAAATTATATAAAATAATATTTGTCTTCCATAATTTCGGGCAAAGCCCCTAATTAGTATTAACTTTGCGTCTTAATTCTAACTTTGAATATATTTTATGCCATTAAAAATAGGAGAAAAAGCACCAGCGTTCAGCGCAAAAAATCAAAATGGAAAAGTCGTTAGTCTGACTGATTTTAGAGGCCAAAAGTTAGTTTTATATTTTTATCCAAAAGACGATACCCCAGGCTGCACAGCTCAAGCGTGTAGCCTCAGAGATAACTATACCGCACTGTTGGCACAGGGCTATGCAGTGCTGGGTGTGAGTACGGACGACGAAAAAAAACACCAGAAATTTATCAATAAATACGATTTGCCCTTTTCATTATTGGCCGATACTGACCTCAAAGTAGTAAACGACTATGGTGTCTGGGTCGAAAAATCAATGTATGGACGAACCTATATGGGTACAGCCAGAACTACTTTTGTCATAGACGAGCAGGGCATTATATCAGAAATTATATTAAAAATAGACACCAAAAACCATGCGGAGCAAGTTTTGGGTAGTGCGTCCTGAGTCGTGGGTCGTGAGAAAAAAATAATTAGAATGAATAATTTTAAGAATTTAGTTGTTTGGCAAAAATCAATAAAACTGGCTATAATTGTTTACAATATTACGAGAAGCTTTCCAGCTCAAGAAAAATATGGACTGATATCTCAGATGAATCGCTCGGCGGTTTCAGTTGCCTCTAATATTGCAGAGGGTGCAGGGCGAAATAATACAGGCGAATTTTATCAGTTTTTGGGTATTGCCAATGGCTCAATCAGCGAACTTGAAACCCATATCATTATAGGTCATCGCTTAAAATTTATTGCCGAGGCAGACTTTGTTAGGTTATCAAGTGAAATTGACACAATACAAAAACTCATTTACAGATTAAAAGAATCATTAAAAAAATAAAAACGATGCAAAACACAACTACTATTGACCCAAGACCCAAGACCCAAGACTTAGGACAAATTGCCTCCCAAGTCCGCAGGGATATTTTACGCATGGTACATGGCTGCCAATCTGGCCACCCAGGCGGCTCTTTGGGCTGTGCCGATTTATTGGTAGCACTGTACTTTCAGCAAATGAAAATTAGCAATCGCAAAGGTAAAGGCGGCCACCTGAGTTTTAATATGGACGGACGTGGCGAAGATTTGTTTTTCTTGTCAAATGGCCATATTTCACCTGTATTATACTCGGTACTTTCTCGCAGGGGTTATTTTGAACCTGCCGAAATGGCCACCTTTCGTAAACTTAATACTCGTTTGCAAGGTCACCCAACCACACACGAACACCTGCCAGGTATTCGTATTGCTTCTGGCTCGTTGGGGCAGGGGCTATCGGTAGCGATTGGGGCGGCAACTGCCAAAAAAATGAACGGCGACAATACACTCGTCTATTGCCTCATGGGCGACGGCGAGCAGCAAGAGGGGCAAGTGTGGGAGGCGGTACAGTTTGCACCCAACAATAAAATAGACAATCTTGTGGCTTTTATAGATGTAAACGGCCAGCAAATAGACGGCTCGACCGACAAAATAAACAGTAATAGAGACCTGACTGCCAAGTACAAAGCCTTCGGCTGGAGAGTATTGAGCATGGACGGAAACAACATGGAAGAAGTAGTAACGACCCTCAAAAAAATAAAGCGGCTCACAGGAAAAGGCCAGTCGATAGCTGTAATGATGAAAACCGAAATGGGGCAAGGTGTGGACTTTATGATGCACACTCACAAATGGCACGGCACAGCACCCAACGATGAACAGTTGGCCGCTGCTTTGGGGCAATTAACCGAGACTTTGGGCGATTATTAAATAATGTATAATTAAAATTTTGAATTTTAACCTTTTTGTGTAATTCAGTGATTTCGGTGCGCTAAAAATATGAAAATCCAGAGCCTGCATATCAAAAATTTTAAGTCTATCGTGGACTTGACACTCACCGAACCCAACCCCTTTACGGTGTTTGTGGGGCCAAACGGCGCAGGTAAGTCTAATATCTTTGAGGCATTGGAATATAGGTTGTTTAGTTATAAATTTGGTGATTTATATAAAGATTTGAATAGTTTATTCCCAAATGTTTTTTCCTATAAACCCGTAATAAAAGGCTCATTACTCAGTCATATGCCCGCTATTGAGATACGTTTCGATACTTTTAAAATATTAGACTTAGGTATGATGATAGTAAGATCTGGTGAAAGAAAAGGTGCTGACGATTTTTTTGAGTTTCGGGAAGACGTTAATTATTATCAATTTGTAGATAACCATTCTGAAATATTTATAAAAAATAAGAACAGAGAAAAAGTAAATTTAAAAGGCGATAACAAACTTTCTACTTCTTGCGATAACCTCGAAAAAGTCTTAAAGCGCATTTTACAAGACCCCGACAAAAAAGAAGAAATAACGGACTGGTTGCAATTATTGATTCCAGAATTTGAAAACGTAGAAATTGATGCTGCCGATAGGCTCAAAGTCAAAGAAAAATCGCATGCCGACGCATTTGAAAAAGACCTACTTTCTGACGGCACTTACAATATATTGGCCTTATTGACAGCCGTATATCAGTCGGACGAGCCGCAGTTTTTGTGTATCGAAGAGCCAGAAAATGGGCTTAATCCAAAAGTGATGAAAGCATTAGTGGATTTTTTTAGAGATGCTTGCGAAGATAAAGGACATTATATTTGGCTCAATACCCACTCGCAAACGTTAGTGTCGCAACTTACTCCTGACGAAATCGTTTTGGTCAATAAAAAACAAGGCCAAACGGTCATCAAACAACTCAAAGGCCAAAACTTATACGGTTTACAAATGGACGAGGCATGGCTTTCGGGTGCATTGGGAGGAGGTCTGCCATGGTAAAAGTAGGATTTATTGTGGAGGGTGAAACCGAAAAGTTGCTGATTGATTCGGTTGTTTTTCAGTCTTTTTTAAAATCAATTTATCTTGAATGTGTCAGCGAAGCCATTGATGCCAAAGGCAACGGAAACTTATTGCCACAAAATATTGAGCCATTTCGACAACGATTATTAGCCGCAAAAGCCGAGTGGATTTTTATACTGACTGACCAAGACGATGACGTTTGTATTACCAAAACACGACAACGAATTACGGAACGAGACAACCAGACCATTTGTATAGCTACCCAAAAAATAGAAGCATGGTTTTTGGCTGACTCTGAACTATTAGGTAGGCTTTTTAAGAAAAAATATTATTTTGATTTTCCAGAATTAGAAAAAACGCCTTTTGAAACATTCAGAAAGCTGATGCTCGAACATACAGGACGAGGCGTATCGAAGCGAGCTAAAACAATATTGGCCAACATCGTTCTAAACAACGGCTTTTCAATACAACGTGCCGCCACACACCCAAACTGCTATAGTGTCAAATATTTTATAAACAAACTGGCTTTCGTTCTCCCAACGGGAGCCATTATAACACCCCCTCTGGGGGACGGGGGGCTATTATGAAAAAATATACATTTACAGAAAAAAAAGACACTCGCTCTGGTTTTGGAGCGGGTATGCAAGTGTTGGGACAAACCAACCCAAATGTTGTAGCACTTTGCGCTGACCTTATCGGCTCGCTCAAACTTGATGCTTTTATCAAAGAGAACCCCGATCGATTTATTCAGTGTGGTATATCGGAGGCCAATATGATAGGCATGGCGGCAGGGCTTACCATTGGCGGTAAGATTCCGTTTGCTACCACTTTTGCCAACTTTGCTACAAGCCGTGTCTATGACCAAGTGCGGCAGAGCGTGGCTTATTCCAACAAAAACGTCAAGATTTGTGCATCTCACGCTGGTCTGACTTTGGGAGAAGATGGCGCAACACACCAAGTACTCGAAGATTTGGGCATGATGAAAATGCTACCAGGCATGACCGTCATCAACCCTTGCGACTACAACCAAACCAAAGCCGCTACCATTGCCATCGCTGATTATGAAGGCCCTGTTTATTTGCGTTTTGGTCGTCCCGTTGTGCCAGTGTTTACAGATGCCGACCAAAAATTTGAAATCGGTAAGGCTTGGAAAGTAAACGAAGGTAAAGATGTTTCTATTTTTGCAACAGGCCATTTGGTTTGGGAGGCCATATTGGCAGGCGAAATGCTCGAAGCTGAGGGCATTGATGCCGAAATTATTAACATTCATACCATCAAACCATTGGACGAAAAAGCGATTTTGGCTTCAATTAAGAAAACAGGTTGCGCTGTCTCGGCAGAAGAACACCAAATAGCAGGTGGTTTGGGCGACAGCATAGCTCAGGTGATTGTCAAAAATCAGTTAGTGCCGTTGGAATATGTAGGCGTAAAAGACAGTTTCGGCGAAAGTGCCACCCCAGCCCAACTCATGGAAAAATACGGCCTCACTGCCAAAGACATAGTAGCGGCTGCTAAAAAAGTGATAAGCAGAAAAAAGGCTTAGAAAATCTAAAAAGTACGCATAGTTATTTAACAAACTACTCTCTCGTTACCAAAATCAACCAATTTTGGTAACGAGAGAGTAGTTTGTTTTTAAGTACTTATTCAAAAGTAATACGGTGTTTTAAATTTGATAACTTACTGATTAACAGCATTGTACTTAACTAACGACACCTTAATTCCAGACCAAAATCTTTTTAGTAAAACTATTGCCAATTTCATCAAATGCCTTGATAATAATTAGGCCATTTTTGGGTGAAATAGAAAGTTGATAAATCCCATTTTTATTTATTACTTTGGTCAAAATATTTCTACCCAATTCATCACAAACAGCAAACTGCGGATTGCTTAAATTGGTTTTGGTCAAAACATTGCCATCGTTAAAACCGTCTATGACCTCAAAGTAGTTTTCGTTGATTTGGTAATTGGCTGCCACGATTCTTGAATAAGAATAAGTTGCGTCTTTGTCCACCATTTTGAGGCGATAATAATTCAGACCTTCGATAGGTTGCTCGTCTTTGAGTGTATAACGTACCAAATCGGCTGACTCTGACACGGCTTGTTTTCTACCAATAGTCTCAAACGACCTGGCATCGGTACTTTTTTGTACGTCAAAATAATCACTGTTTGTTTCAGAAGACGTTTCCCAGTTGAGTGTAACGTTAGCATCGTCTTTTTTGGCTACAAACGACACCAGCGTTACGGGCATCGGGCAAGCCGCACGGGTTAGATTAATGGCACCAAGACCCATTGTTTGACCCGAATAGCCCGTTGGAAAACTTGTACCAATGTCCGGGCCATTGTTCCAAGTAAACGAAAACCCCGAAATTGTACCTGCATAGCCTATCGTTGGAGAGTTGGCCAGTGAACTACTGGAAATATTATTTGTACCTGTGATAGTAGAATTGGTATTGTCTATGGTATGAACTGCCGCCGAGCCACTGGCTGGGGTTATGGTTGGGCTTCCATCAAAAGTAACTTTATCTTGAAACGTAGGTGTGGCAATAGTTGTAGCGGTTCTATCGATTTGCCAAACTGTAAAGTTTACGTTTGATACTGGTTCGCTGAATGTTACAGTCCATACCAAACTCTCGCTGGGATTGTCAAATTTTACGTTGGTATTCAGTCGGTTAGATGTTCCCGTCCCTGCTGGACCTGAGTTGCCTGCATTTACATCGTCTATACCTGTTCCGCTCAAAGTTAATGTAACCACAATAGGGATTGCACAGCCTGGGATAGTTACATTTTGAGTGTAAACTGTTTCAGTGGCGTTGGCAGTGGCTGTTGTCCAGTTTGTTGTGCCTGTACCTTGGGCAAACGAAGCAAAGGCGAAAGCAAGCAAAGCGAGTATTAAAAATGTATTTTTCATGTTTTTAATCTTGTTATTGATTTAAAATTACATAGCTCTTGATACCATAGAGTCGGTAACTGACCCTACTTTGAGTGTGATGGCACGTACAGAACCAATTTTGCATAATTTTGGCGTTGTATATGGTTTAAGTCTTGTTTTGGTCGGTGATGTTTGTGGTTGCATAGTTTTGGTATTTCTTTAATTGGAAGATTTGTTGTTGGTTATTGTGTAGAATCCTGAAATTTTTTTGCTCTATTGTTTAATGATAATTTTACGATAGACCTGACCATCATTTTTACGAATTTGTAAAATATAAGGTGCTGGGTTGAGGTCAGATAGGTCAATGGTTTGTTTGTTACGCTCCACACCCATCAACTGTCCCATTACTGAATAAATCAAGACTTCGGTTGGCTGGCTGCCATCTAAGAACTTAACTTGAAATTGATTGATGACAGGATTTGGGTAAATAACAATAGCGGGGTCTTCGTTGGCAGTATTTGGGTCGATGACGGCTACGATTCTCGAATAAGAAAACGAGCCATCAAAATCAATTTGTTTGAGGCGGTAGTAGCTAATATTCTTAAAGGGTTGTTGGTCAATAAATGTGTAGCTATTTGCTTGATTGGTGCTACCGTTTCCTTTAATGATTCCGATTTTTTCAAAAGACTTAGCGTTAGACGACCGCTCTATTTCAAAAGCGTAATTTTGTTGCTCACCAGCCGTTTTCCAGTTAAGTAATACCTCATTTGTTGTCATTTTTCCATCAAAACTAATCCATGTAACAGGCATAGCGTTGGCCGCAAAAGAAAAACGAGCAATAACAGGAAAATGGTCGGACGTAGCCGTACCACCAATCGACGGGCGAATAACTTTAACAGAGTTGGGAATATAGTTAATACCACTCGGTACAGTCGTTGCATCAGAGCCTATTTCGTTTGATATAATCAAGTGGTCGATGATGTCAGGAAAAGAAGCTGTACTCGAAATATTACAGTCGCTCAGTTGTTTAGATACAGTGCTATATTGGGTGGTAGCGGCATTAAAATTATTAAAAGAAGAAGGGTTAGGGCCGCCAGTGGTATAAATCGACTGGTCTGCATCGTCGTTGAAATCACCCATTACCATTACGTTATCTGTTGGATAGGTACTATCAAGATATGATTTGAGAGCGGTGTAGTCGCCTTGTCGTCTTGTATATGAAGAAGCATCTGAGCCAGCTTTGGCATGAAGACCAACTAATTTTAGGCTCTTGGTAACACCGTTGATTGTAGCGTTGCAGGTCATCAACAAAGGCACACGGCCCGATGCCCAGTTACTACTACCTGCCGTTGGTGTCAAAATTTGACTTGCGGCTACGTTAGTAATAACTGCTGTGTTGTAAACAAAACATACTTTTTGAGCCAATGTCGCAGGGTCGGCAGGGTTTTCGGGGGCATCGTCCCAGCGAGAGTAGTACTGCGTACCGCATTGCTTGGCGTAAGTAATACCCGTGGCGGAGTTGAGAAGTGCAATTTGTTGGTCTAATTTTGAAACATCACAAACCTCCGTCAAACAAAACACATCTGACTGAACGGCCTGCATTTGTAGCCTTACGTTGGCTTGTTGTTGGGCTTCGTTGGTTGGCCCAAAGCCAGTATTACCAAACCATTCTACATTCCACCAAGATACATCTAAGGTATTGCTGATTGGAATAGAAGCCCCACCTGTACCAATGCCCACACAAGCAGGGTTGGGCGTTGTACCAGGTACATCAGCTACAAAACGAGGTAATAATTGACATACACCGTTAAAATACCCAACTACACCAGTAATATTGATTGTACCCGACGGACGAGTGGCACCAACCAAGTCAGTACCCGATTGTACTCTCATAAGTGTACCATCGCTTAGTGTATAGTTTGTGTTGCCTACAAAAGTTGTACTTGCTGGTGCGCCAATGCTCACACCACTCAACGTTACCAACTGTCCTTGATTGGCGCAAAGTGTAGCAGTTGTTACGGCCTTGGGTGTGGGCACTGCATTTGGAGATGGCGTTACTACAAAACACGTAATGTCTTTCAATTCGACTTCGGTATTAAACAGAGCATAAGCCCCTTTAACTTGCACTTCATCGCCAATATTGAGCGGCGATGGCACGGTTGCAGTTGTACCTGTACCCGTAAAAAGCAAAATACCCCCTGTTGCATCTTGAATATAAATATTGGCACCGTTGATAAAAGTTACTCGCCCTGTTGTGGTATAAATAGTACCAGCAGTACCGCTTCTTACCAGACTTATGGCCGTAGAGCTACCACAAGCCCCCGTACCTGTCGAGGCAATTACTGCACCTGCCAGCGACACACTTTGGGCGGTTGTGCCTGTACTCGTAACACCGACCGAGCCAGAATAAGAATTGGGGGCAAGACCTGCTATCAGGCGGCTGTAAATCGTCTGATTGACCGACCCAGTTGTAGGCGTAAGCGTGAGCGCAGCACTTGAATAAGTGATACCGTCTGTCGAAATTTCAAAGTTTGTAGGTGGCGTTACGCTTACATTTGCCGTCAGGTTACTACCAGACACTGTAAAAGTCTGCGATGCCGATGGTCCACCACCCTGTGTATAATTGAAATTGGTAAGCATATTAGGCGATACTGCAAGCGTAGGGGCGGTAGAAGCAGACGTATAGGTTAGCGAAAAATCGTCGATACCACTTGTGGCTCTATTACCACTACCAGTAGAGGCATTCAATGCTACAACCCTGAGCCATAATGGCTGGCTTTGGTTGTTGATGGTAGCTGGCAACATTCCTGACAGGGTAGTGTTGGTAAATGCACTACCACCAGTTGTACCAGTTGCAATAGTAGTAAAACTGGTTGGTGTACCACCAGTTGCGTACTGTAGTTCCCATGTTGTGGTTCTTGTCGAACCAACGTCTAACGATTGTAGCTTTATGGTTGCCACAAATCCTTGTAAGCCTGTTGTATTGGCAAATTGTACCGCAAATGCTGCGCCTGGTTCACCAAAAGAACCAGTCTGACGAACTGATAGCGCACGGTCGGTATTGGCGTTTTGGGCAGTAACGGCGTCACCTGAGGTAGAGCCATTGGCCGATGCCGTGTTCCTAAAATTTCCAGTAGTAGATACCCACGACGTTTGAGCCGTTGTAAGCGTAGAGGCCGTTCCCAATGCGGTTGCCGTTGCACCTGTATATACCCCCCAGCCTGAGGGTAGGGAAGTGCCAACGGCATTGAAGTTTTGGGTGTAAGATGTGCCTGTTAGTGTAACCTGTGCCAGACTGGACGTACAATAACTGCAAATTAGTAATAAAATTAGAGGTAGCTTTTTTCTCATTATGTATGTGTTTTTAATCTGCCACAAACATAAGCATTGCTATTCTATAAATAATACATTTAATATTATCTTAATATAAACTATGTGTTAAACTTTAAAGTGATACTATAAAAAACAATACCCAACTACAAAATTAGTTCTATAATAATCCGTCAGTTTGCCGAAAATCTGCTCTTGAATATACGGCTTAAATTTAAGTAGTCGTGAGTATATAGTGTTGTGTCATGAGTTAAATACAATACTGCTAGACAGCAAGTTATCAAAATAAAAATGCCGTATTACTTTTAGATATGTACTCAGTATTTCAAACTTTGTTTGATAACACCAAATTACTTCCAAGCATTTTATTGGATTGTGCAAATTAAGGGTTGGAACTTGTATAAGTGACTGAGTAAATTTAAACATAATTACAAATTTAGCTAACTCTTTAACATTTAATTGATACATCGACACACCGGAAAAATAGCACATTTACTCAGGTAACTCAAAATCAACTATAAAGAATGAGAGCCAACCGTCAAACGATTGGCTCTCATTCTTTTGTAATTGCTCAAAAACTACCCTTTGGCTTTGGCAATAACGCCCTCTGCTAAGTTGTTTGGTAGCTGCTCGAAGTGCGAGAACGTAAGGTTGGCAGATGCCCGACCCGACGACATAGTACGCAAGTCGGTGATATATCCAAATAGTTCAGATAGCGGCACATTGGCTTTGATAACCTGCGCTCCTGCACGGCTATCCATACCACGCATCACTCCACGGCGGCGGTTGAGGTCGCCAGTGATAGGGCCTGTATATTCTTCTGGGCTTATTACTTCTACTGCCATAATTGGCTCTAAAATACGTGGCCCAGCAAGCCGTGCTGCCTCTTTAAAACCAATTTTAGCGGCCAATTCAAACGACAATGAGTCTGAATCGACATCGTGGTATGAGCCATGAAACAAGCGCACACGCATTGAGTCTAACGGATAGCCAGCCAATGGGCCGTTTACCATTGCCGCCTCAAAACCTTTTTGAACAGGCTGAATAAACTCACGAGGAATGGCACCACCTACTACTTCGTTTACGAACTGCAAGCCGATTTTTGGCTCTTTACCTTCTTCGTTGTCGGTACGTGGGCTGATTTCAAAATGAATATCGGCAAACTTACCACGACCACCCGTTTGTTTTTTGTAAACTTCACGGTGCTCGATTCCTTTGGTCAAAATCTCTTTGTATGCAACCTGTGGTGCACCTTGGTTTACTTCGACCTTAAATTCACGACGCATACGGTCGATGATAATCTCTAAGTGAAGCTCGCCCATACCTTTGATGATGGTCTGGCCTGTATCTTCGTTGGTTTCGACTTGTAGCGTTGGGTCTTCTTCGAGCAATTTGGTAATGGCTTTACTGAAGTTATCAACGTCGGCCTGTTTTTTTGGCTCAATCGCATAGCCGATTACTGGCTCTGGAAACACCATTGACTCCAATGTAATTGGGTGCTTTTCGTCTGAGAGTGTATCGCCTGTTTTGATGTCCTTAAAACCTACAACTGCACCAATGTCTCCAGCCTCTAAGCGGTCGATTTGGTTTTGTTTGTTGGCGTGCATCTGGAATATACGAGAAATACGCTCTTTATTGCCCGAACGATTATTTAGTACATAAGAGCCTGATTCTAATGCGCCAGAGTAGGCACGCACAAAACACAAACGACCAACGTATGGGTCAGTTGCGATTTTGAACGCCAATGCTGAAAACGGCTCATTGACAGTTGGGTGACGCTCTATTTCTAAGCCTGTATCTGGGTGTGTGCCTTTGATGCTCTCTTTGTCCATCGGCGAGGGCAAAATGGCCATCACGTAGTCGAGCATTGTCTGTACACCTTTATTTTTGAACGACGAACCACACAACATTGGTACAATCTTCATACTAATAGTAGCGGCACGGAGGGCTGCCAATATTTCGGCTTCGGTGATTGAGGCGGGGTCTTCAAAATATTTTTCCATCAACGACTCGTCAAATTCAGCTACTGCTTCGAGTAGTTTTTCACGATATTCAGTTGCTTCTTCGAGCATATCGTCAGGTATTGGTATTTCGGTAAAGGTCATACCTTTGTCGTCTTCGTTCCAAACAATACCACGGAAGTTTACCAAATCAACTACTCCCTTGAAGTTATCTTCTGAGCCAATCGGCAACTGCAACGGCACAGCATAGCTGCCCAACATTTCTTTTACTTGGTTACAGACATTCAAGAAGTCGGCACCAGAGCGGTCCATTTTGTTTACAAAGCCTAAGCGAGCTACGTTATAGTTGTTGGCCAAACGCCAGTTGGTTTCAGACTGTGGCTCAACGCCATCGACAGCCGAAAACAAAAACACCAAACCATCCAATACACGAAGTGAGCGGTTTACCTCTACCGTAAAGTCCACGTGGCCAGGTGTGTCAATGATATTGATGTGGTATTTTTGGTCGCGGTACGTCCAGTCCACGGTTGTAGCGGCTGAGGTAATAGTAATACCCCGCTCTTGCTCCTGCGCCATCCAGTCCATGGTTGCGGCTCCGTCGTGTACCTCACCGATCTTGTGGCTTACGCCCGAATAATAAAGGATACGCTCAGTGGTTGTTGTTTTGCCTGCATCGATGTGTGCAGCAATACCAATGTTTCTTGTGAATCTTAAATCACGTGCCATTTTAGTTGTTGTTAATTATTTTTGTCTCAAAGACCAGCGGCTTTTTGTTCACGGTCTGTTTTGCAATCAAGCCGCAAAATTACGGGGTTTCTATCTAAAAAACAAATGTAGCTGAGGCTCAAATTATTAAAATTGATAAATTAGGCCAATAGGTGATTTTTTAGTTATATTTGAGTTGATTATATTTGACAGTAAAATAAAAAATACTATGATTCAAACAACTCAAACAACCGACCAACTACCCCGTACCATGGCAGAGTTTGCTGACTGGGAGCCAAACGATGGCTATAAATACGAGTGGAACGATGGCGAACTGATAAAATTTGTAGGTATGAACAAAAAACAAGTGTATATTTATGAAGTGTTGAATCGTCTCTTTTGTAAAAAATCTTACTGGGAGACAGGTATATTGGTTGCCGAGTACGATGTTGAGCTTTCGGGGATTCAGATGCGGCGGCCAGATATTGCCTACTTAACCACAGAGCAAGTTAAACAATCAAAAGTAGGCGTTGATGAGATTCCTGAGTTTGTGGTAGAAATCATATCGGGCAACGACAACATCAATAAAGTAGAGGCTAAAATTAGCGAATATTTTAAAGCTGGAGTGCTGGTTATTTGGTTGATATTACCCGACAGCCAGAGTGTCCATGTTTATACCTCACGCCGAACTGTAAAAATCTGCCTCGAAAACGATATTTGTTCAGCCAGCCCTGTACTGCCCGATTTTGAGATAAGTGTAGCCGATATTTTTGTAGCATAAAACAAAAGAATATACGATTCAGACAGCCTAAACAACCGACCAGTTGCCCCATACCATGGCAGAGTTTGTATTGTTTCTGATTTTTACGTTGAGGTATTATTAGGTCTATATTATGGCTATTCTTTATTTGTTTCGCCGCATCGGCACTTCGGTTTTACTTCATTTAGGTATCTTTTACCACCAATTAGCATAATATCGGTCTTTTTATTCGCAATATTGTCTAAAAAATGAATACCATGAATATTGGCAGGCGCAATATCAATAACTTCAAAAACACCATCGACAGAACAAACAGCGTATAATTTATAGCCATAGTAGCAAAATTTTTGAGAGGCCTCGTGTCCAAAATTGGGACTTGTTTCTATGTTCGCTTGCCATATTTTAGCCCGACTACTTCGTACATATTGACACATTTTTAATAGTTTTGAGTTTACTACAAAATAAGATTTTGATTTATTTAAAGCATTTGATAGCTTTTTTCGACAAATCTCGAAAATATCAAATAAGTAACGTTTTCGCCAGTTGTAATTACTACGGTCAGTATTATGTAGTACATTATCAGAGTTTAAATTAAGTACTTATTCAAAACTAATACGGTGTTTTAGTTTTAATAACTTACTGATTAACAGCACTGTATTTAACTCACGACTACTTAAGATTGGAAATCTAATTTACTCATTTCAAGTTCAATGCATCATTTTATAACCGTAATTCTAACTCGCACAACAGGTATAATAGAAATAAAACCGTCTAACTACTTATAAAAGCTACACCAGAGGTATTTTCTGGTGTAGCTTTTTTAGTTCATACTCTCACGTTAATTATTTTTTATGCACATCGCCAAACTTCAACATATCTACCAGACGTTGCTCTTTATCGTTATCGAAGCCGCAAGAAGCCACAAATTCCTTTGGGTTTTGGTAAGTACCAAACAGCATATCCCACCACACAATGTCGCCATAGTTATCGGTGTGTTTGTGGTATTGATGGTGAATGCGGTGCATTTCGGGTCGTTGAAAAACATACCCAATCCACTGTGGTGTTTTGATATTGGTATGATAAAAAAACTCGCCCAATGCCGTACAAAGTGTATAAATACCACCAGCTTCGAGGTTTAGCCCCAACAAAGTGAAGACCAATAAACTGCCAATTATTGAATTGACTGCCATTTCTAATGGGTGTTTATAAAACGATGTGATGACTTCTATACGCTGTGGACTGTGGTGTATTTGATGAAAATGTAACCACAAAAAATCAATAGTATGCCGCCAACGATGCCACCAATAAAAAATAAAAGTAGCGATAAAATAAGCTATCAAGCCTCACCAAATACTATTAACATGATTGGAAAGATGAAAAACACTACTGCTGGACAGCCATTTTTCCCAAGAAATACCAGCCAGCAACACTACCGATAGTTGTATAAAATTGACACCCAACACCCTGATTGTCCAAGTATGTACTTCGGGGAGTTTCCAGCCTGGATTGATGCGTTCGATGGCAAAACACAACACAAATACAGCAAAAATAATATATAGCATAACGATTTGATTTAAGAGTCAAAAAAAATGGTTGTCGTTAAAGTATTCCAGAAATACCCTTGTTTTGAAACGTTTTGTATTACTACTTTTTTGTACTAATTACACTGTCCCTTGGAAATGGTGTACCGTATTTCTCACGATATAGCATATTTTTAAAGATTTTATTCCATTCAGCAAACAACGTTTCCATGAAGGGTTGTTTTGATCTGGTACAAACATCGTTTGCAACAACGAAAGCTAAAAATCTGTTCATAGTAATTTGTGTTAAAGTTTCGACAAATTTCTATGTTCTGACAACTCAAAATCTTGACATATATCAAGATTTTATATTTTCTTTTTCATTGCCCGAGAGAGCGTTTCGGGCTTGATGCCCAGCAGCGAGGCCACGTGGTGGTGTTTTACTCGACCAAAAATAGTAGGAAAGTCCGACAGCAGACTTCGGAGTCGTTCTTCGGCAGTTTGGGTGCGTAGATAATAGCTTCGCCGCTCGCTCTGCACATAATATTTTTCGGTTAGCACTCGACCAACGGCATTAAATTCTGGAAAAGACTGGTAAAGTTGCTGAATACGCTCATAACTAATGCTCCAAGCGGTAATGTCTTCGAGGGCTTCGATGTATTCGTAGGAGGGTTGTCGGCTATAAAAACTAACGATTGAGATTATAAACTCGTTTTCTTTCATCAGCCAAGTTGTGATATCTTTGGCCTCGTTGGGTGTTTCTTTGAGATAAAAACCACGAGCCAGCCCACTTTCAACAAAGTAAATTTTATTAGAAACAGCATCGGGCGACAGCAAAAACTCTCTCCGTTTGAACGTTTCTCGCTTAATAGAATTGATAATCGCAGTTTTTAACTCTGGCGACACTGGAATGATTTGGCTCAAAATCGACAATAACTTTTCCATAGACTGCTCCTTAACACAAACACAACGTAGCAAACCAGCAAACAAAGATTTCGATTTTATATAATTGAGCCAAAAGCCCATTCAACCCCTTGACTGTAAAACAGTTGGCCTTTGTCGATTTGTAACGGACTGTCGATATTGTTTTCGTAGAGTTGGCCTGTACCTAACCCTTGGGGGAGTGGGTTGTTAAATTCGGCAGTAAATTGGGCAATGGCATTGAGGCCGATGTTAGATTCAAGCGCAGACGTTATCCACCAGCCAATATTGAGTCGCTGGGCGGTTTCTATCCATTCTCGGCAATGGTTAAAGCCGCCCAAAAGTGTGGGTTTGAGGATAATATACTGCGGCTGAATGGTTTTGAGTAGCTTGCGTTTTTGGGCATAGTCAAAGCTACCAATTAGTTCTTCGTCGAGGGCTATCGGCATGGGTGTTTGCTCGCAGAGTGCGGCCATTAACTCAGTTTGCCCTTGTCTGATGGGCTGCTCGATAGAATGAAGGTCAAAATCTGAGAGTATTTTTAGCTTTTCGAGGGCATTATCAGGACTAAACGCTCCATTGGCATCGACACGAAGTGTAATATCTGAGGCTGAAAACCGTTGGCGAATATTAGCCAATACCGCACACTCTTGTTCAAAATCAATAGCCCCAATTTTGAGTTTGAGCGTTTTGTACCCTGCTTGTAGTTTTTCGTCAATTTGTTGCAGCATCACGGCCGGGCTATTCATCCAAATTAGACCATTTATATCAATCAATTTTTGATTTACTGAAAAATCATTCTCAAAAACCACCCTTCGGCCACCATTCATAAAGTCTCGCATGGCGGTCTCAAAGCCAAATCTGACAGACGGCCAGTCGTTTTCGGTAAGTTGGTCAAGTATAATCTGTAAATTCCATTCAAATATTTCTAAATCTAAATCATTAAACAATTCGCAAATTTCTGATAGATTGTTTTCAAAATTAGGGCGATCGTCGATGCTTAGACCTTTGAGCGGGCTACATTCACCAATACCAAAAAGAGCTGGATTGTGGGCATCAAAAATTTTGACAAACCACGAAGTCTTTTCAGTGAGTACTCCACGAGAAGTACCTGCCTCGAACTTAAATTGCAGAATGTGAGATTGAAAAGCCGCTTTTAAGGGCATGGTTTAGGATAATTTAAAGAAATATATATGCAAATTAAGGAAAAACAAATTTACTTTGCGTACAAGATATGAACAATTTACTAAAATATTTTTTACGCATCTCGCTTTTGCCATTTAGCGTGCTTTATGGCCTGATAACGGCCTGTCGTAATTTGCTGTTTGATTGGCGAATCAGATCAGTGTATATTTCTTCAATCAAGACCATTAACGTTGGTAATTTGGCGGTGGGTGGTACAGGCAAAACACCCCACGTTGAGTACCTAATACGACTATTGCAAAACAAATATACAGTCGCCACCCTAAGCCGAGGCTATGGCCGCAGTACGTTGGGGTTTATAGCTGCCAATGAATATTCTACCCCTCAAAGCATCGGCGATGAGCCTTTTCAGATATTTCAAAAGTTTGATATTCCTGTTTTTGTTTCAGAAAAAAGAGCCATTGGCTTACAACAAATCGAACAAATAGAGCCTAAAATTAACTTGGTATTGTTGGACGATGCTTTTCAACACAGAGCCATAAAGCCAACAATAAATATATTACTGACCGACTATAATAGTTTATTTGTCAATGACTTAGTGCTTCCATCTGGCCGACTACGAGAGTGGCGTACAGGTGCCAGCCGTGCCGATGCCGTGATAGTGAGCAAATGCCCCAGTACTATTTCTGAACAACAACAACTCGAAATTTGTATTGAAATTAAAAAATATACAAAATCCCAAACACCTGTCTTCTTCTCGACCATCAGATACGGCTCTCCCCTACCCTATTTTTCAAATCAGCCTAATTTTGACCTTCAAGAGTCAGTCGTTTTACTGTCTGGCATTGCCCAGCCTCAGCTTTTTGAGCGGGACGCTCGGCAGCATTTTGATGTGGCGCAGCATTTGATTTTTAAAGACCACTATGTTTTCAAGAATCAAGATCTTGCGACCATTCAGTCAAAAATAGTGCTAACGACTGAGAAAGACGTCGCAAAAATCAGGCCACATCTTCACACCACCGACTCGCGGTTTTATTATTGGCCTATTGGAGTGTATTTTTTAGATAATAGTAGGGCAAATTTTGATGAGTGGATAGATGCTGGCTTGAAAAAACAATGTAATTGAATACAAAATTTTTTTTGTTATTTTTGTATTTAGAAATGATAAAATTAAGTGGCAAAAGACATTTTTCACAACATTGTAAAAGAATCATTGATAGCCGATGGCTGGCTAATTACACATGATGGCTATCGATTGCTGACCGAATTACTCAAAGATGCACTAATAATTGATGTTGGTGCAGAAAAATTTATTACTGCTACCAGAAATATCGAAAAAATACCCGTAGAAGTAAAAAGTTTCTTGGGCGATTCGCTTATTTATGACTTTCACGGAGCATTAGGTCAGTTGTTGGTATATCAGGTAAATTTAGAGCATCAAGAACCCGATAGAAATCTTTATTTGGCTATTCCTGAGGCAATTTATGAACGAATGTGCCAACAGCGTATCTTTGAAGTAGTTGCACAACGATACAAAATCAATTTTTTAATTTATGACCCCATCATTAAACAGATATTGAAATGGATAAAGAATTAAAAACAAAACAGTACGAGGATATAATAATCAAATATCTGTCTGACAATCGGACTATTGCTACTGAACAGGAGGGGTACGAACGACTTGTTTTATCGGATAAAGAACAGCACCATTATCAACTTTTGGCTACGGGTTGGGCTACACCAAGTCGTTTTGTTAATTCTATATTGGTACATCTACATATCAAGCCAAATGGAAAAGTATGGTTATTGGAAAATAATACTGAGTTGCATGTCGGCGATAGCTTGGTTTCTTTGGGTATTCCAAAAACTGACATTGTATTAGGTTTTCACCCACCACAGCTACGTCCATATTCTGGCTATGCTGTGGCATAATTGGGGTACTACTGAAACGATGCAAATACACTCAAATCTATGGTTTTTAGATTCTCATAAAAAATGAACAGAAAAATATAGCAATCTAAAAGTTGGGTTTTACCCTCCTACCCAAACCGCAGCGGCTCAAAAGCCTGAATGTTCATAGATGTTTGCTGATTGGTAATGACCTCCGAAACTAACTTGCCCGTGGCTGGCCCTAAACTTATGCCCATCATGCCATGGCCTGAGGCGAGTGTCACGTTTTCAAAATGCTTGATACGGCCAATGTACGGCAGCCCGTCGGGCGAGCAAGGCCGTAGCCCTCGCCAAACGGTTTGTATTTCGGGCAATTTTACTTCTACATCAGGATAATAATTGTTGATAGCCTGCACAATACCCCGCACACGGTTTGGATTTACGCTCAGGTCTGTTCCCACAATCTCCATCGTACCTGCAAAGCGTAGTTGGTCGTGCATTTGGGTAGCTGTGGCACGGGCTTCGAGCATAATGGCGGGTACTTTTACTTTTGTAGTTGGGTTGTCAATCATAAAACTATAGCCTTTACCGCCTTGTAGCGGCAACGAAATACCCAGTTTATTGGCCACAACAGGCGACCAAGCCCCTGCCGTTATGACCACTTCATCGGCTACTATTCTTTGATTTTGAGTCTGAATGGCCGTGATTTTTGTAGTATTTTTTTCAAAATCTATAACTGTTTCATTTTCATAAAACTTTACGCCTTTGTTTTTGAGGTATTGTACCAAATTCTTAATCAGCAAGTTAGGGTTTATCTGGGCATCGCCTGGGTAAAATACTGCTCCCCGAACGTCTATTTTTATATCTGGCTCTAAGGCTTGTATTTCTGAGGCCGACAAAAAATGTGCTTCTATGCCTGCTTCATTGGCCGTATGCGTTTCTTCTTTCATTTCGGCTTCGGCACTTGCATTTTTGAAGAGCATGGCTAATCCTTGTTCTTTCCAACCAAAAGGTATTTTGGCTTCTTGATTGAGGTCTTGAAACAGGCTTTTACTGAGCAAACTGATGTCTCTCAAAACAGGAATAGAATACCGCACGTGTGCCACTGTGCTGTGTTTCCAAAACAAATAACCCCATTTAGCCAGCGCATAGTTGAGGCGAGGTTTGACATAAAACGGGCTGCTGCTACTCAACATCCAGCGCAAGCCTTTGGCTATCATACCGGGTTGCGCCAGCGGAATGATATGGCTCGGTACAATCATACCTGCATTGCCAAACGAGCAACCATCTGCAAAACTACCCTGCTCGACAACGCTGACCTCACAGCCCGATTGCTGTAAATAATAAGCCGAAAACAAGCCATTTATTCCACCCCCAATTATTGTTACTGATTTCATTTAGTTTTAGGTTTTTTACAAAGTTATCAAATTTATGTCTGATTTTATTGCTTCTTATTGCTAAATCCATCGTTTGTTTGTTTGTTTGTATTCAAAATTAACCAATAACAAATTTCAATGACTGCATATATTTATCCGGGACAAGGCTCTCAATTTAGTGGCATGGGCAAAGAGTTGTACGACACCTCAGCCTCGGCTCGTGCGCTTTTCGACAAAGCCAACGATATTTTAGGTTTTGACATCACCAAAATTATGTTTGAAGGCCCAGACGAAGCCCTCAAACAGACCAATGTAACGCAACCCGCTATCTTTATTCACTCCGTGGCTTTGGCTTCGACCATTAACAATTTTGCGCCCGACATGGTAGCAGGCCACTCGCTCGGAGAGTTTTCGGCATTGGTAGCCGCTGGTGCGCTGTCGTTTGAAGACGGCCTCAAACTCGTATCGCAACGTGCCGATGCCATGCAAAGGGCATGCGAGCTAAACCCCTCAACAATGGCTGCCGTGCTAGGATTGGACGATGCCAAAATAGAAGCAATTTGTCAGTCCATTGATACAGAAATCGTTGTAGCGGCCAACTACAACTGCCCCGGGCAAGTCGTGATTTCTGGCTCGCACGAGGGCATCAGATTGGCTGGCGACAAACTCAAAGAAGCTGGTGCAAAACGTGTGTTACCGCTACCTGTTGGCGGAGCGTTTCACTCGCCACTCATGGAGCCTGCCCGTACCGAATTGGCCGAGGCAATCGAAAATACTGTTTTTGCCACTCCCAAATGCCCGATTTATCAAAACGTCAATGCCCAACCAGCAACTGACATAGCAACCATAAAAGCCAATCTAATAGCACAACTCATCGCCCCCGTCCGTTGGACACAGTCGGTCGAAAACATGATAACCGACGGTGCTACGCTTTTTATAGAATGTGGGCCGGGCAAAGTTTTACAGGGATTAGTCAAAAAAATAGCCCCCACTACCAAAACAAGTAGTGTAATATAAAATAATTAAGTACCTAAAAATCAAACTATTAACAACTATTGATAAATGGTATTGATAAATGATAAAGTTTTTTTTTAATAATACTTGACTGAAATAGTTTTAAATCGTACTTTTGCACCATCAAATCATCACTGGCCGATGGTGTAACGGTAACACAGAGGTTTTTGGTGCCTTTATTCCAGGTTCGAATCCTGGTTGGCCAACATAGTAAAAGCGAACCCCTTGGAAGCAATTTCAAGGGGTTTGTTTTTGTGTACGAAATATAGCCATACATTCATTTTTGGGCTTGTTAATATTTAAGACAAATACTATTGAGTGCAAATGCCATTCATATAACTCAAACAATTAAACTTTCGAGAGTATTGTTTTGTTATGACACCAAACAACACTCACATTGAACAGACTTCGATTTATATCACTGATTTTCGTTGTTTTCGTCAATCAGGCCGTAGCCCAGCGTATTTATGGTGGGTTCATGGACAGGCGTGTGCTTTCAAGCACACCATATAGTTATGGTTTTGGTTGTAGTTATTTCATTGACAAGGCCAGCTTGGCGGCCATGCCAGCGCAAATCAAATTGAGCATCTATCAAAAAAGTGATGATAGACTAATGCGTACATTTGCCGCTCAAAAGCGACCTTCAAATCCTGATTTTACGGCCACCAACTGCAACAAAGAACTCAAAACGAGTTATATATTAGTCGATTATACCATTGAACAGATACTAAAACCCGATGAATTTAAAGATGCCGAGGGCTACTACGTTGTCTCTGAGTCGTTGGGAACAAGAGCCGCAAGCGACAATACAACTTCTGGGGGCGTAGTGCTTTATCACTGGTTTTCGCCAGGTTATTTGTTTGAAGACATAGATAAAAGTAAAGGCCGAGTAACAGTACAGTGGAAACCCGATGCCTATAATTATTTTTGTAATAAACTCTCCAATACCATCAGCATAATAGTAAAGTTCGACCCCGAAACGGCAGTAAACGGCTCTACGATAGATTTCCCGTTGTTAGGCTCGACCTGTCGGCAAGCAGCACCGTTCACTAATGCCTCTGGCACATTGCCATTCAAAGAAATAGACTGGAATACGGGCTTTAGCAAAACCAACCAACTACCCGGCGGTGGGCCAGGTGTGCCACTCAACCCACCTGTCATACTCGACTATGCACGAGAGTTGCAGATTATTATTTCGGCCACTCCCGCCAGAACGGGTATTTACACAACAGGATATGTGTTTGCCCTGTTTAGAGATAAAGTCAAAATGTGTGAAATTTATAGAGAATATCAGCTACAAATCGTCGATTGCCCTACATCACCCAAAACTACAATTAGACTCAGTGAAGTAGCAAAACCAAGTATATTGGCCGATGAAAAACTGTGTGAAGGCGAAACCGTACAGCTCAACGCTGGAGTAAAAGATAGCCAAGTAACCTACGAATGGGCCAAGGGTGGCATAAAAATAACGGGTGCGACCGACTCGACTTTGGTAGTAAAAGAAGCTGGAAACTATACGGTTACGGTCAATAAAAAAGGAAGTTGCGACCCTGCACTGTCAGACAACCAGACGATTGTTGTACTGTCAAAACCCAACGCCACCATAACGTCGTCGGTAGCCAATGGTGTTTTGTGTCCAAACAGTAATATCAAACTCACAGCCAGCCCCAATACCACCGACTGGGTTTATCAATGGTTACGAAACGACCTACCCTTGACTGGCAACGGAGCCGTTTATGACGCAACACAAGCTGGAAAATACAGCGTGAAAGTCTCAGATCCAAATAAATGTACCTCGACTACTTCGACGGTTTTTGAAATAACGTCTGCCCCACCGACAATTGTTCAAATCGATTCAATTTTGAGTTTGTGCGTAGATTCGTCTCGGCCTTACAAGCTATCGGCCAGTCCAAAGGGCGGCGTATTTGCTGGCTTGGGCGTAAAAGGCGATTCACTTTTTCCAAATTTGTTAAACATTGGCCGCAACGAAGTAAGTTATAATATCAACAAGACAGTAGATTGTTTGATCGGAAAAACTACAAAGGTTTTTTCGGCTACCATTTGTGGCAAAGCAAACTTGCATATTCCTGACGCTTTTTCGCCAAACAATGACGGTATCAATGACACTTGGCAAATAATAGGCCTGGACGAGTACCCAGAAGCCGAGCTAACGGTTTTTGACCGTTGGGGGAATGTGGTTTTTAACCAAAAGAGTACTAATCAAAAACCATTCGATGGTCAAAACCTACCGATGGGCGTATATGTCTATCAGATTTTGACAAAACCCAATGGTCTCAATTTTAGAGGATCGGTAACGTTATTAAGATAGAGTAAGATATTTTTTTTTAATAATGACCCTACGACAACAACCCCAGTACATCGTCTCGGCTAAGAGACTTTACAAACCCTTCTTCGTTGGTAATGAGGTCATTAAATAATTTTTGTTTGCCTCGTTGTAGTTCCAATATTTTTTCTTCGACCGTGTTTTTAGTTATAAATTTATAGGTAAAAACCGTTTTATCTTGTCCTATTCGATGCGCTCTGTCAATGGCTTGTGCTTCTATGGCAGGGTTCCACCAAGGGTCAAGTATAAACACATAGTCGGCGGCGGTGAGGTTTAGTCCAACGCCACCTGCTTTGAGCGAAATCAAGAAAACTTGCGTACTTTCATCGGTCTGAAACAACTCAACTTGTGCTTGCCGATTGACCGTTGAGCCGTCCAAATAGGCATATTTAGTTTGCACTTTATCGAGGTAATCTCTGACAATATCCAAGTGTTTGACAAACTGACTAAATACCAGCACTTTATGTTTTTCGGCTACAATGGTTTCTAACTTTTCTAACACTTCGTCCAATTTTCCCGAATCTGCCTCATAGTCGCTATCAATCATTTTGGGGTGGTTGGCCAACTGCCTGAGTTTGGTAAGTCCCTGCAAAACAATGATTTGCGATTTAGAAATACCTTTTTCTTGAATGTGTTCCAATATCAAATTACGATAAAACGACTTGGTTTCTTCATAGATTTTTTCTTGGGCTTCGGTCATACCGCAATATTGTACGTTTTCGACTTTGGGAGGCAAATCCAATGCGACTTGCGACTTGTGGCGACGCAACAAAAAAGGCTTAATGATACCAAACAATTTTTTGGTTTGTACCTCATCGTTTTGTTTTTCAATCGGAATCTGAAACTGCGTTTTGAAATATGCCTGGCTTCCCAACAATCCTTCGTTCAAAAACGTCATCTGAGTCCATAAGTCCATCGTAGAGTTTTCGAGGGGTGTACCTGTCAGAATCAATCGGTTACTTGCATTGAGTTGCATAACTGCTTTGGTAGTGAGCGATGTTGTATTTTTGATAGCCTGCGATTCGTCCAAAATCACATAATTGAATCTATATTTTTCTAATAAATCAACATCTGCCCGCATTATGCCGTAGGTCGTCAGCACGAGGTCGTATCTGTCAAACTGTTTGGTGTTTTTGATTCTATTCGACCCAGTGTAAACAAAAACTCGCAGATTTGGTGTAAATTTTTGGGCTTCTAATTGCCAATTATAAATCAGCGAAGTAGGCATAACTAATAGCGATGGCTCTTTGATGTTGGCTTCTTTTTGGGCTTGTAGCAATGCCAAAGTCTGAATCGTTTTGCCCAAACCCATGTCATCAGCCAAGCAACCACCGAGCCGATAATCGTTCAAAAACCGTAACCAGTTGTAGCCAGCTTGTTGGTAAGGCCGCAGCGTTCCTTTAAATTTTTCGGGAAGAGGATAGTTATCAATGCTTTCAAAATGACGTAGCTTTTCTAATTTTCGACCCATAACCGTAACTGCCAAGCTGTCTTCGCCCAACTCTTGAACCAACGCTACATGATGACGGCGGAGTAGGGTTTTCTGAGAGTCGGGGTCGTATTCAGAAAAAGCAAAAAGCTCTGAATATTTGGCCAACCATGTTTGAGGAATAACGGCTATTTCGCCATTGGGTAGTATAAATTCTGTTTTTCGGTTTAAAATTAAATTTTTAAGGTCAATAAACGGAATCTCAAAGTCACCAAAACGCACTACGGCATAAATATCAAACCAATCTCGGTATTCGTTTATTTGAAAGTCAATGGAGGCATAGCCCAAAAAATACTTTTTCCCATCTCCAACTTCTTGCTTCATTTCAAAACCCGCCTCAACTAACCGCTGGCTATGCGCTTGCAGCCAGGCAAAGGCTTGGTTTTTGGATAAAACACATCGGCCATTTTTCAAAACCAAATCGTTGTCTTTCAAGAATTTGACTTTATTTTTCTCAAATTCTAAATCTCTTTTTACTTTATGAAAAACATAATTGTCGCCTTCTTTTTCAAGATTTACATTGGCTCTTGCCGCAAAACTATCGAACCTAAACTTAAAGTCGCCATACTGAAACGATAAGTCAATAACTACCTCGGACTCTTGATTTTCTTGAATTGTAGTAGCCGAGTCAAAAAGTGTAGTAGCTGTATTTTTTTGTTCTGAAATCGTCAAAACAGACTGGGCTTCGCCTCTTGCGTAACGAATTTCAAAACCCTGTGCAAACACGTCATATTGCGCTACCAACGGCACTACAAACTTGCGGTAGTACATATCTTGCACGTTTGGAGCGATGACAATGTTGTTTTTGGTCAGAAATGGCTTGATTTTTTTGCCGTCCACATAGCTATCAAAATGGTACAGTTTGTTGTCGAGAAGCAGCCAAGTAGGTTCATCGCAAAGTATGGCCGCATCTTGATTTTTGATTTGCAGACGTTCTGTGTTGTACTTCAAACTCGGAAAATAGTGCGTAGAGCTATCGTCTTGTTTGATAAAATTGAAGTAAACCCGCACCTTGTCTGGCATAAAAGTTACTCGTCGCCAAGCGGGATTATTGTCGCTGCCCATCACAAAGAGGGCTTTGGTTTGTAGTTTTTCTATTATTTCATTTTTACGTTTTTCGATACCGTCCAATATCGCTTCTTGAATCAGTATATCACCTTTGTCCTTGTCGAAAGTGCGTAAAAAAAACTCAGTCAATGGCCATTTTTTAGGGTTATATTTTTTAATAATAGCTTCTTGCTGAATCGAGTCAATGAGTTTAATTAGCTCAATGTCAGATGTTTCTAAGCCTTTGGCAAAATCTGAAGCAATTTTAGACGTAATTTGTTGATGCAGGAGAGTAAGTTCGCCACGGCCATTGCGCTGCACCACGTAAGCCCCAATCAAGTAACCCAAATATTGATGCTGATAAATAGAATAAACGACCGAAAAAGGCTGGGTATTGACTACTTTCATCGGACGACAGTTACAGTTCCATCGGCATACTCAGCAACTATTTTTCCATTTTTTGAATGTATATAAGGTTGTTTAAGTTTGAATAGCCGCTCTCGTATTTTAATAGACACCTCCCTATAAAAACCTTCTCGCTCTACTTCGGTCATTTCGTATATCGGTTTTTTGAGCGTGCCTTTCGTGATGGCAAAATCTATATTTTCAAGGTCGTTGGTTGTGTTAGGCATTGGTTTTGGGGGTTAAATTAAAGGGTATCGTTCAATTTCATAAATGCATGTTAAATTGCTTGTCCATCTTTATAAAATCAAGTAACAATATTTCTCGTTTATCTTTGTTTGTTCCAAGGTTCAAGCCCCATCTTGTTTCCAAAAACTTTAGCATTTTCAAACCTCTGTGCAGTATCGCATATTCGTCCCATTTTTCGTATTGAGAAACTTCTATTTCGCTATACGAACCTGTAAAATACCCTATTTCATTACTATTTTTGTCGATATGTTTTTTCTTTTCCTTAAATGATTTATTTGAAAGTGTCGAGTTGATGCTTTTAGACACTAACACTAAATTTCCAAGACTATGTATCAATTTATTTCCGTCGCCATCAATTTGGCTCAATAAATCGGCCCATTCAGAGTCCTCTGGTTGAGTTTGTGGCAAAATATGCTCTACCGATTGAGTAACGCTTAAATCCCACTTTACTTTTTGTATATCTTCTCGTCTATGCTGCTTTTGCAAATATTCTTCGTATTCGTGTAAAAAATATTTGAGGCCATTCCAGTCGTAGTAGTGCTTTTTGTATTCTGAAATATCGCATGTAAAATGGTAAATCCGAGGATACTCCAATGTTAATTTTTCATTAATAACCCTCCAAGCCTCATTTGATTTTTCGGGACTTTGGGCTTTGTACAATAGAGTGGCCTGAGGGTTTGGGAACTGATGAGATAGGTTTGTTCCATATCGTGAGAAGATATGTCTAACAAAAATATATTCTTCTACCCGTTTAACAAAAGCCAAAATGTTTACATTACTTGTTTTGGACATAAATACTGAGAGTAATAAAGGTTCAAATATTGTAAGGCCCATTCTGTTAATTTTATCAAGCCATATCGCTAATTCTGGGTCTAATTTAATCTTGTCGTCACGTAGCGCATTAATAGGGTTTTTGATTTTATACCATGCTTTGACAGATTCTCTCAGACTATCAACATATATTTTTATATCACTATATCCTATTTCCTTATCTATCAGCTTTTTAACAGTAAATTTATTTTCTAAAATAACCTGTCGGCAAGAATCATTGTCTTTAACTAAGGCATCAAATACACTCCAATGAACTCTTAGAAATTCATCATCATTGAGTGGCTTTTTACTGTCTTTTCCTAAATATTCATATAATGTTTTCCAAGTATCATTTATTTTATACCTTAAAGCACCTTTTTCTTTCTGTTCGTTATCTGGTAAAAGTGTAGAAAGGTAAATAAGACGATTCTTGAGGATTTCTAAATTTGATAGATGTTTGCCTCTATTATTCATCGTTTCAAAAACCAGAAAAATATCCAAATCTTGGTCAATGACATTAAAATCAAATCTAAATTTTTGGGTAATTTTTTTATAGATATTTTCTAACTCGGTAAGTTCAAGATTTTTAATTTTTACTTCAAAAAACTGTTTAGCCTTTTGAAGATTGCTTGCATAAACTGAAAAATACTCTGTTTCTTTTGTGCTATCTTGTCCTAATATACCCGTCTTAAAAAATTCATAACTTGGATTATCTTCTTCATAACCAAATAGATAGCTTTTTAAATTTTTCTTAATATTTTGATTGTACAGAAATCGCTTTTTAATCTCGTCTTTATCAATATTTGCCAACTCATCATCATCTTTTAGTTTGTCTATAATGGTTGACACCAAGATTATGAATGTTGTGAGACGTTGCTGCCCATCTACAACATAATAGGGCTTAAATTCTTGACTATCAATGAGCCAACTATCCTCTTCAAATTTATGCCGAATACCATCTGGAATTAGCTCTACCGTAAGCGTACCAGTATAGTGTATTTTATTTTCTGACAAATTTTCAATGTCTTGCCAAAGAGCCTCTAAGTGGGTCTTTTCCCAAGAATAACCACGCTGATAGTCTGGAACTCTAAAAATTTTATGATTAAATATTTCTGATAACGATTCAAGTTTTGCCATATATTTTATTTACGGGTTTTATAATTTTAAAGTTGTGAACCACAAGCTATGTTTATCTCTTTATTTTTGCTAAACTATAAAAAAAATCGTTGATTTGTATTTTATTCATGCAAAAATCATGTCAGATATTGTTTTACTTTCAAAATTAGCCTCACTTCCTCCAAACATCAAAATTGAGGTGATGGATTTTATTGAGTTTTTAGAAAAAAAATATGAAAATTCAACGATACACCCAAAAGCGGGCTGTATGAAAGGTACTTTTAAAATGTCAGTAGATTTCGATACACCCTTAGACGATTTTAAAAAATATATGTAATGAAATTGCTTTTGGATACCCACGCATTTATTTGGTTTGTTGAAAATGATACGAATTATTTGATGACTACGAAATCAATAGAATCTGGTAACAACCAATTTATTAACTTGCTCCCAAAAACCTAAACCCAGTATTTTTCAAATGGAAACCATCATAGACTATTTCAAAACCATTCCATCGCTACATCGTAGTATGCTTTTGGTGGGTGGCATCGCTTTTTTCTGGATTATTGAGAGTGCTGTGCCGCTTTTTCAATTCAAAAATCATAAAATTAAACACGCTGGGGTCAATATTTTTTTTACGATTACAACAATATTAGTCAATTTTCCAATGGCTTTTATCCTTGTTAAGTCCAGCGACTGGGCTGTGGCCAATCAGTTTGGAATACTGTCGTGGCTGCCGCAGTTAAATAGCTGGGTCTATGCCATCGTTGGTCTAATGCTGTTAGACTTGATTGGTGCGTGGTTTATACACTGGACAGAACACCGTGTGCGCTGGATGTGGCGTTTTCATTTGGTTCATCATACAGACCAACACGTGGACACTACCTCGGCCAACCGCCACCACCCAGGCGAAAGCGTCTTTCGGTTTGTGTTTACGACTATGGCCGTAGTGCTGTCGGGTGCGCCCATGTGGTTGGTATTTCTCTATCAGGCACTATCGGTATTGCTCTCGCAGTTCAACCATGCCAATATTACGCTTCCCCGATGGCTCGACAATGCCATGAGTTGGGTATTGGTTTCGCCAGCCATGCACCATGTTCATCATCATTACAAGCTACCTTATACAGATACTAACTTTGGCAATATATTCTCGATTTGGGACAGGCTATTTGGTACGTTTTCTAAACTCGATGCCAACCAAATAGTCTATGGCATAGATACTTATATGCAGCCCGAAGAAACTGGGCATATTGGCAGCCTACTCAAAATACCATTTGGTAAATATCGGTCACCCAATTAGAACGCTTCTGGTGAGCCAAAACAAATAAAAGTTATAGGTATTTTATTTATTGACAGAAAAAAATGAAAATAAATCTCAGCGATTTTAGATTTGACGGCAAAGGCCGTTTCAAAATTGACGAAGCAGACACCAAAGTCAAAGATTTGTATAAAGACGACAACGACTATGAAGCAATTATGGCGGGACTTCGGGCCGAAATGGACGCTTTGCAAACTGTCATGTATGCACACAATCGGTATGCTGTTTTAGTGGTTTTGCAGGCCATGGACGCTGCTGGCAAAGACGGCACGCTCAAAGCCGTGATGTCGGGCGTAAACCCTGCTGGAGTCAGAATTGTGTCTTTCAAACGACCTTCTGAAACAGAGCTTAGTCATGATTTTTTGTGGCGACATTCCCTCGAATTGCCAGAGAGAGGAAACATCACAGTTTTCAATCGTAGTTATTATGAAGAGGTATTAGTCGTTAAAGTACACCCCAATATACTGACCGATGTGCAGCAGTTACCAGCCGAATTGATAAAAAATACAGAAAAAGTATTTGAAAATCGTCACGAAGACATAGTCCATTACGAAAAATATTTACAGAACAACGGCACAAAAGTCATCAAGTTTTTTTTGAATGTATCCAAGCAAGAACAAGGTAAGCGGCTCATAGCCAGAATAGAAGACCCAACCAAAAACTGGAAATTTGAAGACGGTGATGTCGAAGAAAGAGAACTCTGGGACAACTACCAAGCCGCCTACCAAGATGCTATCAACGCAACAAGTACAGAAACAGCCCCCTGGTATGTAGTGCCCGCCGATGACAAAAAAAACATGAGAATCATTGTAGCCAGAGCCATCAATCAAGCCATGACGGAGCTGGCTATGTCGTTGCCCGAAAGTAGCCCCGACCGCCATAAGCAGCTACAAAGTCTGATAGCGACCATCAAAAAGCAAGATGCTGAGTGAGGGTTTGGCAATTAAATATTCATTAAAAAATCGTCAATCGCTGCATTAACCTGTTCTGGCTCTTCGATGGACGACGTATGGCCACCACCTTCGATATAAACCAACTGCGAGTTTTTGATTTGGGCGTGGATTCGCTCGGCCTTGGCAGGCACAGTTGCTACGTCCTGTGTACCTACCATGATGAGCGTTGGTAGTGCTATTTTTGATAGTTCGTTATATATCGGTTGGCGGTCTATCACCCCAGCTACGGCTTTGTTTATACCCGGGGCTTTGCATAGCTTCATTTGTGTTTCCCATTCTTTGCGCTCTGTTTTTCGAGCATGGTCGGTCAAAAACTTCTGCCCAAACATAATCGGCATCACCTTGCCGACTACCGCCCAAGTGCCAAGCCACTTGACAACAGTATTGAGCGTTTGGTATTTGGGTACATTTTCTTGCGGCTCGGCATCGGCTGAGGTCTCCATCAAAATAACCGATTTGAGCAAATCAGGACGGCGAGCAGCCAAGCGCATAGCCACAAAACCTCCCATCGAAAGGCCAGCAAAATGCACTTTTTGGTTGGGGCAAAGGGTTTCAATCAGCGCCACTGCATCGCCATAGAGCGTGTCCATGTCGTAGCCGCTCTCGGTGGCCTGTGTTTGGCCTTGCCCACGGTGGTCGTAAGTAATAACCCTGTATCTGTCTTTCAAGAAAGCCACTTGCTTATAAAACATATAGCCGCTCCAGAGCAAGCCATGCGAAAAAAAGATAGTTTCTTCGCCTTTTTCGGTGTCGGTGTAGTGATATTCTACTCGATTGATTGTTATTTTAGGCATTGGATTTAGGGTTTTATTTTGAAAGATAAGTACATTTCAACAAATTCTCAATTCCGTCATAGCTTACAGCTTGTTTTTGGTAGCCAAATACTGTTTGTAGCGGGCGAGTTTGGTTATTGTCGCCAGCCGACATATCTACGTCGTTCATAGTAAACTGGCTGGGGTGTTCGTAGCCGCAAGCAATGGCAATTTCTAACACTTCTTTTGTGAGCGTTTTGGCATAATTATAAAAACGCTCGCTTTTGAGGGCAGGGTCAATACCACTTTGTAGCCATTTGTTTTGTGTGGCTACTCCCGAGGGGCAGCGGTTGGTATGGCAAATTTGCGCCTGAATACACCCTATCGAAAGCATCGCTTCTCGGCCTACATTTACCACGTCTGCACCCATCGCAAACGCCATCACAGCCTGAGCAGGAAGGCCCAATTTGCCTGAACCAATAAACGTAATTCTGTCGGCTAACCCCTTGGCTTTGAATATTTTATAAATACTCGAAAACGCATACACCCACGGCAGCGACACATGGTCGGCAAACGACGGTGGGGCTGCACCTGTGCCGCCTTCGCCACCGTCTATCGTTACAAAATCTGGCCCCCGGCCTGTCGAAACCATCAGGTCTGTTAGTTCGTCCCACATTTCGAGTTTGCCTACTGCGGCTTTTATACCCACAGGCAAACCTGTGGCCGAGGCCATTGACTCAATAAATGCCAACATAGTCGGAATATCAGAAAAAGCAGAATGTGCGGCTGGCGAAATGACATCTTTGCCAAGCGGAATATGGCGAATTTCTGCAATTTCTTTGGTGATTTTTGAAGCTGGCAATACTCCACCCTTACCTGGTTTTGCCCCCTGCGACAGTTTGAGTTCTATCATTCTTATGCACGGATTGTCGTTGGTGAGTTTCACAAGTTTTTCCATCACAAAATTACCGTCGTCGTCTCTGATACCAAAATAAGCCGTGCCAATATTTAGCACCACGTCTGCACCCATCTGGTGATAGGGCGAAAAGCCCCCCTCACCTGTGTTGTGATAGCAGCCAAATTTGGCCGCACCTTTGTTTAACGACTCAATGGCTGGTGCCGACAGCGAGCCGTAGCTCATACCCGAAACATTTATTACTTGCTTAGGCCGATATGGTTTTTGACGTTGGTTGTGCTGACCAATAATTTTGGCCGATGGCAACACATAAGGGTTATCTCGATAGGGGTGGTTTTTGGGTAGTCGTTTGGGCAATAGTGCGGGCTTAATCAGCACATAACCAGCACTGTTTACGTCTTGGTCTGTACCAAAGCCCTGAAAGTTATTTTCTTTTTTGGACGACGCATACACCCACGAACGCTGTCTTCGATTAAAGGGGAGTTCTTCTCGATTATTGGCTACGATATACTGCCTAAACTCTGGCCCAACGGTTTCTATCAAATAACGCAAATGCCCCAAGACAGGAAAATTGTGCCGAATAGTATGTTTTTTTTGTAGAATATCTCTAATGGCAACAATGGCCAAGATCAACAAGAGCCATATCCACCACGAAACCGAAGCTAAGAATGTCATATTTGTAGAGGTAAAGAATGAATTTTTTTATAAAATTAAATCTTTATCTCTACAAAACAAATATCAGTTTACGGCCACCACAAAACTTATATTTACGTCGTCGCTACCTGGCGCAACAGTACCATTTTTTTGTTTCATATTATTGACAAGCGGCTGGTGTCTGAGTTGCACTTTGAGAGAGCCTGTTCCAGTAGCAGTAGTTTTGATCGACCCCGTCAAGCCAATCGGAAAATTATTGACATCTTTGTCGCTATAAGTATAAGTTAGCAGATTGGTAGGCATGGGTGTAAAAATAACCAAATGATCGTCGGCTTCTTTTGCTATTTCGCTTGTTATATCGCTAATTGGGGTTTTAGATTCGTCCAAAAAAGTAATGTCTAACTTATAGGTTTTGTTAGGTTTGAGAGCCACGCTCTGAATCGTAGGCGCTTTGCCCCCATCACCGTCTAAGTCTTTCCACTCAAAGGTCTGACTTGTAGCACCGTCAGTAAATTTGAGCTTTACGGTCGTTATCAGCTCGTTGTCGTCTTCGGGGGCTGGTGCTTCTTTGCAACCAATGGCGATAAACACCAAAGCCAAAACTGATAATTTCTGGATTGTTTTCATAATAAAGGGATTTTTAAGTTAATTGTTTTAAAATGCAATATTGTTGCAAATGTACAATAATATTTTGTTTGAAAAAATCTATATCTAATTTTTAACTCAACACACAATAACTATCTTTACGACCTTAACACAACATCAAAGTACCAAATCTATTATGCCAAAAATTAAATATTATATTGTAGATGTTTTTGCTACCAATAAATACGAGGGCAATCAGTTGGCTGTATTTATAGATTTCGACAATCAAATTTCAGATGCTCAAATGCAAATGATGGCCCGAGAAATCAACTTTGCAGAAACCACTTTTGTCAAAACCAATAAAGACAACAGCCGTTTTGGGGTCAGAATTTTTACACCCGAGCATGAAGTTCCGTTTGCAGGCCACCCATCTATCGGTACGAGCTACGTCATTGGCAAGTTTTTACTGCCAAAAGTACCGAGCCAGTTGGTGTTAGAATTGGCACATAGCGACATTGAGATTACGATTCTTGACCCAGCCAATGTTGACCAAAGCCTACTATTTATGCAGCAAGCACAGCCTGAGTTTCGGGAGTTTTTTACGCACCAAGAAGTAGCCACAGAGTTGGGTATCAATTTGGCCGATATGAATACAGATTTACCCATTCAAGAAATATCAACGGGACTGCCTTACATTATCGTTCCGCTCAAAAATCTGGCCACTATCGAAACTCTGTCGCTACAAGCAGATACCTTTCAAGCGTTTTTAGAAAAAAGAAAAAAATATAGAACTAATAGCCCAACAGGACACTCAACTTCGTTATTTTTCTTTACAAACGAAACATATAACCCTAACAACCAGTACAATGCCCGAATGAAACTACTCGAAAATGGCCGACTCTCGGAAGATGCCGCCACAGGTAGTGCCAATGGTTGTTTGCTGGCATATCTATTAAAACACGACAAGCCTACCATAAAAGCGACAGTCGAGCAGGGTTTTCAGATGGGGCGCAAATCGTTTTTGTATTTGGACGGTACCGCTCAAAACGACCAATATACACTAAAAGTAGGTGGCCATACACAGTTAGTTTCAGAAGGCGTTTGGTATGTGTAGTGAACAGTGAAAAACAAAAATGTTGCAATTTGAAATAAATCAGCACATTGTTTATTTACGAGCAACTACATATTTGACAGTAGTATTATTATTTATCTAATGATTAAACCCTTAAAACCACCAATGAAAAAAATAATAATTTTTGTTTTTTTACTTTTCAATGTCCAGGCATTTGCACAACTCAAACTCGCACGACTATTTTCTGACCATGTAGTACTACAACGTCAAAAGCCAATACCAATTTGGGGTTGGGCAATGGCCAAAGAAAAAATCAGTGTAACAATGGCAGGCCAAACATTAAAAACCCAGACTGATGCCTCGGGCAGATGGCAAGTGAGCTTAACACCATTGGAGGCAGGCGGGCCTTATGTTTTATCAGTCAGAGCCAAATCGGGTAGTGTGGAAGTAAAAGATATTTTGATTGGCGAAGTATGGCTCTGCTCGGGGCAGTCGAATATGGAGTGGCAGGTGAAGTCGGCCAATAATTTTAAAGTCGAAAAACAAAATGCTGGCTTTCCACAAATTAGGCATTTTTTTGTAGAACATGACGTACAAATACAACCCCAGACCGACTTAAAATCAGGCTCTTGGCAGGTTTGTTCGCCCGAAACCGTTGGCGATTTTACGGCTGTCGGTTTCTTTTTTGCTCGAGAATTAAACCAAAAACTAAACATTCCTATCGGCCTTTTGCACTCGTCTTGGGGTGGCTCACAGGTAGAAGGTTGGATAAGCAAAGAAGCCATGCTGGCATCTGACGAGCTAAAAACCTATGCCCAAACCATGCCTCAAAACTGGGAACAAGCCGACGAACAACTGGAACGAAGCCTCAAACAAAAAACACTGGCCGATGCCACACGCAACCCCACACTTGACGATGAAAAAAAGTACATGGCCGCCAACTATGATTTTTCAAAGTGGTTTGCCTCGTATGCGCTCGGGCAGTGGGACTGGAAAGGGATTTGGGCGTTTAGAGGCAATGGCTTTATGGCCAAAAGCATTGATATGCCCGCCGACATGGCGGCACAAAACACAACATTGAGCCTTGCCGAAAACGACAATAACGTGGAGGTTTATCTAAATGGCAAATTGGTGTCGTCGGGGGCTGTTGTGGGAGTGCGTAAGGTCAATCTGCCACCTAACTCTTGGCAAGTAGGAACAAACAAATTGGTACTGAAACTCAACCAAATGCTCAACCCTTCGTGGTTTGGTGTGGGTCTCAAAGGCTCTGAAAACGATTTGTATGTGAGTAGCAACGACCAAAAAATACCACTGGCCGACAATGACTGGAAACACATACCATCGTTTGCCGAAAAACACAACTACAACCACTCAAGCAACAACGTTGGTACGACTATTTATAACGGTATGATTGCACCATTGTTACCTTTTGCCATTCGTGGGGCGTTGTGGTACCAAGGCGAAACCAACGCTGGGCGGGCCTATCAATATCGTAAAACTTTTCCATTGATGATTCAAGACTGGCGTACCAAATGGAGCGATGAATTTCCGTTTTATTTCGTTCAATTATCAGACTATGGCAACAACCAAAACAGTAATCAAGGCAGCAACTGGGCAGAGTTGCGTGAGGCGCAAACGATGGCATTGTCGCTCCCCAAAACTGGTATGGCCGTTACGATCGACATCGGTAACCCTGCCGACATTCACCCCACCAACAAACAAGATGTAGGCCATCGACTGGCACTCAATGCCCTCAAAATCACTTACAACCAAGACGTTATACATAGTAGCCCCATGTATCAGTCGGTGGTTTTTGATAACGATAAGGCCGTTTTGGCTTTTAGTTTTACGGGAAAAGGTTTGGTAGCCAAAGACCGATACAACTATGCCAAGGGTTTTGAGATTGCAGGCGAAGACAAGGTTTTTTATTATGCTCAGGCTACAATTCAGGGCAATAAAATTATTGTTCAGCACCCCAAAGGCCAAAAGCCAGCGTCAGTGCGCTTTGCATGGACAGACTCGACCAACGAAGTGAATATATTTAGCTCAGAGGGCTTGCCACTTTGTCCTTTTAGAACAGATAACTGGACGGGGTTAACAGAAAAGAACAAGTTTGAGTAGGTATTTGAGTAATCGCGAGTTAGATATAATGCTGTTAATCAATGAGTTATTGTAATCAAATCACCCTATTAGTTTTGAATAAATGTTTATCTATCCAAATATGGTAACACTTTACACATTTAAGCACTAACTAAAACGTACTTTACTAAAAAATCAAAAACCATTATTACCAAGTGTTGAAAGGATTGAGAATAAATTATCAAAAAAAACGCAATAATTTAAAATAAAAAAATGCCCCTACGTCTCCCGATATATTTGGACTACAACGCCACTACGCCTGTTGATAAACGAGTATTGGAGGCGATGTTGCCCTATTTTTCTGAACACTTCGGCAATGCCGCCAGCCGCTCGCATCTCTACGGCTGGGAGACCGAAGAAGTCGTAGCCAAAGCCCGAAAGCAAGTAGCCAAAATTTTGAATTGCAATGTCAAAGAAATCGCTTTTACGGGTGGTGCAACAGAGTCTAACAATTTGGCTATCAAAGGATTATTTGAAAACCATAGCACCGCCAAAAAACATATCATCACACTCGAAACCGAACACAAAGCCGTTCTGGACGTTTGTGAAGCCTTAGAAAAATACGGTGCTATCGTTACTTACCTCAAACCAAAGCCCGACGGACTGATAGATATTGAGCAACTCACTGCGGCACTACGACCAGATACGCTGCTGGTATCGGTGATGTTGGCCAATAACGAAATTGGGGTCATTCAGCCTATCAGACAGATTGCCGAAATAGTCCATGCCAACGGCTCGCTCTTGCATACAGATGCTACACAGGCAGTTGGCAAAATTCCGACTGACGTACAAACCGAAGGCATTGATTTGTTGAGTTTTTCGGCACATAAACTGTATGGGCCAAAGGGAATTGGGGCATTGTTTATAAAAAAAGGTATAGAAATAATGCCCCAAACAAACGGAGGTGGCCACGAGCGAGGCCGCCGCTCAGGTACGCTCAATGTGCCAGGTATTGTGGGTTTGGGTAAAGCCTGCGAAGTAGCCCAAAAAGAAATGAAAGCCGAAGCCGAAAGACTCAATGAGTTGCGTAATAAATTAGAAATCAATATCTTACGGGCTATTCCCAATACTTTTGTAAACGGAAGTATAAGCAACCGCATGACCAACTTGACCAATATTTGTTTTGCGGGTTTAGACGGCGAAACACTACTTACTCGCCTCAAAGACATCGCCGTTTCGTCTGGCTCGGCTTGCACATCGGCCTCAGTGCTACCGTCGCACGTTGTCAAAGCCCTTGGCCGCAGCAACAACGATGCCCACTCCTCTATTCGTTTTAGTTTGGGTCGATATACAACAAACGAAGACATTGAGTTTGTAATTAAGCACATTGAAGAAATATTACTCACAACACCGTTTGGTTCGATTTAATTATTTGGACAAGAGTAGTTCATTAATCATAAATAAGTACCAAAACTATTTAAAATCAATAGACAAAAAGACTTTTGGCATCATTGTTGATAATTTGGTTACTGCAAATGTTTTGTAAAATCAAGAAACCTAACTTACCAATGCCCACCATGAAATCTCTGAACATTGTCGTTTTACTATTGACCCTAAATTCGCTCATTTACGCACAAACTACCGACTGTTCCAAATTGTGTATAGTAGCTACTGCGACTATTGTCAAATCGGACATCAGAAAAGGGGTAAGTCCTGTCGATGGTAGTGCCAAACAGATGGGTTTCAAGACAACAAAACTTACCAACGACGATGCCATTACAGAGTTTAATAACTGGAAGCAAAACTTTACTGAGACCTGCCCCGACGGTAGTGTCCGTGTCAAATTTGACGACCTAACGCAGACTGTTTCGGAGGGAATTGGCTATGGAATGTTGCTGGCAGCCTACCATGCCGACAAAGGGTTAATAGATGGTTTATGGAAATATTACAATGCACACCTCGACATAAACGGACTCATGGACTGGAAAATAGAAGGTTGTACCCAAACACGATTAGGGTCTTTTGCAGCCACCGATGCAGAGCTTGATGTAGCCGCTGCGCTCGTTGTTGCCTCCAAGCAGTGGCCAGCCACCCTTAGTTATGTCGCTGATGCCAAGGTACTAATTGGTAAAATAAAACAATTTGAAACAACCACATCCAATGGCTTGAATCTACTAAAACCTGGAGATGGTTTTGGCGGTGCAAGTTGTCTTAACGCATCTTATTTTTCGCCAGCATACTATCGGCTCTTTGCTCAGTTTGACAACACCTCTGCCGCTTTTTGGAATAAAATGGCCGATGACTCTTATACTTTAATCAACCTCAATGCTCACTCCACTACGGGCTTGGTGTCAGATTGGCAAAAAGCCGATGGTACGCCAGGCGGTGCGAGTTGCGGCGTAAATTACGCTTACAATGGCACTCGGTACTCCTACGATGCCGCACGTACTCCGTGGCGAATTGCTGTCGATTATCTTTGGTGGGGTACTCCAGCCGCCAAAACATATATAGACAAGGTTTCGGACTGGGTTGCTGGGCCGCTTGGGGGTATTGCCAATGTGCGTGACGGGTTTCAGCAGAATGGTACCGTAACAGGCTTATACCAAAACTCAACATTTATAGGTGCTTTTGCGGTAAGTGCTATGGGCAGTTCACAGTCAAGAGTAGATGGTTTTACTACATATTTTAAATCGCTCACTACTGCAAACGACCCCAATTATTTCAACAGAACTCTTAGACCAATTTATATGCTGACACTCACCAAGAATTTTTGGAATCCAATCAATCATTGAAGACTGTTTTAAACATAGTAGCCGTGTGTTTATGGTCTGAGGTCATGAGTTAAATACGATAGTGTAAATCGATAAGTCATCAAAATTGAAATACAGTGTCATTTTGACCAAATAGTTACAAATATTATAACAAGCAGACCTTCGCCATGTCGTCCCAAAAACCTGGATATGATTTGGCTACCACTAACGGCTCTAAGATTTCGATAGGGCGCAACACACCCACAGGCGCAAACGACATTGCCATTCGGTGGTCGTCGTAAGTATTGATTGATACTTGATTTTGTATCTCTGATTGCAGACCCCTCACTATGTATTTTGTGTCTTTTTCTGTTTCGACCAGCTCCCCCCCCACTTTTGGCAACTCTGCTTGCAGGGCAGCTATGCGGTCGGTTTCCTTGATTTTGAGGCTTTCTACACCTGTCAAAGTCAATCTAATGTTCTTGACGGCACAACAAACTGCTACCGTCTGCGCCAAGTCTGGGCAATTACTAAAATCCCACTCCAACGACGTTTCGGCAGCTATCTTTGAGAGCTTTACACCTCGGCTTGTAAACTCGCTTTTTACGCCTAACGGTTTCATTATTTGTACAATAGCACTGTCTCCTTGCAACGATTTTTCTTTTAGCCCTAATAATTCAATCTCAGCATCGTTGGCCATGGCCACCAAACTGTACCAATAACTTGCCCCCGACCAGTCGGACTCTATCTCATAAACCACAGGCTTATAGGCTTGTGCGGGTATTTTAATGGTTTTGTTTGCCCAGTCAGCCACGTAATCAATGCCAAAAGCGGCCATTTGTTGTAACGTCATTTCAATATAAGGCCGTGAGCCAATGTTTCCCGTCAAAGTCAGTTCGAGGCCATTGGGCAAAGTAGGCGCAATCATCAACAATGCCGAAACGTACTGGCTACTAACGTCCCCTCTGATAGCCAATTGATTACTACCCAAATATTCAAACCCACTCAGAGCAAGCGGCGGATAGCCCTCTTTGTTTTGGTAGTCAATCTTAGCCCCCAATACCCTAAGCGCATCAACCAATATCCCAATTGGGCGTTCGCACATTCGGGAAGTGCCAGTCATTGTTTTTTGTTGGCCTGTGATAGCAAAATAAGCCGTCAAAAAGCGCATAGTTGTACCAGCATCAAGTACGTTGGCTATGGTGTCGGTACTTTGTAGCAATCTGAGCATGGTTTGGGTGTCTCGTGCGGCAGAAATATTGCGTAAGTCGCCCCTAAAACCAGTTAGGGCATTGATAATAAGCGCACGATTACTTTCACTTTTGGACGATGCCAACTGGATTTCAGCTTGTATGGGCTTATTGGAAGGATTTATTGTAATTGATTTCAATTTAAAAATTATAGTGTTTTAGACGGTAATAGTGGCAAATTGTACCGCTCAATTATTTTTACGAGAATATTATAACCAACCAACAAAAGTAAACAACAAAGTCCAATTAAGGGTACAACTACCGAAATAATGTTTGTGTTACCATTTTCAATAATTGTAATTATGCAAAAAAAAGCCGTATTTCTTGCATATTAACACAAAAAAGTACAATTTTACGGTATTATTTAAAACATGAAAGACATATCGGTAATTATCTTGACACAAAACGAAGAGCAGCACATAGCGCGTTGTATCAAAAGTGTGTTGCCCTTTACTGATAAAATCTTTATTGTAGATTCTGGTTCGACCGACCAAACCATCGCCATAGCAAAGTCGCTGGGTGCAAACGTGGTCTATAACCAATGGATTACTTACGCAGTTCAGTTTAATGTTGGTATTAGTCAAAACCCATTCAACACACAATGGTTGATGCGAATGGACGCAGACGAATATGTAACTCCCGAGCTGGCATACGAAATAAACCAAACACTGGCGCAACAACCCAACGAAGTTACGGGCTTATACGTCAAGCGTAGGGTAATGTTTATGGACAAATGGATACAACATGGCGGTTATTATCCGATTTGGCTACTAAGACTCTGGCGCAATGGCTCAGGTATCTGTGAAGAACTCTGGATGGACGAGCATATTAAACTTTTTGGCGGGCAGAGTGTCCAACTCAAAAATGACATTGTAGATCATAACCTCAACAACTTGACATGGTGGACGCAGAAACACAACAACTACGCCATCAGAGAAATGATCGACTTGTTGGACATGAAATATAATTTTGCCGATACCGACCGAGTAGCGCCTCGTTTGTTTGGTTCGCAAGAACAGCGCAAAAGGTATTTGAAACTAAAATATGCCAGTTTACCGCTCTTTACACGTCCCTTTATTTATTTTATATTTAGATTTGTTTTAAAATTAGGTTTTTTAGACGGTACAAAAGGGCTTATCTGGCATTTTTTACAAGGGTTTTGGTATCGGTTTCTGGTCGATGCCAAAATATATGAAATGTATCATCGAGTGGGCAAAGACAGGACAGCTATCATTGATTTTTTTAAAACAGAATATGGAAAAGATTTACTCAGACCTCCAAACCGACCTGTCGAAGTATGATAATAGCTGGTACTTGAAGCCCCCTTTTCTTAAAAATTTACTCTGGTTTATAACTAATTCTATATTTTTCAATTCGTTTTTGCCCGTACCAATGTCTTTTAAGTCTATGATAATGAGAGCCTTTGGTGCAAAAATAGGAAAAAGTGTGGTTATTAAGCCAGGTGTAAATATAAAGTACCCTTGGTTACTTTCGGTAGATAATTACGTCTGGATAGGTGAAAGAGTATGGATAGATAATTTGGTTGAGGTCAATATCGGCGAAAGTGCCTGCCTGTCGCAAGGGGCTATGTTACTGACTGGCAACCACGACTATACCCTTAGTACTTTTGATTTGCGGGTAGGAAAAATAGTCATAGAGGCAGGTGCCTGGATTGGTGCCAAGGCCGTAGTTTGTCCTGGCGTTACTTGTAAGAGCCACTCGGTTTTGGCAGTTGGTTCGGTAGCCACCAAAGACTTAGAGCCGTACAGTATCTATCAAGGAAACCCAGCGGTGTTTGTCAAAAAACGAAACATAACGAAGTGAAAGTTAGTATTATCACCGTAGTTTATAACGGCGCACAAACAATAAAAGACTGTATTGAATCGGTTTTGAGACAAACATACGGCAATATTGAGTATATCATTATCGATGGCTGTTCGAATGACGGAACACAGAAAATAATAAAAGACTTTGGCTCAAAAATTGCTGTATTTAAGTCAGAACCTGATGGCGGCATCTACGATGCAATGAATAAAGGCATCGCAGTAGCAACGGGCGACATAGTAGGAATATTGAACGCCGACGACCTGTATAATGACGATGGTGTGATTGAAAAAATTGTAAAAAAAATACAAACAACACAAGCCGATGGATTGTACGCAGATTTAGTTTTTATAGACACCAAACACTTGGATAAAGTAACTCGTTATTGGAAATCTGGCGACTATGACAGAAATAGTTTTTTGTATGGCTGGATGCCACCGCACCCAACTTTTTTTGTAAAGCGTGCGTCTTATCAAAAATATGGTATGTTTAGATTAGACTTAGGTACAGCGGCTGACTACGAGCTAATGTTGCGATTTATGTATAAGAACAGACTGAATGTGGCTTATTTGCCCCAAATAACTGTAAAAATGCGTACTGGCGGAGCGAGCAATAACTCAGTCGAAAACCGTATAAGTGCAAACCAAAATGACCGAAAAGCGTGGAAAGTAAATGGCTTAAAACCCTATTTTTTTACCCTTTGGTTTAAGCCACTCAGGAAGATAATACAGTTTGTAAGTAGGTAAAAAAGACTCCTTTAAATAACAATTTACAATAATTTATTATTTGAATGTATAAAAATTAAAACCAATAACCTAACTTAGCACAACGTTATGAACTTGTGTAGATACGATTTCTACAAAATCATTTTATTGTTTCAATCATGAATGCAGATATACTTATAGATGTTCTGCGAAATGAGTACAAAGACATTCTCCATCACGAGGTGTCCCAGTGCCTTATTTCGTTTTTAATAGCCTGCACAATCGCAGTTATGTCTATCCCTGTTATTATAAATTTTTGCGATTTACTCAATCTCAAAGAAATTCCCAACTACCGTAGCGCACACAAAGACGCCACACCAAAGTTTGGTGGAATCGCTATTTTTGCCAGTATATTGATAGGTCATTTTTTGTGGCCACACTTTAACGACCTAAGCGACAGCTACCTCACCAACCTATCAGTTGTTGGTATAACGATGTTGTTTTTTTTGGGCCTAAAAGATGACCTACTAATGCTTGACCCAGCCAAAAAGCTACTCCTGCAAGTTATTGCGGCATCAACCTTAGTATTTTTGGGTGGTCTCAAAATCGACAATTTATTTGGTATCTTTGGCTGTTTTGAAATATCCGACTGGCTTAGCGTGCCATTTACTATTTTTATTTTTATTGCGCTCATCAATGCCATAAACCTTATTGATGGTATCGATGGCCTCGCTGGTGGTGTAGGCTTTATTGCCAGTGTTTGTTTTGGCACATGGTTTTTACTCAATCACCATTATTCAATCGCTTGTTTGGCTTTTTCGATGGCGGGCGGTCTGCTTGGTTTTCTTAGATTTAATTTTTCTAATACCAGCAAAATTTTTATGGGCGACACCGGCTCGCTGATAGTTGGCTTTTTGTTGGCGTTCTTTGCCGTTGAGTTTATCAGAATCAATGCCACCCTACTCAAAACCCCAAACGCCGATTCTTTCTTAAATGCCCCTGTCTTTGCAGTTGTACTTTTAATTGTTCCAATATTTGATACCCTCCGTGTTTTTGTGGTGAGAGTCCTCAATGGCCGTTCGCCATTTCATGCAGACCGTAACCACATGCACCATATCTTTATAGACAACGGCATGAGCCACTTTCAGGCTACAGCAACACTCTGCGGGGCAACTTTACTGCACGTTGCGTTTTATTCATATACGTTTACTGAGTTTACAAATACCGAAGCCGTGGCTGGTATTGTAGCTTTGTTTTTATTGTATATGACAACCGGGTATTTTCTGAAAATGCGTGCCTACCGTCTCAAAAACAACCTAAACTGGGGGCAAGTCTGGGACTTAGCCAATTATAGCAAAGCATCGCTGGCCAAGCGTGTCATCAGAAATCTTTAACTCGAAGCCCCGCCCGACACTATCATTTTCATCAGCTCGGTACTACTTACATCGACTTGCAGCACGCTCGTAGCTGGTACAATAAACATCTCGCCAGAAAAAGCATAAGAATGTGGGCAATATACCGATACATAGCCGTGTAAGCCCAATTGAGACAGGTCTGTTTGTGTCAAAAATCCCAATTTTTTAATGTTAGACTGCTCGTTTATTGTTACTACCACAGGCTGGTTAAATTTGCGTTTGTTGCCTACAAAAGCCGTAATCAAATCTTTGATTGAATAATAAATAAGACTTACGAGCGGTAGTTTTTTGAGGAGGTTTTCACCCATTGAAAAAAACGACTGCGGTACAAATCTCGAAAAAACAAAGCCTAACAGTACAATCCCAGTTACAATAATCAGCAACCCTATACCCGGCAAGTAGAGCGACTCGTTGTTGGCATCTCGAATATAAATTGGCAAAATACCATCTAAATACTCAATGGCACGCTTGATGATGTAGAGCGTAAAATATATAGGTGCTACCAGCACCAGCCCTCGTACAAAATAGGCCAATAGTCGCTTGATATATCGGTTTTGAGTCATTGTTTCTTTGAGTCTTAATGTACAAATAACAAATCTCGTACCAATTTAGTTAGCCGAAGTTTGAAGTTTGATAATACTTACTCAAAATGCCCATATTTTGGTGGGAGTGATGCAGTAATCAAGCCGAATATCGTAGGGGTTTAGGTCTTCGATACGGGTTACTGGTTCAAAAAAAGACAACCCAACTTTAATTACACTAAGCGAACATTGAGCTAAAAATCGGTCATAGTAGCCTTTGCCATAACCTATCCGATTGCCGATAATATCATAGGCCAGTAATGGAACAATAACTAATTGGATATGCTGGGTCGTTTCATCAGTCGCCGATAAATGATAACTGATAACTGAATTTGGTTCTGGAATATTCCACTGGTTTTGAGTGAGTTCTGTTTCTGGTTTCCATACATAGTGTTCGAGGTCGGAGGTATTGGGGACGACTCTTGGGACGATGATTTGAATATCAGGAAAATAATTTTGAATGATGTTAAGAATGTAAAAGGTATTGACTTCGTGCTGGCTTTCGATGGGTAAATAGCTGTGAAGGACGTGCATTTGGGCTACATCAAAAAAATCAAAAAAGCGTTGGGCAATGGCTTCGCTCTGCTCGGCCACCTCCAACGCTGTCAATGCCCTGCGACGCTCCTTAAACTGCTTACGAAGGTCGTGTTTGGTCATGTTTTTGTTATTTTACTCCGCCCATCCACTTTTTGAGGGGAAAATGTAGCACAAATATAGCACTACCCACTACCGCACAAAACCAAACGATACTCATAAACAGTTTAGGCATTTGTAGTATGTTTGCTGGGTCGAGGTCGCCAACGAAAAGCCCTGCAAACAAGTTACCTAATGCCGCCGCTACAAACCATATACCCATAAGCTGGCTCAAATACTTAGCTGGGGCGAGCTTGGTATAAGCACTTAGCCCAACGGGACTCAAACAAAGTTCGCCTAAGGTATGAAAAAGGTAAGTTGAGGTAAGTATCCAGGCCGATGATTTTAGACCAGTGATGGCTATATTGGCACCTTCTACCATAATAAAATACCCAATACCCAACAAAAACAAGCCAATAGCAAACTTGATAAGCAACGGAGGATTGAGGTTTTGTTTTTCAAGAAAAACCCAAAGTGCGCCCAAAATAGGAGCGAAAATCAGGATATATAACGGGTTAAAATCTTGAAACCAACTCGACGGCATTCCAAATGGTAACTCAGAATGGCGATCGGCAAATATTTGTAGCGACGAGCCTTGCTGCTCAAAACCCGTCCAAAACAAAACAGCCCCCCAAAAAAGTACAAATAAGATAACTATTCGCTTCATTTCTATTTTTGATAGATTTGAGGCAAATAATAAATTAGCAAAATAAGTAATGACGATAGCAATAGCCGCCACACCCATAGAATTGGCTACTTGTTTTTTGCTTGACCAAGCAAACAAGCCCGATACTTGCAAATAAGCCAAAAATAAAACCAATACACCTACAAAAACCCAGCTCAAAACATTTACAGGTTGCTTTGGAGACGTGTCTTGTGCGGCTCGGGGTAATGTTCCTTTTTCTTGTAGGTATTTGTCGGCAAAGAAGTAATAGACCAATAATCCCAAAAACATGGCTACGGCTGCTGCTCCAAAACCGTAGTGCCAGCCTATTTTTTGACCTAAATAACCTACAATGGTTATACCCAAAAATGACCCCATATTTATACCAATATAAAAAATAGAGAAGCCCGCATCTCGTTTGGCACCACCCTCTGGATACAACTCACTGACTATGGAGCTGATGTTGGGCTTGAGCAAGCCCGTTCCGATAGCTACAAAGCCCAAACCCATAAAAAAGACCCATTGAGACGATGGAAACGCCAATACGATATGGCCTAACATAATAGCAATACCACCAAACCAGATGGCTTTGCGTTGGCCAAGAATATTGTCGGCAAGCCAGCCACCTGGCAAAGCCAACAAATAAACCGAAAAAGTATATAAACCATAAATAGCCCCACCTTCACCTTCATTGAGGCCATAGCCGCCTTTGGTTTTGTCCAACAAAAATAGCAACAAAATGGCTCTCATACCATAATAACTAAAACGTTCCCACATTTCAGTAAAAAACAACACGTACAGCCCTTTGGGGTGCTTGAAAGATACAGATTCGGACATTTTAATTTGGTTTTAGGTACTGATTAAAATTTGTAGAATGAAGAGATAAGGCACTGTTTTATTTTTTTTCAGTTACCAAAAAACAAGAAGCAGCGGCAAACAACATACAAACCCCAGCCAATACCAAGGCATTGCGAGGGTCGTTGCCCAATAAAGTTTTATAAAAAAGAGGTACAGTGAGCATTCCAATAAATTGAGGTACGCAGATAAAGCCATTGAAAATACCCATATAGACTCCCATTTTTGCTTGAGGAACTGCCGAAGCGAGCATCAGATAGGGCATCGACATAATAGAACCCCACATGAGGCCGATAATGGTCATACCTGCCAGATAAATGTATTTGTCGTTGGAGGTGAGTGTCAAGAAAAACCCACAAGCACCTATGCACAAAAACAGAGCGTGTGTGCCTCGGTTGCTACCTATGGCTTTGGCAATACGTGGAATAAAAATAGAAACTACCGCACAAGCAATACTAAAAGCAGCAAAACAAAGCCCCCCCCACTTGGTACCAGCCTCAAAACCTGCTGGATTTGAGAGTGTGTCGGGAGCGGCAAAGGCATATTTGGCTACTGCCAACGATAGATATTGCCACATAAGCGGCAAACCATACCATGTAAAAAATTTGACCCACCACAACTGCCGCATAACGGTTGGCATAGACGACAGCGAAGCTAATATTTCTTTGAAAACAGGCAGCATTAACAACAAATAACCCCCTGCCATAATACCTAATCCCCATTTGAGGCCATTGGCCAAACCAGCCGAAAAGTACGCAAAGCCAAACGCCAACAGAGCCGCACCTACGGTGAGGGCTAAATGCCAAAACGAGATTGATTTTTTTTCATCGTCAGTAAAAACGTGTATTTTTTTGTAATCGTCGTTTTCGGGTGGGTACTCTGTGGTGGTACGGAGTGTCCAAAAAACTGTAAGAAGTATGGCGGCAGCACCAATATAAAATGGATAGCGCACCGAATTTGGAATACCATTTGTGAGTTCGGTATTAGACAGCACCATCGAAATACCTATAAAAGGCAAAATATAAGGCATCAGATTGGCTAACGTTTGGCCAAAACCGACCATAAACGACTGAACAGCGAAGCCTGTTGGGCGTTGCTTATCGCTCAACATATCGCCTACAAAAGCACGAAAAGGCTCCATGGCGGAGTTCAGACCTGCATCAAGCATCCACATCAAGCCAGCTGCCATCCATATTGTCGAAGAGTTGGGCATCAATATCATGGCAATGCTCCCAACCAACGCACCTACCAATATAAAAGGCTTGCGGCGGCCCCAAGTCGGCGACCAACTTTTGTCAGAAATGGCACCAATAATAGGCTGTAGCAACAGACCAGTGAGCGGGCCAGCGAGCCAAAGACCAGGTATGGAGGCTTCGTCGGCACCGAGGTAGCGGTAAATGGGACTCATGTTGGCCTGTTGTAAGCCAAAACCATACTGGATTCCCAAAAAGCCGAAGCTCATGTTCCAGATTTGCCAAAAACTAAGATTGGGTTTTTCTTTTGTAATACTCATAATGTGATAGGTTAAGATAACTTTGGACTTACAATTATCACATTTTTTCTTAGAATTTAAAAATTATACTACTTATTTTTTACATCAACCCGCACTGATTTAACAGCCATACCCACATTATCAAGGCTCATACCCTCGACCATAATCTTAAAATTACCGACAATATCTGAGGCAAAAAACGAAACTATTACTTCGCCGTTGGGGTCGGTTATTATTTCGGGGTTCCAGTAAAGCGTCAAGCGATTGTCGGGCTCTTTGCTGCTGTCAGTCGGTGGCTGGCTGTAGTCTGGAAAATAAAAAGGCTTAGTCAAATCATATCCTTTCAGTACATCGCCCTTAGACTTGGCTATTACTGAGTTTTTGGTATGGCGACGGGTATAAATAGCAATTACGCCATTACCTCCGTTTGAGCCATAAATCGCCGCATTGGCCCCAGTCAGTTTTTCTATTCTAACAATGTCGTTGGTGTTTAGCCCCAACTCTGGTACGCCACCTGCCATGGGCATACCATCGACCAAAAACAGTGGAACGGTAGATGCCCCAAATGTTCCAAACCCGTTAATAAGCACTGTACGGGCACCACTCGACGACTGTACGCCTGGCAACATACCAATCATGTCATAGATGTCCATATTTTTGGGGTAGCGGGGGTCAAACTCTACTTTTGAGTCGGCAAAGGCGTGTAGCTTTATAATACCTCGGGTGTCTAAGTCGTCTTGTTTGGTTTTTATTTCAATTTCTTCCAACTGTACTGTTTTATCGTCCAATTCTCCATCGGGGCGTTGTATATTTTGCAGTTGTCTTTCTTTTTGGGTTTCAGACAAAGCTACTTGCTCGTAAGTCAGTGCGGGGAGTTCGTAGTTTGGTATAAATGGCCTCCAGGCCACAGTCGCACCCTCTACCACATTACCTTTTTTGTTGTTTATCTGATAGCCCACTTCTTGCTCGCCTACCACGGGCAGGTCTTCAAACTTAAAGTCGCCTTTGGCATCGGCCACTGTGGTGCGTGTAAAACGATTGGTAGTGCCAACCGCTATCACTACCAAACTGGCATTAGGAATACCGACCCCTGTTTTTTCATTAACAATACGCCCCTCATAAACCAACCCTTTATCTTCTGGTTTTGGTTGAATGGTCTCAATTATTGGCCTAATATCGTTCAGAACACTAAATGTTTCTTGCCCGCCTACTGTCATCAGTTCGCTGACCGACATCGAAAAAGTACCCTGAACGGGGTCGCCCTGATTGGTCGTTACACGAACTTTGATATTGATTTGTTCTCGTGGCTTAAAATAATACTTTTCAACCCCTATATTGATTTTAAGCGGTTGCGGCCAAGCTATTTCTTTGACTACCTGCGGTGGGCTATATGCTTGCTTTTCGTCAGACATATTTTTGACGATAATTTGCTTTTCGTAACCATTGGGATACATAGTTTTAGTAAAAGCCCTCAGTCGGTAGATGCCGCCAGCCAAGACCTTGTCTAATTTGAGCGTACCAAAACCACGGCCCACTTGCATAAAAATAATTTGCTCGGTTGTTTTTTTTCCGTCAGGCCCAAAGAGTTGCACAAACATTGGCTCGGCATTGGCTCGTAGCCGCCCAGTGAGCGAGTCGGCCATGTAAGCACTAAACCACACACTTTCGCCAGCCGTATAGCCGTCTTTATTGGTATGTAAATGAATATTGGTTTGGCCAAATGACAAAGTAGCCATCAAAAAGCCCAAAAATACAAGGTGGTATCGACGTGTTTTCATATTAAATCTGGCAGTTATGTTTAAAATAAATTCGATAGCAATATAACCTTATTTTTTTGTAATTATTATGTTTACTTGTATATTTTTGAATAATTTTAAATACTAAAACTGCAACTCTATTGCACTTATGAGTACCTTTGTGGTGTACTAAATTAGTGTTATGCTTTTTGTAATTAGACTGACTACTTTTGTTATTTTATTGTTTTGTTGCGATATGCTGCAAGCGCAAAGGCAAGAGCCGTGTTCTTGCTTTATAAAAGGGGTAGTCAAAGACCAAGAAACGAGCCTGCCTATTGTCAATGCCATTATTTCTGTTCAAAACTATTCAGTCCAGACAGATAGTCTGGGGAGGTATTTTGTGGGCAATTTGTGCCAAGGCCAATATACTATTAACTGCACAATAATTGGCTACAAGGCCGTCAAACGAAAAATTACACTTGCTCACAATACCGAAAACACTAATATAAACCTCAACGAAGAAACCCTGCATTTGGAAGAAATTGAGATAAAAGCCAAACGAATCCAGACACCCTTCTCGCAAGCCGTGGCCACGCTCGACGGTAGCGCACTCGTTCAGAATAGAGCCGAAACACTGGGCGAAACCCTTAAAAATATTGTAGGCGTTACGACCTTTCAGACGGGCGGTACTATTGCCAAGCCCGTTATTCATGGCTTGCACAGCAATCGTATTTTAATTTTGAACAACGGCATCAGACAAGAAGGCCAACAATGGGGCAGCGAACACGCCCCCGAAATCGACCAGTTTGTGGCCAACAGCCTGACCATAATCAAAGGTGCGTCGGCCGTCAGATACGGTGCCGATGCCATGGCAGGGGTGATTTTGGTTGAGCCAGCACCTTTGCCAACAAATGCCAAAATAGGCGGCGAGTTAAATATTATGGGTTCGTCAAACGGCCAGCAAGGCACAGTGTCGGGTATGGTAGAAGGCGGCCTGACAAAACTAAACGGCTTTGGCTGGCGGCTTCAAGGTACGCTCAAAGGGGCGGGCAATGTTCATACACCCAATTATTATTTGGACAACACTGGCGTACGAGAACAAAACTTTTCGGCCACCATCACCTACCGCACATCTCGCCAAAATACTGAGTTATTTTACAGTAAATTTAACACAAATTTGGGTATTTTTTCGGGTTCACATATTGGCAATCTCACTGATTTATTGGCAGTTATTAAAAATGAGGTACCGCCCATACAGTCCGATTTTAATTATCAGATTCAAAAGCCCAACCAGCAAATAGCGCATAGTTTATTAAAACTAAAAAGCACAAAAAAATGGACTACCAGCTCTCTCAACCTCACATTTGGGTACCAATACGACCAACGTGCGGAATACGACCTTCATCGACAACAGGCTACTTCCACGCCTTCGTTGTTGTTTAGGTTATGGACACTGACCAGCGACCTTATCTTTGAGCATCGAACAAGCAACGGCACAACCAGCCAAGCAGGATTGAGTGCTTTGTATCAATATAACTTAATGGACGGCAGGCCGTTGATTCCTGATTTTGAACAAAATAATGTAGGTTTTTTTTGGATTGAGCGTGTCGTTAGGCCAAAATGGGACATTGAGACGGGGCTACGATTTGATACCAGACATTTACAGGTTTTTAAGTTTGTTAATAAAACACTTGACACTCGCCCACACAACTTCAATAACTTTTCGGGAAACATAGGAGGAGTTTTTCGTCCTTCCGAACGCTGGTCGTTAAGGGCAAACATAGGCTCTGCCTGGCGACCACCCAACCTGAGCGAGTTGTACAGTGATGGCGTACATCATGGTGCTGCCGCTTTTGAAGAAGGTGATGACAGATTGTTGCCAGAAATCACGCTTAACGCATCTCTGGGTTTGGTGTTTTTGTCAAATAAATTAAAGGCTGAAGCAGAAGTTTATAATCATTCGTTCGACAATTATATTTATCTCAAACCTCGGTCTGAACCAATTTTAACAGTGAGGGGGGCGTTTCCAGCCTTTAAATATGTGCAGACAAACGCTACTTTTGTGGGTATTGACCTAAAAACCGAATGGCAAATGGCCAACAAAATAAAACACATAGCCAAGGTTTCGTATTTGAGAGCTTACGACCGAACAAATCAAAACTATTTGGTGATGATTCCCGCCAATCGAATTGAAAATAGCCTAAAATATAGCCTCAGCCAGCTATCGAAGTTTGCAGAAAGTTATGTTTCGATTAGCCATTTGTTTGTAGCACAACAAAACAACGTACCACCCAACAGCGACTTTGTACCTCCACCTGCTGCCTATCATCTTTGGTCATTACAGGTCGGCAGCAACTACGAGCTACCGCATGGGCAGAAGATTATAGTTGGGTTTTCGGTCAATAATATCCTCAATACCGACTACCGAGACTACATGAACAGGTTTAGGTATTATACTTCCGAAATGGGTAGAAATATATCTTTAAAAATGTCGTATCAGTTTTAGTTTTTTATTTTACCTCAAACACTACTACCGAGTTGGGTGGTAGTTGAAAATATTAATTAGCGATTGGCACATGGTCGATTTACACCGAAACCAATAAATTGATAGGAATATTTAACCCTCGACTCAGTCGCTTAATCATCGAAAGTGTTAGTTCTTGTTTTCCATTCAACACTTTTGACACTTTGGTTTTATCACCAATATAAGGTATCAAATCCTTTTGTTTCAAGTTGTCCTTTTCCATTTTAAATCTCAAGAACGCAAGCGAATCAGTAGGTTGCATAGGCGTATATGCTTCTTCATACACCTCAATTAGCGTGGCCAACATATCCAATTCATCGCCTTGCAAGGTATTTTTTTGAGGGTATAGTTTCATCAGTTCCCAAACACGACGTAGTGCTTGTTGATAATGCTGTTCGGAAATAAGTCTATCCATTGTATTTTTCTTTTCATAAATTTACAACATCTCAAATACAAACATCAAATTGAATTTTGTGTTTTTATTCATTCACGTGAACGAATAATTCTACACTTTGGACTATTTTTTAATAATTCTTTAATCTGTTCACTATTGATTTTTACCCCTTCCATAGTTAAACTTACTAGGTTTTTTAAATCTAATATAGGGCTAATGTCTTCAATATTTGTACCACTTATTTTAACTGTTGTAAGATTGAGCAAGTTTTTAATATACTCGAAATTAGCGACATTATTATTTTTTACATTGATTTCTTTTAGGAAAATCAATTTTTTAACATATTGAAAATCAATTAAATTCTCAGGAAAAATGCTGTTAATATATAATTTTTGTTCATCAGATAAATTTATAAATTCCGAGCTATCTTCAATGTTTGCCAAGCCAAAATGTATTGTTTCTAAATTGAGTAGATTTTCTAATGGTTCAATGCTTTTGACCGATACGCCATAGCAGTTCAGATGTTTCAATTTAGATAATTTTCTAATTGGGTTCAAATCTTGAATCTCATTAGGATACGAACGGCAAGATAACGTTTCTAAATTTAGGATTTTATCTATCATCTCAGGCGATAAAGGCATATGAATTGCTTTTTCAAACCAATGCTTATACCAATTTTCAGTGCTGTAATTATTTTGAATATTTACTAAAAAAATATTTCGCCAATTAGTTGAAAGCGACTCCCACCAATCCAAATCACCCGAAGTTATTGTTGGGATAACAATATCATTTGCCTTAGAACGAAACTTGAAATCTTTTGGAAATGTAGTTATGTCATCATCTTTCTCAAACGGAAAGTCAAAATCTGGTCTTAACTGAGATACTGGTAAGTATTTTGAAGTTTTCGGTGTGTGATAACGAGACTTAAAAATACCATCAAATAAGTTGTTATTTGGTGGTATATGTTTAGTTGATTTATCTATAATTTCTAAGAACCTTTCCCCATATTGATTGGCAGATTCTAATTCATTCAAGTAAATATCAACATTTTCAAGATTTTTTTGCGCCTTATTAGTCCAATTATAAGAGCCAGTAATTACAGTTTCTGAATCTATCACACAAAACTTATTGTGTAACATTCTTTCGCCGTATTTATCAATCCAGTATATTTTTCCACCATAATTAGTAAGCGATTCGAATTTTATACTGCTGCCTCTGTTTATGTCATCGTCCAATAATATAACCTCGACACTAACACCTATTTTTGCTTTTAGTGTAAGTACAGTCCATAACTCAACGTCCGTAAACCATGCAACTGCTAACCAAATACTTTCTTTGGCATTGAATAAATTTTTTAAAATTTCATGTTGGATACCCTCAAAATGGTGTTTTATCATTTGATCCTAATCTAAGATATAATTTATTTTTTCAGTAAAATTATGATATTTTCCTTTTCACAAATCTACAATTTCCCCACCTCAAATACAAACACCGAATTGGGTGGTAGTTTCAACGTTGCGCCAGTTTGTAGCTTTGTGCTTTTTTGCATAAAAATATCTGTCATTGAAATCGATATTTTTGAGTCAAGTCCCATTGTTTCTAGGGCGTGTTCGGGAATGTTTATCTGGGTTTCGTGGCTATTGTCTAAGTCAAAATTACAGACAATCAGCAGTTTTTGAGTGGCCGTATGCCGCAAATAACTGTATATTTTGCTGGTATCATAGCTTTGGGCATATTGCAAGTCGTAGAAAGCACCGTTTTTGATGGCATCGCTCGTTTGACACATATTAAACAAATCTGAATAAAAACTACGCAGTCGCTTTTGGTCTGGGCTGAGTTTACCACCGTCAAATTTACCGCCGTTTGTCCAAGCCTGAAACTCTGGTACTCCCCAATAATCAAACATAGTAGTACGGCCATCGTCGCCCGAAAAACCCTCGGCTACGGTTGGTTTTGTGCCTACTTCTTGCCCAAAATACAACATCACAGGGCCGCCGTGTAGCGTGGCAGAGAGCGTCATGGCAGGAATGGCCTTGAAAGGGTCGTTGGCAAAAAACCGTGAGGCAATGCGTTGCTCGTCGTGATTTTCTAAAAATCGTAACATTCGATGGCCAAAGTCGCCCGATTCGTTTTGCCATACTTTCGTAATGTCGTTGGCGTTGCCGTGGCCTTCCATCAGTCGGCGGAGGGCATCGTACAAGCCTACTTTGTCGTACAAATAATCGAACTGGCCTGTAAATAAATAATTGCGATATTGGGCGGGGTTGTAGATTTCGGCGATAAAAACTGCACTTGGATTTTCTTTTTTTACTTCTGGAATAACCCACGCCCAAAACTCAACAG
>JAYWHT010000111.1:0-27305 GCA_043777595.1 Spirosomataceae bacterium
CATTATCATTTGCTAAAAAATGGATAGAAGATTTCTGGAATGTCATTTTCTGGAAAAGTCCTATTCAACTTTCTGAATAGTTATGTCGCACTCTATAAAAAGCATCAAAGCCATCTTCTCCTGCCACTAAACTATCAGATTTGCCATATTTTACTGCTACAAAGCGGTTCGCCGCTCGATTGTCAGAAGTTTCATTTATTGCCCTTGCTACAAGATTTTCAGCCCAGTCGCCTTGCTCTTTGTTCGTTATAAAATTAGAAGATGCTTGTGTAGGCGTTCTTGCTTGGTCTCTGGGCTGTTCAAAGTCCACCAATCCCACAGGAACATTTTTTGTTAAGTCTCTAATTCTGTCGTAATAACTCATCGTCTTTTTATTATAAAATTTCGTCCTGCAAAGTTACACTCTTTTGTCGGTTTTTACAGTCCATTGTGCCGTTCACAGCATTACGATTCAGACGAAAGCTAAATCGGCAACATAGCCAAAACACGAAATAAAGATATTACTGCAGTTTTGGCAATTATATAAAAATAATACCTGATTTTTGCACCAAAACCTGGCCTATTTTGTTGGCTTAGAAATCGATGTAAGGCCGTGTAAGGTAATGTCAAATTGAAAGATAGAAACTAAACAATACCCTACTGCTAATGATAAGTAAACCTACCTATTTTTGATTTTTATCAATTCTCAACTATGCAAAACTCCACTACAATCCAAGTTCGTAACCCTCGAACAGGCCAGCACGACTATACCATCACAGCACCGACCGACGAAGAGTTAGGCGAGATATGTACTACTCTCCGACAAAATCAAATTGGCTGGGCGCAGTCGTCTATCTACGAGCGCATTGAGGTAATGCAGACATGGAAAGTAGCCGTAGAGAGTCATAAACCAGCACTCATCGAAGCACTTTGCCACGACACAGGCCGCCGCTGGGAAACACTCCTCGAAGCCGATATTGTGGCTTCGTCCATCGACCGTTGGTGTCGTATTTCAGAAGATTTTTTTGCCACAACCAATCGTCGTCAAAGTTCTATTCCGTTTCTTGATATTGAACAAAGTTTAGTCCCTTACCCGCTCGTTGGCGTTATTAGCCCCTGGAACTTCCCGCTGCTGCTATCGCTCATAGATACCATTCCTGCATTGTTGGCGGGTTGTGCGGTCGTGGTCAAGCCCAGCGAAGTTACACCTCGGTTTATACAGGTCATCAACAAAACCATAGCCGCTGTACCTACCTTGGCAGGCGTGTTGCAATATGTCGAAGGGGCTGGCCCAACTGGAGCATCTATCATACAACACGCTGATTTGGTGTGTTTTACGGGCAGTACGGCCACAGGCCAAAAGGTATATCAGATGGCTTGCGACCGTTTTATTCCTGTTTTTTTGGAATTGGGAGGCAAAGATGCTGCATTGGTTTTTGATGGCGCAGATATAGAAAAAGCTACCTCGGCCATTCTGTGGGGTAGTACGGCCAACGCTGGTCAGTCGTGCCTATCGGTCGAGCGGATTTATGTGCAAGATTCTATTTTTGACAAATTTACAGAAAAGCTAACTCAAAAAGCCGCCGCCATTGGCTTGGTATATCCAACTATAAATGACGGTAAGATTGGCCCTATTATTTCTGACAAACAAGTAGCCATCATCAACGACCACCTAAGCGATGCTCTGGCCAAAGGTGCAACAATATTGACAGGCTCGACACAATGCGAAGCATTGGGCGGAGGCGACTATTGCCGCCCAACGGTGATCATAAACGTAACGCCAGACATGAAACTAATGACCGAAGAAACCTTTGGGCCGATTATGCCCGTCATGAAGTTCAAAACCAAAGAAGAAGCCATTGCATTGGCTAACGGAACGGTTTATGGGCTAAGTGGTGCGGTATTTGCCCAAACTACCGAAGAAGCCATAACCGTAGGCCAGCAAATGACGGCTGGGGCTATTAGCATCAACGATGCTGCTCTGACGGCAATCATGCACGAAGGCGAGAAAAACTCATTTAAAATGTCGGGAATTGGTGGTACAAGAATGGGGCCATCGGCTATCAAACGGTTTATGCGACAAAAAGTCTTTCTCATAAAAACCAACGAAAACCCCGATCCTTGGTGGTATTGATTTTATGATTAAATTGCATTTGTAATTCAACTAAATACTAAAAACAATGGACGTACTGACAAAAATAGAGTTGAGCGATGCCCAAATTACGCAAATTGAGCAAGGCCAAACGGTGATGATTGTTGCCGAATGGGACGAGTTTATAGATTTTTTGGAAACAACCACCTACCGAGCCGAATACTACAACGGACATATAATAATCATGGGTTTAGCAAAATTTATTCAGGAGGCATTAGTTGCCAATTTTATTTTTATCCTCAAAACACTCTACCGAGGCAAAGGATTTTTTGTAACAGGGAGTAATGTAGGGCTTATCAAAACAAACGAACGGGGCTATCACAATGCCGATGTGCTGGTGGTCAAAGGCGCACCTGAGTTTTGGAAGCGTTCGGAGGCCATTATCACCAATCCCCATATGGTTGTAGAAGTACTGTCTGATAGCACGGCTCAATACGATTTGAATACCAAACGGCAGTCTTACAAATCGTTTGAGAGTTTGGTACAAATCATCTTAATTGACCCCATTGAGCGAAAAATTTATACATCTACCTGCACCGAAAACCCAACTATTTGGCTCGACAATACTTATACAGCACTCGACGAAACAATCAGAATCGACGGCTTTGAGGTGGCTTTTGCTGATATATTTGAAAATTTACCTTCTTGATTTACCTCACCTCACCACCAACACTTTTTCTCTAACCTCGAAGTTACCCAATTTGAAACACAAGAAATAAGTACCCGTTGGCAAATCAGTAATAAGTATTTTTCGGGACTGTATGCCTGTGCTACTTTCAAAGTTTTCTTGCACGCAAGCCTGCCCAAGTGCATTGAGCAGAGTTATATTTACAGTATATTTTTGGGTAGTACTAAACCGATAATTGAGCGTTTCGCTAACAGGATTTGGTATTACTTTCAAGCCCAGCGCATCTGTTTTTTCTTTCAGTGCATTTACTACGCTTTTATCGAAGGCGCACAAAAACACCTCTCTGCCTGTGAGCGTTATTTCTTTTTGCCAGCCTTGGTATTTGACCATAATCGTTGTGGGTTGCGTGTCGGAAGTAGCATAGGGGTTTTGGGCGGCAATCAAGATTTCTGTTCCCTTAACTACCCCTCGCCAAATAGCCGTTTGAGACTTGGCATTTGCGATGGCTGGCTGCGGAATGACGAGTTCATAATTACCCTCAAAAAATCGTTTGTGCTGCGATAATCTATGCAGAGCCGCTATAAAATATTCGTAAGTGGCAAAGTTTTCTTGTTTGCTTTCGTCAGGATATTCCCAGAGCCACAGACCCTTTGCACCCGAAAAAAACGGCATAATAGCCGTAGCCTCAGCCACAAAACGAGGCACAAATGGTGTACTGGGATTGAACGAATCGTGGTAGCGCAGCCACACAAAGGGTATCACATCTTTGTTTGACCAAAACCGATTGGCCTCCACCACAAACAACAAATAGGCCAAATAGTCTTTGCCCAGCGGGTCGTTGTAGTTGTAATAATAATAACAAGACGGTGTCAAAAAATCAAGGCTATTATAAAAACTACCTCCCACATCGCCCGAAGTACTGTCTCGCATGATGTGTAATATGGACGACGTATTGGTTGTATAATCGGCCCAATTAAATGTTTTGAGGCCGAGCCAATTATTAAAATTACCCCTAATCGGTACATCGCTGTAGCTGCCAATCTTATTTCCTGTGCCAATACCCCTATTTTTGAGATAAGTAACTGGGGCAGTGTATAAATTTTGCAGGTCTCGTTTGTAGCGTTCTACAAACTGGTTGTCGGTCAGGTTACGGTATTGTGTTGCAATGTTAGGGTTTGATTTGAGTGTCAATATATCTCTGTCGCTGTCTCTGATTCGTTCTATATCTAAGGCTATGAGGTTATAATTGAGCATATTACTACCAAAATTATTGGCAAAAGCACCCAATGTATTTTCCCAACCTTGTTTGTATAAATTAAGGTTATTATTCCACGGGCTTTTGATGTCTTTGTCTCCCCAGGGTTGTTGAGGTTGGGCAGAAGTAGCCACTCCATACCAAGTTATGGCTTTTTGAGTGGATAACAATGAAACTCCCTCCGACCCCGAAAAACGAGCCAAATGAGTAAAACCATATTTGAGTGGGCTTGACTGTGTGTCGCCAAAGCGTGGGCCTTCGTAAACAATCTTGAACGGCAACGAAAACGCAGGAAATTTGGCCCATTCAATAAAATTAGGGCGTTGGACGGGCGTAAAGGAAACTGTCGGGGGGCAGTCTTGGGAAAAGGCCGAAGTATTTGACAAAATCAGGAATAACAATACAAAAAAGTAGCTTTGCTTGTCGTTCAGTTGCCCAGAGGGCTGTCGATAATTACCACTCCACAGAGCCGAGCGGCGGCATGAATACCACTCTTGTCTGTGGGAACACAGGCCACGGAACATAATATTTAAAGACCTAAAAAGCGGCTGTTGTTTATAAAACATAACAAATAGGGTAATTGAGCCATAAAGATAAACAAAAATGCCGAGCAGATACTGCTCGGCATTTTTTGTTATCAAAACTGATTATTACAAAGTCTTAATTTCCACCTCTACCACCAGCGGCTGGTGCGCTTTGGCCACTGTCGCCACCTTGTTTTTGGTCGTCGTTATTGATACTCTTTTTGCGCTTAAAAAAACTATCGTCAAATGTCATCTTACCAAAGCTATATGTAAACTTAAACTTAATACCTCGGTTGTAATTGAGATTTACATTGGTTTGGGTAAATGTATTGTCTTTGGCATCGCTTGTGATTTCGCCTCGTTGCTCAAAATAAGCAGCAAATGGGTTGTCTATGCCAATACCAAAATTTCCTTTTTTGTTTTTAAATTCTTTCTGAATCGACATATTGTAAAATGCAAAACCACCTTGCGAGCCTTGTAGCTGTATCTGGCGGCCACGACCAAAAGCCGAGGCTTGTAAACTCCAGTTATTTTTGAGTGTAAACTGAGCAAAACCACCGCCGTCCATCACAAAGCCTGCATTAGATAGCCCCAAACTCGGGCTGTTTAGAGTCAAATAGTAAGTATCAAAATTGATGTTGAACATTATTTTTGAGGTTGGCCGAATAGACCCAAAGAAATTCATACCCGTTCTGTATTGCTGGCCAATATTCTGAAAAGTGGTAATAAGCGCATTGGGATTGATTTCAATGCCTGTTGTGTTAATGCCGTTTGCCAAAACGAGTGCTTGCAATCGAGTTGGGTCGCCTTTAAATCTAATGGTTTCGATAGAGTTATTGGTTTGGCCTGTAAACGCCGATACGTTGAGCGTCGTAGTTTTGAAGAATGTACTAAAATTGATTTCAAAATTGTCGGTAAACTCTGGGTCTAAATACGGATTGCCAAACTGAATATTGAGTGGGTCGCTCTGGGTAACATTTGGATTCAGAAACTGCATCGAAGGCCGCTGAATACGGCGATTATAACTCAACCGAAGCGTTTTACTACCCTTAAAAGCCTTTGAAATCGACACACTCGGCACCAACACCGCATAGTCAGGTATAGCTACTGGCGGTTTGTTCTGAAACGTAGCCCCGATTGTTGTATATTCGTACCTTGCACCTGGCTTGATGCTCCATTTATTGGGCAAACTCAACGTATATGTCAAATAGGTAGCATATACGTCTTGGTCATAATTAAATACATTGCTACGGTTGCTACTCAACTGATAGCCCGAGTTTGTTTTGAGGTCGTCTATAAAAAAAGCTGTATTACTCTCAATATGGCGTAAAGTAGCTTTTGCACCAATCTCTAATTTTTGGTCAGTACTAATCGGTGTTTCATAGTCCAACTGAAAAGTCTCTTCTCTATTTACGGGTTTATTGTCGCTACGTTCTCTATAAAAAATGTCAGCTTCGGTCGTCCGAAATTGGTCACGGGTATAGTCGTTATTGCTTAGATTGTTGCCATATTGCGCCAAAAACGACAGTTCCGCACCAGGCTTATCAAATTTGTGGGTGTAGTCAAAGTTAATATCAATGTTGTTGGAGGTATTGTTAGAAATCGTTTTGTTACCAAAAATAGACGACAGCACGTTGTCGGTAGCCAAACCACTGTATGTGAGCTGGTTAGTGCTATTACCAAAACCACGACGACCGTTTCTAAACGATAGCGTTACGTTGTTTTTGGCATTAATTTCATAATCAAAATTTAACTGGGCATTACCAAAACCACCTGTACGCCGTCCATCGTTATCTTGTCGAGTCTTGAATGTTGAGTTATTGGCCAGTAGCCTGTCTGTAACAATGTACCCGCTTGTGGGGTTGTAGAGGGCATTGCCTCCTAAGTTTAGTCCGATACTTAGTTTTTTATATTTAAAGTTAATACTCCCAAAAATATTACTACTACGATTGCCTACACCAACATTCAATGATCCACGCAAGCCTTGCAGATTGTTCTTTTTGGTAATAACGTTAATGATCCCGGCCGAGCCTTCGGCATCATATTTGGCTGAGGGAGAGGTGATTACTTCGACAGATTTAATCATATCGGCAGGAATCTGTTTGAGTGCCTCCGACACCGACCCCGCCATGATAGACGACGGCTTGCCGTTGATGAGTACTTTTACGTTTTGATTGCCTCTGAGCGACACATTTCCGTCTAAGTCGACGGTCAGCATTGGTACTTTTCTCATCACATCGCTGGCATCACCACCTTTGGCACCCATGTCTTTGTCGGCATTATAAACCAATCTGTCCACCTTATTTTCTATAATTTCGCCTTGGCCACGTACCGTTACTTCGCCCAGCGTTCGAGCATCTACACCGAGCATAACGTTACCGAGTTTTAGGTCACGCTTGCCTTTGCCTACTGCTACATTTTTGTTATTAAATGTACTATATCCCAAAAACGATACCTCCAATCTAAAATTACCATCGGGAATATCTTTGAGGACAAAAGCCCCTTTTTGGTCGGTCGTAGTGCCGTCAATGGGTTGGTTTTTTTCGTCAAATAGGGCAATATTGGCATATTCGACTGGTTTACTGGTAGTTGAATCTAATACAAAACCAGCAATACGCCCCACGCCACGCACCACTACTTGTTGCTGTTGTTGCTGGCCAGGCATTCCTGGAAAACCGCCGCCGCTACCACGGCTACGACCACCATCGCCGCCCATACCACCACCTGGGCCAAACTGGGCGAAAGCATTAGTTACAAAAAATGCACTGACGATAAATAATCGGATAGCTCTGTTCATGGTCTTCTTTATTATTGTGTTTCCGTGATTATAACGACAAACATCTAATAAAGTTTTTAATTTGACAGACCATAATAGACTAATGCCGTACCAAAGTCGGCCAAAGTAGCGATTTTGTAGATTTGTACTTTTTGTAGTTTCAAGAATAATGCTTAAAGTTCTGTTCTTGGATCGTAGCTTCGCAGGCTATAGTCGTCTCGCCAGTCGATTGGTTTTTTGCTTGTTCGGCCTGCATTTTCGTTACATTCTTTACAACCACTCTGAACAATCACGGGGCCAACCAATAGTGGCACGGTTGGCTCGGCGGCAATTCCGAGTGCGTCTCGCAATATAAAAATACGTTTGTAACTCACTGAGGTTGTCTCAAAATAACCCAATACCTGCTCGGTTGGGTCTTCTTTGCATACTATATTGCCTCTGATATTGGCTGGCGGAGCGTCAAAAATACTACCAGTGTTATTGATTTGCGTATTGATGTTTGTCCAATAATTATAAGCACCCTTGGTGAGCGAATATTGAGCTATTTCCAAATAATACGGTCGGCGAGAGTTATAGGGTACAGTCGTTACTTTTTGTTTGAGTGTGTTGCCATTTATTAGGTTGTCGGAAGCCAACAAGATTTGGCCATATTCTTTATTTATTTCCCAGCAGGGGCTGCAACACTCGTTTCGATATACGATTGGCCCAGGACAAACTTCGGGCCTGCATACTCTATCAGAACAAGAGTACAAATACCGATAGTTAGTAGCCGTCCAGCGGTAGTAGTCTCCTGTGGTTTTGTTGTCTTTGGTTTCAAGCGTAACTTCAAACGTATTTTTTTTCACACCAGACTCCGACCTTTGTTCTATCAACTGACTGCTTAGTTTGTCTATTTCTGGTACGGGTCGTAGGGTTTCGGGCGTAGATTCGTAGTTTCGCCCCCCTGTCTGAATAAAAAGCTGATAGCTACGCCCCACAACGGCTTTTTGGTTGGTAGCCGTCTGATAATCACCTTTACCTACGTCTGCCAAGTCGTAGCGATTGTTAAGATTGTCCAAAACATACACCTTTGCACCAATAACGGGCGGTGTAGCATCTTTTTCCAAAAAAGCTATGGTACGAGTAAGCCTAACCCTAAACGGCTCTGACTGATTGCTGATAGTGGCATTGACAATTAGTTTTTTATTAGTTGTCAGTAGCTTTGAGTCTGAGTAAGGGTCCACGCAATTTACCAGAACTATGGATATAATCAGACCTGTAAGTAGTATCAAATAAGGTTTTGTGTTTATCATCGCTTTTTTTGGTTGAGTAATCTATGGATTTATCTATGCCTTTTCTGCAATACACTAACTACATCGTCCAAATCAATGTTTCGATGTTCTAATAAAATCAAATAATGAAACAACAAATCGGCGGCTTCGTCTTTAAATAAACCGTCGTTATTGTCTTTGGCCTCAATCACCAATTCAACGGCCTCTTCGCCTACTTTTTGCGCTATTTTATTGATTCCTTTCTTGAATAAACTACTGGTATAAGACGTGTCAGACGGGTTGTTCTTGCGGTCTCTGATAATAGTTTTTTGTAAATAATTCAAGAAAGAAGCCCGCCCTTCGTTGGTTTCTTCAAAACAAGTGTCTGCCCCAGTGTGGCAAGTTGGGCCATCGGGCTGGACTTTTATCAAAATTGTGTCTTGGTCGCAGTCTATCAATATTTGTTTGACGTTTAGGTAGTTATCAGACGTTTCGCCTTTTGTCCAGAGTCGTTGTTTGCTACGACTAAAAAACGTAACTCGGCCTTCGGATACTGTTTTTTGATATGCTTCATGGTTCATATAACCCAGCATCAGCACTTTATTGGTCTGGTCGTCTTGGATTACAACTGGTAAAAGTCCATCGGTTGTTTTACTAAAATCGGGCGGGCGTGTATTGGGTTGGGACATTGTTTTTTATAGTAAAAATAACAGAAATCAGTCAAAAATATTAGGCTGGCGTAACATAAGCTGCCGTGATGCCGCCGTCCACCACAAACTCAGTACCTGTAACAAACGACGACTCGTCAGAACCCAAAAACACACAAGCCTGCGCCATTTCTCGTGCCTCACCAAAACGCCCCATCGGAATATGCACCAGACGGCGTTGTTTTTTTTCTTCGGTATTCAAAAACTTCATCAGCAACTCTGTTCTCAATGGACCTGGGCAAAGGGCATTGACTCTGATGTTTTCTCGGGCATGAATAACGGCCAACTCTCTCGACATCGACAGTACCGCCCCCTTGCTGGCTGTGTAAGCAATCTGCGGAGTGGCTGCACCCAACAAAGCTACAAACGAGGCCGTGTTGATGATACTCCCGCCACCTGCTCGCTGCAAAGCTGGGATTCCGTACTTACAACCAAAAAACACACCCTTGACGTTGATATTCATCGTCAAGTCCCAGACCGACTCTTCGGTTGTCATGGCGTTGTCGTCGTCAGAGTGCATGATGCCTGCATTATTGAAGAGAATATTGAGCTTGCCATAAGTTTGCTCGGCCACAGCTACCATATTTTGGCAGTCAGCGGCTTTTGATACATCGGCTCGCACATAAACTGCCCGACCACCAGCCGCCACAATCATATCGACAGTTTCTTGGCCAGCCATGTCATTGACATCGGCCACTACAATGGCTGCACTTTCTTGGGCAAATAAAAGAGCGGTTTCCCGGCCTATGCCGCTACTACCGCCTGTGATGAGTGCTACTTTATCTTTGAGACGCATGAAAATATTGAGTTATTGAGTTGTTGGGTTACTGAGTGAACATCTAACACTCTGTGTCCAAAACCAAAATTACGGCTTATTTATGAATCATTCCAAAATAAATAGCGTTTTATGTTCGTTGGTAGTTCATAAATTTATAAATCAATCAAAATCATGAAAAACTTAGTAGCATTTTTGTTCGTTAGTATGCTTTCGTTTGGGGCAATGGCCAAAGGCGAAAAAGAAGTAAAAATCAAGACATCGGCTATATGTGATATGTGCAAAGAGCGCATCGAAAAAAACTTAACACTCTCGAAGGGCGTAAAAGAAGCGGTTTTGGACTTAGAAACAAAAATCGTAACTGTCAAATACAACGATAAAAAAACTGACGTAGGCCAGCTTAAAAAAGTAATTACAGCCACAGGCTACGATGCCGACGAAATAATGGCCAACCAAAAAAGCCACGACAAACTACCAAGTTGCTGCCAAAAAGGAGCAGAGCCACACCATTAAAAATAAAAACTATGCTAAGTAGTTAAGCAAATTTATTTATGCAATAAACAAATGTAATCTACTGATAAGCAACACCATACACTAATAATTGCACGAGCGATACCATCTTAATTGTGTTATCACTTACCACACAACTGCTTTTGTTTGTGCAAGTTTGCCGCTTTATTTTGTTTTTATAACCTACCAAAACTATGCTCGTTTGTGCCTGTCGATTGATTATGATAGACCTATTTGGAAAACGTTTATATTTGTGAAATACTGATCACATTCAATCATGTCTATCATAAAAGCACCTCTCCTTTTTGTAGGCTCTCTCGGCGAAAAACACATTTATACGCTCAAAGACAGTGGGGCTAACCTTTCTTGTATACACTCAGACCAAATCAAAGACTTGGAAATACCTCGACCTTTGGGACGAATACGACTGATTGGTACGGCGGCGGTAGGACATTCGGGCGGCGTTCCGCACATAGAAGTAACAGAAGCCATACGCCTTGATTTTTATATAGACGATGTACTATTATATGATGAGTTTCTCGTCATTCTGGGCCTTAGCGAAGATGCTATTATTGGCGCAGCAACCATGAAAAAATGGAAAATAAAATTAGATTTTGAGTATGACATCGCAATAGTAGACCCCAAAGTAGCCAAAATGCAGTTGATATAAACACCCCACCCCCACAAATGCGTATTTGTTTTGTCATGGCAGGTCTGCCACACTATTTTAAGTTGGTGCTAAATAAACTCTCCACTGACTATGGCGTTGAAATAGTGCTTATTAAACCCGTCCAAAAAGGCCAGAGCGTAGGCTCTGGTGTACGTGAAGATGCCAATGATTTGAGTTTCAAACTCATTGAATTGGACGAGTACAAAACATGGTATGGCAAAGCATTTTTTGAAGACTTACTGCCAACCCTCAAAACCATACAACCCGACGTAGTTGTGATGAGCGCATGGCCGTATTTTATGCAATTTGTGTTAAATCCTGTCTTTTATTTTAATTTCAAAAAACTCAAAACTAAACTCATTTGTAGAGATATTCCGTTTAATATCGCTGAATGGGGCAAAGTCCGAGAGTATTATTATTCCAATCAAAACCTAACAGAAGATTTTTGTACTGAACAAAAAACACTCAAAGGTTTTTTAGCTTTTTGGGGAATCTCGGCTTTGCGTAAAGTTTATCTGCCTCTGGCCGATGCCCACATCAACTACATTGACGAAGCGTATAATATCATAGGTAGTTATGGCGTACCCAAACAGAAAATATTTGTTACAGCCAACTCGCCAGATACAGACGAGTTACTTGTTGCTTTTGAAGAAGTCAAGAAACGTCCTTTGATGTTGCCCAAAAATCCATACCGATTGATTCACGTAGGGCGATTAGTAAAGTGGAAAAGGATAGACTTGATAATTGAAGCAGTCAAAAATTTAAAAAATAAATTTCCTCAGATAGAGCTTGTGATAGTAGGATACGGCCCCAACGAAGAAAACCTAAAACGATTGGTAGCCGAATCAGACATTCAAGATAGAGTTCAATTTGTTGGTGGTATTTATAACTCTATCGATTTGGGTCAATACCTGCACGAATCGGCTATTTATGTTTTGGGAGGTATGGGTGGGCTGTCAATCAACGATGCGATGTGTTTTGGGAAAGCCGTGGTTTGCTCAGTAGCCGATGGTACAGAAAAAAGATTGGTACATGAAGATAAAAACGGACATTATTTTGAGAACGGCAGTAGCGATAGTCTTACCAAAGTATTAGATAAACTACTGTCCGACCAAAACAAAATAACCCAATTTGGGCAACAATCATCTGAAATAATAAGAGAACAAATCAATATCCATACCGTGTTAAAGGGCTATATCGACGCTTTTGAGTTCGTGTTAAAAGTATAAATAATTAGCCTCATTTGTTCTCACTATACATTCCACCAATAAGTGAGCTTAAAGACGATAGCACGGGTTTTGACCATAAAGTTTTCGGGCAAATAATTGTCGGTATAAACAAAATAAAAATCTGAAGCTGGTTTGTAGCGCCATTGCAGACGGGTATTGAGGTTCATATTTTTGGCCTGAGAATTATACTGAAAGAACGTTGTCCAAAACAAATTATTGGTAAACGTAACATCGACCCTCGGCCCCACGAGCCACAGTTCTATCTGGTTGTAGGGTGCAGGCATCTCGATTTTGTTATAGTCTGCCGTAAACTTAGCCGCCACATAAGGCTGAAAACGATAGCCGATTGTGCCTCTGAGATTGAGCCTTGTGCCGTTGGCAAAATAACCACCATAGCGACTATTGGCTTGTACGGTCAGCCTGTTTCGGGGGCTACTCGATAACTCCGTCCCCCAGGCGTTCCAGTTGTGTTCAGAGCCTTCGGCGAGTTTGGGTTTGCCTGAGTTGGTAGGGTCGGCGGCGGCAAACAATTTGACATAATTATTGGCTATCCAGCCAGTTACCGAGGCTCTGTTTCTAAAATTGAAGATATAAGCCATAAAAGTTTCTCGGTCAGTCAGGTCGTTTTGATTATTCCAAAATAAAGTCGCCTGCGTGAATGGCCCGTGACTAATCAGTATTTTGCTATCTACAAAAAACAAATAACTCGTATTTGGTGAAGCCATCTGGTAGCCTTTCCGAACGGCATTTGGTACAAAACCCACCTCAGCATTGTAGTTTTTGCCTACAATTTCGTGCCGCCCCTGTGCCGAAAACTTTGTATTGCTATAATTTAAACTACTGGCAAACGAAAACTCACCGCCAGACACATTGGGGCTAAACGACTTCAAGACAACGGCCTTGCCCGTCCAGACATTATTGGCCGATGCCAAGTTATACTCCAGTCCAATATTTCGATTATAAGCCGAATAACCAGTATTGACTTTGGCATCGTAGCCAATAGATTGTTTATTGACGAGCAACAACCCTATATTTGAGCGAGCAAAAACCTTGCGCTGCAAAGCCACAACGGCAAAGTTCTGGGCTGGCAGATTATCTTGGTCTTTGGTTTGTGTGTCCAAGATGCCAATACGCCAGTTTTTATCTAACTTCCCACTGAGCCTCGCCCCGAAGGCAATCGGAACGCCCAGCCCTATGCGCCTCGAAAAAAATGGACGAAGCGACTGAAAACCAAAATTGGCAAACAAATCAGCGTTTTCAAGAAAAAACTGACGGCGTTCTGGAAAAAATAACTCAAAACGATCTAAGTTCGTTTGTTGTACGTCCACCTCTACCTGTGAAAAATCGGGGTTTATTGTCAAATCTAAATTTAAAGATGAATTTAGAGCAATTTTAGCATCGCCACCCACGTCATACTTAGTTTGTAAGTCTGTATTTTTTTCAAAATTTTTGGAAACATTGGCCAACACAAACGGAATGATTGAAATATTTTTGCCAGCAGGTGGTAGCGGCTTATCCCATACCAATACACCTGCAAAACCTAAATTGGCCGACTGAAACTGCCGAGGCACAGGCGCCCAAGCCGATTTTTCGTTGGTTGAAATATCCAAACGACTGACATTAAAACCCCAGCGAGTTTGTTCGGGGCGGTATCGAATAGATTTAAACGGTATGGCGGCCTCCCAAACCCAGCGGTCATTGTAGTTTTTGGTTGTGCTTGTCCATTTATTATCCCAGTTCAAGTTCATCTGTCCACCGTCCGACTGTTGCCCGTCCCAGATAGCCCCTGCGGCACTTGCGCCAAAGCTAAAACCATTTGTTAGGTCTTCAAATGTGTCCATGACCACAAAAAGATTATCGTTGGCACCAAAATTAAAATCTCTTTTCAACGATTCGACAACAAATGCACCTGGCTTGGCTTTGTAGCTAATGGCCAATATATATAAATTGTCTCGGTCGTAGCAGAGCCGCACTTCTGTTTTATTGTTAGAGTAACTTGTATCGGCTGGCGTAATCATAAAAAAGTTTTTGGCAACTTCGGTTTGCTGCCAAGCTGCATCGTTTTCTAAGCCATCGACTTGAATAGCTGCCGTTTTTTCAAATATGTGGTATTGATAGGCTTCATTTTTTTTCTGTGCAAAAATTTGAAAAGTAATTAAAAATAAACTTAAAAGTAGTCGGTATTTTTGTTTCATGTTTTGTGGTTTGTCATTAAAAAAGAAAAGCCTGTCGGTATTTACTCATTGCTATTTTGTAGTTTTTTTGGCATGAATATTGAGAAAGGTAACATCATACTTGTAAAAAAGCATGAAAAAGTGTTATTTTGCAAGTCAATACAAAAATTTAAACCTTGAGAAAGGAATCATGGCATTAATCAACAAAATTCGTGAACGGTCTGGCATAGCGGTTGTCGTTATTGCGGCGGGCTTATTATTATTCATCTTGGGCGGCGACGACCTCATCAGCCTCATTCAAGGCTCGGGCAACCGAGCCACGCAAGAAATAGGCGAAATCGCTGGCAACCCCATACAGGCACAAGAATTTGCGCTGAAATTGGACGATGCCAAAAAATCATTTGAAATGCAGTCGGGCCGTACTGCAACCGAAGCCGAAGTACAGTCGCTCAAAGAACAAGTCTGGAATCAGTATGTGGTGGACTATGGCTACAAAGCAGAGTTTGAGGCATTGGGCTTGAAAGTAAGCAACGACGAACTCGTGGACATGGTACAGGGCAATAACATCAGCCCTACGATTAGAAATAACTTTTCAAACCCCCAAACAGGAGAGTTTGACAAGACTGCCGTAGTGCGCTATTTGAAAGAACTCAAAAAAATGCCGATTGAACAACAACAACAATGGGAAAAATTTGAGAATAGCCTGTCTCAAAGTCGTTTGGTGAGCAAATACGAAAACCTGTTGCTCAAATCTAACTATGTAACCAAAGCAGAGGCCGAAAAACAATACCAGTCAGAAATGACCAAGGCATCACTCAAATACCTTTATGTGCCGTTTTATTCGGTAGCCGACACAACAATAAAAGTAACAGACTCGCAACTGTCTGACTATTTGGCCAAGCACAAAGAAGAATACAAAGGTTACGAATCGAGGTCAATGAACTATGTAACGTTTCCTGTTGTACCTTCAAAAGACGACAGCGCAGCACTCTACAACAAAATCAGAGAACTGGCCAAAGTAATGGGAAACCCCAATACCAACGATTCGACATTTACCCGTGCCAACTCAGACGTACCAACCCAACTCTACTGGTCGCTGCCACAAATGCCCGAAAGTTTGAAGAGTGCAGTCAAAACAATGATAGCAGGCTCACCACAAGGGCCATTCAAGGAAGGTAACACCTATTTTATTTACAAATATTTAGGTACAAAACAAGATACAACTGCCACTGCCAAAGCCAGCCATATTTTGATAAGCAAACAAGGACTAAACGACTCGGCCAAAGTACAGGCCAAAAATAGAGCATTGGACTTATTGAAAAAATTGAAAGCAGGTGAATCGTTCGAGGCGTTGGCCATGCAAAACAGTCAAGATACACAATCGGGACAGCGCGGTGGCGACTTGGGGTATTTCCGTAAAGGACAAATGGTAAAGCCCTTTAATGACGCCGTTTTTGCGGCTTCGGGCGCAGGTTTGTTACCAAATCTGATTGAGTCTGATTTTGGGTATCATATCATCAAAATCACCGATCCTAAGTCAAGTACCTTGTATAAAGTAGCCGTAATAGGCAAGACATTGACACCAAGCCAAATGACCCGTGATGCCGCCTATACCAAAGCAGACCAGTTTGCACTCAATGCCAAATCAAAGTCAGCATTTGACGAATTGGCCAAGAAAGAAAAAATGACAGTGCAGTCAGCCAGTCGTATTGCCGAAGGCTCGTCAAACATCAACGCCATGACAGGCGTGCGTGAAATCGTAAACTGGTCGTTTGCCAACGATACCAAAATTGACAAAGTATCGTCGGTGTTTGAAACAGAAGACCAGTTTGTGGTAGCAACATTGACCGGAAAAACAGAAAAGGATAGCCCAAAAGTAGAGGATTTCCGTGAGCAGCTACAAACCAAAGTACGCAACGGCGTTAAAGCAGAGCAAATAACTGCAAAACTAAACGGCATCAATGGTAGCACGCTCGAAGCCATCGCTCAAAAATACGGCGCAGGGGCATTGGTAGAGTCGGCCAACGATATAAGTATCGCAACGGGCTTTTTGACGAGCGCAGGTATGGACCCAACGGCCTTGGGTAGAGGCTTTGCACTCAAAGCGGGCAAGAAAAGTAAGGTATTTACAGGCGAAAATGGCGTTTTTATAATGGAGCAAATTGGTAGCCTACCAGCCCCAGCCATTGCCGACTATACAACATACAAAAACAACTTACTGGCTCGCTCTGGCATAAGCCAATATACAATCAGCGAAGCCATCAAAACCAATTCTAAAATTACAGATAATCGGGCTAAGTTTTAATAGGCTCGAGCATACCACAAAAAAACAGCCTCTCGAACATGAGGCTGTTTTTTTGTGGAGAATATCGGATTCGAACCGATGACCTCTTGCATGCCATGCAAGCGCTCTAGCCAACTGAGCTAATCCCCCTGACTATTACTACAATGCAAATATCAGACTTTGTTTTGATTTTTACAACAAATATTACCAAAATCTATCTGTCTCGACATTCCATAATCAACAAATCGCCAGATTGAGCGATAATAGTAACAAAACCATCGGCCACGGTCTCGTTACTATTTCCATTTCGATAGCCCAAAGTAAGGGTTTCATTTATTAAATTATATTTTAAGCCGCTTGTAACAATTTCCTCAACAGTACCAACTGGAATAAGCGAAATGGGCGTATTGGCAGCGTACCATTTTTCATAAATACCAACTAATGGAAAAACCTTAGAATAATCGTCAAACAACACAATTTTAATCTGGTTTTTGTATCTTACAATATTTGTAAGGTTGGCAATGGTATGGTCGGCTCGGCGACCTGTAGCCCAGACGATGTTTACGGCAGGAAACTCTCGCTCTATCAAAAACTCTATGCCTTTTTCTAAATCTGTTTTGTCTTGGTTGGGTGTATGTACGATTTCGAGCGGATATTGTCTGGCAAGAATTGCCTCGAAGTCAAAATTTTGGTCAAAATCGCCAAGCAATACATCAAACTTAATGCCCAGTTCCAGCACTCGCTCGGCGGCAGCGTCCAGCACCACCACAAACGGCGACCATTCCAACAACTGCCCTAATAGTTCATCGCTGCACGCCTCGCCGTTGGCAATAATGAGCGCAGGTTCTTGCTTGTCTTTGACGATATGATGTGAAGACATTTGTTTTATTGTTTGTTTATAAACTCAAAGATAGACATTTTGGGCAGGGCATGAACGACAGACAACGCAAAAAAAGCCACAACCCACCACTTAACTCGGTCAAATATTTGTCGTTGTGGCCACTCCGTGAGCCAACCCAGACTACCGATTAGCAACAAAAGCGTAACTGGCGACAGCCGCCTGAAATAAAGACTTTCGATGGAATCGTCAAACAAATAGAGTAATATTGTAGTCAAAAAATAACTACCCGCAACAACGAAAATACCAGAACTGATTGGCGACAAGACAACCGTTGTTTTGTTATTTATTATTATTTTTACAGTTACTACCAAAATCGCAGCTTGCAGTGCCGAAATACCATAAATAAAAAAAATCAAAACTTCGTTGCCGCTTTTTAAATCCCAATCTCTAACGCCCCAAAACGCTATTTCTTGGCCAATACCTTCAAGTCCTCTGATTAGTCTTGTTGCAAACGGCTCAGTCGGAAAATGGCCATGGTCGCCTGTAAAAGTCTGCGTTTGAGCATAGTTATTCAATAAATATAACCCAATAAAGACACTAAAAACAAAAGCAACTTTGTATTTTCGTTGGACGATTAGCGGTACAATCAGAAAAAAACCAATGTAGCGAGTCAAAAAAGCTGCGACAGCAAAAGCCCAATTTGAGTTATTTTTTTGATTGTAATTAAAACAAAAACCCAACATACAAAAAACAAAAACAGTCTCCGACCAAGTATTGGCATAAAGCTGCAAGAACGACGACGACAGCAAAGCCAAGGCTACAAACCAGCTTTGGATTTTATATTGTCGGTAAATAAGTAGCAAGATACCAGCCACGGCTAATAAATTAACGACCTTGGACGATAGCTCGACAGATAATTTGGTCAGAAACGAGACCCCAGCAATAAGCAACGAATAACCCACTGGCCAAATGGCACAAAACGTGTCTTTGTTCTGAAAATAAATACGATAACCTCGGCCATCTAACAGATTTTGAGCGGCTTGTAGATAATAATGAGAGTCGGGCGTGAGATAATAGGCAGTGTCAGTCATAATTTTCAAGATTACGACTAACGCTATTACAATAAATATCAACACTATACGCAAACTGCTATTATATTAAAGTACTGTTTATCACTTTTTAATCGTCCCAGTTTTTGTTGTTTCTAAATGTTGGTTTATACCTTTTTCAATCATTGGCAGCCCGTCCAACATCCAAGACGGTGCGGGAGCGTCTTTGAGATAATGGTCAAAGTACTGATAGAGCCTCACAGCAAAATCTTTCATGTTCTGGCGTTTGGTGAGTCCGTGTTTTTCGCCGTTATAATTGAGCAACCAAACGGGTTTATTGAGCCGTTTGAGAGCCATATAAAACTCAATACCCTGGTACCACGGCACAGCCCCATCGTCGTCGTTGTGCATCATCAACACAGGCGTTTGTATTTTGGGGGTATAAAACAACGGCGAATTTTCGATATACTGCATCGGTTTGTCCCAAAGTGTACCACCAATTCGGGTTTGTGTTTTTTCGTATTGTGCCTGCCGAGAAGCCCCAGACTCCCAGCGGACTCCGCCATAGGCGCTCGTCATATTGACCACGGGCGCACCCGCCTCGGCAGCTCTAAACAAGTTGGTTTGGGTTATCAAATATGCCGACTGATAGCCGCCCCAACTATGCCCCGACACTCCAATTCGGTCTTTATCGACAAAACCCTTGGCAACCATACTCAGCACCCCAGGCACAACGCAATTATAAGCACTCTGGCCTGGATAGCCCGTTTTATAAACAATGTCTGGCACAAAAACCAAGTAGCCGTTGCTTGTAAAATAACTAAAATTGATGTACGACCGAATAGGCCGTGGGGCAAAATGAGAATGAATATTGTCAGAGTTTTTTTCATAAAAATACGTCATCATCGGATATTTTTTATTTGCATCAAAGTTGTCTGGTTTGTACAGAAGCCCTTTTAGGGGTGTTCCATCGTTGGCCGTCCAACTCACAGATTCTACACTACCCCATTCATAATCAGCTTGTTGGGCATTGGCTTCGGTTTGTTTTTTGATATTATTAAAACCAAAATCCGTACTGTACCAATCTGGATAGTCTCTGAACGTTTCTTGAGTAAACAAAACTCGGTCAGCGTTTTTTGCTTTCAAGACAGTATTGCCAATCTTAAAATCACCTTCATAAAGCCCCAAAACTGCAACATTTGACAACAGCCCAAATCCTTCTTTTCTTGTATTTTCATTCACAGTTTTGAGCAATATCGGCTTGCTGGTATCAATAGTGCGCTCTTCGGGGTCAAGTTTTAGATACCTCGCTTGTTTTTGTTCCGTCCGTCCGTTGGTAAGTTTGGTGGCCGTGGCATTGGTTGGGTCTATCTGCCATATATCGTATCGATCATATACCCACAGATACTGATCATTTTTTGTCCAGCCTGCCAGCCCATAAGTATTCGGAAAATCGGGGTGGTCGTCTTCTTCGTCTGCAAATTTTACGGCTTGATTGTTGGTGAGTTTTAGTATTTGTTCGGTCAAAACTTGATAACAAAACCAGGCCGTATCTGGGTCAGAAAACCAATACAAGTACTTGCCCTCAGGCGACACCACCACCGAACCCTGTACTTTTTGTTTTATTAGTTTTTTTGAACCATCGGCCACGTTTATCAAATATATATCTTGCTTGGCGTTCCAGTCCCAATGCTGGTTTGAGTATTTCAAATCCGAACGACCTACCACAAAATCAGCCTTGCCTTCATTGACCAACTCAACGTCTGGCACTGACGAGTCAGCGAGTTGTACTATTTTTTTATCTAATAAATTTACCACCGCCCAATACGATTTTTTCTTATCTGCTTCGAGCGATACTTTTTGTTGAGTTTGTAATTTTATATCATTCCACTTCCAGACCTCGACATTCACAATTTCGTCTGGTAGCAATGTAGTATCGGCAATTATTGGCGGTGGGTTAGTTCCAAAAAATAACTTTCGTCCATCTTTTGAAAACTTAGGTGCTGTTTCTTGGCTCAATAGCCAGCTTTTTTGTGAAGCCAAATTTGATTCATCGGCCAATAACGTAGCTTTGGGTTCGGTATTTTTCCAATAATATAATTTGGGATAACGGCTCTGTGTCTTTGAGTTGGTGTCTAAGTCGGCCACAAAAGCCAGTTGCTGGCCGCCATCGTCAAAAACAATTTTTTTGTATTTGTGCTTAACGTGGCCTACATAAATGGCCGTCAGTTTTTGGGTATTTAGTTCTACCACATAAACCCCCGCCCGCACCGAATCACTACCAGTTGTCGAAAAACAAAGGTATTGCCCATTTTTAGATAGCTCATACTCTTTAACAAACCCGTATTTAGTGTCCGAGTTTGTACCTAAATTTCTCAAAACCAACCTATAACCATTCTCTTCGCTTTCTTTTTTTGCGATTTTTTTGGGCTTACTTTGGCTACTGTCTGTTTTGATAGTCAGCGCTTTTTGGTTATTAGTGTCTTCTAAATACGCCAGCCAACCACCTGCTTTTTCGGGTATTTTGAATGAAATAATATTTGCAAATTTTGTTGTTTTAGCTGCCCCAAAGTCAAATATCCCGAGCGAATCTTTGGGCATATCTTCTTTTTTCTTTTTGGCTCTTTTGGCATCTTTTACCACACTGAGCATTGGCTTTATCTTGAATACTGCATTTTTACTGTCGTATGTGATGCGTGCCTCATAGCCACGGTCTGCCGCTATAAAACTATTGGTAGTCAGGTTTTTAAGATATAATTTCCCATCGCCTTCTTGTGGGTTGATGCCGTACACAAACTGAGTTCCATCGTTTGAAATCACTCGTTCTGTGATGTCCTTCCACAGGTCATACACGTCGTGCGTGAGGCTTTTTTTGACGGTCGGTACTACAATCGTTTGTTTTGCAGTTTTCTTTTTTTGACCAAAAACAGCCAAAGACGTAGCGCAAAGCAACAGTAAAAGCAAAAATTTATTCATCATTTCAAGGGTTTAGTGGCCAATATTGTTTTGTTTATTTCATTGCTTTTCGATAATCGCCAAACACCTCTGCATTAACGACTGGATTCGTAAAAATTTCTAGGAGATTAGATTTATTATTGTTTTGAATAAAATTATCCCAAACAATTTGAAAATCAGACTGTTCTGTTATCGAAAAATACCCCATTTGAGCATCTTCGGCAGTTCGTTGAGCTGTGGTATGGTGGCGGGTTTCAAAGTACTGTTCAAGTTCGTGCTGTGCCGACGGGCCATCAATAATTCTAAAAATATTACCCCCAGCATTATTCAAAAGTATTATTCTTAAATTTTGGGGTAAGTGATTGTGCCAGAGTGCATTGCGATCATAAAAAAACGCTACATCGCCCGTTATCAGAAACACTGTTTTGTCGGTCTTCAATGCTGCCCCAACCGCCGTACTCGTGCAGCCATCAATACCCGACACTCCCCTATTGGCCCATACCTCGGTGTTTTGGGATACCCCTACCAAATTGACATAACGAACGGCCATACTGTTGGCCAAATGTAAGACTATGTTTTGGGGTAATTGTTCTACTATTTTTTCGACAACTGCCAATTCATTCCAGCGAGATTCATTTTTTATAAACTCATATAATCGCCGTTTAGCTTCTCGGTCAGTTTTGAACCAAAGTTGCTGATAGTCAGACCGTTCTTCATCTTCTGAGTCGTTTTGTACAAACTGCTGATAATCTAAATCATTGAGTAGTTTGTCAAAAAAATAATTGGGTGAAACAGCAATAACAGTTGTCAATGTCTGAAAAGCATCAATCAAGTCTTCTGACTGCTTTACGTGCCAATGTTTGGCAGGTTTGTATTTTCGGATAAACGATTTTAGGTTTTTGGACAAAAACGAATTACCAATCGTAATCAATAAATCTGGTTGTAGTTTTTGAAGTAATTTACCATCTTGACTTCCCAAAAAAACATCGTGGCTCGTTACAAAATGCTCATTGTTAGGTACATTGCCAATCACATCACCCAGCACCACAACGCCCATACTTTCGCTCAATGATTGCAAACACTGCATCAAAGACCGATTGGGCTGCATTTGGCCAACAGCAACCACAATTCGCTCGGCACTCTCCCACTCCGTTTGCAACCGATGCCAAATTTCGGTACTCAAAACGACCTGACTGTCAAGCCTTTCAACTATTTTTAGTTGTTTACTATATTCAAATTTTTCGTTGGCAGTTGGATAAAATGGTTCACGAATTGGTACATTGATATGCACCGGCCCCATCGGTGAGCCATGCGCCAAGTTAATGGCTTCGTTGATAGCTCTTTCAGTAAACCAAATTGAATCGGCGTGGGTATAATCGGCAGACAATTCAAACGACTTTTTGACGTGCTTACCGTACAGTTCGGTCTGGTACATCGTTTGGCCGTCTTGCTGGCCTGTCCATTCTTTGGGGCGGTCGGCAGTAAAAACAAGCAAAGGTATTTCTTGAAAAAACGCTTCGACAACGGCAGGGGCTAAATTATAAGCCGCCGAACCCGACGTACACACCAAGGCCGCAGCCGATCCTGTTTGCTGCGCCATGCCCAAGGCAATAAACCCAGCCGCCCGTTCATCGGCAACAACAACGGTATGAATGTCGGGGTGGCGAGCAAAGGCCAAAGTAAGTGCCGCCGAGCGAGAGCCTGGCGAAATGACTACGTTGGTTACGCTTTTCTGAGCGCAAATTTGGGCAATATCTACAATCGGTTGAAGAATCATTTGGAAAGATACAACGAAAAATGAAAAAATTGAAACTAATAAGAAATACACGAAAAAACCAATAGGCAGTTATTGAAAAGTAAACAACGTTTTGATTTATTTTAAATACTTGATTGTTAAGTATTTAAAATATTTTTCGTTACCCGTTTTTTACTATTCACTGTTTATATTGGCAAAGCCGTAGTATTTTTAACTTCCGACATCACAAACAGACTACTGATGTGCGAAATAGTTTGCAACGATGCCAGTTTTGACTGATAAAACTGATGATAACTCTCTACGTCTGTGGCCACTACTTTGAGCAAATAGTCAAACGTACCCGATACCACACAACACTCAATCACTTCGGGCATAAGCGCAATGGCTCGGTCAAAATCTTCAAAGTTTTCCTGTCGTTGTTTATCAAGCGTTACATTACAATAGACCATTAGCCCTTTGCCTAATTTTTTTCGGTTCAGTATTCCTACATATTTTTCAATAACGCCGTCTCTTTCCAGCCGCTTAACTCGCTCATGAATAGGCGTAATAGACAAACTAATGGCTTCGGAAATCTCTCTGATGGTCAGTTGCGAATTGACTTGTAGCAGTCGCAATATTTTAAGGTCAGTTTCGTCAATCATTTCAGAATTATTTTTTTCTACTAATTAAACTAAATCACAGTCAAAACTATATAAAATTTCTACAAAAATCAAATAAATAGTTTTTTATTCTTATTCAACACTTAATAGTAGTAAATATTTTTATAAGATATAATTTTGTGCTTAAATAAAAAACATTCAGTCATTCAATAATCCAATCATTCAATGATAATAGGTATTCCAAAAGAAATCAAAAACAACGAAAACCGTGTAGGACTAACGCCAGCGGGCGTAGCCGAATTTCACAAAAACGGTCATCAAGTATATGTACAAACATCGGCAGGTGAAGGCAGTGGTTTTGAAGATACCGAATACCAAACCGCAGGCGCAACAATGCTCCCGAGCATCGAAGCCATTTACGACATTGCCGACATGATAATAAAAGTAAAAGAGCCAATAGCCGTTGAGTATCCACTCATCAAAGAAAATCAGTTGCTATTTACCTACTTTCACTTTGCATCGTCAGAAGAACTTACTCACGCCATGATAAACCGCAAAGCGGTCTGTTTGGCCTACGAAACCGTAGAAAAAACAGACCGCTCACTGCCGTTGTTAGTACCCATGTCTGAGGTTGCTGGCCGTATGGCCATTCAGGAAGGAGCCAAATATTTAGAAAAACCAATGGGCGGCCGTGGTATTTTATTGGGTGGTGTAGCTGGCGTAAAGCCCGCTAATGTATTGGTTTTGGGTGGCGGTATTGTAGGTACACAGGCAGCAAAAATGGCAGCAGGTCTGGGTGCAAACGTTACAATTATGGACATTAGCCTCAATCGGTTGCGGTACTTAGAAGACATACTGCCAGCCAATGTAGATACCGTCATGTCAAACCAATACAACATCAAAGACTTGATAAAGCAGTCTGACTTGATAGTAGGTGCAGTGTTGATTCCAGGCGCAAAAGCCCCTCACTTGATAACAAGAGAGATGCTCAAACTCATGAAAAAAGGAACAGTTTTGGTGGACGTAGCCGTAGATCAAGGCGGTTGTATAGAAACCTGCGAGCCGACGACTCACGAAAACCCGATTTATGTCATCGACGGCATCGTTCATTATTGCGTAGCCAATATGCCAGGCGCAGTACCTTACACTTCTACGCTCGCCCTCACCAACGCCACACTGCCATACAGCATTATGTTGGCCAATTTGGGCTGGCAAAAGGCTTGTACCCAAAACGAAGAACTCAAAAAAGGGCTAAACGTAGTGCAGGGTAAGGTAGTTTACAAAGGTGTGTCCGACGCTTGGGGACTTGACTATGTACCAGTCGATGAATTGTTTACTCAATCGTAACTTCGTAGGTAATCTCAGCAAGAGCCGCCATTTGTGCAGTAGCCGAGCAGTATTTTTCCATAGATAGCTGCGCCGCTCGTGCCGCTTTTTGTGGGTCTATTTGCCCTTTTAAAAAATAATGAATGTGAATAGTAGTGAATGGAGACCGCTCCGTTCCCAGTTCCTTGACACGCTCACCGTTTACGCTGATTCTAAAATCATCAACCACTTGGCGTTGTTTTTTTAGAATCAGTGTCATGTCAATAGCCGAACAACTGGCCAAACCCATTAACAACAACTCCATTGGTCTTGCGCCAGCACCACCACCGCCAATATCTGGAGCGGCATCTGTGTGAATACTAAACCCAGACTCTCCAATGGCCTCAAAATGAAAATCACCATCTATTCGTTTCAATTCTACATTCATAAATTATCGGCGTTATTTGTTTTTGCAACCTACATTTGTCGTTATAAGTTTCTACGAATCAATAATTTTATAAATAAATTTGTAAAATTATGCTAAATATCAATTTATTATCCTTACATTTGTAGTAGCTATTGATAGCTTCTTATTTTGTTTTTCCCGACCACGTGGTTTTGTTGTCTTCGGAAAATAATTTTGAAACCTTCCGTAGCACAAAAATCTTATAAAAACAGAAAAGATGAACATTTATGTAGCGAACATCAGCTTCAAGACAGTTGATGACGAATTGAGAGACTTATTTGAGCAATTTGGCGAAGTATCGTCAGCTCGTATTATCAGCGACAAATTTACTGGCAAAAGCCGTGGATTTGGTTTTGTAGAAATGCCAGACAGCGCAGCCGCTGAAAAAGCAATCGAAGAAATGAACGGTTATGAGTTTATGACCAAAGTATTGGTAGTAAACGAAGCACGTGAGCGTGAAGAGCGCCCACGCAACAACTACGGCGGCGGAAGCGGCGGTGGTGGTGGATATGGCGGCGGAAGCGGCGGCGGTCGTCGTGATGGCGGTAGCGGTGGTGGCGGTGGCTACAACAAGCGCTACTAATCAGATAAAAATTACTGAATTGTAACAAAAAGCACTAAGCCCTCAAAAGTTTAGTGCTTTTTTGTTTGTTGTTAAATCTTATTGTTTCTTGTTATCTTTGTTGTAAAAAAAGAACGGTTATACAAGAAAAATTAAATCGCTATGACCACTTCGAGGTATTAGAACGATTTGATATACGAAAGAATCAACAATGCGCTGCACTTCAAGATTGGTTAAGCTGTAGCGGTAGTTTATCCGCAGTCGAAAAAGAAGTTTTGGATTATGTCCGTACTGAGTTAGAAATATTTGGAAGAGACTGGAACGAAGAAGAATTAAAGATAAACTTTATTGCCTTTGTTTTTTTTGTAGCCAAAATTAACGTGAAAGACAAAATACAAGTATTCTTTGAACGCTCGATGAGTGGTGAAGTTGAAGGCATACCCATATCAGTTAAAGTAAATGGTATGGTGGCAACGCCAACAGTAGCCAATCGTCCTAAAAATCCATATTTTTTTTTACAAGAATATAAAAGGTCGCTTGGCGATGATCATGATCGCAGCGGCGAACCGTCCAGAAGGGCAAATGTTAGCCGCCATGATTTTGGCTCAGGAACTCAATCAAGACAAAAAAGTAGTTTATGGCTGTTGGTTACAAGGCAAAAACTGGAACTTTACAACATTGATAGACCATAATTATTGTTCGAGTAAACAATACGATGCCACAGATATAAACGATTTAGTACAAATCATTTATATACTAAGAAACGGATTGTGCTAATTAAAAGATAAAGTTTTTGACCTGTAAAATGGGCATTTCGGCAATAAAATTTAAAAATATTGCGAATGTTAAAGCTGTTATT
>JAYWHT010000112.1:0-27271 GCA_043777595.1 Spirosomataceae bacterium
GATACCAGCAACAACACCAGTATCCGTTTCGTCAAAACCTCAAAGATAAAGTTTACAATGGCCACATCGCCAGCATTGCCGAAGGGCATTATTGCGGCTTTTTTGGCTGGCCTAATCTTAATAATCGTAACAAAGGCGGATTCTTAGGGCTGCCCGCCAGCGATACTCACGCACCTATGCGAATTGTGGATATTTATAGAAGAGACGGCGATAAACTATCTGAGAATTGGGTATTTATCGACATTCTACATTATTTATTTGAGCAAGGGCTGAATGTATTGGAACGTAGTCGTAATATAAATAGAACTTAAAATAACAAATAAACACTACCAAAAATCACCGACACCATCGCTTTGAGCGATGGTGTCGCTACAAAAAACATACTTAAACCAAAAAATTATGAAAACCAGTACTGACCGTATTCTAACAACCCATGTGGGTAGCTTGCCCCGTTCCAAAGCCGTTACCGATTTGGTTTTTGCCAAAGAACGCAACGAAGCCGTTGATGCCGAAGTGTTTAACCAAACCATAAAAATTGCTGTCGATGAAGTAGTAGCACGCCAAGTAAAAGCAGGTGTGGACGTAGTGAGCGATGGCGAAATGAGTAAAATTAGTTATTCGACCTATATCAAAGACCGCATCACAGGCTTTGAAGGCGATAGCCCTCGCAATCCACCAAGCGACTTAGAAGACTTCCCGGGTTTTATGCAACGAGCCTCCAAAGGTGGCGGTACGCCTACTTATTCTCGGCCTTGTTGCGTGGCAAAGGTAGAAGTAAAAAGTATGATTCCGCTCGAAGACGATGTGGCCAATTTTAGTGCCGCCATCGTTGCCCATCGGCCTCACGATACTTTTATGAACGCCGCTTCGCCCGGGGTAATTGCATTGTTTTTGCCCAATAAACATTACGCCACCCAAGACCAATATTTGGAGGCTCTGGCCGAGGCCATGCGCCCCGAGTACGAGGCCATTGTGGCAGCAGGGTTTATTTTGCAGTTGGACTCACCCGATATTGGTTTGGGCAAACACATGATGTTTAAGAACGAAACCGAAGAAAATTATGTACGGCTGGCTTCGCAACACGTGGAGGTACTAAACTATGCCTTGCGAAACATTGCCGCAGACCGAGTGAGAATGCACGTATGTTTTGGAAACTATGAAGGCCCACACCACCACGATGCACCAATGAGTATGGTATTACCGATAGCCCTAAAAGCCAAACCACAAGGCTTACTTTTTGAAACGGCCAACCCACGCCATGCCCACGAATGGACAGTATTTAGAGATTTTAAGAACCAGATTCCTGACGATAAAATCTTGATTCCAGGCGTGTTAGATTCTACCACCAATTTTATTGAACACCCCGAATTAGTGGCTCAACGCATCGAAACTTATGCCAATATTGTAGGTAAAGAGCGAGTAATGGCAGGAACTGACTGCGGCTTTTCGACTTTTGCAGGCTTTGGCTCGGTGGACGAAGACATCGTTTATGCCAAACTGGCGGCCATGGCCGAAGGGGCAGCCATTGCCAGCAAGCGGCTCTGGGGGTAGGTAAATTAGACTTGATTAGATTTGACAACTTTTTTTGAAAGTTGTCAAATCTAATCAAGTCTAATTTACACCCGCCCCGTCCCAAACGGTTTTGGACGGTTGTACAAATGCCAAACTTCCGTCTCGGTCTTCGGCCATCAGTATCATACCTTGCGATGTTTGTCCCATTATTTGACGTGGTGCAAGATTGGCCAAAAAACAAACTTGCTTACCAACTACTTCTTCCGCCTTGAAATATTCGGCGATGCCGCTCAGTATTGTTCGGGTCTGGTGGCCGTCTGCTACGCTTAGTTTCAATAGTTTTTTACTTTTTAGTACATTTTCGGCGGCCACGATTGTACCTACTCTGATGTCCATTTTACCAAAATCATCGAATGTGATTTCGGGCTTGATGTCGGCTATTTTTTTGGTTTCCAATTCGTTCATTAGCTTTGAGTTTTGTAGTTTCTGTATTTGTGCCTCTATGGTGCTGTCTTCTATTTTTTCAAACAACAAAAATCCTTCGCCGATAGGGTTTTGAGTTTTGAGTTTTGAGTTTGACCCATGACTCTCGACCCATGACTCTTGACTAATGTCCAACTGTTTTCTAATCTTGACTGCTGTAAATGGCATGAATGGCTCGCAGACGGTGGCTAATTTTTCGACAATTTGTAACGAAACATTGAGAATGGTATTCACACGCTCGGGGTCGGTTTTGATGGCGTGCCAAGGTTGTGTATCGGCCAAATATTTATTGCCCAATCGGGCCATATCCATCACCGAAGCGAGTGCTTCACGGAATCGATATTGCTCAATAGACTGCCCAATCTTGGCGGGTAATTCGGATAACGTTTCTAATGTCGCTTTGTCAATATCTGTCAATTCGCCCAATGGTGGCACTTTTCCATCACAAAACTTATGAGTAAGCACGATGGCACGATTGACAAAATTGCCAAAAATAGCCACTAATTCGCTGTTATTTCTGGTCTGAAAATCCTTCCATGTAAAATCATTGTCTTTGGTTTCGGGAGCATTGGCTGCCAGCACATAGCGCAGCACATCTTGTTTGGCGGGAAATTCTTGTAGATATTCGTGTAGCCAAACTGCCCAGTTGCGAGAAGTACTGATTTTGTCGCCCTCTAAGTTCATAAACTCGTTGGCGGGTACGTTATCGGCCAGTGTGTAGCCGCCGTGTGCCATGAGCATAGCTGGAAAGATAATACAATGAAAAACGATATTGTCTTTGCCAATAAAATGAACAAGTTTACGCTCGGGATCTTGCCAGTAGTTTTGCCAGCCGCTGTCGGTACCATTTTTCTGAATAAGCCAGTCTTTGGTAGCCGATATATAACCGATTGGTGCATCGAACCATACATAAAGCACTTTACCGTCGCTGTCGGGTAGTGGCACTTTTACGCCCCAGTCCAAGTCTCGTGTCATGGCACGTGGCCGTAAGCCATCTTTGAGCCATGATTGGCACTGTCCAAAAACATTTACTTTCCATTCTTTATGCGAATTGACGTAAGCCTCGATGTCGGGCTGCATTTTGTCGAGTGGCAAATACCAGTTTTTGGTGGCTTTTAATATTGGCGTTGCACCCGAGAGCATCGAGCGTGGGTTTTTGAGTTCGAGCGGGCTAAGAGCCGTCCCGCAGCGTTCACATTGGTCGCCATAGGCATTGAGATTGGCACAAACAGGACACTCGCCTACAATGTAGCGGTCGGCCAAAAACTGCTGTGCCGATTCATCAAAATATTGTTCTGATACTTCTTCAACGAACGCATTTTTGTTGTATAAAGTCGTAAAAAAATCTTGCGAAGTTTGGTGGTGAACTGGCAGACTGGTACGAGAGTAAACGTCAAACGAAATGCCAAAATCAGCAAATGACTGCTTGATTTGGGTGTAATATTTATCGACAACTTGCTGCGGGGTGAGTCCTTCTTTTTTGGCACGAATCGTAATAGGTACGCCATGCTCGTCGGTGCCGCTCACAAAAGCTACATCGTGGCCAGCCAAACGCAAATAACGAGCATAAATATCGGCAGGAATATAACAACCAGCCAAATGACCGATATGAATAGGGCCATTGGCATAAATAAGGGCGGCAGTAATGGTATATTTTTGGGGCATTGTGTATCTGAATTAAAACACAAAAATACGAAATAGATTGATATAAGTCATCAGCTAACACATCGCAATGTTAAGCCGTTAGCTAACGACTGATAAAATATAATAGAGAAGTAACTCGTTTTCGACTTCGGTTGTAGAGTCTATCACAAATCCTAATTTTTCTAAGAGCCTGATAGAGTTGTGGTTGTCTATGATTGTGATGGCTAAAATATGTGTGTGGACTTGCCCTTTTGTTATTTCGTTCAGCAGTGCTTTGGTTGTTTCGTAGGCGTACCCGTTTTGGGTATATTGGGGCAGAAAAGCAAAACCAATGTCGTGATGTGCGAGGTGTTCTCTTTTGATGAGTGTTACGATACCAATAGTTGAGTGAGTATTTTTTAGGCTGACCGTCCAATAGTTTATATTGGGGTCGTCGATTATTTTTTGAACATAATTTTGAGCATCTTGAAGTGAGCGAATGTTTCGGTCGCCAATGTTTTTGACCCAGCCTGCGGTGTTTACTAATTCATAAATAAAAGCGGTATCGTCTAAACTTAGTTTTTCTAAGATACATCGTTCTGTGTCAATTCTTTCGGCTTCCATTTCGGGGATATATATAAACGGACATTATCTCAAAACAAAAGTGGCGACACAGGCTTAGGCTGTCAGCTCAGGTTCTTCGGTTAAATCGACAGGTGCAAAAACGGGTGCTTTCTCAATAACCCTAATTTTTTCGTTTTTGGGGTTTACTTTCTTTTTTTGTTTGACTTTCTGAAAACTACCTTTCCCAAATGACAAGAATTTCATAATCTTACTAATTTTAATAAACATTACATTTTGACAACAATATTACGAAATTTGTCAATCAATACAACACTTTTTTGACCTACAATAAACGTACTTTCCATTTCTTCTATTACGGCGGGCCCCACAAAACTATCGCCAGGTTGTAAATCATAACGACCATAAACGGGTATATCAGTGTAGCCTGTTTGGCCAGCCAAAAACACTTTTCGGTAGCCTTTGAGTGCAGTGGCGGCGTTTTGAGACTTGGGTACAACTTGTTTTGGTAATATTTCTGGTGTTGGGCCACTCACTACTACACGCCACGTAACGGCTTCGATACCAACATCTTCTATGAGTTTGCCATAGCGAAGATGGTATTCTTTCTTAAAGTTCTCTTCGATTTCGGTCAATGAATTTTCAGATAAAATACCGTTCGGAATTTCGACACCTATCTCGTGGCCTTGACCCGAATAACGCATATCGGCTATACGTTGAGTGTTAGGAGTATAATTTGCCTTTATTCCCGAAGACTTCAAAAACGCTATTCCCTCGGTTTCCATTTCGGTCATATAGCGGTTGAGCAGCGTCCAATCAATCATATTGACAGGACACACATAACTACGAATACTCTCACTGGCCACAGGCGACACCAAAAAACCCAACGCCGACAACACCCCCGACCCAACAGGAACAATCAACTGCGGGCTACCCAGCAGCCGTGCCACACCAAAAGCATGAACGGGGCCAGCACCGCCAAAAGCCGTCATGCTATATAGTCGTGGGTCATGGCCTTTTTCGAGAATATGTACCCGTGCGGCATTGGCCATGTTTTCGTTTACGATACGATGCACGCCCATTGCGGCGGCTTCGATACTGATATTGAGCGGTTTGGCCAAATGCTCGTCAATGGCCTTGCGAGCGGCTTCGAGGTCGAGTTGCATTGTTCCGCCCAAAAAATAATCTGGATTCAAATACCCCAGCACCAAGTCGGTATCGGTTACCGTAGGCCGACTCCCACCACGACCATAGCAAGCTGGTCCGGGTTCTGAGGCGGCACTTTCGGGGCCAACTTTCAATAGTCCCAATTTATCGACATAAGCAATACTGCCGCCGCCTGCACCAATTTCTATCATGTCAATAACTGGAATACGCACAGGCAAGCCAGAGCCTTTTTTGAAACGCATAACCCTTGCGGCTTCAAATTGATTGGTGATTTCGGGTTTTAGGTCAAAAATCATAGATGCTTTGGCCGTTGTGCCGCCCATATCAAAGGCCAGCAGGTCTTTGATACCCGTTAGTTTTCCATAAAAAACCCCCGCCATTGTACCTCCCGCAGGCCCCGATTCCAAGAGTTGAATCGGTGTTTTGCGTGCGCCATCTAAACTCGTCAGTCGGCCCGACGAAATCATGATTTCAATCGTCCCCTCAAAACCAAGTATTTTGAGTCTATCTCGCAAATTACTCAAATATTGATCGGTAATGGGCTGCACATAGGCGTTCATGGTTGTAGCCGAAGTACGTTCATATTCACGAATCTCAGGCATTACGTCCACCGATAAACTCACGTAAAGGTGTGGATATTTGGCCTTAATAAAATCGCCTACGGCTCGCTCATGGACGGGATTTGTGAAAGACTGCAAAAAGCAAACAGCAATAGACTCACAGCCTTCGGCAACCAATCTGTCGATTTGGGTTTCTATTTCTAAAAAATCAATGGGCATAACGATATTTCCTTGATAGTCAATTCGTTCTGACACTCCCAATCGTAAATTACGTGGCACAAGTGGTTCGGGAACTGTCAAGAAAATATCGTAAATATCATAGCGTAGTTCACGACCAATTTCCAAAACGTCTTCAAAACCTTTGGTCGTAATCAAGCCTGTTTTGGCACCACGCCGCTCTATCACGGCATTGGTTACGAGGGTTGTACCATGCACAATGTTGCGTACTTGCGAGAGCGCAATGTTTTCTCTGTCAAGTAGCTCAACAGTACCTTTGACTATACCATTGGCTGGGTTGTCGTAAGTGGTGAGGGTTTTACCAAAAAACAAGTTTCCTGTTTGTTCTTCTAACAATACTAAGTCGGTGAACGTGCCACCTATGTCTATGCCGAGTCGGTACATTGGGTATGAGCTTAACTGTTGAATTGCCTTCGTGAGTCTATAATATTGAGTATATGAATGGTGTTCAAGTTTTCTAAAACAGTATAAAAAACTATCTAATAGGGCTTGACAGGAAACTCTCTTACCGAAGACAATATCCTGTGAGAACGTCCCGAATAAGGGTGAAAACCAAGCATATCTGTAACAGAAATAAGATAGTCTGCAAATTTTTCAGCTACCGCAAAACTTTGATATTCTGTAAGATAATCTAAAATACGATGCAGGTCTTCTTGTGCATTGTTAGAGTAAACTACTTTGTAAGCCATTGTTTTACTTTTTGTCTTAACTCAGAACTGTCAATACCCAATTCGACATTTTGAATCAATGATTCGTTGAGTTTTTCTACAAAAACAGGTGAAGTGCTGTCGAAATATATTTGACGATTCTGAAAAAAGTACTCAATATTTGCCGCCAAATCTTCTATATCATTTTGCTCAAAAAGAAAATCTATCTGATTGTGCATTTTTTGTTTTATTTCTATTGCTGACATAATAAATTTAATATGATGAATTCAAATTATCCACAATTTTAATCAATTCTAATGATATTCCTCGCCTCCGCTTACGTTCATGGCTTCGCCTGTGATGTAGCTGGCTTGGTCTGAGGCCAAAAAAACGCAAGCCTTGGCAATATCTTCTACTGCGCCTGTGCGGCCCATCGGGTTGCGGTCTTTGATGCCTTGCAGGTAAGTGTCGTAGTCGAGGCCGAGTTTTTCAGAAAAAAATCTATTTTGCCAATCGCCCAGCCCAGTCGTAATGTGGTTGGGGCAAACGGCATTTACTCTGATACCAAATTTGCCCAATTCTACGGCATTAGAGCGTGTCAAGCCCACCAAACCATGCTTAGAAGCCGTGTAAGCCGCCGCAAATGGAAAACCCGATTTGGCAGCTTGGCTGGCAATATTGATAATGTTACCACCCGTGCCTTGGTTTATCATCTGTCGAGCGACGGCTTGTGAGCATAAAAATGCACCTTTGAGATTTACGTCAAGTACAGCGTCCCAGCTTTCTTCTTTAAAATCAACAAAGGCCTCCATCAAATAGCCCACGCCAGCGTTGTTGATTAGTACGTCCACACTACCAAATACTTCGACAGTTTTCTGGACTAAATTTTGGCACGATGCCGCCGAGCGTACATCGCACACGATGCCAATGGCTTGCCCGCCAGCAGCTTGGCAAGCTACCACGATTTCGTCCATTTCGGCATTGTTACCAATGTGTTCGGCAGCAAATTCTGAACCTTTGGCCACGCCAATGTCTGAAACAACCACATTGTAACCTTCTGATGCAAAGCGCAGTGCCAAGGCTTCGCCTATTCCCTTTTTACGGCCAGAGCCAGTGATGATGACGGTTTTCATTGAATTTTCATTGAGTGATTGGTGATTGTATCATTGAGTGATTTTTCATTGGGGGATTGAGTGATTTTCGTTGGGGGGATAAGAGATTTATGAATGAACGTAGTTAATCACTCCATCAGAACTCACTCAATCACTCAATGATTTTTATCTCGTTTATCGGATACTGTTTTTCTGGCTTTTGCAAATACTTTTACAAGTTCTGATATTTCTTTGTGAAGCACTTGACAAGTTTCTGAAATATCAATGTTTGCTTCTTTGATAATTTCCAACCACAACTGAGATTCATCGGCTTCTTCTACCACAATAGACATTTTAGCGTAAAATTCTGCTTCTGAACGAGAACGGCAAGCGGCACGGTAGTTTGCGGCTACCGATGTCCCAGAACGAACCAATTGATTGATGATTACTTTGTCGATGTAATTATTTGGAAGCTTTTTGCAAAATAAAACCACATTTACCGCAAAATCTTTTGTGCGTTTCTTGAAAATTTCATTAAAATCTTCCTGCCCAATTCGTGCCATAATATTTAGCCATTATTTTGTAAGAAATAATCACTCAATGAAAAAATCACCAATCACTCAATGGACTTCGTCAATATAAACACAGGGTTATCGGCCATTTCGGCAAATTTGGCTGGCAGGTCTGCCATTTTTGGTTCTGCGCTCATGTCGCCTACAAGTTCATCCACGGTCGAGAAGTTAATGATGACGGCTTTGTTAATTGATTTTTAATATTACTCACGCCTGTTAGTCGAACTTTGAACTCTTTAATTTTTTCTTTAAGCCCAAACGGTTCATCGTATTTTGAATCTATTGTAAGACATTTTTCAAATGCTTTTTCAGCACACTCTATTTTGTTTTTTGCCTCACTCATTTGTCTTTTGTTCAACAACTCTACTGCTTCGCAATATTCTAAAAAAGCCTCTGTATGCTGATATTCTGGGTAGTCTGTCGTAGTAGTTTCTAAACTTTTTAAATAACCAGCACCACGCAGATACTTGCTGACATCTAAATCATCGGGATTGTCGGTAAGATAATATTTGAATGAACTAATATAAATAATCGAGTTGAGAGCGGCTGAATAAAACTTTGTAGAGCGATTGATTGGTCTTTCTTTTTTCTCACAATACCAACCATCACTACCAATTTTTTTTTCTCTCTTAATTTGGTATTTTTCGATTGCCTCGTACGCTGCTTCTATGGAGAGCGTTAAATAACCCACGAGGGTCTCTGCCAGCGGTTTATTTTCTCTTTTTATTTTGTCTAATGCACCAATTACAGGTGTAGAGGGGTAGCAGTCATCTATTTTCTTTCTAAACTCACAATAATAATTGAGCATAATGCCATGATAGAATCGTGGGTCATCTTGGGCGTGCAGGTCATTATTTTCATATATTTCGCTGGCCTTTTTTGTAGAGTCATCATAGTTGCCAATCCGTCTTAAACTCCACACATAAACAAACATAAAATTGAGATAGGTATCAATTATTACTTGCTTGTTTTCAGCTTCGCCTTTATTTATATAATGCTCTAATTGCTTTAAATCATATTCAACCTCTTTTAGTATTTCATAATCAGGCTTGTATTTATTATCTTCATCAGCATTAGGCAAAATCAAGAAAATAATATAATATATCAATCTTGACTCGTACTCATCAGACGAAAAACCTTTAGCACTAATAGGAGTTTTTGTTTTAAGATAACCTTTGACAGCGATTATTATATTCTTGTCCCTCTTTTCTTTACTGGTTTCTTCATAAGCACCGTGAACAGCTTTTGTGATTGCAATGAGAGGTTCATGTACACCCTCAGAATGATAATCAGTAAAAAACAGTAGCAATGGCAAGTGGTGGTTGATGGCTCTAATGTAGGCATCGCCTGCGGGTTTTACATTTAACCTTGATTGTCTGTCGGTGAATACTTCATACTGTACAGCTCTATAAATTGCTGTGGTATAGATGTGGTAGTTTTGTAAACTATCTAAGGCTTCATCCAAAAATTCAATTTTTTTACTACTTTCTATATTTGTAATCTGATCGGTTAATTGTTGGATAAGGGCATTTAATGTCGTATAACTCAGTTTATCCTTAAACGTAGCTATTGCTGCACTTAAACCATCATAAGTAGTTACGAAATTTTTATAACTATCGGCCGAATTGTTTATCAAAAATGCTTCATACAGTTTTTCTATATTTTGCTTTATGTCTTGAGTATCTATATCATAGTCAGGATGCGGGAATGTCTTTATTCTGTACAATTTGTAAAGGTATTCAATCTCTGATTGTACTTTTTTTGAATTGTCAGTTTCTGATGAAGTGCTGAGATGGTGTAAAAAATATTGAGACACCGACCTGAAAATATTTATTTTTCTGCCACCAATTATTGGTAGCTTCTCGTCTATTTTTGGATTTGTTTTTAACGAAGTCGAGTAGTTTGTAGAAGAAAACAGTAGTAATACATAGCGCTTAGACAGCTCATTACTTTCATACAAATCAGCAAATCGTTTGTTGATTTGTAGCACTCGGTCTATGACGTGGCAGTCGTTGGCAATGCTTGCAATCACCTGCTCCAGCGATTTTATTAGCTTATCTTCTTTTTTGCGTACCGACTCAGCCCATTTTTCAAAAAGTTCAAAAGCAAACTCAGTAGATTGGCAATCTCTAAAAACACTAACTATCAAGTCTTTTTCGTTGTCTGTACCTGTCAAGCCTTTGGAAATATCGTAAGAGTTGAACCAAATTTTTGTTTTGAGAATATCTGTAAAACTCTTAACAGCATCTTGGAACACACCAGAACTAATAGCCGAAAATAAATATAGGTTTTCTTCTATTGTATCTAAGTCTTTGAGAGCCGCCCACGTATTGGTTTCGTTTCCTTGCAATGATTGTAGTGCATTTTCAAGGCCTATGAGATTATTTTTTATCGCTCCATTCTGTATAACTACTTTATTGTAAAGCGGTTTTAGTTCGTCAATATGCTCGTTGAGCATAATTCTGTTTATATTGTTATCCTCAAAAAATGCCCTCCAACCAATCGCTTTATCAATCGTAGTCATAAAGTCATCTACAGAGGGGGCTTTGGTTTTTTTTGTAACGGTTGTCCCAAAAGGGAAACAATAACTACCAATTTCGTGGTTATCAACGGCATAGATAAACTCAATTTCTGGAATATTATTTAGCGTTTTATCAGTAAAATCAAGCCCAATATCTTGATATATTCGTAAAATATCCTCGTTGGTGGCGCATAGTTCTGCTATTGCTTTTTTGTCCAAAAGCAGCTTATCCCAAAACATATCTTTGAGTTGCTCATCAGTCAAGTTCCATATTAGAGATTTCCGTTCTGCCATTTGATTATGCTGCTAATTTTTTTTCTTGGGGCTATCAAAATAAGCCGTAAATCCGGCTATACCATTTGTATCAGTGTCGTTATTTTTTCCCCCTGTTAATAGAGAAAAAGCATTCTTAACAATTATTTTAGTATGTTTGTCCAAATAAGTTGAGTCCTTTATCAGAGAGGAAATTTTGCCATATTTTTTTTCATTGGGGGCATCAACCATGAGTAATACCATTTCAATCCATTCTGGACGGAGTACTATTCGTTGTTTGGTTTTTACTTCTTTTTTTACTCGTTTGAGCCATTTTGTTACTTTCGATTTGTAGTTAGCCCACCAAATCTGATTTATATCCTGCTTTTCGGTGGTTTCTATAATCCATTGTGATAGGTACAGCATCATGTTGCCGTCCGTATAGTCAAAATATTCTTCTGTGGCATCGACCAACCAGTAAGCATCATCGTTCGTATTGGTATATTTTATTATTTCACTACAAAAGTTAAAATAAGGTTCATAATCCTTCTTTTTATGAAAATACCGCAACGCAACCTGAAAAAATGGTGTGTCTTTATAGTGGGGCAATTCGTTGATAAAATAATTATCTAATTTTGATTCTTCCACATCTACCATATCAAGCCAATTTATATAGACATTGAGCATGACCAAATACAAGTTTCTGGCTTGCCCATAGACCAATTTTTCAAAGGGGCGTTGCTCAACCAATTTGTACAAATCATATTTGAAACGTTCCAATGCTTCTATTTCTTCAAAAACAGACAGCAAGGCTTCAACATAAAGCGTAGCATCAACAGATGTGGCTTGACCATATTCAGATACGCTATGTTTGAGCAACAGCCATAGATTTTCTTCTATTAGTCGCTTGGTAGGTCTATCTACAAAGTCGTGAGTCCAAGTTATGATACTATTAGGTGACTCCCTAAGATGAGGCATAGGCGATGGGCTGCCTTTGTCGTCTCTTAGTACTTCATCGAGCCAAATATAAATCTCGCTTGACCCTTTTTGGTTAATGGCTTCTATTAGTTTTGTTCCTGCTTGGGTCATACGAGTTTAATTTTTTTAAATCGTGCTACTGCTTCTTCATATATTCTTTTTTGCGATTCTTTACTCATCATATCATTGACTTCATCGACTTTTTTAGTTCTACTACCAACCACAAAAGCCTTGAAATGGTAATTGGCGGCAGGGAATCCGTGATGAATACGTTCCTTAAAATTAGGCTTTAATCCCGAAAAATCAAAAGTTCGACCATAAGAATCCTGTTTTTTGTACGAAATAAAACCATGTTGCCATTTCCAACCTTTAGCCAAAATAGCGGTGGGTTGATAAACGGGTTCATTAAAATTGGGGGGATACACAAAATAGATGTACCCATTATCTGTTGAAAATGCTAAATCTTCCAATATCAACCCTAATCTTAGTGCAATAATCTGGCCGATGTTTAACTTTCCAGCTGCTTTTAAATCATTAATAGTATCTTCTAACTCATCTTTGGGAGTAATCCAAGCCCAATCATTACCAGCACGCATTGTGAGGGTTGGCTTTATTTTTTTGAAAGGGATTTGTTTATCGTCATTCAAATAGTAATCTGCCCAGGTTGTTGTATCATCAAAATCTAAGTTACGATGCTTATGTGCATTTTTGGCCAAAGGTGATTTCTTTCGTGGTGTTGAAAGTGCTGCCCGAGTCGTTGATTTTAGATACCTTTCATCATACTGTTTGAATGTCATTACTCTTGCATATTGAACTTTGTCTCGTGTACTATAATTGGCAATAGGCAGAGGGAAAGCCTCAGTAATGGCATCGTCAAAACTTTGGAAGATGCTGACAGTTGGTGAATCGCTAAAATTTTGAAATAATTTCAAGTAATCTTTGGCTGTAAAATTACCTGATTTTATATCAATGGCTATACAAGCAGCCAACCGCAAGTACCTTATTCTATTAGGGTCTGTTTCGGTAGCAACGATTACACCAGTTAGTTCATTGAACCATTTTTCTAAATAGCCCATCAACGCAGTATCGACTTCACCTGTTGAGTCGGTAAAGTTACTGCTATCTTTCAACAGTGGTAATAGTTTGTGTTGTAAGTACTGTATTGGTGGCATAAATCAAATCTCATTCGTCAATATAAACACGGGGCTATCGGCCATTTCGGCAAATTTGGCTGGCAGGTCTGCCATTTTTGGTTCTGCGCTCATGTCGCCCACGAGTTCGTCCACAGTCGAGAAGTTGATGATTTCAAAATAGCGGTAGGGTGGGGTAGCATCAGAGCCAAAGATGCCATAAGATTTATAAACTTTAAAATCGGCAACTGATTTAAGACTTGTAACGGTTGGAATGTCCAACGTTTTGGCAAAGGTCTCGTAGTCGGCTTCTGAAATACCTGCTTTGAGATTGAAAAGTACGATGAGAGTGGTCATAGGCCCCTAAATCCCCGATGGGGACTTTATTTTATAGTTAAAAAAATAGTTTTATCAATTTATTACTCCCCTTTCGGGGGCTGGGGGGCGAAACGCCTTTATTGATTGTGCCAACATTCCGCCTACATAATTCATAATGATTTTTGCCCCTTTGTCTATCAAGGCTTTGGCTTGCTCGCCTGTGGCGGCTGTTGTGCCAATGATGAGGTTGTGAGCCAGCACAACTTCAAAAACACGGTCAATCGCTTTTTTTACTTCGTCGTGGGCGGGGCCGTCATAAAAGCCCATACTCATAGCCAAGTCTCGTGGGCCAATAATAAAACCGTCAAGGCCGGGTACTTTACACAAGGCTTCGATGTTTTTTACGGCTTTTATGTCTTCGATTTGGGGTAGTACGAGTGTCTGTTCGTTGGCAAAAGTTACATATTCAGCCTGTGGCATTTTGCCCAAACCAAAGTCCCATGCTCGTACAGGGCCGAGGCCTCTTGTCCCCAGAGGGGGATATTTTATTGAGGCCACAAGTGTCTCAATTTCTGATACTTCGCTCACGCCAGGCATCATTACGCCCATTATACCCACGTCCATAAACTGTAAAATAAGTTTGGGGTCGGTGCTACGAATCCGTGCCATAGGCGTAATGCCCGATACCTCACAAGCCCGTACAATGTCTTGTACTTGGTTGATGTTGATGGCCCCGTGTTCGCAGTCAATCATGTAATAGTCAAGGCCACCGAAGCCACAAAATTCGGCAATCATAGGGTCTGATGTATTAGAAATTACTCCTAATATCGCCTCACCGTTCTTGATTTTTTCTTTTGCGTAGTTTTTTTTCATCTATTTGATTCAGAATACTAATTAGTTGGTCGTTAAAGGTATTTGACACACAATACTGTACTATTTTCCATTGGCCGCCGGTTTGTTGCAGTACGCAACTCATAGCCACTTGACCTTTTATTTTGGTTCTCGAATTAAAGACCTCGGCATCAAAATCGTATTTTTCGAGCGTATATGCCTTGTTTTCACGTAGTACAATGTCTGTAATCTTGACGTTGTTTATTTTCAATCGTTTGAAGAGCGGCAAGTATTTTTTTAGATATACCTCGGCACTTGTTACGTTGTTGCTGGCATCTACCACTTCGGCATTTTCGGCAAAAAGGGGCAAAATACGTTTCATATCAAGGGTTTGTAGTGCCTCAAATCGTTTTTGTAAAAAATTGGTGATATGTATTATTTCTTGCATTTGTTTGTTTTATTACATCACCAAATCAATTTTAGTCCTTCGCTTTGGTATTTTTGAACCTGCTCATCTTTGCTAATAAAATAGTACTTGTTTTGAATAGCCTGCCAAATCAACATTCTATCAAATGGGTCACGGTGGTAATTGGCGGTCAATAAGTGATACGAAGCAGCAGTAGTTGCATCAAGTGAAATAATCTTAAATCCTGTTTCGATAGCTGCTTGCAAGAAATCGTCGGGTGTAATATTTTCTAATTGAATTTTTTGTACAGCACTTTTAAGCGATATTTCCCAAAAACTAATAGCACTCACAAGTATTTCATTATTAGAGTTTTGTAAAATATTTTTTGCGTTATTTGATAATTTTTGTGGATTTGTAATGGCCCAAATAAGCGTATGTGTATCTAATAAATAACTCATAATCCCAAAAATTCTTCCTCTGTCATCTTATAATCTTCTCGAAGTGTAACTGTCCCTTTGTTTTTCAAAATACCTAATTGTCGAGCTATGGCTCTTCGGGCCGTTTTGGGTATCAAATAGGCTACTATTTCTTTCTTTTTCCCAAAAGATATAGCTATTTCTTGACCCGTCTTAACATCTTGCAAGACTTCAGAGAAATGGGATTTCAAATCACCAACTGTCATTGTTTTCATTATTGATTTTTATTTTCTAACAAAAATACATTTTTCTTGACAACTTGACAAAAATATTTACCGCAACTCTCCCACAGTACTATTCTTTATTTTTTCTCTAATAAAATCCATCAGCCCACCTGCTTGTGCTACTTCGGCCACAAATGGTGCTACGGGCGAGGTAAACATAGTTTGACCAGTAGTCAGATTTTTGAGTTCACAGGTTTCGAGGTTGTATTCCAGTTCATCGCCTGTCGACACCATGTCTATCGCATTTTTGGCTGTAACAAATGGCAGGCCGTAATTGATGGCGTTTCTAAACTGCAAACGGGCAAACGAATCGGCAAAAACTGCCTGTATGCCCGCACCCATGAGGCCAGTTACACAATGTTCAATAGACTTGCCGCCGCCAGCAAAGTTGTGTGCGGCCACAATGAAAGTGTAGCCCTCGTCTTTGAAGGCATTTTCGCTGTCGTATTTGGCATCGACACCAGCCATTATAAATTTGGCATTTTCGGTTTTATCGATGGCCGATGTCCAGAAACGTTGTACGACCATATCAAACGACATGACGTATTCTCTTGATGTCCAGGCTTTTCCTCGAATTAACATTTTTGAATGATTGAATGATTGGGTGTTTGAATTTATTTTTGGGTGTTTTTTCGGGCTGTTGCCAAAATTTTAATTACAGTTTCGTAATCTCTATATAATTTGTCTAATTTTTCTTTTGTCATAATTTCAGATTCAATCATAATTTCTATCCAAAACATTGTTTCGTCAGTTTCTTCGATAGTGATACTTAATTTTGAAAAATACTCTGCTCTACTCCTTGCTCTACACACTGCTCGGTAATTTGCACCAACAGAAGTCGAAGACCGTAAAACTGTTTGCCTATTATCTTTGACTCTTCAGTTTTGGGTAATGATTGAAAAACTTTTATACTTCTTAAAGTTAATTGCTTGGTTTTTAGAAGCATTTCTTTCACAAAATCCTCTTTCATGGTAGCTTTGAGTTCTATTTTTTATCCAATATTCAATCACCCAATCATTCAAAACTAGCCCCTCCTCGGGTCCACAATTACGCCTTTCAATGCTGATGCTGCTACTACGGCTGGGCTGGTAAGATAAATAGCTGCATTTTTTGACCCCATACGGCCTTTCATGTTGCGGTTGCCTGCACTTAGTACTATGTCGCCATCGCCTGCTACGCCCGTGTGTATGCCTGCACAAGCCGAGCAGCTTGGAGTGTCCACGGCTACGCCTGCATCGAGCAATATTGAGATATACCCTGCTTTTATGGCATCTTTCATGATTTGAGTACTGGCTGGCACAAGCAAAAAATTTACGTCGGGGTGTACTTGCTGGCCTTCCAAAATCTTGGCTACCATCGCAATGTCTTCTAAGCGGCCATTGGTACAAGTACCGACAAAAGCCTTGTTAAACTTTGTTCCAACCACTTTTTCGACAGGCACAACGTCGTCCAATTTGTCGGGCATCGACACCGTTGGGCCGAGGTTGGTTATATCAATTTCATAAACGGCTTCGTAGTTGGCATCAGAGTCGGAGGCTATCATGTCCCACGAGCCTTTTTGTACTGGCCGTAAGAAATCTATCGTTTTTTGGTCAGGGGCAATGATGCCATTTTTGGCACCCAAGTCCACCGTCATGTTGCAGAGCGTCATGCGGCCAGCCATGTCTAAGGCATCGATAGCGGGGCCTGCAAATTCTAAGGTTTTGTAAATCAGGTGGCCGTTCCAATGCATCATACCCATTATATGCAGGCTTAGGTCTTTGGCCATTACCCAAGGCTGCCACGTACCTGTTACATAAAACTTAACTTGCTCTGGTACTCTAAACCAACTTTTGCCAGTGGCCATAGCCACCGCAGCGTCCGACACCGCCACGGCGTTGCCCATAGCCCCTACTGCTCCGTAAGTATTGGCATGAGAGTCTGTGCCAACGCTGATTTTGCCTGGCAATACATGGCCTTGCTCTACCATAATCTGGTGGGCTATGCCTTGCCGCCCCAAGTCATAAAAATACTTAATGTCGTGTGCTTTCACAGCCGCTCGCCATTCGTTGAGCATCGTTGCAAACTGCGGCGTGGGTGGCGGCACGAGGTGGTCAGAGACACAGATAACTCGCTCTTTGTCAAAGACATCGCCCGTGCCGAGTGAGTCAAACATTCTGAAAGTTTCTTTGCCCAAATAGTCCATCGTCATTACGCTAAACACATCTGTCCAGACCAGTTCGCCTGGCGTTACTTTGTCTCGGCCACTGTTGTAGGCCATTATTTTTTCGGTGATAGTCATTTTTTGAATGATTGAATGTATGAATTTTGAATGGTGGAATAATTGAAATAAAACTAAGTTACTCAGTCATTCTCTCATTCAATCATTCAAAATTATTTATTACTACGGCTTTCGCCCATGAATCTTTTGCTGGCCAAATCGTCCCAAAAAGTAGGGTCTTGGTTGGGGTCGTCGCTGGTTTTCTTTTCGTGAATCATCGTCAAGCCCTCAAACTGGTCATAGTACGACCATTTCCAAGTCCGAATCCGAGTACGCTCGTCAACACCAATAAGGTCTATCATTTCGTAGAGTTTTGAGCCTGGTCGGTCTTTGTATTCCCAAATTAAATTGACAGAGTTTTGGGTTTCCCAGGCGTGGCCCAATATACGTGGATTGTCAAATTGTAGTTCCCAGTTTTCATCAAATTGAGCCACACCAAAGTCATGAAACTCTACATGGCCATCGTCCCACATATATTCATTGATTTGATGATAGCCTCGCTCGCCTTCCATACGAATCGTGAGGCGGCTTTTCCAGCGGTCTATAAGCTGGCCTTCGGGGCTAATGCGGGTATATGTACCTTCCCAGATACCAATGTGTTTAGGAAACAGTCGTAGCATAGTTTGCAGATTTGATAACGTAAAGAGAAATCAATTATACCGCAATTTGTAGAAAAAAACAGAATATAGTGTCTTTTGTAGATAGTATTTATAAATATTTTTTGAAAAAATTAAACAAAACTATACTTTACTTTCACAAAACAGACAGATTGCACATTTTATAAGTAAAAACCTCACCAACAAAATCAAACTTTGTTGGTGAGGTTTTCAAATTAGGTAAATCTATCTAATAGCGTTTGTTTGAAGAAGCGAGATTTATTGTTGTTTTATTTTATTTCAAACGTTTTTTTCTCAACTCCAACACCTGTTATTTTGAGACTTTTCCAAGCTTTTGGTAGTTTGGTTTTTAATTGAACAACACCACCGTCGGTAATATCCAAGCCCCCAAAACCCGATACTACGCTTTGTAACATTCCGCCTGCGCCCGTGGCAAAGTACGGATTGGTGCCACCTGCCGATTCTGAAATTACGCCAAAGGGAGGTACTTTATTGGGTACATAACCTTTCTGAAAATAAGTATAGGCTTTTTCGGGTTCGCCCAATCTCGACCATAATGTAGAAAGAATGGCAACCCCCATAGCTGGGCCTTCGGGTGAGTAGCGAGGCTCGTAATAGGCCATGTCTTTACGGATATTGACTTCGTCTGACACAACTTTGAGCGGATAAGCCAGCAGATTTACATCGGCTTGTTTGATGGTTACGCCGTCGTAAGTGGCGTTTTCACGGGTTGTGCCGTCGGCAAATTTTAGTATTGGAATATTGTCCGATACTACTTTCCAGTCGGGGTCGGGTGTGAGGCCGAGTTCGGTAGCGGCTTGTGTGGCGTTGAGCAGTACGGTTTTGGCCATGCCATTCGTAAAGGCGTTATTGTCAATGTTTTCTTGCCATTCGTTGGCCCCAATCACGTTTTTAATATCGTACTTACCTGCACCGTTGCGCTCTACACGACTACACCAAAAGGTAGCAACTTCTTTGAGTAGTGGGTAGCCTTTTTCACGTAGCCATTGTTTGTCTTTTGTTACCTGATAGTATTTCCAGGCAGCCCAGCCAATGCAACCAGTAATGTGATGCTGGAATGGCCCCGTCAAAGCCCAAACTGGGGTGTCTTCGCCGCCACTTTCTGCCGATTCCCACGGAAACATCGCTCCTTTGTAGCCATGCTCGTAGGCATTGCGTCTGGCCATTTCTAATCTATCAAAACGATAGTCAAGAATTGAGCGAGCGATGTCGGGCTGTAAAATCAACAGTGGTGGGTACATCCAGAGTTCGGTATCCCAAAACACATGGCCATTATAACCCAACCCCGACAAACCCATTGGCGAAAGGCTCAAACGACTGCCTTCACGCACAAACGAGTAAAGGTGATATAGCGCAAAACGCACGTCTCGCTGGGCTTGTAGGTCACCTTCAATTTGAATATCCGACTGCCAGAGTTTTTCCCATGCTGCTTCGTGGTATTTGAGCAAACGTTCACGGCCTTCGAGTTTGGCAAAGATGGTGAGCCGCTCGGCTTCGTTCAACGGAAACTCGTTGTGTACGCTCGAAATAGCTGACGCTGCCACCGAAAAACGGTACTTTTGGCCTGCTTTTAGGTTTTTGTAGAATTTTAATAAGTGCATATTATTGTCCCAATCTTCGTGAATCAGGCGAGGCTCTTGGCCGTGGGGTTCGTCAAACAAAAAACTATTCGAGGCCGCTACCGTAACTTTCCCCGTAGGACTTTTGGCTACCGAACTCATCAATGGAATAGTAACGTGTGGGCGGTCTATTTCAGCATAAATATTTTTGATGTCGTTGAGGTGAGTAGGTGCTTCGATGACGCTGGCGGGGGTGATTTCGCAGTCCTTTTTGGCCGTAATTTCTACATCGACCAGCGCCGTAAATGGCAAGTGCCTGAGAGACAAAATAGTATGCTTGACCGAAATCTTATCGCCCACATCGAAGGTAGTAACGAGCTGGGCTTTTTTCATGTCTAAGGTCTGGGCGTAGTTCTGAATATCGGCCCGACCGATGCGGCGTTTGTCCACGTCCAAATACATATTGACATGGTTAAAAGACTTTAAAATATTAGACACTCGGCCACGCTGGTAGTAGTCATATACACCATTTAGTACTACATCTTGTACTTGCATTGGTTGAGGCGACGATACAATACCCACCATGCCATTGGCAACAGTTACACCAAAATACTTGGCTGGGTTGATGTCTGTGGCCACGATTTGCCAGGGAGAGGTATTTTGAGAGTAACCGCTCACGACTAACGACCAAAGACTAATGACTAACAGTATTTTTTTCATCTGGATTATTGGTTAAGGATTTGGTATTTATGCAAGAATACGGCTTTTTTGGTTGTGTATCGTTTCTATACTCGGATTATAAACTACTCATGTTACGCAAAAGTCTCAAAGGGGCGTACTATTGACGTACTACCGCAATGGTAGCAGCAGCAGCAATGGCCATAAGCGTAACCTGCCAGCAGGCCGCCCCGCTGGGGCTTTACTATTCAATTACTCATTTTGACTATCAACAGTACACACCTACGGAGTTACTTTTTAGTTGCGTAATGTGAATAAGCTATTATTTTTTTGCTTTATTGGTAGCGTTGTATTGTCATATATTTCAACAATAATTCTAAGCATTGATACCAATCACTTTGCCAATTTACACCAATTAGTTTACAGTAGCCTCCAAATCAGTTTGTTGGCGTAAGTGATGCCGAAAGTGCATTTCCATCAGATGATACCACTCATGGGCATTGAGCCACCCAAAGGCGGGCTGTATGCACTTGTATTGGCCTAAGTCGTTGGTTATTGGTACTATCAAGTCTTTGGCATCGGCTATTATTTTTGTAAATAATGTCTGATATTCAGCACGAGTTTTGGCTACTGGCTCTGGGCCACGGACGGCATCGGGGATTCTGATTTTGATAGGCGGAAAACTATTGTACTTGTATAAATTATCGCCATACTGATTTTTGTCGCCACCTATTTGTCCCTTGCGCTGCTCTAAACATCGTAGGGTATTGGCCAAAAAAAAATAAGAAGCCGACACAGACAGATGCTCGTACATTTGCCCTAACGACCAGACATCTTCGGCAGATTTGTGGGTAAATTGCTCATCAGAATAATTGTCTAAGGCAGCGATATAGCCCTCAATGGTTTGTTTGAGTTCGTCGAATATTTGTGCTGGTGCTGGTTGTGAGGTCATTGTTGTTAGGTTTAGTAAAATTGAATAAACAAGGTGTAATTTATTGTAAATCAGTACTATATTGGCACATTGATTTGGATTTGGTACAAATTAAATCAAAATGTAATTATCGAACGCCAAAAAAGCATAAATTGTGCCACTAAATCTATAATTCAATGCAATCTACTGAAAAATCCTCCAATCAATTACTAAAAATTCTCGGTGTTGGCTTTGGTATAGCCGTAACCATTGGCGGCACTATTGGCACAGGTATATTACGCAAGCCAGGCATCATTGCTGCCCAGCTCGGCGACCCTTACCTCATCATGGGTGTTTGGGTTTTGGTGAGTGTATATGCGTTGTTGGGGGTGTTGTGTACCATTGAGTTGGGTGTTACTATGCCACGGGCTGGTGCGTGGTATGTCTATTCCCAGCGGGCTTTTGGTAGCTATGCAGGGTTTGTGGTGGGGTTCAATAGCTGGTTGGGTACTTCGTCGGCTACTGCTTTTGGGGCATATACCATGAGCGAATACATTGCACTGCTTTGGCCAAATATTGCTGGTTATGAATCAATTATGGCTATCGTTATATTGCTATTGTTGGGGCTTTTGCATTGGACGGGCCTGCGAGCGGCCAGCCGAGCGCAAGAAATCATGAGTTTTGTCAAAGCCATTGGCCTCTTTGTGTTTGTTATCATTTGTTTTACTTTTGGGCAAGATGTCCCCGTTAGTCAAGTGGCCGATACTACTGTGAGGGTTGTCAAAAATGGCTCTTTGCTTGGGGCAATTATTTTTTCGTTGCAAGCCATCTTTTATACTTTTGACGGCTGGCACACAGCCGCCTATTTTGCCGAAGAAGATGCCGACCCCGCTCGCAATCTACCCAAATCTATGCTTGGCGGCTTGGCCTTGATTGTTGCTATTTATTTATTGGTCAATGCTGCCATACTGTATATTCTGCCGATGCCTATCTTGCAAGAATCAAAATTGGCCGCCGCCGACACTATCAAGCTAATTTTTGGCGAAAAATCTGGTAATATTCTTACTTTTTTTCTGATGATTTCGATTTTGGGTATCGTCAATGCCCAAGTGATGTTCAACCCACGAGTGTTATATTCGATGAGTAGAGACGGCTTATTTTTGAGACAAGGCACAAAAGTAAACCTTGGAGGCACACCGACGGTAGCTATGATATTGTCGATTGGTGCGGCTATTATTTTTATACTAACAGGAAAAGAAATCAGTGGGCGGCTTTCGGACATTGCTACGTTTTTCTTTGTGTTGGGCTATACTTCGGGCTTTGCATCGCTGTTGCGGTTGCGCCAAACCGAGCCAAATCTCGAACGCAAATGGAAAGTACCAGGCTACCCACTTATACCAATCGTTGCGCTGGTGGCATCGGTTTTGTTTTTGGTTGGTGCCGCCATTCAAGACCCACTTAGTAGCCGTTATGCGCTTATTTTTTTGGTACTAAGCTATCCGTTATATTTGGTTGTGAAGCGGTTGAATACCGACCAGAAATAATGGCTCTGCTATTTTACTAACAGAACCATTGTCTTTTGCCAATTTTGGCGGGTTTTTAAGATTTGACAACTTTTTAAAAGTTGTCAAATCTTAAATCTACAAAACCAATTACTCAACACCATAAACTAAATACGCACTGCCATTTAGCTATTGGCAGCCCACATATTCATATTTTGTCTGTTCTAAACTATTGTTGGCTTGCCCTTTTTTGGCACGACTTACGGGTAGTTTTTCTTTGTTGTAAAGGTATGACCAGTTTATATCAAGGTTTTTTTTATAGTCTTTTTCATTGGCATAAAGATAAAAAAGAGCCTCACGTGTTACGTTATATTGTTTGCTACCCTCTGGATAATACTGTTTAGGATAACCTTTGGGAAGGGGTAACGTACTTTCAGGCGTAGGAGTATCATCGTAGGTATATTCCCAGTTCATTTTGGTTGCTTGTGGGTCTGTATAATCATCTTTCCGTTTTAAGAGGCGGCCTCGGTCGTCATATTCATACCATGTCTTGATATAAATGTCATCTTTGTTTGAAGGCCCCGATGGAAATTTTCTAAAAGTAACCAAGCCTTGTGAATTTACCTCTTGTACTACATCAACCCAAAAATACTTATCTGTCGCTTTTACTACTTTGCCATTGGCCAGTTCATAAATTTTGGTAGGCTCGTCTGGGTTTTCTAAGCTATACTTGACAACGTTTCCTTGCAAATCATACTCAAATTTGCGTATTTCGATACGAGGATTAGCAAACTCCATCACAAAATCTGACGTAACTTGTGCATACTTATATTCTTCTACAAGCCGATTGTTTTCGTACTTGTATTTGGTATTTCCTATAATTTTGGCATTGGGGTTTATGTTATATTGTGATACATAGCCGTTGTACCAAAACCCTTTCCGCTGGCTATTTACCAAAAAGCCAGCGGTGTCGTATTCATAAATATCCTCCCAAAAAATCTCGTATCGAGTAATGTTTGAATCATAAATATTAAAACGCCATGACGACTTTGTGAGCCTTCTTTGTGTGTCATATTCGTATTTATATTCTTGTAATACCCGCCCATTAGAATCAAATTCTTTTGAATTTGATAAAAGGCAAGTGGTTTTGAAGTCAGGCTCGATGACAGGAAAAATATCATTTTTTTTACAATCTGCCAACAAAACTGTCATAGCAACCAGCAGCAACGATGTATTCAAAACTGGTTTCATGTTACTTATTATTATAGATGGATTTGCTACTATCAATCAAATGTATCGAAAAATTACTTAACGATAAGCCATTTTTTTGAAAGTTGGCTTATCTAATTTCCGATAAGTTATGTTGTACTCCATAAATCAATGAAGAATAGACTGAAAAGGCGATGGCTCTGCTATTTTACTAACAGAGCCATCGCTTTTTATTTATTTCTCAATTACCTAAAACACGTATTTTGTCGATAAAAAATGCGATTTGTGTTCGGTAATAATATCATTGATGAGTGCCTTATTGGCGGCATTGTCTTTGGTCGCTACCACCGTTCTGATAGAAAACGAGTGCAACGCATTTGTTACCGATAGCACACCCTCGGCAGAGTCTTTGCGGCCTGTAAACGGAAACGAGTCTGGCCCACGCTGGCATTGCGAATTGAGATTGACACGACTGACTTGATTGACCATTACGTCCAATAAATTGGCTACTTGGTTACTGTCTTCGCCAAATATACTCACCTGTTGGCCATGGTCTGACTCAATCACATAATCAATCACCTCTTCGGGGTCATCAAACGGTACAATCGGTACAACAGGTCCAAATTGCTCGTCTCTGTATATTCTCATTTGTGAATTGACAGGAAACAACACGGTAGGCATCACGAGCGACTCACAAGCCTGCCCGCCTTTTTGATTGACGACCTTAGCCCCGTATTTTTTGGCATCTTCGATTATGTCGGCAAAATAAGCTGGCTTGTTTGGCTCAGGAATCGGCGTAATCTGCACGCCCTTGTCCCATGGCATTCCGACAACGAGTTTATCGACTTCTTCGCTAAACTTGGTAATAAAGGTCTGTGCAAGCGACCGATGTACAAACAAAATTTTGAGAGCAGTACACCGCTGGCCATTGAACGACAACGAGCCGAGCAAACATTCTTTGATAGCCAAATCTAAGTCGGCACTTTTGAGAACGATACCTGCGTTTTTGGCATCAAGCCCCAGTACTGCTCTTAGGCGGTTGCTTTTGGGGTGTAGTTTTTTGAGTTGGTCGGCGACTTTACTCGACCCTATCAGTGTGAGCGAATCAATTTTGCCAGAAGTCATCAAGGCAGGCACAACGGCTGCACCACGGCCATAAATGGTATTGACAACACCCTTTGGAAAGCAACTACCAAAGGCTTCGAGCATTGGGTAGTGTAGGAGTGTTCCAAATTTTGGGGGTTTGAACAATATCACGTTACCCATCAGCAAAGCTGGAATAAGCGTGGTATATGTTTCGTTGAGTGGATAATTAAACGGCCCCATACACAACACAATGCCCAGCGGCGAACGTCTAATCTGGCCTATTACGCCGCCTTCGATTGTAAACCTTGACGAAGTACGATCTATATTTTTCAGTGCATCAATGGTATCATAAATGTACTCTACTGTGCGGTCGAACTCTTTGGTCGAATCGCCAAAAGACTTACCGATTTCCCACATCAATAACTTGACAATCAACGTCTTCTGCTCCAACATCTTGCCCACGAAGTTCTCAACGCAAGCAATCCGAGCCGTTACCGACATATTTGGCCATTCGCCACGCCCGTTTGCATAGGCGGCCTCAGCCGATGCCAATGCTTCGAGGGCTTCGGTTTCGGTAGCAATCGGATAGCTGCCTATGACCTTGCGTTGAGGTACATCGCCCGACCTGTCGATAATTGGTGATAGCACATCGTGCGTTTCGCCTTTCCATTCACGCATTTGGCCATCAATAAGGTAATGCCGCTGGTGGAGTGGCTCAATCTGAAACTGGGCTGGAATGTCGGTAAGTAACGGAAAAGTCTGTAAATGTTCGTTTGTCATTTTATTTTAAAGGAGAGGTATTTAGTTGTAAAAATGTCCCGTAAAACTACGAAAGATTAAGCCAAAAAACAACGTATTGAGATGGTAGTAAAGTTAGGTTAGTAAACTGTTTATTTGTTTTTTGTAAATCTAAAAACATATCTTTTGCTTTGTTACCTTGTTATAACTCAATCTTACCTGTTTTGTTTTTACTAAAACAGTATGTAGATTTGTAAAACAGTGCAAATCGTCAAAACTATGGGATATAGTAATTTTAAAAAAATAAAAACGGTAACGAGTAAATTTGGGCTTGATGCTCAAAATGTGTCATTGTTTGAGGATATAACTCTCTGTGAACCAAGTAATTGGCTAACAGATACGCTCAAAAAATCTAAATTAGGGCCGTTGACTAATGAAAAAACAAAGTCGGAGCGTATTATTTCACCCATATTGTTAGAAATAGCCGAATCGTACCAAAATGAGATAACGCTTTTTTCGGGCGAAGAGTTAGATGTAGATGCTCTAAAAGACCTTTCAGGTGCTTGCGATTTTTTCTTTGTCTTGCACCCACGCAAACCGTATATCGAATCGCCAATTATTTCGTTAGTCGAGTCCAAAAACGAAGACATGGAGTATGGGCGAGCGCAATGTGCCGCGCAGTTGTATGGTGCAAAGCTGTATAATGAAGCCGAGGGCAAGAACATACCTGTCTTGTATGGCTGCGCCACAGACGGCGTAGAGTGGCAGTTTATTTGCTTCAAAGACAACGTTTTTTATTTAGACAACAAAATATATACCGACATAAGAGAAATTTTGGGTGTGTGGCACACCATCGTTCAGTTTTATCTAAAACCGATAGCAATCTGAATACCAGCACCGATTTGAAAGAAGTATGAAAACAGACTTGAAAAATAAATTTACCCAACTCGCCAGCAATTTTGAAGGCGAGTTGTTTTTTGACCAATCGTCGTACCAGCACGATGCCATGCGGCTCGTTTATGCTACCGATGCTTCTGTGTATCAAGAAAAACCTGTGGCTGTGGCCATTCCCAAAAACACC
>JAYWHT010000113.1:0-2161 GCA_043777595.1 Spirosomataceae bacterium
AAATCCACGAGTTTGTTTGTAGTTGTCTTTGGCGGCATATTTCATTACGTGCAAGGCCACGCTGTCGCCATAGTCCATTGACCGCTTGTAAACGTCTGACGGAATACCCATTGCTTTGTATTTTTCAAACAATGTAGCCTCATATTTATCAAAATACTCAGCCGTAAAAGTCAGTGTACGAGCTACGCTCAAAAATGCCTTGACACTCGCCAACGGAAAGCAATACTCCTGCCCGGCTTCGGGTACTGGCACTCCCTTAAAGCCTTTGAGCCGACCGCCTAACGTCTGATACTCGGCATGAGCTGGCACAAGTGCCTCATAACCAGCGAGATTGGTATATGTATAAATCCGACTGGCAACTGGCGGACTAAAAATATCGTGTATAATAACCTCGGTCAGTTTTTCGACCGACTGATGATAAAATTCTGGATTGGCTGCCTTGGCGTTGTATTCGTCGGGCTTGGCGTTGGGGCGGCAAGCATTTAGAATTACTGCCAAAAACGACAGTATTATTATTGTTTTTTTCATATTTTAGGTTTGATTTATCAAGCCAATACTAATTTGAAATGTTCTATTGGCAGGCTGGCTTTGTAAAGTATGTCAGGGTCTATTGATAGCGGATTTTTGACTAATTTTTTGGTGCCATCTTCATCAAAAAATGAATGACTGATAGACAAATTAACCCACTGCAAAGTATGTTGCTCACTGACAGAAACATATTTAAAAGTATCGAAATCAGTAAGTGGATATTCGAGGTCATTGTCATTTAATTGCCATTTTTGAAACAAATTTTCAAAATCAACCACCAACACCTCCGCTGTCGTCCAGCGACAAGTAACCTTAAAGGGTTCAACTTTAATTATTTCCGATATTCTGGGAAGTCTTATCATTATCCTTGTAGTCTTAAAAATTCTTTCAATAGTTCTGCTTGCAACTTTTCAGCCCATGTAATAACTCTTTTATATTGTTTTGACGGCAACTCACCTGCTAATATTTCCAAGTTTTTGATACTGATTATTGCCTCATATTCACCATAATAAACGTGAAAATGAGGTGGATTATGGTCTCGGGCATAGATATAAATCTTAATTCCGTCAAATGATCCAAACATAATGGTCAGGTTTTATTTTATCCCAACGCCGCAACGCCTGGCAATGTTTTGCCTTCCATGTATTCGAGCAATGCACCACCGCCTGTCGAAACGTAACTCACACGGTCGCCGTAACCTGCATTATTGACAGCCGAGGCCGAGTCGCCGCCACCAATGAGCGAGAAAGCACCGTTTTCTTCGGTGGCTTCTACTACGGCCTTAGCGATAGCATCTGTACCGATGGCAAAGTTTGGAAACTCAAAAACCCCCATTGGGCCATTCCAGAGTATTGTTTTAGATGTTTTGAGCGTTTCGCAGAATAGTTTTATAGACTCTGGGCCAATATCCAAACCTTCCCAACCGTCTGGAATTTCGCCTGTGGCTACTGTCATGCGGTTGGCATTGTTATTGAAGTCATCGGCACAAATGTTATCGACTGGAAAAATCAGATTGACACCTTTTGATTTGGCTTTTTCAATAAGTTCAAGTGCCAGGGGTTGTTTGTCGGCTTCCAATAACGACTTGCCGATTTGGCCGCCTTGTGCTTTTGTAAAAGTATAGGTCATACCTCCGCCAATGATGAGGTTATCGACTTTGTCTAATAGTTTTTCAATAATCAATATTTTGTCAGAAATTTTGGCACCGCCCATAATAGCTGTAAATGGCCGCTCGGCTTTGTCCAAAATACGCTCGGCGTTGTCGATTTCGGCCTGCATGACATACCCACATATTTTATCTTTAAAAAACTGCCCTATTACTGCCGTCGAAGCGTGCGCTCTGTGCGCTGTACCAAAGGCATCATTTACCCATACATCACCGAGTTTCGATAGTTTTTCGGCAAATGCTACATCGCCTTTTTCTTCTTCTTTATAAAAACGTAAATTTTCTAACAACAAAACCTCGCCAACTTGAAGGCCAGCGGCTAGCTCGGTAGCCGATGCACCAATACAATCGTCAGCAAATTTGACAGACACACCCAAAATGAGCGAGAGCGGCGTTACTAAATGTTTCAATGAATATTTTTCAGTCGGGCCGTCTTTGGGTCTGCCCAAGTGCGACATCAATATACAC
>JAYWHT010000114.1:0-85972 GCA_043777595.1 Spirosomataceae bacterium
AAAAACAAAAAATCTAAGTGCTAAATTTTACTCATTTATTGCATTTGCTATTTTATGTTGAAAACCAAATTAAGTTTGCAACGAGATTGTTACAGCATCTACTAAATCATAAATTATCTTAATTTTTTTATGCGTTTTATTTTTTCATCTACCTTCGCCTCAAAAATAGATATTTATAAAATATGATTCTACCATGCAAAAAGCTACATCTCTACTCGTTCTGTTGTTGCTTTCTTTTAATAGCGAAGCCATAAAACCCTCTCGAAAGTACATTGACACTCCTAAGCAATATGGGTTTAGTTTTATCGAAAAAAAAATCAAAACACCAGACAATCTAAATATAAACATTTGGGATATTGCCCCAGAAAAAGTAAATAAAAACAACGCTGTTTCAATCGTTTTTTGTGGCTCAGATGCTGGCAATATGAGTTATTTATTGGCCGAGTCGTTGCGTTTGGTATCGGACGGCTATAACGTGGTGATGTTCGACTATCGGGGTTTTGGCCAAAGCGATAACTTTGACATCGATACTACGCTATTGTTTCATCAAGAGTTTTTGATAGATTTTGAAACCGTTTTGAGGTACGTCAAGCAAACTAAGGCCAGTAATAAAACAGGTACGATGGGTTTTTCGATGGGAGGGTATTTTCCGCTTATTACCAAAGAAAAAATCGACTTTATGATTGCCGATAGCCCGATGATAAGCCCTAAGATGGTTTTGAGTCGATTGAACAAACTGAACTTAAAATTACCAAAAAATGCCATTGAGCCACAGACTATGGTTGTTCCACAGTTAATTTTTATTGCCAATAAAGACACCATCGTTAAGTTTGAAGATATACCTAAATCTGCGCTACCCAATTATTGTGTCTATGCAATAACGTACAACGGAAGCCATTTACAGGCATCGTATCAGTTACGAGACATTTTTTTTAGTCAGATAGAGTCATTCATAGGGTTACAAATATTCCAGCGGTGAGGGCATTGCGTTGGTTATATTTGGCGATATAAATGGGGTACGGTGCATAAGAAATAGGTTTTGAGAAAACATTGAGTAGTGATTCTTTGAGTGAGTAGCTATCTCATCATTATTGCTCCCAAGCCGTACTCAAGTAAGTGCTAACGTACAATTAAGATAAGGTTTTTTGTGCGATTAAGAATGTAAAATATTGATTGTCAGCGAATTATATTTTTTTTATTGCATACATAGATTTGGCTGATTACTTAGTAGTAGAGCGCATTCAGTTTAGAGTTTTGATTTCAATTTTTATTTTAAATACTTGAAAATCAATTATTTATGATGTTTTCAATACTAAAATCTCTTTGCTTACTTTCCTAAAATATGACTACATGAAAGTCAATCTATATGTGTAATGTAGGTAAAAAGATTTGTTGTAATATCGCCTTGATTATGGATACTGTCAGGTTGATAGTGGCAAAAAAAGCATTTTTTACTATCTTTGACCAGAATAAGTAAAACCGTATCTATGAATCAAGAAGTTGTTATTGTTGGCGCAGGAATAGCTGGGCTTACTTGTGCCAAATACCTGTCAGACGGTGGTATTGAGCCACTTGTTCTCGAAGCCGCCGAAGCCGTGGGCGGGCGAGTACGCACTGATGTTGTTGATGGGTTTTTGTTAGATAGAGGTTTTCAAATTTTTTTGACAGCCTACCCCGAAGCCCAGCGACTGCTCAATTATAACGCACTCGACCTAAATGCTTTTCGATCGGGGGCATTGATTAGATACAAAAACGACTTTAAGGTAGTGTCTGACCCTTTCAAAGAGCCAGAGCAGGTTTTTAAGACACTTTTTTCGCCTATTGGTTCACTGGCAGACAAACTGAGGGTATTGCAACTGTCTAATGAAGTGAAAACTGTGCCGACCGATGAGTTTTTTAACGAGGCCGACAGCGATACGTTGAGTTATTTACAAAATTACGGATGGAGCAACGACATGATAGATACGTTTTTTAAGCCCTTTTTTGGTGGTGTTTTTCTCGAAAATGAACTCAGTACTTCGAGCCAATTTTTTAGGTTTGTCTTCAAGCAGTTTTATACTGGCGATGCCGTCCTTCCGTCTGCGGGTATTCAAGCCATTCCTCAACAAATTGCAAACGGCTTGCCTCAAAACTCAATTAGACTAAATACCACGGTTTCAAAGATTGATAAAAATATTGTGTATCTTACTGATGGACAGACGATTACGGCCAAAAAAATTATAATCGCTACCGATGCCCGCCGTGCAGACTTGCTACTCAATCGTTCGGCCAAGCGGCAATATAACGTTACGACTTGCACATACTTTGCTGCTCCTCGTTCGCCACTCCATACCGAAATGTTGGCACTAAACCCCAACAGGCTGTCTGCCGTGCATAATTTGTGTGTGCCGAGCGACATTGCACCCAATTATGCGCCCAGTGGGCGGTCGTTGGTGTCGGTCAGTACGCACGGGCTTTCGTTGGTCGATGAGCAAAAATTAGTAACACAAATTGTTCGAGAATTGACCGATTGGTTTGGCCCAGAAGTAAGTAGGTGGCAACATCTCAAAACCTACCATATTGCCGATGCGTTGACAATATTTTCGCCCAATTCACCCAAAAGTCAATTACAAATTACTGAAAACTTGTACCAATGCGGCGACCATACGTTTTATCCATCGCTCAATGCAGCCATGGCCACAGGTAGATTGGTGGCCGAAATGATTGAAAACGCTAATTGATTTTATTATGACACACTTTCAAGTAATATCGCCCGTAGATGGCTCTGTTTATGCCGAGCGAGCCTGGGCTACTGGCTCAGAAATTGAATCGGTTTTGGCCAAGTCAAAAATAGCGCAAAAATACTGGAAACAAAAGACCATTAACCATCGAGCCGATATTTGCCGCAAAATGGTGGCTTATATGGTGGCCAATGCCGATGAGATTGGTTCTGAAATCACTTGGCAAATGGGCCGACCTATTATTTATACACCTTCCGAAATCAAGCGGGGGTTTCAGGACCGAGCCGAGTATATGATTGGCATTGCCGAGCAGTCATTGGCTAACATTGAAGCAACAAAAATAACGGGTTTTCAGAGATTTATACAGCGAGAGCCAGTAGGTACGGTATTGGTACTTGCCCCTTGGAACTACCCATTTTTAACTTCGGTCAATGTCATTGTGCCTGCTATCATGGCTGGTAACTCAGTTGTTTTGAAACATTCTGACCAAACACCACTCTGTGCCGAACGCTACGCTCAGGCTTTTGAATATGCGGGTTTGCCGCAAGGTGTTTTTCAATATTTACACGCCAGCCACCATAACGTGGCCACCATAGTACAAGACCAACGCATTGATTATGTGGCTTTTACGGGTTCGGTAGCTGGTGGTGAGGCTGTGCAGCGAGCGGCACGGTCAAGGTTTATTGCAACGGGCTTAGAACTGGGCGGCAAAGACCCCGCTTACGTGCGTGCCGATGCCGACTTGCGCAGCGCCATCGAAAACTTAGTGGACGGGGCGATGTTCAACTCTGGTCAGTCGTGCTGTGGCATTGAGCGAATTTATGTACACCAAAACCTATATGACGACTTTGTTGATGGCTTCACAAAATTGACCCAAGGCTACATACTCGGCAACCCGTTTGAAACCACTACCAACCTCGGCCCGATGGTTAGAACGGCGGCGGCAGGCTTTGTGCGTAGTCAAATCAACGAAGCCATTGGTCAAGGCGCAAAGGCTCTGATTGATGAATCTCTGTTTAGATTTAGTCAAGCAAATAGCCCTTATTTAGCACCGCAAGTTTTGGTCAATGTCAATCATCAAATGAGGATTATGAACCAAGAAACTTTTGGGCCAGCCGTGGGTATAATGAAAGTAAAAAATGACGAAGAAGCCATATCGTTAATGAACGACTCTGTTTATGGCCTCACGGCATCGGTTTGGACGGCTGACAGCGAAGCGGCCTTGCAGATTGGAAATCAGATAGATGCAGGCACTTTTTTCATGAATCGTTGCGATTATTTAGACCCAGAATTAGCCTGGACGGGTATCAAAAACTCGGGGAGAGGTTGTACGCTTTCAGCATTAGGCTACGATGCACTGACTCGACCCAAATCTTTTCATCTGAAAACGAGTGAATACTAAGAAAATTTGTTCATCAATGCAATTTATATGGTACAACAAAATAACTTATGCTGACAATACAGAGTAATGTCTCTCTCAAAACCTACAATACCTTTGGTATTGATGTAACGGCACGCTATTTGGTTGAGATTGATAGCGAAGACTCACTTCAAACTATGCTACAACTAACTGATTTTCAGAATCTTAATAAGTTAATATTGGGTAGTGGTAGTAATATGCTTTTTACACAGCCCTTTGAGGGTGTAGTTGTCAAAATTGATTTGAAAGGCATAGAAAAAACAGCAGAGACAGATCTGAATGTATGGCTCAAAGTAGCGGCAGGCGAAGCATGGCACGATTTAGTAATATACTGTGTGTCAAATAACTATGCTGGTTTAGAAAACCTATCGCTTATTCCTGGCACAGTTGGGGCTGCACCCATTCAAAATATCGGTGCGTATGGTGTCGAGCTCAAAGATAGTTTTGTATCGTTAGAGGCCGTCGAACTGGCAACTGGGCAAAAACGTATTTTTAGCTATTCAGACTGTGGTTTTGGTTATCGAGATAGTATATTCAAACACGAAGCCCAAGGTCAGTTTGTGATTACGAGCGTCGCCTTTAAGTTAAACAAAACACCTACTTTTAGACTGAGTTATGGCGATATTCAAAAAACGATTGATACCATGAATCCAAAAACGCTTACCATCAAAGCAGTAAGCGATGCCGTCATAAAAATCAGACAAAGCAAGCTACCCGACCCCGCAGAAATTGGCAATGCAGGTAGTTTTTTTAAGAATCCAGAGATTTCTGTCTCACAATTTGAAATCCTTAAAGCTCAATTTGAAACCATGCCATCGTTTGCTGTCAGCCCCGAAGTTATGAAAATTCCAGCGGGTTGGCTTATTGAGCAATGTGGCTGGAAAGGCAAACAAGTTGGTAATGTGGGCGTTCATGCCAAACAAGCATTGGTGTTGGTCAATTACGGCAATGGTAGTGGTCTGGAGGTCAAACGGTTGTCTGAGCGAATCCAAGAATCTGTTTTTCAAAAATTTGGTATAAATCTACCTCTCGAAGTCAATTTGATATAAGATTGTTACTCGCACACATTGGCTCATACTTTCTATAAACGAAACAGAACTATTCAGTAAGTATGTTTGAACAAGTATTGAAAAATAATAAGATACTCAAAGGGGGCATTTATTATCTGAATTTAAGGGTTAATAAAACACCCAAACCGTGCCTCGCAGTTCGCCAGGTACGTCTCCACCGTAAACAATAGAGTAAGCATAAGCACCAGGGGCTACTTTTTTGCCGCCATACATTCCGTCCCAAGGCAAAGCGTAGCCATCTGACTTGAAAATACATTCTCCCCAACGGTTAAAAATTTTGACTTGTAAAGCAGAAAACAAAGAAGCGTTGGACATTTCCCATCGGTCATTTTGGCCGTCGTCATTAGGTGAAAAAGCATCAGGTACAAAAGGTAAATTACCAAATAAGACACTGATACGACTTTTGGTTTGGCAGCCGTTGGCGGTGGTTATGGTCAGCTCGTAGCTGGTGTTGTCGGTTGGTCGGGCGAGGGGTATGGCCTTCTTGGGGTCGTCCAAAGTCAATGGTGGTAGCCATGAATAGCTCACATTGATAGGCGAAACGGTGTTTTGTAATGCCACACTTTGGCCTGGGCTGATTCTGAGTACCGGATTTGGAAATACGATTATTGGTTGAGAATCTATCGCCCCTATTCGTTTGGCTATATTGCGGCAGTTGTCTTTGTTAGTAAAAGTATATGTAACTTCGTAACGGCCAGGTACAAGCCCAGATGGGTCAAAACTACCGCCATTGATGCCTTTACCACTAAAAACACCACCTTCGGGACTTGCCCTGAGCTTGACTAACTCTTTGCTGCCATCACAAATCGTCGGAATACTATCCATCAAAACATCAGTCCGAGACGACCTTATGACCCACGAATCTGACACGTTTTTGCATTGATTAGCATCTATTGCCTGAACTTTGTATTCGCCAGGGGTTTTTGTATATAACTGCGAAGTTGTTTTATTGGAAAGAGGTGCATCATTTTTGAGCCAAACGTACTGGTAGCCTGTTGCGGTCGTGGCTTTGAGGAGTGTAGAGTCAAAGTCGCAAAGTGCATTGGTCAAAGCGGTGATTTTAATATCGGGCTTAGGCCAAACACCCAGCGTTACAGAGTCTGTGGACATGCAGCCATCGGTGTAGGTCAATGTCAAAAAATATTTACCTGCTTCGGCTACGGGTAGCTGAGGTTTGATACCCAACGAAGCGGCGCTTGTCTTCCAGAGTGAGGCGGCTGTTGCTGGAGCGTTAGACGACAATTTGAGTGTGTCGCCATCACAGAACTGCTTTTTTGGTGCGTTAATTTTGGCGGCAGCAACAGGCTTGGCCACAACAGTAATAGTACGAGAGGTAGTGTCGCTGCTACATAATTTTGAAAAACTACGAACTACAGTATATTTGCCAGGTTCGTTTACTGTCAACTCGCTACTCGTTGCGCCTTTGATGTTGTCGCCGTTTACTTGCCATTGGTGCGCCCAGTCGGGGCTATCGGGTACTTTTAGTAGTGCAGACACACCCGGGCAAACGACAATATTGCTTGCGATTGGTATGTCAATCTTATCGGCAACAACTGGGAACGGTGGCGTTTGTTTGGGACAATCTACAACAGGCAACTGAAAATCTCTGCGGGTTTCGCCAATTTTTACGCCATTTCGATATTCTTCACATTTGACCGAAAACACAAAAAGCCCTTCTTGATTGGCAACCACCGTCAATAATCCTAATTTAGAATCTACTCTCAGCGCAGGTTTACCTGGAATCGAATTATTGGCACTATATCCAGCAAGCCATGGCACTATCGGATAACTATCTCGATAAACAGATGCGGGTGTCGGCCCGTTGCTGGTTGCATAACCTGCAAGTGGGTCGGCCATTGAATAGCGCAGTTCGTCCCCATCTGCATCAACAGCACTAAAATCCATTTTGAACAGTTTGCCCAAACAAATATACTCACCATTTGGAAGCGTAAAAGTAGGGCTGTTGTTATAAAATGGCTGACCATTTTTTTCAAATGGTGGAATAATTAAATACAACATACCACCAACACGATCGCCGATATTTGTAAGGGCTGATGTACGGCAACAACGTTCCCAAACCAACCGATAGCCCAGCGGGTCGGCATATTGGCCTATCTGAAAAGTTTGTGTAGTTCGGTAAAGTGCCTCCGAAAATCTTAGATTTCGTTGTACAGCACAAGCTGCATTGTTATAGACTACGCCTGTTCTGCTGGGGCCAGGCAAAAGCGTAAAGCTATTGACTCTGGTTTTTGAACTCAGCCCAAACATAGTTAGTACAATGCTCGGGTCGTAGTTGCCACCCACTACGTTACTGAGCGTTGTTTCGTCCAAAATTAAACTAACGGCTATTTCGTAAGTGATTGTGGTCGAAGTTTTACTCAAAATAGTCATATTGATACTTCCACCAACCATGTGAGTGGCTTGGGCTGTAATGCTAAGAATACAAAAGAGTGATATAAAACAGTATTTTTTCACATATAAACAGTTAATAGTCTATGAGTTACACTTAACGTTGAAAGTTACGAAGATTTATAATTAAAAAAATAGAAAAATGCAAAAACTACTATTTTAATTCCCTCAGCCACTGTATCAAAAGCCGCACACCAAAAGCAGTAGCCGATTTTTGAGTCGCAAATTCAGAATCAGCAAATGCCGTACCTGCAATGTCTAAATGCACCCAAGCAGGGTGTTTTTCGGTAAATACCTCTAAGAATTTAGCCGCCACAATCGCCCCTGCAAATGGCTTGCCATGGTAATTTTTTATATCAGCAATGTCCGATTTTAATTCTGGTTCGTAGTCGTCCCAGAGTGGTAGCCGCCAGAGTTTTTCGCCAGTTTTGTCGCCTACTTTTTTGAGACTACTCCCGAGTTGGTCATTATTGGTAAACATTCCAGCGGCCACATAGCCCAGCGTACCTATTACACTACCCGTCAGCGTGGCTAAGTCAATGATTACGTCTGGTTTATAATTTTGGTTAATATAAGCCAAGCCGTCGGCCAATATTAGCCGTCCTTCGGCATCGGTGTCAACCACTTCTATGGTCTTGCCCAGATACGAGCCTATCACATCGCCAGGCTTGGTAGCCAGCCCGTCCACACTGTTTTCGGTTGTTGGCACAACTCCAATCAAGTGTACTGGCAACTGTAACTTGGCCGCCGCTTCGATTGTACCAAACACTGCCGCTGCCCCGCCCATGTCTGACTTCATGTAGTGCATATTGGCCGAGTCTTTTATCGAAACCCCACCTGTGTCAAAAGTTACGCCCTTGCCCACTAAGCCGATTTTTTGAGTAGCCGCCTCATGCCGATATTCCATGACAATAAACCGAGGTGAATTTTTGCTACCTTCACTGACCGACAGTAAGGCTTTCAGACCTATTTCAGCACATTGTTTTTCGTCAAAAACCGTAACACTATAACCGTACTTTTGGCCTGATGCTACCGCCCAGTCGGCCAGTGCCTGCGGTGGTTTTTTGTTGGCTGGTTTATTGCCCAAATCCATCACTTGCATTTGGCTCTCGGCAATGGCTGTACCGATTTCAATGGTACTTTCGATGGTATCTATTTTTTGTTTTTGAACAATAATTTCTAATTGACTTGCTGGATTGGTAAAAAAATTGAGACTCGTCTCTTTATCGGTTTTGTATAATTGTAAATCATAACCGCCCAAGACCACTCCGTTTACAACAGCCTCATAGTCAAGTTCCAAATCAGTTAAATCAAGACTTGTTTCGGCAGGTAACTCTTTGGATTTTTTGTTAAAAAATGATCTAAAAATTTTCAGTAATGACATACTGTCTGTTTTTTTGCCTAAACCCAATAAATAAATACGTTTTGTGTTGGTATAAATCAATAACGATTCATTTGTTTTGGCTTTAAAATCACTGACGAGCCAGTCGCCGCTGCTGTTGTGCGACAGAGCTATTTTTTTTAGTATTTCGTTCAATTTATCATTTTCAAAAACGGGAATGATAATTGTATTTGAGTTGCTGCTTGTTGTTGCCTTTATTTGCATGGTTTGTTTTCTTGTTTTACGAATACCTATCATTGCGCCACGGATAGGCGGTGTTTGAGTAGCCTCGTTCTTCCCAAAAACCGAGCTTATTGGCTGGCAAGAACTGAATACGCTTTATCCATTTTGAGCCTTTCCAGGCGTATAGTTGCGGGGTTATCATGCGTACAGGCCCACCGTGTTCTCGTTCGAGGGGTTTCCCAAAAACGGTATGACCAAGGAGTACGTCTGGTTTGAGGGCTTCTTCGAGCGAGACGTTGGTAGTATAAGTGTCATAACCATAACAGAGTAGGTGCGTGGCTGTATCTTTGGGCTGTACGAGTGCCGCCAAGTCTAATAGCCTGACTCCAATCCAGTCCATATCGAGCCGAGACCATGTCGTAACACAATGAAAATCAGACACATCGGTCGTTTGGGGTAATGCCATAAAATCTTCCCATTTCAGTACAACAGGGTTCTCTACTTCGCCGTCAATCGTCAGCCGCCATCGGTCGAGCGATATAGTCGGTTGGTAGCCCAAGTCCAGCACAGGCCATTTTTCGGTCAGCGTTTGACCGATGGGTGTGTTGGGCATTCCATGCCGATTGACAGGGCCGTGGCCTTGCGGTTTTGTATCGGCAATAGAGGGTGTATTCTTGATTTTTTCTTCAAATCGTGCTTTTAGCTTCATGCGTGCTTCTACGATTCGGTCAAATTTGTCTGATTGTTCCATTGGAGGCTTTAAAAGTATTTGGTCGTATGATGATTTTTGTGGGGGTCTATTTTTTTACCACAAAAGACACAAAAGTTCACAAAAAGTAATAGTTTTTAAAGCTTTTGTGGCCTTTTGTTACTTTTGTGTTCAAATAAATCACAAAAATTGTATAAACAATAAAGTACCTACTTTTATAACAAAAATAGACATAAATAAGTTAGAAATCCTATATTTTCGTTCCCAAAACAAACCAATAAAATGATTGCAGTAATTCAGCGAGTAAGTGAGGCGAGTGTCAAGATTGATGGACAAATAAAAGGCCAAATCGAAATTGGTTTCGTGGTATTGTTGGGTATCACTCACTCCGACACTGAAAGTGATGTGGACTGGTTGGCCAAAAAAATTGTTGGTATGCGGATATTTGAAGATAATGAAGGAAAGATGAATTTAGACTTGAAGGCAGTTGGGGGTAATATTCTGTTAGTCAGTCAGTTTACACTTTATGCCAACGTCCAAAAAGGTAATCGTCCATCGTTTATCGAAGCCGCTCGCCCCGAGCAAGCCATACCATTGTACGAAAAAATGGTTCAGAAATTAAGTGTAGCATTAGACCAAAATATAGAAACAGGCACATTTGGGGCAGATATGAAGGTATTGATACTCAATGATGGTCCTGTTACTGTTGTCATTGATTCTAAAAATAAATCGGGGAAATTAGTACTTGATAAATGACTTACTAACAGTTTTGACACCGTCGCTTATCACAATCAAGTAATGGCCAATGGGTAAGTTGGTAACGTCAAAAATAGCTTTAAATTTATTGCCATCGTCGTTCAAAAATTGTGTACTAAGCGGTATTCCTTTGGCATCGACAATGGTAGCCTCTAAGTTGTAGGCGTTGTCAGACAAATAAGCAACAGTAAGGTACGAACTGGTTGGGTTGGGGTAAAGCCTTAGATTTATTTTTTCAATCAAAACCGACAAATTAGGATCTGAATGGCCAGACTGTCTTAAAATCAATGGCTTAGAAAGTAGCGAACAGTTGTTTTGAGAAATCTCGACCGTGTAGCTTCCCGCCACAGACGCTGTGAGCCGAGCCGAGGTAGCGGTCATAATTTGTTGGTTATTCAAAAACCAGCGATAGCTCATGTCTGTGCCTTCGTTTGTGGTAAGTTTTAGGCTATTATTGGCTGGAATGATAGTACCGCTATTGGTCGAAATAACAGGCTTGACAACAGCCGACAGTAACTGGGCGGCCTGCGATGTTGCCGTACAGTTGTCGCTGCTGATGGTTACGGTGTATTTTCCGGCTGTGGTAGCATCATAAAATGGGCTATTAGCGTTCAATATTTTCTGGCCATCTTTTTGCCATTGGTATTTGTAATCTGTACCAGTATTAGAAACAAGCCTCACTGGACTTGACGTACAAACTGTGAAGCTACCACTTGGCGTAGTTGAGGCCGTTAGGTTAGATTTTTTAACTACTATTGTCCGAGACTCGGCACTACATTGATAGCCTTTGACTTTGACTTGGTATAGTCCTTCTTGCTGAATCGAAAGTGAAGCCGACTCGTTTACTGTCAATAATTGTCCATCTTTATACCATTCATAATTAAAGGCATCTCCGCCCACAACTTGCATTCGGGCTTGTCCACTACTGCACAGTGTGGTGTCGCCACTACCCAAAACCCTCACCGCTGCCGAGCAGTCTTGTGGTTGTAAGCCACTAACGATGAGCGAATAAGGTTGCCCGTTATTGCTCAAAGTACGCTTATGACTAACTGTAACAATATATACTTTGCCAGGTGTAGTTTGTGAAATATATACTTGTTCGACATTGTCTCGGACGTTGTCGCCTACGGTTGCTGGTTTGGCGGGGTTGGCGGGGTCGAGTACCCACGGATACCATACGATGTCTGTCTTTGAGGCATCGGCTATGCGTATATCCAAGTCGTTGATGAGCTTGGGGCTTCTGTCGTTTACAAATCGGGCTGCTACTTGAGTTGGTAGTCCTTCAGGGTCTGTCCAGCATATAGTGGCTATGAGTGGGCCATTACCAGATGCAATTATCTTTTGTTGAAAAACCTCATTTTGTCGCAACGTATTTTCAATTACAGTATGGGCTTTGTCGTTGTTTTGCAATACTTTGGCTGCTTTTTCGGTGTTCAACAATCCCCAGCCATATTCATAATTAGGGCTTACAGCGTTTTGTGGTTTGTCTGCATTGTGCAGTGCCAAGCCTTTGAGTGTAGCAGAGCGCATAAAATATTTGTTTTGTAGAAAGTACAATTCTTGCAACAAAAACAATGACCCCGATACGTTGGCACTGGCGGTAGATGTACCCGAAAAAACAGCATAGGCGTTGTTGGCCGTTGCTACACTCGAAATAATGTTTTTGCCCACGCCCAACAAGTCGGGTTTGATGCGCCCGTCGTCAGTTGGCCCCCAGCCACTAAATGCAGACACACTAAAATTATTTTGTTTGCCGCCCAGTATATCGGCTGCGCCTACGGTCAGTATATTTTTGGCGTTGGCATCTGTTGGAATCACGTCGTAGCCGTTGTTTTGGCTACGTGCCGCCGTACTTTGTGATGTAGAATTTCTCAAAAAATAAGACGTACCAGCAGTCGGGCCAGTTTCTGTGCGTTTATTGTCTGCCGATTTTACAATCAAGTAATAAGGACTGTTGTTGGCTAATTTGTCTAAATCACGGGCTTTGTCATCATAAAACCCAAAGCGATAATCTTCAAAAGCATTGACGTTGGGCGTTCCCCACCATTCCCATTTCAAGTTAGCGTTGTTGCCTGGCCTATCGGGATTGTTGAACCAACCAGTAACAGGCCCGTAAGCATGGTTAGACACCAGCATCGTGCGGGCTACTTGCGCCATTTCTGTCAGGTCGTCGGTGTAGTTCCATACACTCAATTTTGTATTATAGGCCATTCCTCTGATTTGTGAATTGATACCCGAGGCAGCCATTGTACCTGCAAGATGTGTGGTATGGTCGCTTAGTGTAACGGCACCGTCTTGTTGCCTCACTCTCCCCGCCAGTTCAACGTGTGTAGGCCGTACTTGGCCACCGTCCCAGATACCAAGTCGCCCGTCTAATTCTGGCGTTGAGCCGCTCAAATTTAGCCCCAAAGACCCGCCCTGATACAACTCTGAAGTGCGTGTGCCATTGGCCGCCAAAACGTTGTGTGTGGTATAATAAACAGGATTGCCAAATAAATCTACACCTTCTAAGGTCAGAACTCGACCATTGGCATACTTCTTGATAAGTGGCCATTTGTTGATTGTAGCGAGCCGAAATGCCTCTGACCTATTGGTTTGATAACAATTTCGGAAGTCATCGCTCATATTTTGATGTACTTCGATCGACTGAGTTTCTAATTTTTGAGAATAAGCAGATTGAAAACAAAAAAGCACTAACAGGCAGATTATTAGCTTATTAGTACTTTTTGTAAGTATATAATTTGTAAACAAGGGTAAAGTATAATACATATCGCCACACAGATTCTTACAAAACTAAAAATGTTACAGTTTGACGAGTCGCCTCACTGTTGTTTTAGTGATATCGTCTGTGCTGAATGTAGCAAAAATCGTACCATTTTGTAATAATTCAATTTTAAATTCTGTGCGAAAACTTTTTCCAACTCTTACTACATCTTGGCTCATTACTATTTGGCCAGTGATGGCTATCAATGAAATTTTTATTTTTTTTACTAATGTATTTTCTGTCAAATATTCACAAACAACATATTGCGATGCTGGATTTGGATACACTCTTGTCGAAAACGTCTCGTTGTTTTGTTGTTCTAACGCTGTAATGATAATCGTAACCTCATCAGATAGTAGCTCGCCGCACCCTTTTGCATTTGCTCTTACCGAATATCTACCTGCTTCTGGGGCAATGAGTGTGCGGTTGGTGGCGTTTGGTATGGCTATACCGTTCAAAAACCACTGATTACCCGAAATCGTATTTGAAGTGAGTTCTATTCCTGAAACTGTAATAATAGGTTTTTCGTTAAATTGTTTGACAATCACCACTGCATCTGACAATGACGGCAAACAGTTATTGACAGATGCGCTCACTGTATAAGTACCGTCGATGGTGGCTATCAAATTTTGGCCATTGGCTTCTTTGATGGCCTGACTGTTCAAAAACCATTGATAATCATTGCCAGTGGCCAATGTATTGAGTTCGAGAGAGCCGCCATCGCATATCAGCGGTACTGTGTTGAGGCCGATAGTTGGTTTTGTTTTGGTGGCTGTTGTGGCCGTTATGGCTACTCTTGGGCCAGGGCAGCCGAGCGATTTTACTTTGAGGTCATAAAAATAATAGTAAGCCGCCGTCAGGGTATCTATTTTCGTGCCTGTGTCAAACAACGCACCTCTGAGTGTAAATACATTAGAGATTTTATACGGAAAACCAGTTACGCCCACGTTACTCCTAAAAATAGAAGCACCATTTTCGTAGCCAATCGTGATTTTATAATTACCTGCTTTTGGAATCTGTAAATTGAGTGCATAAACCGCTCCAGCGTCGTTTACGTCGTCGGGTAGCTGGCCTGTGGGTGCGCCCGTAGTGGGTGCGTTGGCGTTGCGAGTAGGTTGTACGTCGAGCGTAACACTCGATACAAAACTATCGTCAAGCCCCATCACTGTAAAGGTAAGTTTACCAGCATTGCCAATGTAGAGCCGTGCGCTTTCTATTGTGAGCGGCACGTCTGTTTTGATGAGTGGTTGTGGTCCAAAATTTCCAGAATAAGAACCGCCCCCAAAAGCCGATTTGGTAGCCAATCCCAACGAGCCACTAAATGTATTTTGGGCAACAAAAAATGTGTTGTCGGCAGGTTTAAAGCTACCGATAGTCTGGTTGCCTGCCGCTATTATATTGCCGCCACTTGCTGAGTCGTACCAATAGGCCGTGCCAGTACCTTTGTTTGTGAGCGATACGGGGTCGCTACCGCAAAAAGTGGCCGTAGCAACAGGTGCAGGAGTGGGTAAGGCTGTTATTAGTCTGATAGTCAGTTGGTTATTGGTCAAATCTTGGTCATTGGTTGGGTTAATCTTACAAATAAAATTATATCTTGTGCCAGTCCGTAATGATCCCAAAAAGTTGGCACTAAGCGACAGTGTAGCATCAGTAAATGAAGGCAGACTTTGGGTAACTGTACCTAAAACAGTACCAATCACCAAGCCCGTAGTGTCCTGTACCTGTACCGATACAGGAATGTTGCTTTGAGATTCTGAGCCAATGTTTCTGACTTTAACCGTTATGCTATTGGTCTGATTGCCGCAAAAATCGTTTGTGGGGTTTATTAATTCTACAATGCTCATATCTCGGTTGGGCTGTACGATTCGTACCAAAAACTCTTGGGTTTCGCCCTTGCCGTAGTTGCCACAAGCCAGTACATTTGCTGGCTGGTTGGTCTCTACACAAACTACCCGCACACGGCTTAGGCTACCAATGGTCAATCCTGCCGGGGCAATTATTCTTGTAGATAGTGTTCCGCCATTACCCAAAACACCCGAAGTACCTATCATCTCGTTGGTATCGTCAAAGCTGCCGTTATTGTTCCAGTCTATAAAAACCTTTATTATTTTGTTGGCATCGACCCCACACGAGCCAGCCGTAACTTCAATCGGAATGGCTTGCCCCACCGAAATAGTCGTAATTTTGTCGGTGTAGTCGTTGTAACTCTGGCAGCCGTTGGGGCTTGTCTGGGTGATATTTCCAAAAACTACCTTCGTGATTTTTGAGTCTATGCTTGACAGTGGTTTAGATTCGCAATAAACCTTGCCACCCATTCCGCTCATTATCAAGCTATAATCTTGCCGTGAATTAGCCAAACTCTTTTTATGACTGACCGTAACAGTATATGTTTTGCCAGGCACGGTGTTAGGTATCAGTATTTGCTCTACGTTGTCTCTGATATTGTCGCCACGGGTTGCCAATGCCGACGGATTGTCGGGGTTTAGTATATAAGGTAATGTTTCGGTTGTTCCGTCAGTTATTCTCAAATCCAAATCATTTATCAATTTGGGGGTTCTGTTGTTATAATTAGCTGCCGAGGCAGTTGTTGCTACCGCCTCGGGGTCTGTCCAGCAGATGGTGGCCGTCAGATTACCTTTGCCCGAAGCCACCACCTGTACGCTGTATGTTTCGTTGGTATTGAGGCTGCGCTCGTCAATGATATTTGTATTTTCACGGTTCAAAATCACTTCGGCGGCACGCTTGGCATTGACCACCCCCCAGCCATAAATATAGTCGGGGCCTACGTTGCCAGCATCGTCGGCAGTATGAATCGCCAGCCCTTTGAGTGTGGCCGCCCGCATAAATGTCGACTTTGTGTTGCTGTACAATTCTTGTAACAAAAACAACGTACCCGAAGTATTGGGGGTGGACATAGATGTTCCACTCAATGAAGCATAAGCACCCACATTGGCGGCACTCGTCGAAAGTACACTCACGCCATCGGCCACAACGTCGGGCTTGATGCGCCCGTCGTCAGTTGGCCCCCAGCCACTAAAACTTGCTATTTTGGGGTCTGTTATTGCATTATAACCGTTAGACAAACCACTGATTGCCCCAACTGTCAGTATATTTTTGGCCGTGCCATAGGTCGGAATCTGGTCGTAGCCCGTTTGTTTTGAGCGTTCGGTTTTGCTTGTTCGGGTGCTGTTACCAATAAAATACGTCGTACCAGCCGCTGGGCCGCCAGCACCGTGGTCGTTACCCGCTGATTTTACCATCAAATAATTGGGAGCATTGAAACTAATTCTGTCCCATTCTCTGGCTTTTGAGTCATAAAATCCAAATTTATAATCCTCTTTTTCGTTAATAGTACTGTCGCCATTCCACTCCCATTTTAGATTATTGTCTGTACCTGCCCTGTCGGCATTGAACCTCCAACCAGCAACCGTGCCGTAAGAATGATTTGATATTAGCAAACCTGCCGCCGCCGCCGCTATTTCGCTGTTGTCGTTTGCAAAGTCATAAGCCTGTAAAGTTGCCCCAAAAGCCATGCCTTTGGCATTGGGATTGACACCCGCCGCAACCATCGTACCAGAAGTATGTGTGGCGTGGTTGTCGGCGGTAGTGGCATTATCGACTTGTGTTACTCGCCCTCCAAACTCTCGGTGAGCCAGCAGCACTTTGCCACCGTCCCAGGTAGCCAATCGGGTTTTCATCGCAACACTTCCGCCCGTCAGACTAATACCCAAACCACCGCCATCATATAAAAAGTTAGTTCGAGTAGTAGTTGCAGCCAAAATATTAGTATTTGTAATGTCATAAATCGGTTGGCCTGTTTCACTCACACCTGCCAATTGCATAACCGCCCCATCAGAAAAACGCTGCCGAATAGGCCAGTTGTTTTTTTGTGCCAACGAAATGGTCGTAGCCCAGTTTATTTTTGACTGGTTGTCAATAGACTGTGCCATTGACTGAATAGTAGCCAGCCGAGCGATTGAATAAATAGGCGTTTGAGCTACCGAAACAGTAACTACAAAACAAAATATGAAAGCAAACCAATATCTCATGCTGCGAAGTATTTTTTTTTATTGAACGATAAAAGTAGTAAAAAATTGGCCTAAATTGCATCAGATATAGGTAAATCTGTAAAAAAATGATTGGAAACCAATGAAAAATCAAACTGAAAACTGGACTGAGGAAAATATTAAACGGCGGACATTCTTGTCGTTTGCGGCTTTTGCGGCCCTGGGCGCAGGTGGAGTGGGGGCGTGGCGGTGGTTTAGAAATCAACCCAAAACAGATAAACGCCTCTCTGCATTAAATAGAAAAGTGCTTGATTTTAATGAAAAAGTAAACAACAAATTATTTGACCCCAGCCACCTGGCGCCAACCTACCCAGTTTCGATGGCAGCTACCAAACCTCGTGCCAATGGCAAAGACGGCCTCAAAACACCTTTAAATTTGGACGAATGGCAGCTTAAAATAGACGGACTGACCGACATAATCAAAATCAATGACATCACAATATTACCCAAACAAGAACTTGTTTTTGAGTTTAAGTGTGTTGAAGGCTGGAGTCAGATTGTGCATTATGGAGGTGTTCGGTTTTCGGATTTTCTAAAAAAGTACAATTTGGGTATCAATCCCGATACTAACGAGCCATTCAAATATGTAGGCTTGGCCACTCCCGACGGTAAATATTATGTAGGAATCGATATGAAAACCGCACTGCACTCTCAAACACTTCTTGCTTTTGAGCTAAACGGCCAGCCACTACCCGACAAACATGGCGCACCGCTACGGCTTATCACACCTTTGAAGTACGGTGTCAAAAGTTTGAAACGCATTGGTCGCCTGTTTTTTTCAGAAACTCTACCACCAGACTATTGGCATCGGCAAGGCTACGACTATGATTTGGCACTTTAAAAAAAGGATTTTTAATAATAATAAAACCAAAACTTATTTATTTGACATATTTTTTTGTTGAAACTGTTTGACGACCGAATATGGCTAAAATACAACAGTATTAGATTTTGTATGGTCAATATCGCTGATAAATAAACTACTTTTTAGGCGACAAGACACAACGTTTTTGGTGGTAAGCTATTAAAAACGTATAGTCTTGGCTAATCGTTGTATTTTAGTTATTCTCCGAAAAATACAGTTTTCTCTTTCCTTAAAACAACATTAAAAAAAAAAGTACCATAAATTTTTATTTTTTTTAATCTAAATAGCATAGTTTTGTACTTTGCTTTAAAAGAAGTCTTTTACAGATTTACCAAATAATATTTTTTATAAATAGCTATTTATCTGTAAATATTTGTTTTCTTTGTATTGTAAACCAAATCTATTTTTAATTAAACCCTAATTTGTCAGTCTAATGGAAAAGAAGGCTACCACTCCAGCAACGGCCAAGGCCGCCGCACCAAAACAATCATCAGGTGGAATAAACCCCACTTTTGTAATTCCTGTCCTTCTCGTTCTGGGTTGGCTCATTTACACCTTTATTTGTGGTGATGCAAGTCACTTCATTGATGGTAATCCAGAAAAAGGACCCAAGCAAGGCGATTACTTCGGCATCGTTTACAAAGGCGGTTTTGTTGTACCATTCCTATTCACTTGTTTCCTTGTAGTGCTTGTGTTCTCAATCGAGCGTTTCCTAATTATTAGTCGTGCCAATGGTTCAGGCTCTATTGATGAGTTCGTTCGCAAAATCAAGGGCTTGCTCGACAAAAACGACGTTGAGTCGGCAGTAAAAGAGTGCGACAAACAAAAAGGGTCAGTGGGTAATGTTGTTAAGACAGCCTTGCACAAATTTGCCCAACTACGTGGCGATGGCGACATGAGCAAAGAGCAGAAGCTCGCTGCCCTACAAAAAGAAGTAGAAGAGGCAACATCACTTGAGCTACCAATGCTTGAGAAAAACCTGACTATCATTGCAACACTCGCTTCTGTATCTACACTCGTAGCCCTCCTCGGAACGGTATTGGGTATGATTCGTGCCTTTGCGGCCATGGGTACAACAGGTGCGCCAGACACAGGTGCGTTGGCAACAGGTATCTCTGAGGCACTCGTAAACACGGCTCTCGGTATCGGTACTGCTGCCATTGCAACTATGATGTACAGCTACTTCACAAGCCGCATCGATACACTGACATACAAAATTGACGAAATCGGTTTGAGCATTCAGCAAAATTTTTCTGCTCACAACTAATTTATTTTAGGATACAAAGCCTTGGTAATCAAGTATTTATATTCTAATTCATAAAAAAAGAAAATATATATCTGAAAACTATATATATTTTCTTTTTTTATATCAAAAATGTTTTTTACATTTGTAAAGTCAATTTAAACATACTGTATCATGCCTGCTGTAAAAGTAAAAAGAAATAGTCCTGCTATGGACATGACGGCGATGTGCGACGTGGCGTTTTTGTTACTGACCTTCTTTATATTGACGGCTCAGTTCAAATCGCAAGACGTAGCCGAAATCGAAACGCCGCACTCTATATCGGCGATACCCGTTCCAGACAAAGACATCATGGTCATTGCCCTCGACAAAGAAGGCAAAGTGTATTTTGGTGTCGATAATCAAGTAACCCGTATTGCAATGCTCGATGCGATAGCCACCACCGAAGGCTTGAAGTTCAATGACAAAGAAAGAAAGGCTTTTTCGTTGCAGTCAAACTTCGGTATTCCGATGCGTAACCTCAATGCCTTTTTGAGCCTACCTCCCGATAAAATGAAGGAAGTAAAGCAGCCAGGAATTCCGACCGACTCAACAGCCCAAAACGAATTGGCAAAATGGATATACCAAGCACGTTTGGTAACTCAAAACAAGATTCGTATTGCCATCAAAGGCGATAATATCTCTAAATTCCCTGTTTTCAAGAACGTAATGTCGTCTTTGCAAGCGCAAGACATTAATAAGTTCAACTTGATTACAGGTTCGGAAGCACCACCAGCCGGATGGGTTGCAGACAAGTAACAAACCTATAACCTTATACAATCATGTCAGAAATAGCACAAGGTGGTGGTGGTAACGAAAAAGGCGGTAAAGTAAGGGCAAAAAAAGCCTCTACTCGCATAGATATGACCCCGATGGTGGACTTGGGCTTTTTGCTCATCACGTTCTTCATCTTGGCTACCACACTCAGTAAACCAAAATCAATGCAGGTAGTTGTACCTGCCAAACCGAAAGCAGAAGATGTGCTGCCGCCGCCATTAAAAGCGTCGAAAGTATTGACGCTGTTTTTGGGTAAAGACAACACAGTATATGCCCTCGACCGCATAGCGGCAGATGACGACAAAGCAAAAGCAGATCTCAAAAAGGTTTCTTTTGGGCCAGACCTCCGCACGCTCATTTTTCAGTCTGCGGCACAAGTAGATACACAGTGGGGCAAAGACGAAAAAGGCAACAGCCAGTTTGTATGTGTCATCAAGCCCATGGCCAATAGCACCTACCGAAACGTAGTAGATATTTTGGACGAGATGCCGATTACCAAAACCAAACGCTATGCACTCGTTGATGTACTGACTCCGATAGAGAAATCATTATTGGGCGATAAAGCAAATAACTAACACTAAACAACCAAACGCAATGGCAGAATTAAAACCGAATGCGACATTGGACGACATTGTTTTCCAAGACCGTAATCAGGCGTATGGTGCTTACGACCTCCGTAAGATTTATCGCCCGACTCTCACTAAATCCATGCTAATTGGTGGTGCTATATTCTTGTTGGCAATGGCTTCGCCTGCGCTCATGAGCCTCATTCCAAAAGGGGAAAAAGAGCAAAATATGACGGAAGTGGACTTTATGAAAATACCACCACCACCGATAGACCCCAACGAGCCGCCACCACCGCCACCACCGCCAGTGGAGTTGCCCAAAGTAGCTACTATTCAGTTTTTGCCGCCAGTGGTAAAGAAAGATGAAGAAGTACCCGAGGAGGCACCACCACCGCTACAAGAAGAAATGAAAGACATAAAAGTAGCTGCCAAAACACAAGAAGGTGATGCCAATGCCGAAGATGTAGTAGTAGCACCAGAAGATGCACCAGTTAAAGAAGAAGTAAAGGCTGTTGAAGTAGAAAAAGAAGAGCAAATTTTCCAAGTTGTAGAACAACAGCCAGAGTTCCCAGGAGGTACAGGTGCATTGTTGGGTTATTTAGGAAAAAATATCAAATATCCAGCAGCAGCCTCACGTGCCAACGTATCGGGCAAAGTGTTTATGACTTTCGTGGTCAATACTGACGGCTCAATTCAAAACGTTGAGGTACTCAAAGGCTTAGGTTTTGGGTGCGATGAGGAAGCTATGCGAGTTGTAAGAACCATGCCAAAATGGAAACCAGGTAAACAGTCAGGTCGTGCTGTTCGTGTAAAATACAACCTGCCCATTAGTTTTGTATTAGAGTAACTATGTCGAAAAAAATGCTAAATCAGCAACTTGTCTTTGCTTTGCAAATGACAATGGCGCTGGCTTACGTGGGAGGAGGTCTCTTTTTGGTGGCCTCCTCCCTTACTTATAATATTCTACCAACAGGGCCAGTTCGCTACATGGCTGGTAGCCTGATATTAGTCTATGGTGTTTTTAGAGTTTATCGTGCTATACAGCTATGGAAAGAATAAATATTAGTCGTTGGTCATTAGTCGGTAGATGTGTGATATATGATGTATGGTGTATGGTACGAGCCACTAAACTTCAAAAATATATCACACATCACATATCATACATTTTTATTGTATTCTTTTTCTCTTCTTGTTCCAAAAAAATGGATACGGCCTTTGAGGGCAAAATCACAATCTCGTCTGACGAATCATTACAGCCCATGCTCGACCAAGTATATCAGGCGTATGAGCATACATTTCCTGAAACACATTTTAGAGTATTGTACAAACCTCAGACCGAAGCCATTGGTCTGTTGCTCAAAGATACGGCTCACGTGGTGTTTACGACCCGAGAGTTTACCCAGACAGAATATAAAACCTTGACAGACAAAGGAATAAGATATAATGCCCAACACATTGCAACCGATGGAGTAGCCTTGATAGTAAAACGCCAAAATGCAGACAGCTTGATAACAGTGCGAGAATTAGAAGAAATTTTTACAGGTAAAATCTCAAACTGGTCGCAACTCAAAAACAGTGGGCGGACAGGTAAAATAGATTTGATTTTTGACAATGCCAATGCCAGTAACTTAGACTACTTTGTACGGAAATTTAATCTTAAAAATGTAAAACACCTAAACATATCAGCGGCTGGTTCTAACCAAAAAGTGATAGAGTATGTAAAAACCAACGGAAACGCCATTGGTTTTATTGGCGTTAGTTGGATAAGCGACGGCGAAGCACCACTCACGGCTTCATTGTCGAGAGGGCTACAAGTTTTGGGTGTATCTGATAAAGAAAACCCCACGAGGGCTGACTATTATCAGCCGTTTCAGGCCAATCTAAGACAACGAACATACCCACTAAGGCGCAAGGTGTATGCGTTTAGTCGTGAGATGTATTCTGGCTTAGGCAATGGCTTAGTCAACTACATAATGAGAGACGTGGGCGGCTTGGTCATCGAAAAGTGTGGTTTGTGGCCAACAAAACCCTATAATAGAGAAATTATTTTGACAAAAGAGAACTTATAAATTTTCGGTTTTCGGTATAATATTATATTTTTGTTGTCGTTTTTAGCTTTATTGAGGTTGAATATACCTAAAAAGCTTTTATTTTTTATTTATTACCCATTTATCCAAACACTTTTCTGATGAAATTGAATGTAAAAACGGTCTTGGTTGCAGTAACTGTTGGTGTGATTGCATACGGACAGGCACTGGCACAAGACACCGCCGTTGGCTTGAAAGAGTTAGATGCAAATCGTGGCTGTAACGCCAAAGACATATTTGAAAAAGCAGGTGCCACTGGCACAGCCGATGGTTTGTTCAACTACGGCTATTATTTGTTGCGTACTCGTCAGCCAGACCAAGCAAAAGCTGCTTTTGAAAAAGGTTATGCCGTTGATCCTAAAAATCAACTCAACAAAGTAGGTTTGGGTGCTGCTGCATTGGCCAAAGGCGATAGAGCGGGCGCAAAGTTAGCAATAGACGAGGCCATAAAAAATAGCAAGGGCAAAGATGTGAACGTACTATTTCGTGCTGGCGAAGCTTACTCGGGCTATGTAGCGATAGATTCGTTGAAGGCAACTTACAAAGCAACCGACCCAGCCGAAGCCATCAGATTGTTGGATATGGCTGTGGCATTGATGCTCAAAAATAAGCAAGAAATCGCAGATGTGTATATGGCCAAAGGCGATGCGTTTTTTACAAAAGGGGAGTCTGGTGCTGCTGTGTCGGCCTACGAAGATGCCGTGAGAGTCAATCCAAATTACGCCAAAGCGATAGCAAAAATTGGAAAAATATACTGGGGGGGTAAAAACTTACCCTTGGCACAGGAGAATTTCAAGAAAGCCATTGAGCTTGACCCAGACTATGCACCAGCCGTACACGAATACGCTGAGTTGCAGTTTTATGTGCGCCAGTATAAAAATGCTGCCAAGACTTATAATTTATATCTTGATGGTCTAAAAGGCTGTGTCGATGAAGAAAATATATTACGCTCTGCCCAATTTGACTTTATTGCCGAAGACAACGCAAGGGTATTGGAAAAAATTACAAAGCTAAGTAAATCAACCAATCCAATTTTGATGCGTATGGAAGGCTGGTCGTCGTACAAACAAAATCAGTATGACCGTGCAATAGAAAAAATAAATGGATTTTTGGCCAAAGCACCAGAAAAAGCTATGATAAACGACTACAGATATTTAGGAAACTCAACCCTCCGTGTAGCAAATCCAGATACTGCCAAAGCGGTTTCTTACTTGGAAAAAGCAGCAGAAATGGACACCGTTGATAATGGTTACAAGGAAATAGCGGCTTTTTACCAGTCTGCAAAAAAATATAAGCAAGCCCGTGATTTTTGGATAAAAGCCATCAAGCGTGACCCCAAGTATCCTTCAACAGACTTATACCAATATGCCCAAGCCCAGTATCAGTATGCCAACAGTATTGCCGTTGTAGGAACTGGTGCAGACTCGGCAGCATTGAGAGCCGATCGCCGCAATAACTTTCTGACTGCCGACTCGCTGTTTGTGAAGTATATTGAGCGCAAAGCCGATTTTTTGCCTGTTTACAACTCCCGTGCCAGAGCCAACTACTACGCCTACTCACGTGAAGAAGCACTCGAAAACGGCAAATGCATACCACACATGGAAAAATACATACAGTTGGCCGAAGCCGAGCCAGAGGGTAAAGTAAAAAATAAAACAAATTTAGGGTTCTGTTATCAGTTTTTGGCCATTCATGCCATGATAAAACTCAAAGACGAAGTAAAGGGAAAAGAGCTATTTACCAAACTCTATGCCATAGACTCTACCAATGCGGCGGCAAAAAACTATTTCTTTCCACCAGTAGCACCTGCACCAGCGGTGCCGCCCACACCAGCAAAAGCGGGTGCAACAAAACAGGCCGCACCACCTGCCAAGAAACCGACAGTAAAGAAAAAATAATTGAGAAGAGTTACATAAACAAAGCCCCTTAACCTTATCAGTTGAGGGGCTTTGTTTATGTAATAGCAAGAGGGGAATTGAAATGTTGGTTGAGAATACCTTGGTAGCGGTCGCTAAATTTTTCATAGCACCACGTTCGGAACTCACTTATGTCGTCAATCATCAATATTTTAAGTCCTTTACGGAGTTCTTTTTCAAACAAAAATTTATCAAAACTCACTTTTTGAAGTACAGTCTTGACGTATTCCAATACATTTGACATAGTAAAAAGTAGATAAATAGTAAAAGAGGGATAAAACTTCACAAATTTAAGAGATGGGTATCAATTCTATGTTGTCTAACCGTTAAATTTGTGTCAAATATAACGAATGAAGGGGCTGTTAAAATATATTCTTATTCCACTTTTTTTTTGCATTTATTTAACGGTAAATGCCCAAAGCCCTGAAAGTCAGTTTTCGGTGAGTATGGGTAACAAAAAAATAAAGATTTCAGAACCTTTTACGATTGCAGTAACACTACAAAATTTTGAAAATACGCCCACTATTCAGTTTCCAGAAATCAAGGGCTTTCAGAAAAGAGACCAAAGCACTACACGAAATTATTTTACCAACGGCAATATAAAAACGGTATCAGCCCAAGTTGTAAAGCAAAATTATTATGCAATCAAGGCGGGTAGCTATGTGCTTGCACCGATTCTGATAAATGTAAATGGCAAAAGCATCAAGACCGAAAGCAGTACAGTTGATGTAGAAGCCATCGAAGGCGAAGGGGTCGCTGATGAAATGATATTTAATGAAAACATTGCAACGAACGATGCAATATTGGTGGTCTCGACCGACAAAAAGCAAGTATATGTGGGTGAGGGTTTTAATATGAGATTGTCGTTGATTGTGTCAGAAAGTAATACGGCTGAAATGGAGTTTTTTTCAATAGAGTCGCAGTTGTCTCAAATCTTAAAAAAAATCAAGCCCACTAATTGCTGGGAAGAAAACTTTGGAATCAAAGACATTAACGCATTTCCTGTTACTATTGCGGGTAAAAAATACGCAGAATACCGTATTTATCAGGCCAGTTTTTTTCCAATAAATACGCAGTCTATAACGATTGGGAAAGTAAACTTAACGATGAAGATAAGTACGGGAGAGGGTACGAAACGAGTTTCAAAATTTCAAAACTATACTTCAAAATCGTTGTTTGTTAGTGTATTGCCGCTACCTAATCACCCACTTAAAAACCAAGTTTCGGTTGGTAGTTTTAAACTGGAAGAGTCGGTAAATAAACAAATAGTACAAACAGGTAAGAGTTTTGACTATCGATTTAAGATAATAGGTGAAGGTAATCTGAGTACGGCCAAAGAGCCAGCACATGATAGTATCGAGGTACTGGATATTTACACTCCAAATGTTGATTTTACGACGACATTACAAAACAGGAGTGTAATTGAAGAAAAGCTTTATAGCTATACTCTTATTCCAAAACAAACGGGAGATGTTGAATTAAAAAAAATGTTTTATTGGATATTCTTTAATCCCCAAAAACAACGTTATGATACACTGCGCTCGGCAATACGTCTAAAAGTTGGGGGAAAAGATATGGAAAATAGTGAAGACCCACAAGTAGGGTCGGACTTGATATATGAGGGTATCGAGAACTTGGATAGCACTAAGCAAGAGTTCGATTATCAGAAAACAATAAAAAGCGTAGCCAACGTTCTAATTATATTGATGTTGGTTGGAATGATATTTATATTTAGAAAAAATGAGTAGCACTTACGGAAAAATATTTAAGATTTCGACCTTTGGCGAATCGCATGGTGCGGCCATTGGTGTAGTGATTGATGGTTGCCCAGCAGGGCTTGACTTAAACTTAGACTTTATTCAGTCAGAGTTAGACCGTCGTAAGCCGGGGCAGTCTCGCATTACGACCCAACGAAAAGAAGCCGATGGTGTGGAAATTCTGTCGGGGGTCTTTGAGGGCAAAACAACGGGTACGCCTATTGCGATGGTTATCAGAAACGAAGACCAGCGCAGCAAAGACTACTCACATATAGCAACACAGTTTAGGCCGTCGCACGCTGATTTTACTTATCAGACCAAATATGGTGTCAGAGACTACCGAGGCGGTGGCCGTAGCTCGGCTCGTGAAACGGCGGCTCGGGTGGCAGCAGGGGCGTTGGCCAAACTACTACTCCAGACTTTGGGCGTATCGGTTCAGGCTTTTGTGTCGCAAGTGGGGGTGCTTAAATTAGAAAAAGAGTATTCGGAATTGGACCTTTCACTGACCGATAATAATGCTGTACGCTGTCCAGACCCCGAAATGGCCGCTCTGATGTATAGTTATATTGACGATGTCCGTAAGCAAGGCGACTCTATTGGTGGCGTTGTGAGTTGCGTTGTAGCGGGTGCGCCTGTGGGCTGGGGTGAGCCAGTTTTTGATAAGCTACATGCCGAACTCGGCAAAGCCATGCTGAGTATCAATGCCGTAAAGGGTTTTGAATATGGTAGTGGTTTTGGTGGTGTAGAGTTGCTGGGGTCGGCACACAATGACGTTTTTTATACAGACCAAGCAGGTCGTGTGCGTACTCGGTCCAATCATTCGGGTGGCGTACAGGGAGGGATTTCTAACGGAGAAGATATTTTTTTTAAAGTAGCTTTCAAACCTGTAGCAACTATTATGCAAGACCAAGAAAGCGTAAACGAAGCTGGCCAAAGCGTGCTTGTAAGTGGCAAAGGCCGCCACGACCCTTGTGTGCTACCTCGTGCCGTGCCGATTGTTGAGGCCATGGCAGCGTTGGTTTTGGTCGATTTTTATTTGAGAAATAAAAGTACAAAAATTTAAAATAGATGTCTCGCAAATATACACTTGTGTCGGTAGGGGAGTTATTGGCCGATTTGATTGGAACAGAATTTACAGAAAACCTGACCGACACTGAACATTTTAGACGGTTTCAGGGTGGAAGCCCCGCCAACTTGGCCGCAAATATGGCTCGATTGGGCAATAAAACAGCTTTGGTAGCTTGTGTGGGCAACGATAATGTAGGAAACTATCTCATCAAAAAAGTAGCTGAAACAGGTACAGACACGCAGTATATTGGTCGTAGTGAGAGTAATCCGACCAGTATTGTGTTGGTTTCGAGAGCCAAAGATACGCCTGATTTTATTGCCTACCGCCAAGCTGACTGTTGCATTGAGCCTCGGCATATTATTGATGAATTGTTGCAGAATACCACTTTTTTTCATACTACGTGCTTTGCATTGAGTAAAAATCCAGCCCAAAGTACGATTATAGATGCAGCGCAGCGTGCCAAAAAAGTAGGCTGTAAAGTAAGTTTAGATGCCAATTACGCACCCTCTATCTGGCCTAATAGAGCCGAAGCCATAGAAGTCATAAGTGCGTATTGTCAGAATGGTGCTTTTGTAAAACTAAGCGTGGACGATGCACAACGGATTTTTGACAAAAAAATGCCGCAAAATATTATAATCGACACGTTTCATAGCATGGGAGCGGAGTTGGTATGCCTAACGCTGGGTGGTGAGGGCAGCGTTGTGTCGTACAATGGTGGTAGCGATTTGGTAAGAGTTGAGGGCAAACCGATTGAGGTAATAGATGCCACAGGAGCAGGTGATGCGTATTGGTCTGGGTTTTTGACGGCCTGGGCAGACACCAAAACACCAGCCGAATGTGCCAATGCAGGTGCAAATATGGCAGCTCTCAAACTCACAACAGTAGGGCCGCTTTCAAATATAATTGACAAAATGCAGATTTATTCGACTTCGTCCGTAAACATATAACCAACGCCTTTGAGGGTTCTGATAAAGTTTTCGCCTATTTTTTCTCGAACTTTTCTGATATGAACATCGACAGTACGCTCGACAACATACACATCTGCACCCCAAATTTTGTATAATAATTCTTCACGGCCAAAAACTTTGTTGGGTTGTTGTGCCAAAAAATACAGTAACTCAAACTCTTTTTTGGGCAATATAACCATTGAACCATCGGGTTTGGTAACAGTATAATTGAGGCGATTGATGAGCAAGCCAGCCGTTTCTATTTGCTGTTCGGGTTCAGACTTTTGGGCTTCTCGCCTAAACAGCGCATTGATACGGCTCATGAGCGCGCGTGGCTTGATGGGCTTGGTAATGTAGTCGTCAGCACCGAGTTCAAATGCTGCAACCTCTGAATATTCTTCTGAGCGGGCTGTCAAAAACAAAATAAACGTATTCTTGAACTCAGCCATGGCTCGTAGCGCACGGGCGGCCTCGATACCGTCCATGTGAGGCATCATAATGTCGAGTAAAAGTAATTCTGGCAAAAAACTTCGGGCAACATCAATCGCCAATCGGCCATTACTCGCCGTCCTAACGTCATAACCCTCTTTTTCTAAATTGTAAGCCAGTAGCTCTACTATGTCTGGGTCATCATCTACTACCAATACACGGTGGGGGGCTTGTATAGACTTGGTGCTATTCATTTAGATTTTGTTTGATAATGATGACAAATGTACTGTCTGTTATTCAAATTAAAACTTAGACGACATTTCTTAACATAAACTTAACACAGTAAATCCTCTCGCAAAGGCGAAAAGACATCGACCAATAGCCCAGCTTCTAAGCAAACAACGCCATGAATGGCGTTTTCGGGTACAAAAAATACATCGCCCTGTTTCAATATTTTGGTTTCGTTGGCTATTGTAGTCTCAAAAACCCCGCTTGCCACGTAGCTCATTTGTAGATGTGGGTGGTGGTGAAGCTGGCCAATACCACCTGTCTCGAAATCTATTTTTACAAGCATCAGTTTGTCGTTATAGGCCATTATTTTTCGTTTGATTTTAGAGTCAATTATTTCCCAAACTATATCTTCGTCCTTAACGAGTGAGTTGAACTGAGGGGTCATTTTTTTTAGATTAAAAAGTGATGGTTCTACTATGATTTCTACGGAGATGCTGCTTGAAGCCGAACCGAAGCCATCGCTCGGAGCGATGGTTCATCGGTAAACCCGTATAAATCAACGAAGAACCAAAGTGATTTATTGAAATCTGTAAACTTTTAAGTAGTTGTGTGTGAATAACAACGTATTGATTTATTTTAAATATCAGACTGCTAACCAATTACAATACTTTTCGTTATTTATTTTTATGTTCCCATTAGAGGTTCGTAGTAATTTTGTTAATAGTAAATCCTGTTCCGTTTTCGGTTTCTTCAAAATCAATTTCGGTGTTAATGACATACATTAGGTGGCGTTTGTCTATCAAAATCCGTATTTCGTTTATTGCATAAACTTGGTCGTTGGCCGTGGGTGTGTCAAATCCTAATAGTAGTTGGCCAGCACAGCCCCCACCTTTCATACCTACCCTTAGTCCATAATTTGCTGGTATTTTATTGGCTCGAAGTGTGTCTATAATTTCTTGTTGGGCAAAGGCCGTGATTTGTACTGGTGCCGTATTCATGGGTTTGATAAATATATTCAAATTTCGTACTAATTTTGGTCAAATTACGTTTTCATAGTGCAATTTTTTTCTTCAATCATCTTTTTTTTCATGCAAATTATCACCGAAATTCTCAAAATCGTCTTGCCGTCGGCACTTGTCATTTATGCCATGTATTTGGTTGTAGCTACATTTTTTAAAAAATCGTTAGTCGAAAAACAAATTGATTTGCGCCGAGGCTCTATCGAAACCACGCTACCTATACGTCTCCAAGCCTACGAGCGTATTTGTCTATTGTTAGAAAGAATATCACCTAATAACCTGATAATTAGGCTCAACGATAGTTCTTTGCGGGCCATTGAGTTTCAACAATTATTATTAAAAGAAATCAGAGACGAGTTCAATCATAACCTATCGCAACAAATTTATATGAGCCACGAGGCTTGGGAGCGAGTCCGTGCTGCACAGCAAGACGTTGGTACGCTCATTAACCAAGCCGCTGCCGAAATTAGTGCCGATGGCTCGGCGATGGATTTGGCACGTAAGATTTTTGAGAAACTAATACAAGAAAACCGAAACCCAACCGCCGAAGCCTTGCAGTTTGTGAAGGCAGAAATTCAGCAAGAATTCATGTAAAAATTGCTAACTTTGTACCTAATTTAGTGACTACCTAACGTTTATTATGAATTTTAAATTAAACCAAACACCTGACAGACAAGCCAAACCACGCCAAAACGGGCTAACGATGGTGATGGACAAAGGACTGAGTATCAGAGAAGTAGAAGATATGCTATCGGTTTCTGCACCTCATATTGATATTGTCAAATTAGGCTGGGCTACGTCTTTTGTTACACCCAATGTCGAAACCAAAATCAAAATATATCAAGATGCCAACATTCCTGTATATTTGGGAGGCACGCTTTTTGAGGCATTTGTAGTCAGAAATCAATTTGACGATTACCGTAAACTGCTTGACAAATACCGCCTGACGCATGCCGAAGTATCTGATGGCTCGATTGAACTCCCCCAAGACCAAAAATGTGAGTACATTCGCACGCTTGCCCAGCAAGTTACGGTGCTGTCGGAGGTAGGGTCTAAGGACGAGGCCAAGATAATTCCGCCCTATAAATGGATTCAGTTGATGAACATGGAACTCGAAGCAGGTGCCTGGAAAGTCATTGGCGAAGCCCGTGAAAGTGGTAATGTGGGCTTGTTTCGGGCCAGCGGCGAGGTCCGCCAAGGTTTAGTAGAAGAAATATTGACCCAAGTACCTACCGAACACATCATCTGGGAAGCTCCCCAAAAATCGCAGCAAGTATGGTTTGTGAAATTATTAGGTGCAAATGTCAATCTGGGCAATATTGCCCCAAATGAAATTATCCCCCTCGAAACCATCAGATTGGGACTTCGGGGCGATACTTTCTTTGAATTTTTAAATCAAAAAACAAAAAACAAATGGAAATCATCTCCCAAATCTTAGACTTTTTTCTGCACTTAGACAAGCACCTTGCCGACATCATCAGTCAGTATGGCACGCTCACCTACTTGATTTTGTTTTTGATTATTTTTACCGAAACAGGTTTGGTCATCATGCCACTTTTGCCAGGCGACTCGCTGCTTTTTGCCGCAGGTGCGTTGGCCGCCAAACCCGAAACTGGGCTAAGTGTCTGGGTCATTATTCCGACTTTGATTATTGCTGCACTATTGGGAGATAACGTCAATTATTTTGTGGGAAAATTTCTGGGCGAAACCATCAAAAAGCGAGAAAAAATACTGTTTCTCAAACGAGAATATTTAGACCAAACCGAGGCATTTTATGCCAAACATGGTGGCAAAACGGTTATTATGGCTCGGTTTATTCCTATCGTTCGTACCATTGCGCCTTTTGTGGCTGGTGCTGGCAGTATGAACTACTCCAAATACATCGGTTACTGCGTTTTGGGGGCATTGCTCTGGGTGCCTTCGCTCACGCTATTGGGCTTTTGGTTCGGTAATATGGACATTGTCAAAAAGAACTTTGAATTAGTTATCTTGGGTATCATCGGCTTGTCGGTACTTCCCATGGTTTGGCAGTTTGCCAAGGCTAAGTTTTTTGCTGAAAAAGCGGTGTAAATTTTATGTAAGTAATGAAGCAAATGAAGTTAATTTAGCTAAAATCAGCATTTTGAAGCTCTACAAGACAATGTTTTGATTTGTTCTAAATATTTGATTATTAGATAATTGCAATATTTTTTGTTATTCATTTTTCACTAATCACTACTTACACATAGCCCTTTGCTTGCAAATTAAAGAGTTCGGCATATTTGCCAGCTTTGGCCATTAGTTCGGCGTGTGTGCCGAGTTCTTGCCGTTGGCCGTTTTCGAGAAACAATATACGGTCGGCCATACGGACAGTTGAGAATCGGTGCGAAATCAGTACGGCGGTCTTGCCCTTAGTCAAGTCGGCAAACCTAATAAATACCTCATGCTCCGCACGGGCATCGAGGGCGGCTGTTGGCTCGTCGAGTATAAGTAGCTGCGCCTCACGCATATATGCCCGTGCCAATGCTACCTTTTGCCACTGGCCACCACTCAAATCTACACCATTCTGAAATTTTTTGCCAAGCATTTGTTGGTATTTTTGGGGTAATTTTTCTACTACACCAGCCGCCAAACTTTTATTGGCGGAGTCTTCGATACGTGATTCGTTGGTTATTTGTTCTATTTTGCCAATGGCGATATTCTCGGCAGCCGTCATCTGAAACCGTATATAATCTTGGAAAATCACTCCCACTGCCTCTCGTAGTTGTTGTGGGTCATAGTCTTTTAGGTCGTGTCCGTCGAGCCAAATTACGCCTTCGGTTGGTTCATAAAGCCGAGCCAATAGCTTGACGATAGTAGTTTTGCCTGCGCCATTTTCACCAACGAGTGCCATTTTTTCACCAGCATTGAGTTCAAAACTAAGATTTTTGACGGCATATTTTTCTGAATTGAGGTATTTGAAACTTACATTGTCAAATCTAAAACCTTGCTTGATTGGACTGGGAACAGGAAGGCCGCCTGTTGGCTGTCGAAGTGGTTTGAGTGCCAAAAAGTCAAAGTAATCTTGAAGATACAAGGCACTGTCGGCGATTCTTGAAAAACGTAACATCACACTTTGTAGCAACGACCGTACTCGCTCGAAAGAAGCCGCCAAAAATGTCATAGTACCAAGCGACAACGTACCTGCAATGGTTTGAAAAACAATAAAAACATAAGCCGAATAGTACGCCAGCGTGCCTACCGACGACAAAACAACGCCTGAAATGGCTCTTTTGACTGTTATTTTTTTGTTTTCTTCAAAATATTTATCAGAAATACGCTCAAAACGATTGGCTAAGAAGTCGGACAGTCCAAACATTTTTATTTCTTTGGCTGTTTCATCGCTTGCGCCAATGTAGCGCAGGTAGTCCAATTCTCGCCGCTGGGGTGTCCAGCCCAAAGTCAAAGAATATACTTTTTGATTGAAATATATCTCGCCAAAAAGGCTCGGAACTACCGCCACAATAAGAATAAATAACAGCCACGGATTGAAAAACACCAAGCCAGCACCCAAAAATAGTACCGAAACGATGTCTTGAATTTGCTCAAAAACTTGGTTCATTAACACCGTTCGGCCTGTTGTTTGGCGGCGGGCCCGTTCAAGTTTGTCATAAAATTGTGGGTCTTCAAACTGGTATAAGTCCAGCGTGGCGGCGTGTTTGATGATTTCGACTGATGAATAATTAGAAAACAAATCGCCCAGTAAACTTTCGGTCAGGGCAATGCCCCGCCCAATAACATCAGACACTACGACCAATGCCAGTTCGAGTAAAATAAGCTGCCAGATATGGGTATTGACCGACAAAGTAATCAAGTGCTTTGCTTGAACTAACTGCACGACTTCGTCGATGATTTCTTTGCCCACATACAAAATAGCCAACGGCAAAGCCGACCGAAGCAGCCGCAAAGCAAGGTTGATGAGCATCAGTTGGGCATTTACCTGCCATATTAGTCTAAAAAGTTTGGGAATGTGCCGCAATGCAGCAAACTGGTCTTTGAATGAAGGTTTTTTGGGGGGCATATTGAGTTGGTATGGAGCTATGAGCGAATAGAAAACTGCCAAACTGTAAAACCATAGACTATAAAAGTGTTGAAATATAGACTGTTAGTTGATTTTTAAGTACGACTTGGCTTATTAGGTAAACGATAGAATTGTATTGTGGTTCATAAAGTAGGTGTTTTTTTGTATCTTTGTATTAGAAAAAAAACATTATGTCTATATATATTGCGCCCATCGCCCAGAGTATTACCGAGTTTTTGTCTGACAAAAATTACTCAAAAATCATTGTCTTGACCGATACCAACACGCACAAACATTGCTACTCGGTTCTGAAACCACATTTACCAAAACATACCCTAATAAAAATAAAGGCTGGCGAAGCCCACAAAAATATATCGACCTGCGTGCAAATCTGGGAAGCTATGACCGAAGCCGAACTCGATCGCCATGCGCTAATGATTGACTTGGGAGGCGGAGTGGTGGGCGATATGGGCGGCTTTTGTGCCAGTACTTACAAACGGGGTATTGATTTTATACAGATTCCGACCACGCTACTCTCGCAAGTCGATGCCAGTGTGGGAGGTAAGTTGGGTATTGATTTTCAAGGATTCAAAAATCATATCGGTGTTTTTACGCAGCCTCAGGCCGTTTTGATTGATGCCCATTTTCTCAAAACATTATCGGTTAGAGAGTTGCGGTCGGGTTTTGCCGAAGTCATTAAACATTGTCTGATAGCCGATGCCGACAAATGGAACGAAATACGAAAGATAGATTTTGAAGATCAAAATTGGCCTGAATTGATTACTCACTCGGTTGAGATTAAGAAAAAAATCGTTGCCCAAGACCCTACCGAAAAAGGATTGCGTAAGATTCTGAATTTTGGGCATACGCTCGGCCATGCCGTCGAAACGTACTTTTTGAGCAAACCAGCCTCTGAGCAGTTATTGCATGGCGAGGCCATAGGGGCGGGAATGGTCATGGAGGCGTTTGTGAGTTTCCGAAAAAAAATGATTGATTTGCAAACACTCGAACGTATTGAAGAGTTTGTGTTTATGGTATATGGTAAGATTGACTTAAAAGCAAATGACTACACCACATTGATAGAATTGGCCAAGCACGACAAAAAAAATAAAGATGGCCAATTGCGGTTTTCGTTGTTAGAAAACGTAGGTAACTGTGCTTTTGATGTGGTGGTAACAAATGCCGAAATTCGCCAAGCCATTGAATATTATGTAGGTTAGGTGTCCGATTTGGCCAAAATACTCGTACATTGTCGTATAATTTAGAAACCCTTAAAATACTTTGAAAACATGAATGGAATTAAAATTTTACTTTTTAGTGCATTTATCATTATTGTAGGTGCCGGCTGCAATTCGTCTCGTAACCTTTTTGTGGAGCATGATTATAGCTACGAATCAAACTTTAAGACATATAGTACTTACTCTTTTTTGGAATGTGAGCGAGATACTGGCAGTGTTTGTACAGAGGTCTATGCCGCCATTCACCGCCAAATGCAGGCTCGGGGCTATCAACTGACAGTCTCAAAGCCGACATTGCTCGTCAATTATAGTATTTTTTATGACAACGTGCGCTACCAAGGTTATACGCAACCCGTCATAAAAAACTGGGTGGACACCCAAGATGCTTCTTTTAAGTACGAACCCATCAAATATTCGTTGGACAAAGGCACAATTATTATTTCTTTGATAGATGCAGAGTCTGACCAGATTGTTTGGCGAGGTTATGCGGCGGGTATCTTCAAAAACCCCAATAACGTAGCCAGTTATTATAAAGGCGTAGTGCGTACTATTTTTGACCAATACACGCTTTTTGCCGAAGGCCACGAACCAAGTAGCCAAGGACGGTAGTTTTTTGATATATGATAAAGAAAGAAAATTGTCAAATAAAAATAGCCTACCATTTACCGAAGCCATCGCTTAAAGCGATGGCTTCGGTCGTACTGCTAATCATTTTTTTGTCGTCAGGTTGCGGGCGAAATTTTGACCCAAAAAAAACCTACACGACTGTCGAAATCAAGAGCGATTTTGAGTTAATGAAGAGCGCACTCATCGAAGCCCACCCAGGTATTTATCGATATACTTCGCCCGATAGTATGCGTTGGATTTTTGATAAAGTAGAGCAACGACTCGACCACGACATGAGTGAGCGGGAGTTTAGAGCAGTCGTCAATCCTATATTCTCGTACATTCGTTGTGGGCATACAGACATTTATCAGTCAAAGAGTTATGCCAAATATATCAAAAAAAATAAACCACATGAATTTCCGCTGGGTACTACTTTTTTGGGAAACAAACTACGCATAGACCGCAACCGAAGCAAAGACACCACGCTTAAAATAGGCCAAGAAATTGTGGCTATTGATGGTAAGTCTATTGCAAACATCATAGCCGAAATGCGAGAAACAATTAGTTCGGACGGCTATAATCAGACTTTCAAGAATACGCTTATCAACAACAATTTTGGAAGCTACTATCGATACATCAGACTTAATCCAGACACATTTAAGATAACAGTCAAAGACTCGATTGGTAATATAAGCACCCATGCTTTGACTTATTTGAAACCCGCCAAACCAACCAAAAAAACTGACAGTACTGCACACAAGCCCAAGCCAATTTTACCTCCGTCAGCACCAATCACGCCGCCAGCACCCAAACTCACTAAGGCAGAGTTGCGGCATACATTCAAGATTTCGGACAAAGACAGTACAATGGCCATCTTAGACCTCAATACTTTTAGCGACCCAACTTACGGTCGGTTTTATAGGCAATCGTTCAAAAAAATACAACAAAGAGGCATCAAAAACTTGGTGATAGACCTCCGCAACAATGGCGGCGGACGTTCGGCGGCCAGTATTAGGCTGATGTCTTATTTGTTAGATTCAGCCTTTGTAGTTTATGACAGCGTGGTGGCGCATGGCAAAGTACCGTTGGCTAACAAAAACATTGACACTAAATTTTTTAGATTTTTGTCCCGTAATTTGTGGTCTAAAAAGCTACCCAATGGCCAACTGCTCAACAAAGAAACAGCCCGAGTACACCAACCTCGTAAGCGGTATCATTTTGGCGGAACGACTTATGTTTTGACAAATGGAGGTAGCTTTTCGGCATCGGCTATTTTTGCTTCTATTGCACAGCAAAATAGCAAGAAAGTGTTTGTCGTTGGGCGAGAAACGGGCGGAGGACGGTATGGTTGCAACGCTTTTATTTCGCCTTATCTGACACTACCCAACACTCAAGCACGAGTCCGAATACCGATGTATAAAATACTACTACACGTACCAGGCCAAGACACTGGCCGAGGTGTAATGCCCAACTATTCAGTTGATTATACTTTTGAGGCCGCTCAAAAAGGGCTTGATTTGGATATAGAAAAAGTATTGGAGTTGGTCAAAAAATAGTTGTTTATATAAATACGAAGAGCATGGTCGCAGCCCGTTAAAAGGCAGCAACCGTGCTCTTTTTGCCGATTGATAGATTTATCTCCCACTGTTTGTAATAGTCAAAAATAAGTCTCTTATTTACAAAAACATTAAATCTACTGTTTTACAAAAGATGAATGCAGCTATGACAGACTGTAACAAGATTTTTGAACACGACGGCAAAAAAATTACCTACCGTGAAGCCCAAATAATAGTTTGCTGCGCTCGTGGCCTCACGGCTCACCAAGCGGCAGACTTACTTTGCATAAGCTACCATACTGTCAAAACCCATCGAGAGCATATCAGAGAGCGCTTTGGGCTGCATGGCCACCACGCCCTCGACCAGTTGGCTATAAAACTACTACCCGAACTCGAAAAATCGGTAACATTATCTATCAAAATCGGTAATGTTACCGATTGACTTGACAAAAATAGTGCGCTATCTTTGTCTTAAACAAAAAAAACCTGCATCAGTTTTGCCGACAGCGCAGGGTTTCGAGTTAGTTCAAACATTTTTTCAACATTTAAACTACCGTAAAATTATGAAAAAGTTATCATTACTCCGCACACTACTGCTGTTTGTGTTATTGTTAGTACAAATATATACTTTTGCACAAGAAGAGGTTTTTACTGAAATACAAACAAAAAAAGAACTCAGGACTATCAAGTAAAAGGAAACGTTTGATAAGATGGAAAACTCAAAATTATTCGCTGACATTAAATTGGTTACTGTCAAGCCATTACATATTGCTTTACAGAAAAACAAATATGTTTTTAGTTTGCCTGATGTCAAAGATAAAATCACAGCTATTCCTCGACATATTGATTTTAAATCTGAAAAAAACCATACAATATTTGCAAAAGTTGAGCCAGAGGGAGACTTAATATTTGACTATAAAGATGGCATCTATGCTGTTTATTGCACTGTTGGTAAAGATATATATGAAATTTACCATGTAGAAAAAGATGTTTATGCTTTTGGAAAACAAACAAGAGACATCACCACAGGAAAAGAATTTTGTGGTGGCTCGATAAAAAAAGAAGATGCGCCTGCACCCAAAAATTCAACAAAAAATAGACGAGAGGCAGCTATTCTTGACCAAAATTGCTCAACCAATGACAAATTTCGTATTTTAGTTTTATACACAAACAATGCTCAAAATACCGTACCTAATCTTACTGGATTAGCCCAAACTTGTGTAAATCAATTTAATGCCGCCACCTCAAACAGTGGTATTGGCAACGTGCAAGCGGAGTTAGTTGGCCCGTTTTTATTGCCTGATTTTAGTGAAGTGTCTAATGCTCAAACAGATGTAAACAACTTAGCAAGTAATTTAACAGCTCAAAGTTTACGAGATTTATACAAGGGAGACTGTGTGGTGTTGTTTACTGACAAAAACTATACAGGTGGCTACACATCGTTTCCCAAAAGCCACAATGTAAATATTGATGAGGCGTATGGCGTTGTTAGAGCGCAATATGCGACTTACGCAAATAATTTTGTTCACATAGTAAGTCATGTTTTTGGCACTCAGCACCAAAGATGCAACCTCGACCCACAACTCTGTGAAGATGGACATCCTTTTGCTCACGCTTGGCGGTTTAATACAGGTTGGTGGAATGTTACTACAAATACCACGATAGCTGCCAGTGTTCAGTGGAATCCTATACTTAATTTTTCAAATCCAAATGTCGGATACAATGGACAAGCCACAGGAACAAATGAGAACAATAATGCCAGACAAATATCAGAACAATACAATACGGTTAGGGCTTTTAGATATGGTCCCAGTACTCTGGCTGTATCGTTGTATGGCAACTACTCAACCACCACTTATTACCAAATACCTGGCCGATACTACACCGTTAACGCAAATCCAAGATGTGGGGTTCCGCCCTATCAATACAACTGGCAAGTGAGTAGCAATGGCTATAGCTTTACGACTGTATCAAACGCCACATCATTTTCAACCTATCTTTCGGCGGGCGAGTACAAAGTAGTAAGGCTTCAAATTATATCTGCCGATGGGCAAATTGAATACGCTTCGGTTACTTTAATAGGAAACTGTAACGGCTGCCGCACGGCTTCAGAGTCCTCGTTAAACCCACAATCTGGAAATATAGATAATGAGGCTAATACAGAAATAATAGCAGTACAGCCAAACCCAGTAACAGATGTAATGGAGGTTTCGGTCAGTCTAAAAGAAGAATCTTCGGTTGATATTGAAATAACAGATTTGACTGGCCGTAGCATATCAGTAGTCAAAAACAAAATACTGCCGAGTGGGCAGCATACTATCAGGTATGACTGCGGAAAGCTACCAAGTGGGGTATATTTGTGCAAAACACAAATAGGTAACGACGCTCCCAAAACCATCAAAGTCATTGTAAACAGGTAACCAGATGGACAACTTCAAACTCTCTCGCTATTGGTTTGCTTTGGGCGCAGCCTTGATTGCAGCAGCTTGTCATCGAGATATTATCGAAGACCCTGAACCAGTTAGTAGAAACACCGCTTCTATTACTGTAAACGGTAAGCCTTGGATTGGGGAGTTAAGTAATGGCAATAAACTATTAGGAAACTATTATGCCCATGACGAGCATGGTTATGCAAATGCAGTTCCCGGCTATAAAGACTCGCAAACGTATTTGTCATTGAGTTTCTACCGTGTTTTACAAACAAAGGAAGGAAAAATGCCCATAGAATCTTTGATTCTTCAACTCATTCCGTATAAAATTGGCACATATCCTTTGGTTGGCAATCATATAAAGGTGTATCAAAACGACACCATACCAGCCATATCATATAGTACTATGGTTTTTGATGATACAAGAGACGAATATATAGCTGATTTAAAGTCTAATAATTATGTGAGAATCACCAATGCGGATACGCTGAGTGGTTTGGTTGAGGGCGAAATCGTGGCAACGTTATACAGAATAAGAGACTCTAAAGATGGCATATACCCAGACACGCTACGTATCAAAAATAGTACTTTTAAACTCTATATCGAAAAATAGGCTGTTCAGATACAATGTTTATAACAACAAGAAACCCCGTTACGCTTCAAAACGCAACGGGGTTTCTTGTTGTTATAATTCTAAACTTTACTTTTTGAGCGAAGCCTTAACGAGCGGGGCTTTTTTCTCTTTCTTTGGTTTTTCTTCTTCGGCCTCGGCAGGTACTACCATTTGTCCGTCGGCGCCCATTTTGGCATCTGGAAACTCAGAAATAAGGCGAGCCGTAGCTTCTGATGGTTTTGACGATGAGCCAGCGGCAGCGGCGGCAGTAGCCTTTTCGTTGGCTTCTTCACGGGTTAATGAATCTACTACGATGGGCGTGGCGACAAACAACGATGAGTAAGTACCTACAATTACGCCTATGAGCATCGCAAACGAGAACCCACGAATCACCTCACCACCAAAGATAAACAACACTATTAGCACAAACATTGTTGAAAGTCCTGTTACGGCTGTACGGCTTAGGGTGGCGTTGAGGGCATTGTTGATGATGCTCGCTATACTTTCTTTGCGGCCTTTACTGTCTCTCAAATATTCACGAACACGGTCAAATACTACCACGGTGTCGTTCATTGAGTAACCCATGATGGTCAGAACGGCTCCAATAAAGGCTTGATCTACATCAAGTGAGAATGGCAACAGACCATTGAAGATTGAGAATATTGCCAAGATAATAAGTACATCGTGAAACAAAGCCACAACCGCACCCCACACAAAGGCCACCTTACGGAAACGAATATAGATATAGACCGACACCACCAAAACGGCAAGTAAAATAGCCCAAATCGAAGATATAATCATGTCGTAAGCAATCGTTGGCCCTACCTTGCGTGAACTCTGAATGGTGGCTTTGCCAAACGAACTTAGGCCAGTAAGCAATGTAGTTTCTGCTTTTTGGTCGGCAGTGGGGGCGGTAACGTCGGCCATAAACGACGTTGTGATGTTTACTTGGTTGTTTGACACCAAGCCCGTGCCACCATACGTTTTTACTTCGGGTGCTGCACCAAATGGCTTAGTGAGTGCGCTGCGAACTTCGTCGGTTGTTACCGATTTTTCAAAACTTACTACATAACTACGGCCTCCCTTGAAGTCCACACCTAAGCCAAAACCTTTGAAAATAATAGATACGATACCCAAACCGATAATGGTCGAAGATATGATATAGTACAAGCGGCGGCGAGACACAAAGTCGAAGTTGGCATCGGTGAATAGGTTTTTAGACCAATTTGCAAAAAATTCAATATTATTGCCCTTGCCAACCCACCAGTCCAAAATCAGACGGGTAATGAAGATAGCTGCAAATAACGAAGTAAAGATACCAATTACGAGCGTTACGGCAAAGCCTTTTACAAGACCAGTTCCGAGCCAAAGTAAGATAAAACCAGTAAGTAAAGTTGTGATGTTTGAGTCCAAAATAGATGACAAAGCATTTTTGAAACCATCGCTGATGGCCTGTTTGAGACCTTTACCCAGACCTAACTCTTCTTTAATACGTTCATAAATCAACACGTTGGCATCGACCGACATACCGATTGTGAGAACGATACCCGCAATACCCGGCAACGTAAGTACGGCATGCAATGAAGCCATTACGCCTGTCAAGAAAAACAAGTTGATAAACAGAGCGACGTCGGCAATCAGACCCGCTCTGTTGTAATATAATGCCATAAATACCAGTACAACCAACAAGCCTACCAGCGACGAAATAACCCCCGCATTGACCGACTTTGAGCCGAGCGTTGCGCCTACGATGGCTTCTTCTACTATTTGGGTTGGTGCTGGTAGCTTTCCTGCTTTGAGGATATTGGCCATGTCTTTGGTTTCGTCTGTTGTAAAGCTACCCGTAATGCTTGAGTTACCGTTTGGTATTTCGTTTTGTACGTTTGGGGCTGTATAAACCAAGTTGTCGAGAATAATCGCTACTGGGCGGCCAATGTTGGCTGCTGTCAGGTTTTTCCATTTGCGTGCGCCTTCGGCGTTCATCTGCATCGTTACTTCGGGCTTGCCACGGTCGTCGTAGTCATTGCCGGCGTTCACAATCACATCGCCCTCCATTGGTGCTTGGCCGTTTACTTTTTTGATAAAATAAATTTCATAAATCTCATTTTTGTTGTCAGCGGCAGGAATACTCTTGCGGTCCCACATAAAAGTCAAATCAGACGGAAACATAGCTTTTACTTCTGGGCGGGCCAAAATCTCGTTGGCACGGGCTGTATCTTTGCCATATACCCCAAACTGCACAATACCCGACTGGCGGTCTTGACGAATAGGCAACAATAAACTTGCTAATCCTGTCTGGTTTACGGTGCTGTCTTTTTTGGCTGTGTCGCCCTTGGCTGGTTTTGACAGCTGTTGGGCCAACGTACCTGTTTTTGCCTTTTTGGTAGTATCGGCTTTGATTGCGCCTTTGGTGGCTATTTTTTTTGCCAAATCTATTTCGGTCAAATACGCTCCCAATGCCTGCAAGCCTGTTGATACTTCGTTGCTATTGTACACCTCACAAAACTCTAATTTGGCTGCGCCTGTCAAGAGTTTGCGTACACGGTCAGGGTTGTTTACGCCTGGTAGCTCTACTAATATGCGGCTTGTGTTTGGCAATAATTGAATGGTTGGGTTGCTCAAACCAAACTCATCGACACGAGCCTGAATGATTTTAAAAGCACGGTCGATAGAACCTTTTACTTCTTCTTTCAAAAACGACACTACTTCACCATTTGATGAGTTTGAGTTGATTTGTGAACGGTTGGCACTGTTTGAAAACAGTTGCGATAGCTGTGTTTGGGGTGCAATTTTGGTAAACTGACTTACAAACAAATCTACAAAGTTTGACTGACTTGATTTTTGTGCTTCTACGGCTTTGCTGAGTGCATCGTTAAACTGCGAGCTGCGGGCGTTGCCACCAGCCAAGCCACGCAAAATATCGACAGGCGACACTTCGAGTACTACGTGCATGCCGCCTTGCAAATCGAGGCCCAAGCCCAACTCACTTTGTGTTACTTCTTGATAAGTGCTACCCAAATAAACAGGTTCACGCCATAGTGAGTCTAAGTTGCGTTGCTTTTTGGTAGCATCTATTTTGCCATCGGCGGTTGTTGCCTGTGTTTCGGCGTTGTTACGAATTTTGTTGGCCACAAATGTAAACGACAGATAGTAAATGCTCAATATGGCAAGTACAACTGTCAAAATCCAGATACCTATTTTGTTTTGCATTGGTATAAATAATTATGAATGATTGATTGAAAGAGTGATTTCATGGATACTGCGAAAACGCAGACCACGAATCGGGTAATTATGAATGATTGAATAAAAGAATGATTCATTAAGTTCTTTTGCAGTCGCTTGGTCGCAGCGGCGCACTGTTCTACCGAGTGACGATTATTGGTAGCCCTCTGGGCGATGTTATCAGTTTAAATCGCCCAGAGGGCTACCGTTAGTGGTTACTCGACAGAACGGCGCACCGCTGCGACCGAGTAACTGCAACAAACTATTGACCAAAAGCTAACAACTAAGGAGCATTGATGGCGATATGGTGGCCAAAGACATTTCTAAAAAACGAGAAGAAATAATAAAATATGTCGAATTGCTTGATTAGCGTTGCGCCCAAATATTCGACAATGAAAATGTGAGGTAACAGATAAAAACTTTGAACAAAGTCGAACGAAAGAGCAGGCGTTACGACAACATCGGCCGATAATTCTTGCACCGTTGGGCGTTCGTCGCTGGTAGTTTTGTCTTTTGTTTGCTCTTTTTGGGTTTTCTTTAATTCTTTTTTATGAGAAAACGACCGCCCTGCTGTTGCTAAGAACAACAACAAAAACGCTAAAAACGCTGAAGTAAACTGTATAATAGGTCGCGATTTCTTCACAATACTTTGGTTAGTTATCTAAGCGGGGTCAAATATCGTACCAAAAATCTTAATTTACAAACTTGAACGCTTTGACAGCTTCTCGGCCACTGTCTATCATCGTCATTTTTTCTGTTGGCGATAGCTTTCTTACACGCTGGCTAATATTTTTGTAGTCGATTGATATAGTGCGTTTTAGGTTTTCGGGGCTAAAATTTTGGTAATTGACTTTTTCCATTATCAGATTATAAAAAGCCGACACATAGTCTGTAAAACCATTGATTGGATAAGGCGCAACACCTTGACCATTGACATTGACAATACTGTTGAGTTGGATTTGCTCACTTCGGTCGAGGCTAAGGCCGAGTGTTTGACTGTTGAGAACGGCGACATCAGGGCGTTGGGTTGTATCTGGGGTTGTTAAAAATTGGTTCTGGTCAAAAATCGTAATTGGATAATTGACCGTTACACCACTGTCCACCAATACATCGGTTTTTATGTCTATTTGAGGTCGGTCATACACCCGCCCGAGGCTATCTACAAAAACGGCATTGTAATAAAGCGGAATCGACATCGAAGCCCTGACGGCATCGGCCACTCGCATATTGGGATAAGTCTGGTACGACAGCACCACCGCTCGCTGCTGCGACAAGTTGGTAGCCATCACAAACAAATCTCTGCCTTGACCGCCCAAAACCAAATCGTGAAGCTGGCCGAGAGTCAGGTCTTTGTTGCCTGTTTTGGTTTCTACTCGTTTTTCTATCCAGCGTGTAAACCGCTTGCCTTGGTACCAACCATAGCGTTTGATGGTTCGAGTAACGCCTCCAATAAAAATATACTGACCGTCATTAAACGATTCAAATTTGACATTATTGACCAATTCGGTAATTTCTACCCCCGAAAACCCCAACGCCAGCATCGAAGCCTGAATCGCTCCAGCCGATGTGCCGCCCACTCGTGTAATGTGCTGTAAAACTCCCTGCCGTTCCAGTTCTTCGATAGCCCCGCAGTAAGCTACGCCTCTGATGCCTCCGCCTTCGAGTACTAAGTTTTGGTAGTTTTGTGCTTGTAAGTTATTGGTTATTAAATATATAAATAAAATTAGTGCTTGTTTCATTGGTTTCAATGGCTTGTTTTGTAGTCAATACTGCCAACGTATTTATTTAGGTTTTATTTTAGTACGGTTTTTTTGCTATCAGTATTAAAGTCTGCTTTATTACCATTTTTGAAACTTTCATAACCGTTTGGTTGTCTTCTAAGCAACTAATGACATTATGACCAAAAAAGAAAAACTACTACTGTTTGTACTGGCTTGCTTGAATTTTACGCACATCATGGACTTTATGATTATGATGCCCATGAGCGAGCAACTTATCCGTTACTTCGACATTTCGCCACGGCAGTTTAGTTTGTTGGTAGCCGCTTATAGTTTTAGTGCAGGGGTTTCGGGTTTTTTGGTGGCTTTTGTTGCCGACCGCTTTCCTCGCAAACATATCATTATGGTTGCATACATTGGTTTTGTTGTCGGTACGCTGGCTTGCGCCCTTGCGCCTACTTACGAGCTATTGGCGGCGGCACGTATATTGGCAGGCTCGTTTGGTGGGGTATTGGGCGCACAGGTAATGACGACCGTAAGCGACACTTTTGCCTATGAGCGTCGTGGGCAAGCGATGGGGGTCGTTATGGCAGCTTTTTCGATTGCCTCCGTGATTGGTATTCCAGTAGGTATTCAGCTCACTAATTGGTTCGACTGGCACGCACCTTTTTGGGCTATTGGTGGTTTGGGAGTCATAGTTATTGGCTTAATATGGCTTTTTGTACCACGCTTAGACGGCCATCTAAAAGACCCAGTTACAGTACAACGCTCACGTTTTGAGGTCATTACAACTATTGCCAAAACACCAAATCAGCTACGTGCGCTTTTGCTTACGGTAACAATTATGCTTGGTCATTTTAGTATTATACCTTTTATTACACCCTATCTTACGTCCAACTTAGGCTTTACTCGCAACGACATTGTACTTATTTATTTCGTTGGCGGGCTACTCACTACTTTTACATCGCCTTTGGTTGGCAAAATCACCGACAAACAAGGCAAATACCCTGTTTTTGTGGTTTTTGCCGTGCTGTCGCTCATTCCTATTTTCATGATTACCAATATGCAAACCCAGTCGCTGGCTTTTATGCTTACGGTGGCGGGGTTGTTTTTTATATTTTCAAACGGGCGGCTCATTCCTACACAGGCTATGTCGTCGTCGGTTGTGTTGCCGCAGCAGCGAGGAGGCTTTATGTCTATCAATTCGTCACTCCAGCTCTTATCGCAGTCAATAGCTGTTTATTTGGCAGGGCTAATTATCGAAAAGCAACCCAATGGCCACCTACTGCACTATAACTGGGTGGGCTATGCGGCTATGTTTTTTATTTTTTGTAGTATATTTATTGCCCGAACCATCAAACCAATCGAAGAAAATAGCGGTCAGGCCGTTGCTTAATATGGAATCGGCATTATCTTGCTTTCTTTGAAAGTAGATAAAATAACCATGGTCTGAGTGCTTGCTACTTCTTCTATTTCATTGATGGTTTCGAGGAGAAGTTTTTGATAAGATGCAATGTCTTTTGAGATTACTTTCAATAAAAAATCGCCAGAACCAGTAATGTGGTGGCACTCAATGATTTCGGCAACACCGTTGATTTTCGTTACAAAAATATCGGTTACTTCTTTTCGGTGGCCAGTCAGCGTAACCTGAATAAACGTCGTAACACCCAAGCCTACACGCTCTCTGTCTAAGTGGGCATGATAGCTTCTGATGATGCCGCTTTGCTCCAATTTTTTGACTCGTTCCAGAGTTGGTGCTGGCGAAAGGCCAATGTCTTTTGAAAGTTGGGCGTTAGTGATTTTGGCATCGGCTTGTAAAATATCAAGTATTTTTCTATCTATGGGGTCAAGTTTAGAATGTGCAGACATAATAATATCAGTAGGGGGAATTAAACAAATTTTGTGCGGCAAAAGTACTAAAACTATTTTAGTATGCTATATAAAATACTGAATTTCTTTTTTTATGCCAAATAAAAACTAAGTATTAGTACGTTGTAGTGAATTTTTATTGTTTAAGTAATTTTAAATTTATTTCTTTATTTTGTTTAATAAAAACACAAAATAGTTTAATTTTGTCCAATACAATTACAAGACAGCACTATGAGAGCAAAATGTGTTTTTTTAGATAGAGATGGCGTACTGAACGAAGAACCTGCCAGCTATTATTTATATCGTCCCGAAGACGTACAAGTACCAACAGGCGTGATAGAGGGCTTACGACGAATGAAAGAAGCCGACTATTTATTGATTGTTATAACCAATCAGGCGGGTGTAGCCAAAGGGCTTTATGGTCGTCAAGATGTGCTACGGGTACACGACCATTTTCAGAGTTTGTGTGGAGGCTTATTGGACGATATTTATTTTTGCCCACATCACCCCGACCATAGCACCAACTCACTACTTCGCAAGCCCGACTCGCTAATGATAGAAAAAGCAATGGCCAAATATAACATTGACCCAGCAACTTCGTGGATGATTGGCGACAGAGAACGAGACGTACAGGCTGGCCAAAAAGCAGGTCTTTGTACCATTTATCTCGGTAACAACCCAAACGTTACCAGTAGCACACACCATGCTGCCGACTTTTTGGAGGCAACCGTTTTGGTTTTGAACTCATAATCTAAGAATAACGCTACTTTTGAGCAGGTTTTACGGCACTATCGTAAGTTGGGCAGTGGCTTTTGCGGTTGCAACTCATAGTGGCCAACGAGCCAAATAAAACGAGAACGATTAGTAACTTTTTCATTTTTTGTGTGTTGTTCAATAAAAATTGAGATGAATATTAGTAGGTATCAACGAAAATCGTGCCGAATTTATTATAAATACCTTGTTGAAAATAGTTTATCTGATATTTCTCACCAGTTTTTTTGAGTAGCTTGGCCTCTTTAAATGATGCTTTTTAGCTAAAAATAAATACGTAAATGCCTGACAATGCAAAGATATTGATTTTTATTGTTTTCTCTTAAATTCATTAAAAGCCTTTAAAGTTTCATAAGTAAGCTGATATTCAGACGAAGTAAGCAAAAAATCTTCTCTAAAATCGCAAAACGTCATAAATCGTTCGAGTTCGTCGCCGCTTAGGTTGGTGGCTCGGCCAGCTACTATGCTTTGGCGGTATTGGGCCAGTTTGCGGCGGCGGTCTTGTTGCATGAGTACCAACACTTTACGGTCGGACTTGGCTCTGCGGCTAAACGCTTCGTAAAGCAATGAAATCGGCGATTGTATCAGTTCCATGGCTCGCTCACCACTTAGCTGTACTGTGCGCTCGGGTTCGGCCAATATTTCACGTATTTCTTTTTCTAATTGCTGGTCTCGCTTGGTTTTTATTCTGACTTCGGGCAGCTCTATGGCCTTGATGAGTTTGCGAGAATAAATAACGGGTTCGTCCACGATACCGTCCCAACTGATGCCGTTGCGCCCATGTGTGAGGCTCGTTACGATGAGCGAGTCGCCCTCGCCTGCCAATATCGAAAATAAGCCGTTGGCATTGGTTTTTACTAAGTGCCTTGTAGCCATGTTCATCACCGAAGCCCTATCTACACCTTTTAAATTTTCAGGATCAACCACTCGCCCTACAATGTACTTGCGCTGTGTTTGGGCTGTTGTAGATTGTTGAATGAAAAGGCAAGCAACAAAAAATGGAATTAGAAAACTTATTTTTCGAGTACTGCTATTCATAAAATAAGAAAATACGATCTAAGTAAATTACTATTCAAAACGATAAAACCCCTACAAAAATACATTTGTGTAGGGGTTTTATCAAAAATAATATTGTCGTTTTAGTTTACGCCCAACTCTTTCAAGATTTCGGTTACTTTGGCAGCAGCTTCTTTAAACTCCGTAGCCGACGATACTTTCAGGCCCGACTCGTTGATGATGCGTGCGCCTTCGGCGGCGTTTGTGCCTTGCAAACGTACAATGATTGGCACAGGAATATTGCCAATGGCTTTGTATGCCTCTACTACACCCGTAGCCACACGGTCGCAGCGAACGATTCCGCCAAAGATATTGATAAGAATTGCCTTTACGTTGGGGTCTTTTAGTATAATTCTAAAACCAGCCTCAACCGTCTGGGCGTTGGCACCACCCCCAACATCTAAGAAGTTGGCGGGTTCGCCTCCCGACAGTTTTATCAAGTCCATCGTTCCCATGGCCAAGCCTGCGCCGTTTACCATGCAGCCCACATTGCCGTCGAGTTTTACATAGTTGAGGTTGTTGGCATCGGCTTCTACTTCGAGCGGGTCTTCTTCGGCTACGTCTCTCATGGCCGCAAAGTCTGGGTGGCGATAGAGGGCGTTATCGTCTAAGTTTACTTTGGCATCTACGGCAATGATTTTGTCGTCTGAGGTTTTGAGTACGGGGTTAATTTCAAACATAGCTGCATCACAGCCATCGTAGGCGGCATAGAGCGATGTTACAAATTTTACCATTTCTTTGAAAGCGCCACCCGAAAGCCCAAACCTAAAAGCGATGTTGCGAGCCTGAAACGCCAGTATGCCCACTCGTGGGTCTATCCATTCTTTAAATATTTTCTCGGGCGTGTGTTCGGCCACTTCTTCAATATCCATACCGCCTTCGGTACTGGCCATGATTACGGGGCAGCCTTTGGCACGATCGAGCAAGATAGACATATAGTACTCCTTTGGCTCTGATGCACCTGGATAATAAACGTCTTCGGCTACATATATTTTGTTTACGACTTTGCCTTCTGGCCCTGTCTGAATCGTAACGAGTGTATTGCCAAGTAGATTTTTGGCAATGGTTTCGACTTTTTCTAACGAATTGGCCACTGCCACGCCTCGTTGTTCTGAGCCAACAATCTTACCTTTTCCACGTCCGCCTGCATGAATCTGCGACTTGACAACGACAAATTTTTGGCCGCTTCGCTCCATCATTTGCTTGGCCGCTTCAACGGCCTGCTCGGCTGTTTCGGCTACGAGGCCGTCTTGCACCTTGACACCGTACTTTTTTAGGATTTCTTTTCCTTGGTATTCGTGGATATTCATTCGTAGAAATATTTGAGTCAAACTTAATTTTGGGGCGAAATTACACAATAATTCATTATGTCAGTTAGGATTTTTTTTATTCTGTACTAAATTTGGCATTAAATCAATTTTTGATAATGCTCAAAGCCTCAAACCTAATCCGAAAATACCCCAATCTCGAAGTTCTCAAAGGCATTGACTTACACATTCGGCAAGCCGAAGTGGTGGCCATTGTTGGTGCTTCGGGTGCAGGCAAAAGTACTTTATTGCAAATTTTGGGTACACTCGACCGCCCTGATAGTGGCCAGTTGCTCATAGACGGCACAGATGTTTTTGGGCTAAAAGACAAAGAATTGGCGGCATTCAGAAACCAAAAAATAGGTTTTGTTTTTCAGTTTCATAATCTACTGCCAGAGTTTACGGCTCTCGAAAATGTTTGTATGCCCGCTTTTGTGGGTGGACGAGACAAAGGCGTAAAGCAAAAAGCCGCTGATTTATTAGAAATTCTGGGGCTTAAAGACCGCCTTAATAACCTTCCCTCACAACTCTCGGGAGGCGAGCAGCAGCGGGTAGCCGTGGCACGTGCGCTCATGAACGACCCCGCTATTGTGTTTGCAGACGAACCCAGTGGTAACTTAGACTCAGCCAATGCCCAAGACTTGCATCAACTTTTCTTTAAACTCAGAGACGACCTCCGCCAAACGTTTGTGATTGTAACTCACAACGAACACCTCGCCGCAATGGCCGACCGACGGCTCGAAATCAAAGATGGCCGAATAGTAACTTAAACGCTCAATACCATGACCGAAGACTTTTTGTATTTTTTATGGCAGTTTCAGCAATTTGACAAAACAGACCTAAAAACTACTACCAACGAAGCCCTACAAGTACTGGCCATAGGCCGCCAAAACCACGATGCAGGCCCAGATTTTAGTCAGTCTCGGTTGTTGATTGGAGGCGTGGAGTGGGCTGGTAATGTCGAAATGCACATCAAAGCCTCCGACTGGCACCTGCACCAACACACCCACAACCGTGCTTATGACAGCGTAATACTGCACGTGGTGTGGCAAAACGACCAGCCGATTGCTCGCCCAGATGGCTCGTTGCTACCAACATTAGAACTCAAACCACTGACGGATAGTGTGATGTTTGACCAATTTAAAAACTTAATAGAAAGCCCCAAAACCATACTATGCCAAAGCCAGTTTGACGACGTGCCGGCCATTCATAAACTGTCAATGCTCGACCGTGCGCTGATGCAACGCCTCGAACGCAAGGCCGAAATAGTGCATGAACTATTGGCTCGCAACAACAACGACTGGGAAGAAACGGCGTACCAGTTGTTGGCCAATAACTTTGGTTTTAAAATCAATGCCGAACCTATGCTGAGATTGGCGCAAAATTTGCCACTCAAAATTTTACAAAAACACCGAGACAACAGTACGCAAATTGAGGCGGCTTTGTTTGGGCAAAGTGGACTGTTGGAACAAATCGAAACCAATGACGAATATACCAACACACTGAGGCGAGAATATGCTTTTTTGGACTCAAAATACGGTCTTAAAACCAATCAGTTGGCCGCTCACGAATGGAAATATATGCGGCTGCGACCTGCCAACTTTCCGACCGTTCGGCTGGCGCAGTTGGCGGCACTTGTGCAGCATCACCCAAGTTTGTTTTCGCTTTTTATCAACGTTCAAAGTCCCGATTCTTTGTTTAGATTACTCAAAACCAAGCAATCAGAGTATTGGAGGGGGCATTATCAACTTGGTAAAGCTGCGGCTGGCCAAGTACCAGTGCTGGGGCAGTCGTCTATCGAAAACATCGTTATCAATACAGTTGTGCCGCTATTGGTGGCCTATTCGCAGCACCGAGACAACCGTGATATGTTGGACAAAGCCCTGAATTTATTGGAAAACCTACCAGCCGAACACAATAACATTACCGACCAATGGCAATCGCTGGGTTTGCAAGTCAAAACGGCAGCAGACTCGCAGGCGACGATTGAGCTTTATAATAATTTTTGTACCCACAAACGCTGCCTCAACTGCGGTATTGGCACGGCGATTGTACGACAAAAAACAAAGGTATGAAAATATTTGGTAACTTTGTACGTTGAATCTTAAATACAAAAACAAAAAACAATGCGTTTTAAACTCTCAATTCTTGTACTATTCGTGGCTGCATCGCTCACTGTCCAAGCCCAAACGATTTATCTAAAACCTCATTTTGGGGTTGGAATAGGCGTTGGCTCGGCTCGGACGGTGTTGTCGCCCAATTTTATTTATGCCCTCAAATTTCAGACACACCCCAATATGCGGGTTTTTTATAGAGTACGCAAAGACCGTTTTGTGTTTCAGCCAGAGATACACTACAACGTAAAAGGTGGTACGTTTAGCGGCGAAACTGCCGTAATTAGGCACAACTTCAACTATCTTAGCGTTCAGCCAGTTGTGGGCTATATCCTGACCGAAGGGCTAACGCTCGAGGTAGGTGCAGAGTATGGGCGAAGCCTAAACGGGCCGGCTTCATATGGCACCAACAAACCCAACGAAAGTAGCCTGATGGTCGGCGCACAAATCGATTTGCTGGACTTTGCCGAAGATTTTAGTGTCAATTTTAGGTACATTTATGGCCTTACGGATATTTCGCCAATACCCAACCAAACGATGTACAACCGCACTTTTCAACTAACGGCTATCTATAATTTTTATCGGAAGAAATAAATCACAACCTTACTGTAAGTAATTGCAAATATTTGTATCTCACATTTATTTAATTTATAATGGTGTAATTTTGTATTCAGGTTAAGTAAAAAATAAATAGCTATGACTCTTGCCCGATTGGATAATGAAGTTTTTTTTAAGAAAGCTTTTACCGATAAAATCGTTTTCAAAGCGTTTGTCAAAGATATTGTAGGTATTGATATAGAACCCGACAAGATTGAAACTGAAAAAGCATTTCAACCTAAATTAGGAAATATCAACTTCAAATATGATATTTTTGCGGAAGACACAAAAAAACGAATAGTCATAGAAATCCAAAAAGTTGAGTACGACCGCCAGGCGGCCCTGCATAACTTTGACCGATTTTTGCATTATCATTTGCAAGCTATTACCGAACAACAACGAAGTAGTGAAGACTACTCGGTTGAAAAGACGGTTTATACAATAGTAGTAATGACTGCCCCATATAAAATCAATGAAAAAACAAGAGAAATTTATAAAGATGAAGTGTTGATTTCTAACCTAAATCCTAAAAATTTGAAAGGTGCAGAACGTAAATTGTTCAATCACGAATTGATTTATCTGAATCCAAACTATAAGGACGAAGATACTCCTCAAAACTACAGAGATTGGTTAGATTTGATATATGAAAGTATCCATAATCCTCAGAATCCACAAGTAAATATACAAAATGCGGGTGTAAAAAGGGCTGTAGAGATTGTAAGTTATGAAAACATAAATCCTTATGAGTGGGAGGAGTCAAAAAAAGAAGCTGGCAGACGTAAGGTTATCACCCTTGAAAGAGCTGAAGAACGAGAAGAAGTACAGACAGAGTTTGCCAAAAATGCGATTTTAGAAGGTTTTGACAATATCGTAATTTCAAAATTAACTGGTTTGACCATTGAGCAGATAGAAGAGTTGCGGACTGAAATGCAGAAGTAGTTACAGTTCACTGCCATTGTTGATATATGCACGTTTCTTGGGCTTTTAGGACTATAAAAGACTGTCGGGCGTTTCCACCATAGCCGTCAAGCTAAGAGTTTATTATGACTTTTTACCTTTGTTGGTGAAAACACCAACAAAGGTAAAATAGAGGGTAGAAGATTTCTCATCTCAACTTATCCTTCACAAAATCAGCCGTGTAGTTTTATAAAGACTTAAAAATGTGGTGTCTGAAATAGCATTCATTGCAGACACCACATTTGTCAATAGAGATACAACACTTTTTAGTTGTTTCTGGCTTGATACTCTTTGAAATTTTTGATGACACGCCCCCTACGATACGAAAAAAAACGATACTTTTTGCCATCTTGCATCTCAATAATAAACTTGGTCGGATATATTAAAAAGGGGTTTCTACGGGCTATTTTAGCAACTTTTGACAAAGGAATACGAAGAGAAGTAATTAAATGATTGTATTGATCGTGATAAAAAAAACGTTGAAAAATATTGTTTTTATCATACTCTTTCGGGCTAAAAAAAATACTATCATTCTGCATCGTTAGAGTGCCATTGATGCCTACAAAAAAATTAAACAATAAAGTCGGATGAAGTACTTCTTTGGAAGTTGCATCGGCTTTCGCAGTAGCATAGCAATTTAATGAGCATAGCAGGGCTGTACATAAACAAATTTTTTTCATGGTAATTTTTAGTTTTAGATTATATCTTCGGTACCAACGTTTTTAGTGGTCTAAATATTGTTAGGTATATTTGGAGTATTTAGCACGCACAGGAGTACGCATAATATGATCCGCTTCCTTGAGGGTCAAAACATATACAATTTCCGTTCACTACGGCATACATACCCCAAATAAAACCGACGACCCCACCGACTCCAGCACCTATGGGATCGCCCAAGAGTACCGCAGCACCAGCAGCTATACCTACGACAGTATAAACAACAATCGTTACTATAATATTCCAGAGGCTAGAAAAGAAGCCCGAGATACGTCCGTTTTTAGCCCCTTTGCCTGCTAATGAAATCCCACTCATTGCCAAATTACCAGCATTCGCATAATTGAATGTCGTTATGCTTAAAATATCCTTTTTTTCATCATTCGTCAGAGATTTATCTTTTATAATCTTCTCTTCATATTGACTGATAGTCTTTTTTAAAATAGTTTCTACCTCATCTTTATTTGGTTGAACTGAACTTTTGCTTATTCCATCTTCGTATTTTTTCAAATCATTTTCTATGAGTTTGGTTAAGTCTTTTGTACTTTTTCTAATGTGCTTGGGTGCGTTATTATAGAATGTAGTTAGATCGTTCTCGGTAGAAATTCTACCTCCATTGGTTGAGTTATCTGAACCGATAGAGTTGATAAAACTTGGCATATCTTTATGCTGTATCACTTTACGAGCATTGCGCCATTGTTGGTGTTTTCACCAACAAGCTGCCGTCCGAGTTGTTGGTGAAAACACCAACAAAGGCAAAAAACACCAACAAAGGCAAACAACTACTACGACAAAATCTTTGAATAAAGTTACTTCAACTTATCCTTCAAAAAACCTGCCGTATAGTTATTTTCTAATAATATCATGTCTTCGGGGGTGCCTGCAAAAGTAATATAGCCACCCAAGTCGCCGCCTTCGGGGCCGAGGTCTATTATCCAGTCTGCCGACTTGATGACTTCCATGTTGTGTTCAATCACAATCACCGTATCGCCCTGATTGACCAATGCGTTGAAGGCTTTGAGTAGCTTTTGAATATCGTGGAAGTGTAAGCCCGTTGTTGGTTCGTCAAAAATAAAAAGTGAACGGCCTTGGTTGGGGTTTGACTTACTCAAAAAAAACGCCAACTTCACCCGTTGTGCCTCACCACCCGACAGGGTATTGGACGACTGCCCCAATTTGATATAACCCAGCCCCACTTCTTGTAGTGGCCTGAGTTTTTCGACTAATTTGGGTTCTTCGTTTGTAAAAAAACCAATGGCATCGTCCACCGTCATATCCAAAATGTCGGCAATGTCCACCGAGCGGCTGCCATCGGTGTTGGGGTATTTGATGTCTAATATTTCTTGTTTAAAACGCTTGCCGCCGCAGCCTTCACATTTGAGGTGAATGTCGGCCATAAACTGCATTTCGATTTTGATAATACCCTCGCCCTGACAAGTTTCGCAGCGGCCACCCTCGATATTGAACGAAAAATGAGACGGTTTATAGCCTCGTGCTTTGGCCAAATGCTGCTCGGCCATTGTCTGCCTGATGTAGTCGTAAGCCTTGATGTATGTAACGGGGTTTGAGCGGGTTGATTTGCCAATTGGGTTTTGATCGACCATTTCTATGGCATCAATCTTATCCAAACTTCCTTTAATATCTACAAATTTGCCCACTTCCTCATTGGTTTCGCCTTTGGCACGGCTAATGGCTGGGTACAATATTTTACGAATGAGGGTGGACTTGCCCGAACCCGACACACCCGTAACGACCGTAAAAGTACCCAATGGAAACTTAGCCGACACGTCTTTCAGGTTGTTTTCTGATGCTCCCTTGATTTCGATAAAATGTGTAGCCTTCCGTCTGAATGTTGGGGTAGCAATCTGATCGGCATTAGTCAAAAAATTGAAGGTATGAGAAATACCGTTTGTATAAATCCCTCCTCTGGAGTTTAGGCCGCTTTGCCACACCAACTCCCCGCCCAAACTACCAGCATCGGGACCAATGTCTATAATTTGGTCGGCGGCACGCATTACTTCTTCTTCATGCTCGACAACTATTACGCTGTTGCCCATGTCTCTAAGCGACTCCAGCACGCTCACCAACTGCCGAGTGTCTCGTGGGTGCAGGCCAATGCTCGGCTCGTCCAAAATATACATCGACCCTACCAGCGCACTACCCAGCGAAGTAGCCAATTTGATACGCTGAAACTCACCTCCCGACAAAGACCCTGTGAGCCGATTGAGTGTCAAATAACCCAAGCCCACCCGAGTCATATATTCGAGTCGATTCTGGATTTCTACTACAATACGTTTGGCTACAAGTTGCTGATAGTCTGGCAATATTAGTTTTTGAAAAAATACTAATGCTGCCGAAATCGGCATCAGTACAATATCGGTGATGGAGGTACCTCCTGCCCCCTGAGCAGAAGAAATAGAACCCCCTTCAGGGGGAAGGGGGTATTGAATTTTTACATAACTGGCATCTTTTCTGAGCCTCGAGCCTCGGCAGTCGGGGCAAGACGTGCGGCCACGATAACGTGAGAGCATGACTCGATACTGGACTTTGAGCGTTTGAGATTCTAAATATTCAAAAAAAGCATTTAGTCCCTGAAAGTACTCGTTACCTGTCCAGAGTAGTTCTTTTTCGGCTGGGGTTAGGTCTTTGTATGGTCTATGAATCGGAAAATTAAACTTAATGCCGTTTCGGAGTAGTGGGTTCAGCCAGTCGCTTTGTTTTTCGGTGCGCCAGGGGGCAATGGCCCCTTCAAAAACCGACAGCGATTTGTCTGGAATCACCAAGTCTCGGTCTATGCCCAGCACTCGCCCGAAGCCTTCGCAAGTTTTGCAAGCCCCATACGGATTGTTGAAGCTAAATAAATTGACAGTTGGCTCTTCAAAAGTAATACCGTCCAATTCAAATTTATCTGAAAACTGTCGTATTTCTCGTCCTACAATGTTTACAAAACAAGTACCCTCACCTTCAAAAAATGCCGTCTGGACAGAGTCCGAAAGTCTAAACTGATTGTCTTCGTCGTTGTGCTTGACACTAATACGGTCTATTAGAATGTTAATTGAGTGATTGTTAGACTGAGTAATTGAGTGAGTATCATTTAGTGTATCTTCAATAAAGGCCACATCGTCACCGATTACTATTCTGGTATAACCCTTTGACAGTAAAATTTTTAACTCGGCTTCAAGATTTCGGTTTTCTTTGACAATGAGCGGGGCCATGACCATTGCTCGCTGCCCCTCGTCAAACGATTGCACAAAATTAACGACATCGCTCACCGTGTCTTTTTTGACTACATTGCCCGAAAGCGGCGACTGCGTCTGGCCTACTCTGGCAAAAAGTAATTTCAAATAATCATAAATTTCGGTCGTAGTGCCTACCGTCGAGCGAGGATTTTTGGTGTTTACTTTTTGTTCAATAGCAATAGCTGGCGAAATACCCTTGATATAGTCCACATCTGGTTTTTCCATTCGTCCCAAAAACTGACGGGTATAACTGCTAAGGCTCTCAACGTACATTCGTTGGCCTTCGGCAAAGAGCGTATCAAAGGCCAACGATGACTTGCCCGACCCCGACACACCCGTAATGACCACGAGCTTGTTGCGAGGAATGGCCACGTCTATGTTTTTGAGGTTGTTGGCACGTGCGCCCTTGATGATGATGTATTTGCGAGGGTCTAATTGGTCGAAATCTGTGAGGTTTACTGAATCTGTATCGATCGGTTGCATTCGTTTGGGGGCTAATTGGCTTTCTGTCTTCAAAGTTAATATATTTGGCTTTCATTTTACCAAAATCTAACTGAATGACTCCCAAAGACCTCAATTTGTTTGAACAATTTATGCGGCACATCACCAACGAGCGGCGACTGAGCCCACATACGGTACTGGCGTATCGGACAGATTTGGAACAATTTATGGCATTTGTCAAGAAAGAATTTCAGATTGAACAACCCGAAAAAGTTGATTTTAAAACAATCAGAACTTGGACAGTTAGCTTAGTAGAAAGTAAACTCGACAACCGAACTGTAAACCGAAAATTAGCTACCTTACGGTCTTTTTTTGGGTATCTGTTACGTCGTCAAGAAATACCCAAAAATCCAATGCTACGGGTTTCGGTCTTGAAAACAGACAAAAAACTACCCGCCTTTGTAGAAGAAACTGCCGTACAAACGTTGCTCAATGATGTTGATTTTCCAGATGGTTTTGGTGGTGTCAGAGACCGTTTAGTACTGGAATTGTTGTATGGTACTGGAATTAGATTGGCAGAGCTATTGGGACTAAAAAACAACGACTTTGACCATTACGAACAAGTCATCGGCGTAACTGGTAAGCGCAACAAAAGCCGAAAAATACCGATTACTAAGCCATTAGCCAAACTGATTCAGGACTATATTATTGCCAAAGGTCATGAGTTTGGAAACACCAAAACTAACACACTGATTGTTACAGACAAAGGCGATGAATCATATCCTGTTCACATTCAGCGACTTGTAAAAAAATATTTGACCATCGTAACCACCATCAAAAAACGAAGCCCGCACATATTGCGCCATACCTACGCCACGCACTTACTCAACCACGGTGCCGACCTCAATGCCATCAAAGATTTGCTGGGACACCAGAGTTTGGCTGCTACACAAGTATATACACACAACTCAATAGAAAAACTCAAAAAGGTATTTGAGCAAGCTCACCCAAAGGCATAGTTTTGGTTTTTTATTCAAATACTTTACTCAAATCCAGCTCTACGTCAAGAATAGTGTCTTTTAAGATTGGATTGGCAATAGTGAAAGTTTGGTAACTACGAGGCGCATCAAAAACATAAATAGTCTGAAAAACAGGTACAACGAGCCAGACGGTTTTGATACCAAGTGCAAAATAGGGAGGAAATTTAGAAATAAGTTCTTGCTCAGACTGACTGGGAGACAGGATTTCGATAACGCCCTCAGGTATGTCTGTGATTTTGGTTTCGTCATCAAACCAATTACTTTCTTCGACTTTAAAAAAAGCTAAATCAGGCACTCGTGGACGTTCGGACATCTGTAAAGTAGGCTCCGAGATAATATCAAAGCGGTTGCGGTATTTAGTCATCATTTCGAAACCAATACGCATTTGTAGTTTTCCGTGGTTTTTGCTTGGCATAGGTTTATGTCGTTCAAGTTCGTAAGCGGAAAGTACTCTTTCTTCGGCTACGGGTTCTGTCAATAGTTCCATATCTCTAAATAGTTATAATCAGTTTACGACTTTCGTACTTTTTTTACAAATATAAATAAAAAAACCAGACACAACTATACACCAACCACATTTATCAACCAGCCTGTTATGCTCATGCGCTCGGCAAATGTTTCGGTTACTTCGTGGTCTAATTTTTCGCTTTCAAAACACACCAATCGGCCTGCCAGCGGGGCAATGCTGACGGCGGTTTCGATGCTGTCTTTTTGAGTATAAATAATCAGATTGCCACCCGATGCAGGAGTCCAGCCGATGTTTAGGTAGTAAATTACAGACAATATTCGACCTTTTTGAGTTTGAAAAGTATCTCGGTGGCGGCGGTAAAACTTACCGACGTTGTATTTGGCAAAATGGATTTCGGTATTGACAATGCCCAAGTAGCAGGTTTGGTTGAGATAATTTACAAAAGCCTGATTTTTATCTAATAGTACCCGCTCGGCAGTGTCAATGGAGTTGGTTTCGAGCCATAATATTTCATCGCCTCTGACGAGCGTTGCTTGTTGTACTTCGCTTTGTTTGCCCACACCAGCCGCTTTAAATTTGCCTTGCTGATAGCGCAATTCAAAAGTTTTTAGGAGGTTGTCAACGGCAGACTGTTCCAAAAAATCGTCACAGATGGCATAGCCATTAGCCAAAATTCCTTCAATAAGGTCTTCAAATTGTTGTTGTTCTTTTGTCATTATTAGCCCAAAACCCCTTGTACGTCTTGCGGACGTACAAGGGGTTTTGGGGGGTTGGGTAAAGATACGGTTTTTTTATTTTAATGCACCTTTTTTGGTAGTTCGGTTATGCCGAGCGACTACTATCGCAATGCACTCTGGTCGGGTCTTAGACCATAACAGTTAGCTGCTAAGGTAATTATGGCTACACAGTCGAGGTCAATGTTTTTGTAGATGATTTCATTATTGGCACGGTATAAGCCAACCAAAATCGCCTTGATTTGCAGCAGGCTTTTGGTAGTCCTGCTGCTGTAGATTAGAATGGAATTGTGCTGAGGTATCAATTGGTCAATACGAATGTAAGTAATAAGACTAATTTATTTGTGAAATAAATAGAAAATAATTTGTTGATAATCAATATTTTACATTCTTAATTGTACGTTAGTACTTAAAAGCAATTTTTTAATTATACGGATAATACTCAAAAAGGCAAGCGATATCATCGCTTAGATTGATGATGTCGCAATCTCTGTGTAAATCAACGTAGAAATAAAATAAGTGGCCAAAAAAGAAGATTAATCAGTGAAACAAAACCTTAGGATAATAAAATTAAGTTTTTATTAAAAATATTGATATTCTTTTTGTTTTTAACCGTACATTAGTGGCAGCAACCCCTACACTGTTTTACTCCTAAATGAAAAATAAAATTTCTTCTATTGTTTTAGTTGTTTTTTGTGTATTATTTTCGTTCAATGCTGACAGCGAATACATAAATATATTTACAAAAATCAACAACGAAGTACTCAAAAATGGCCGTGCCTACGAGACCCTCGGTGATGCAACAGCGACCATCGGCCATCGGCTGACGGGTAGTGCTAATGGTACTCGAGCTGAACAATATGCCTTTAATTTATTGAAAAAATATGGCTATGATGTCAAATTTCAGCCTTTTGAGGTAGAGTCGTGGCTACGAGATACCGTAACGCTTAGTGTTGTACCCGACAAAAGCGATAACTTTCATGACGTACCCGTTGTTGCGTTGGCTTACTCGCCTGTCAAAGCCAATGTCAAAGGCTCAATTATAGATGTGGGCAATGGCTTAGAAGAAGACTTTGAAGCGGCCAAAGATAAGCTCAAAGGTAGCGTTGCACTCGTCAATATTGGTCTGATTGATGCCAAGCCAGGCCAAAAAAACCTACATCGTTCCGAAAAAACAGCGTTAGCCATTCAGTACGGAGCCACTGCTATTATTACCGTCAATCAAGTACCCAACAACATACTTTTGACTGGCACGGCTTCTGTTACGGGGTCGCTTATTTCGATTCCTGCCGTTAATATTGCCAAAGAAAGTGGCGAAGAAATCCGTCGGTGGATAAAAGTCGATAAACACCTGAACGCTGTGATTGATATGCAAAATTTTAGCAAAAAAATAAAAGCCCGCAACATAATTGCCACTCTCAAAGGTAAGTCGAACGATAAAATTATAGTGGGTGGCCACTTAGACTCGTGGGACTTGGCAACGGGCGCATCGGACAATGGCCTGGGGGCATTTACGATTATAGACATGGCTCGGACTTTTAAAGTACTCAAAATCAAGCCCAAACGTACCATTGAGTTTGTGCTGTTTATGGGCGAAGAAGAAGGGCTACTTGGCTCTCGCCACCACCTCAAAGAATTGATTAAGACCAAACAAATTGATAAAGTACAGTTTATGATGAATCTCGACATGACCAATGCCGTTTATGGTATGGCCGTGGGTGGGCGTGATGAGTTTGTGCCGTTTTTTCAGAATATAGGTGTGCAAATCGCAAAGACCGACCCTAAATTTAAGAACACAGTACTAAATCGTGCTGGGTTGCACTCAGACCACCAGCCGTATATGCTTGAGGGTATTCCAACGGGTGCGCCTATGGGTAGGGTTTCGCCCGAGATAATGGCCTGCTACCATGCCAGTTGCGACTGCTTTGACCTCATCAATAAAGAACAGATAACAGACGGGGTTCGGTTTTCGACAATGTTGATTTACGGCTTGGCCGAAGCCTCGAAGCTACCAGCCAAACGACTTAATGCCGACAAAACCCGAGAACAACTCATAGCGCAAGGATTAAAAAAAGAATTAGTTATTGGTCGAGATTGGAAGTGGGTAGAATAAAATTGGTCGTCTGGCTCACAAACCCAACAAACCCGACTGCCGTAGAGTATTGACTGGCTTACTGTACCAAAACAGTTCAAAATCAGTAAGTTGTGCCGCTTCGTAGTGGTTTTTTATTTCTTGAAACGTATAAATTTTCTTGTTTTTGGTTGATGTCAAATCTACTATTTCTGCCAGCCAGTCGCCTTGTTGTTGGTTGAGTTTGAGTTTAAATGTTTCTTTTTTATTGTAGAACGTCAAGGTCGCTACCACACCTTTTCGAGAATCTGCGTAAGCGACCAACGGTTTTTTGCCAAGCCAAACAATTTTAGAAGATGGCTTAAGCGTAAAGTCATCAGCCTCGGTTAGCGCCTCTTCAATATAGTTTTTAGGAATTTTGGTACTCGGAATCTTAAAATCAAACCAGTCTTGAAGTGAAAACTCAAAGCACATACCGTGCATAAAGTTTAGGAGCGATTTTTTTAATCCAAAACTAAACATATCATGGTCTGTACCGCTGGGGTCTGTAAATTCAATGTCGTTATTGGCAAATGTACCAATGGTTTCGCTGTCTTTTTTGACTTTAAATTGTTCTGGAAACATACCCACGGGGCTGTGCGCCGTCATGGCAAACTGGTGCCAAAAACCCGACTGTAAGATTCCGATTTCAAACATTTGCCGCACCATTTCGAGTGAATCTACAGTTTCTTGGGCGGTCTGTGTCGGAAAGCCATACATCAGATAGGCATGAACCATGACCCCCGCTTCGGTAAAGTTACGAGTAACCTGCGCCACCTGCGCCACCGTTACACCTTTTTGGATAAGTTCTAAAAGTCTGTCAGAGGCCACCTCCAAGCCCCCCGAAACGGCAATACAGCCCGAGGCTTTGAGCAGAATACACAAGTCTCGGCTAAAACTCTTTTCAAACCTAATATTTGTCCACCAACTGACGACGAGTTTTCTACGCAAAATCTCCAATGCCAAGGCTCGCATAAGTGCGGGCGGAGCGGCTTCGTCCACAAAATGAAACCCGTTTTGACCTGTTTGGGCTATCATTTGTTCGATACGGTCGCACAAAATACTGGCAGCGATGGGTTCATAAATTTTGATATAGTCCAACGAAATATCACAAAACGTACACTTTCCCCAATAGCAGCCGTGCGCCATGGTGAGCTTGTTCCAGCGGCCATCGCTCCACATTCGGTGCATGGGGTTTACGATTTCGATAACAGAAATATATCGGTCGAGCAATAAATCTGAATAATCAGGCGTACCTACTTCCGACTGTTTGTAGTCGCTTTTGGTAGAATTGTTTTTATAAAAAGCCCCCCGCCCCCCGATGGGGGAGTTTTCTATTAAAAATGTACGTTTATAAATACCTAAACCATCATTTTCCAAGTTTCGTATGATTTCTTCCAACGGTACTTCGCCATCATCGAGTGTTATGTAGTCAAAAAACTCAAAAACTCGTACATCAGATAGCGACCGTAGTTCTGTATTGGCAAAGCCTCCGCCCATGGCAATTTTGGTGTCTGGATAGTTTTTTTTAATCCATTGCCCAATTCTAAAAGCAGCATATAAATTACCTGGAAAGGGGACTGTTATGGCCACTAATCTTGGGTTTACCGTGGCCATACGCTCGGCCAAAATTTTGATTAAAATAGTGTCAATATAACTAAATGGCTTACTGAGAGCCTCATACAGTTCGTCAAAACTATTAGCCGACCTCCCCAGCCGCTCGGCATAGCGACTAAACCCAAAGTGTGGGTCGATGTGGTCTTTGATAAAATCTGAAATATCTTCGAGATAGAGCGTAGCCAAATGTTTGGCTTTGTCTTGCATACCCATTGAGCCAAAGGCCCAGTCGAGCTCGTCTAATTGTTCAAATCGTGGGCCTTCGGGCAAAAAATCGTCTTGACAAATTAGGTGAGCCAAGGTAGGGTTTTTGCCTTGTAAAAATGCCACAACGGCATCAATCGTCTGTATATAATCGTCTTGGAGAGCAACGATACGTTCTACTCCTCGGCTCTTGAAGTCTTTGTTAATTCCCCTTTCGGGGGTCAGAGGGCTGAACAACTCTGTCAGTCCTTTCTTAGAAAATAATTCTAAAATAACTTCAATACCCAAATCAGCTTGAACACAAGAAATGTTTTTGGTGTTCAAAAATCCCTTGATATAGGCCGTTGCGGGGTAGGGCGTGTTGAGCTGGGTAAAAGGCGGTGTTATGGCAAATACTGTTGCTGACAAAGTAGTTTGGTTGGTTTGTTACTAAAAAAAACACCCCGAGAGGTGTTTCTAATCGTATTTTGGTTTTTTAGCTCTTTTTTCCTCTTTTTTTTCTTTTGCAGTTTTTAGAGGTTCTTTTTTTACTGCTTTCTTTGCGTCTTGACTTTTTGCCATGGTAGTAATTGTTTTAGATGTTGGTTACTATCTTTTTAAGATGGTAAATATAAAAATAATTTTTGAATTGAGTTTATTTTAATGATTTGAAGTATTTATTTTTTTAAAATTTTCACCTCTACCCTTCGATTGGCTTGGCGGCTTTCTTCGCTATCGTTGTTGCTGATTGGCTGCGTTTCGCCGTAACCTTTGCTCTTGATGCGGTCGGGTTCTACGCCTTTACCAATAATATACTCTCTAACGGAGTCAGCTCTTCCTTGCGATAGTGTCTGGTTGGCTTCGTCTTTGCCCACGTTATCGGTATGCCCCCCGATTTCGATAATTAGTTTTGGGTTTTCAGTAACAGACAGCGCAATTCTGTCCAATTCTGGGTAAGAATCTGGCCTTACGTCGGCTTTGCCAGTGTCAAAAAACAAATTGTTGAGTGCAATTTTTGCACCCTCTTCGATGGCTACCAATTTCAAGTTTGAGTTTGTGATTTCTTTGTATTCATTAACATTTGTCAAATCTATGTTTTGAGATTCGGCCAAGTAGTTTTTGGCAACGGCCCTGAAAGCATATTTTTTGCCTTTTGGCAACACAATTTTGTACTCGCCAGTTAGTGGGTTTGTTTGTGCCGTGCCAATTTCTATGCCGTCCAACAAATTTTCATAAATAATCTTAGCATCAATCGGTTTACCTGTTTTTGGGTCAATGACCTTGCCGCTCACCAACACCACAGGATCGGGCGCAGGAGCGGTAGGTATGCCAGTGTCGGGCTGAGAGCCTTCACCTCTGAGTTTGATTCTGATGATGTCGCCTTTGCCCAATGAATTTTTTTTGGAAACCATATAGGCATAGTCGCCCGAGGCGGCTACGGTGTAGTAGGCATCGTAGCCTTCGGTGTTGATAACTGGCCCTAGATTGACAGGCTTCGACCACTTTTCCCAAGTTTTATCAAGTCGTTTGGTATAATATATGTCGTTGCTACCTTGCCCACCCGTGCGGTCGCTTGAAAAATAAAGTGTCAGTCCGTCAGAAGCTAAAAAAGGGGTTGTTTCGGTAAATTCGTCAGTACAAATATCATTGCCCAGATACAATACTTTTGACCAAGTGCCATTTTTTTGTTGGAAGCTGGCATACAAATCGTCTTTGGTACTTTTCTTTTTTTCGCTAAACGACATAAGCAACGTTTTACCATCGTTAGACAGTATCCCGCTCATGTAAACTCCCTTGCTGAGGCTTTCTAAGTCAGGAATATTCAGTTTTTGTGGTTGCGACCAGCCATTGGCAGTGCGATTGCTCATCGAAAAGCCCCGAGTTTCGTAGCTACCGTTGTTGTATGCACCCATAATGAGTAATTTGTTACCATCGGGCGTGATGCTATACGCACAGTTGTACTCGTCTTTGTTGAGCGGGCTACCCATGCGCCGAGCCAGCGACCATTGGTCATTTTGTAGTTCAGAATACCAAATATCCTGACTGCCGTTTGTACCGTTGGTGTTTTGTGGGTGGCTTACTCGTGCAAAAAACAACATTTTGCCATCGGGCGAAATCAACGGGTTGATTTCGTTGTATTCTGAATTGACCATATTGCCCAAGTTTTCAATTTTTTGGGCGTAGCTAATTGATAAATGCATAAATGCAGCAATGCAGAAATAAAAGGATATAATCCGTGGTGTCATTGTAAATACAGTTTTATCAGTCCAAATAGCAAATTTAATACCAATCTAACGAAAGAAAAGGAAATCTGTTTTGTTGAATCACAAAAAATAGTGTAACAAAGTAGCCTTTATGGCCAAATACCCAACCAGTAAAGAATAGAGCATCAGGTCGGGACACCCGATGACACGAGTATAAATCATAAAAAGAGAGCTATGTCTGGAATTATAATACGTTTTGTGCTAAATTTACGTTTAGTATCAAACCAAAAACAAATCTTATTAAAAAATGAAAAAATTACTTTTAATTGCTGCATTGTTTATTGTAGTAGCCGCACAAGCCCAAACTGCCGACGAAATAGTAGCCAAACACATCGAAGCCCGTGGAGGCGCAGCAGCCTTCGCAACACTCAAAACTGTGAAAATGGAATGTACGCTTGCCGTAGCAGGTATCGAAGCACCGACCAAAATTACTGTTATCAATGGCCGCGCGCACCGCATGGACGTATCGGCGATGGGCAACGAAATAACGACTGTAATAGATGGCTCAACGGGCTGGGGTATCAATCCGATGGGTGGTAGTGGCAAGCCCGAAGCTACCGCCGCCGAATCGCTAAAAGGTGCTGCAACCCAAACAGACCTGAGTGCTGGCTTGCTTGACTACAAAGAAAAAGGTAGTACGGTTGAGCTATTGGGTTCTGAAAAAATAATGACTGGCGATGCTTTCAAAATAAAACTGACACTGAAAGACGGTGCCGTGATGACACACTACATCGATGCCAAAACGTTTTATATTGTGCAGACCAAGGCCAAAATGAATTTGGGAGGCGCAGACTTTGAAGCCGATATAATTTATGCAGGCCACAAAGCAGTCGATGGTATTGTTTTTCCGATGATTCAGGAAATAACCAATCACCCACAGTTTGGCTCAATGATTAGTACCTATACTAAAATTGAAGTCAATCCAACAGTTGATGAGTCGGTTTTTATGATGCCGAAAAATTAGGAAACAGAAATCTGGAATCAGTAAAAAAATCAAGTAGGTCTTTGCTCAAAGCGAAGACTTGCTTTCGTACACTCTATTTCTAAAATCTAACATCAAAAAAATGCTACTAAGTGTTGTCATTCCAGCCTACAACGAGCAAGATTCCCTGCCCGATACCCTGCGGTCGCTTCATGGTACGTTGAACAAATATAATATTCCACACGAAATATGCGTAACCAACGACAACTCCAAAGACAATACGGTGGCCGTATTGGCTGAGTTGGCCAAAGAAATTCCGACATTGGTTTGCTTCACCAATCTCGGCCCCAATGGCTTTGGTTATGCCGTTCGGTATGGTTTGGAGCGTTTTAGTGGCGACTGTGTGGCGGTTTTTATGGCCGATATGTCGGACGACCCCGAAGATTTGGTAAAATATTATTATAAAATGCTCGAAGGCAACTACGATGCCGTTTTTGGCTCTCGTTGGATAAAAGGCGGCAAAGTGATAGACTATCCGATGCTAAAAAAATACATCAATCGATTGGCCAATTTTATTATCAGAACCACGATGGGTATCAAATACGACGACACGACCAATGCCTTTAAACTTTATAAACGAGAGACAATGGAGGGACTAAAACCGTTTTTGGCTCCACACTTCAACCTCACGCTCGAGCTACCACTCAAAGCAATGGTACGTGGTTACAGTTATGCTGTTGTGCCTAATAGTTGGACAAATCGTAAGTATGGTGAGTCTAAACTCAAAATCAAAGAAATGGGCAGCCGTTATTTTTTTATTTTGATGTATTGTTTGGTCGAAAAACATTTTGCTCGTGGTGATTTCAATAAAGCAAAAAATAACGTCAAGCCAGTGAGTAGATAAAATACCCATCAGCTCGACGATAAAGCCTTAGCCCTCATAAATGTTTTGAATGGTGTATTCTTTGGGGTCGCAAAAACCCGTAATTATTTCAGCGCCAGCCATTGCCCAAGGGTGGCCGTCTATTTTGCCGTCTTCGTTTTTTTTAAATCCTATAAAAATCTGGTAACGAACGACATAAATCGAAAAAGTAAGTTGGCCTGATATGCCTGATGTCGGCATACATTTGGCCACCAAACGGACTTATTGACCACAAAAATTGCCCACCTGATGTCAGCTATTAGCTGCTTGTCTGTTACTTTCGATTGTCGATTAACACCTTCGAAACGAGCATGTTGTTTAAAAAACCGCATTGCCAGCCAGCCATACAACGACAGGCTCGCCGCCAATAAAACCAACCACTTGCGGCGAGGTGTGAGGGTGTAAAATGAGGTTGTTGTTTTTAATATTGTGTTCATTTATTCTAAAAAATCAATATCCCGCTTGTTCCAAAAAACAGCCAATCATCAGTGTTTTCAGAATGGTTTGAGGGTAAAGTAGGTCTTTGTTTTTGCTGACTGTCAGGGCTTGCAAGTCGGATTGTAGTTTTTTGGTATCCATCAAATTACTAAAAGTATCGTTTTTGCAAACCTGAACTAACAAATCAGTGATGGTCTGCTGCTCGGCTGTGGCACGGTAGTAATGTTGGCAGATTGTAAGCCTTTTTTCTTTTCAAATAGTACTTCATCGGGCAGGCGGTTTTTCGTCAGGCGCCTCAAAACTTGCTTGCCGTTACCTTTTTTATCAAAAAATACTTCATTAGGTATCGAAAGACAATATTCCAAAACTCGTTTGTCGGCAGTAGGGCCACGTTTTTCGACGCCGTAACAATGCCCCGATTTTGCCCCAAACATACATTTGCTGTTGCTACCCACTACCAAAATATGCAACATACCTGCGTTGGCGTTGGGGTAATATGGGCTAAATCCTTGGTTGCTTTTATGGTTGTTTTCTAAAAGTTGCCACTTTGCTATCACGTTTTTTTGCAAATGAAGCGTGTTTTTGATGTAATCTTCGAGGCTATTGCTACGGCTATATACTCTTGAAAATATTGAAGTGCAATAGGTTTGAGTACTCCCGTTTTAATTAGTTTTTTAGGATTTGCCAAAAAACTGGGGTGCGTCAGCGGTAGCAAGTAGTCAATGCCCTTTAACGAAATACTTGAGTTACCGTTTTTGCCCGTAAGCAGCGTACCGTAGCCCTCACGTTGGGCGGTTTCCATAATATCAACGAGCCAGTAGGCATTGCCCGCCGCATGAATAAGCGCATCGTGGCTATTTATAATTTTCAAAAAACCCTCAGATGGCGACAAGTGGCTCGAACTCAAATAAGTAGGATCGATATGGCCAGATGCGCACACGGTGGCCGCCATAAACGGGCTTTCGTCTAACACCTGCTGCTATTGTTTTTGTTGTTTGAGTTCGTTTTTAAAGAGCGGTACATGGCTAAAAGTAGGTAGCCGTTTGCCTTATTTGGCCAATAGCTCGGCAGCCAAAAACGATACCGTACTTGAATCTAAGCCTCCGCTCAACATTGAGGCCACGGGCTTGTGGTTTCGCAGGCGAGTATTGATGGCCTCGGTTAGTATTTCTCGTAGTTCTTCGGAGTAGTCTTGGGGTTTTTTGCGGTAAATTGGCTCAATGTTTTCGAGAAACCAGTAGCGTTTTCGATAATTCAGTAGGTATATATCCTATTTCAATATTGATAGCTTCAATTAGCGACGGTTACCCAATACAGCAGGTAATTCAATACTTGATTGAACCGGCAAGCCATAGGCTTGGTAGTAATACAATATGGCCTGAGTTTTTCTTTAACGTTACACAAATGATGTTATCTTATCTGAAGGGGAAATATGTATTTGATTAGCCATCGAAACCAAGTGGTTACGTTTATGTAGTCTGGCGTTGTGAGTTGGGTATAATGCTTTTAATCAATACGTTATCAAAACAAAAACACTGGCTTGGCTTTTTATAGTTACTAAAAAATGTTCTATTGTATTTCTTAGACTACTGAGCATTTATCAACAATCGTCTCACCGAATGGCAAACTCAATGAGTTGTTCGATTGTGAAGCCGTCACCTTCTCGTTTGAGAATGGCCTCGACATTTTTTTCGGTGGTAGGTTTTGGAATACCTACTATAACGAGTGCTGCCAGGGCTTTATACAATCGCTTGGCTCTACCGAGTAACGACCACCAAGCGGCCTCTGGCCGATAATGTTTTATACTAACAGTCTCATCAATTTGGCTCAATACAGTCGAAATATTACACAACATTCGGCCAGAGGCCGCTCGATGGTCGCCACTCGGTAGAACCAAGCGACTGTAATAGACCACAGGGTAAAATATTTTTGATTACCCTTTGTCCTTCAACTGCTTATTTTCTTCAATAAGTTGCTGGTTTAGAGTCATCAGCATTTCTATTTGTTTGAGTAGTTGCGTGTTTTGGGTTTGGGCTTGTTGTATGGCCGTTTGTTCTTCGGGGCTGGTTTTTGGATTTTCTATTGTGCCGTTATTTACTCCTGTTGCTTTGTCTTTTACTTCTTTGATGTTATACTTTTTTTCGCCATGAGTTAGCATTTCTACCAAGTCCATGTTGAAGGCTTTGGTGAGTTTTTCGATGTGGTCGGCGTTGATTGTTGTTGTGCTGTTTTCTATTTTGCGATATGCCTCTGTACTCAAACCTATGTCAAAGGTAATGTTTGACAGTGTCAAATCTTTATCTTTTCTAATTTTGCGAAGTTTTCCTTGAAGGTTTTTAAGTGTTGTCATATTGCTCTGTGAAGACGTGTTAAGTAGGTGGTGCTACGCTAAAACTCAAAAGTAGTAGAATTATTAACTTAACTGTTAGGAAAGCAAATAGTTTTTGTATAAAATTGTAAAATAGCACGAAAATATTGTAATTTACAACTATAAGTAGTTTGTAAGACAGATAGAACAAGCGTAGTTTGCACCAACCAAACACTACAAGCAACTGCAGAGGCTTATAAGGTTTGGGATAACAGTTTCTAAAACCAAAAAAACAATTACTATTATGACTTTACAATTAGAAAATTACGGAGTGAGTGAACTCTCGCACTCAGAGCAGCAAGAGACAGATGGGGGAATTATTCCTGTGGTTATAGGCATCGTTGTGGGTATCGGTATGCTTTTATCAAGTTGTCAAAGTGGAAACGGCAACCAAATTCAAGTAGGCGGGAAAAATAATAAACAAACTACAAGTGCGGACAGCTCCAAAGCCTCTGCAGATAGTAGTAGCCTTCATTTGCACGGACACGTTTCTATTCCAGCCAAATAATTATTCGATATATGAAACTTAATAATCAGATAGATGATTTTTTGGAAGTGGTTGAGTTGTCGGATGAAGAACTAAAAACTGTTAATGGCGGTTTTGTGCCACTTTTAATTATTGCAGGTATTGCATTATTAGCCAGTAGTTGTACTAATGGAAGTGGAAATAATATTCAAGTCGGTGGTACCAACAATAGTCAAACAAACATAAATTGTGGAAACTGCGACAGTATTACAGTCAAATCTAAACCTAACGGTGACAAAGTATATGTTATCCATCGTTAGCTAAAAATTAGGTCGAGTATAAAGTAATTGGCTACCAAATACTCTATACTCGACCTATATTCGTAGTAACTCTTAAAATGAAAAAAATACACATTCTACCATTACTTCTACTGTTTTCTATTTTTGTAGACTTTTCGTCTACATATTACTTTACGCCTGACTTAAAAAATGAAGCCAACTTGTTTGTTGTAAAATATGATTTTGGCTGGACTGGTCTTCTCATAGCAGTATTGAGTTTAGACTTTATAACGGTCGGGCTCTATTATTATCATGCGCTATTTTTTAAATATAAAATTGTACACATAAAACCGTCGACTTTTAAGAGTTATTATGATTTTTGCTTAAATCACAATTACGATACTTTGTTTTATCAAAAGTGTCGATATAGTCACTATTTAAGATTCATAGCAAATATCGGGGGCTTTTTTTGGATTCGTATTGTAATTGTACAGAAGTTATTTTTTGCATTTGGAAACACCCTTAACGGATTGAGTATTAGGTATTATAAGTATGTTCTAATATCTCAAAACACAAATGAACAAGTCTATAAAGTTACGCCCACAAAATCACCTTTTGCTAAGGATTCTTTCATAGAACAAATTATCATAAATTGGGTCTTAAATGAGGCTACCATTGAAGACGTATGGTTCAATACATTTATAGTTTGCTTTATTTTTATATTACTTGCGATATTTATCAAGAAAGAGAAGCACAAAGTTGATGTAAGCATACTAATGTGAAAAAAGATAAAATATATTTCTGGCCGATCGTTTTTATCTGTTTAACTATAATAGATATGCTATCAACCTATTATGTTACACCAGATTTAAAAAATGAAGGAAATCCAGTTGTCATAAAATATAATTTATCATGGTTGGGATTTTTAGGATTTATCTCTTTTGCCAATATATTTTGGATAGGGCTATATTTTTTTCACTATTATGGTTTTAGGTATTTGTTCGTTGGGAAAATAAAACCATCGGTTCAAAATTATTTATTTTCCTATCTATTTAATCAATTTCCAGAAACTTCGTATAAAACACTAATCAATAATCCTCTTTTATTAGTTGAATCATTGGTTTATGCTGTGTCGAATTTTTGGGGTTATTTCTGGATACGTGTGCTGTGCTACACCAAACTATATGCCATCGTCGATAATTTTATTTGGGGGTTTTTTGAAAGACATTTTCGGGTAGATATAAGTAAAAATGCTTATATATTTGATGGTAAATCTTTTATCAAAAAAAATGATTTCATAGTCGAATTGATAGTAAAACATATCCACTATAATAATCACTTTGACAATAACTGGTTTCCTATTGTTAATAACCTGCTGATGTTTTTTATATTTATTTCTTTTATATTCTTCGAGAAGAAGCGCATGGATAAACTACCACTAAACTTAATAAAATTAGACAATGAATAGCTGGTTTTTAATCATCGGGGCATTGTCCTTGGGGCTTTATGTGAGCAAAAGAAAAAAATGGCTATTGGTATTAGGGCTATTATATATTTCTTATTTCGTTATCACTCGATGAACCTCCTCCCCGAAACATTCCTTAACAACACCACACACCTGTACTTGCCAGAAGTGCGGGCGAGGGCGATGTGGCTCTATGGGATTGTGTTGGGGGCGGTGGTAGGGGCGGCAGTAGCCGCTTTTTTTATTAGGGTCAATGTATCGGTTTCGGCGGCGGGTATGGTGCGGTCGGTAGCCGAAAAGACCGAGATTCGGCCTTTGGTAGGTGGGCGTGTGCTGGCCGTGGGGGTACGAGAAAACGGCCTCGTGCGTGTGGGCGATACGCTACTGACCCTCGCCCCCGACGGCATCGACGAGCGGCTACGCCTCTGCCGCCACCTACAAGCCGAGCGGCAGATGCTTGTAACAGACCTGCGGTTTTTGACCGATGCCAAAACCGACATCAGCGAAGCCTTGGGCAATCGCCGTTTTCGGTCGTCGCTCTATGCCCAGCAATACAACGAGCTACAAGCCCAACTACAAGAAAACGAAATACGCCGCAACAAAGTCGATAAAGAACTACAAGCCGATACTTACCTACACAACGAAAAAGTAATAGCCACCCGTGAGTACGATGCCAAAAAAGCAGAAGACGACCAACTATATGAAGAATTTAGGCTACTGATAGAGCGGCGAGTAAGCCAATGGGAGGCCGACCTGAGTAGCAATAGGCTCAATTTGAGCGAGTTGCAGGCCCAAGAAGCCCAGCTACTCCGTGAGCGAAATATGTACGTGCTACGTGCGCCTGTGAGCGGTACGGTGCAGCAATGGGCTGGCAAATATGAGGGTAGTATGGTGCAGAGTGGCGAGGCCTTGGGCATTATCTCGCCCGACTCCAGTCTGTTGGTAGAGTGCTACGTGAAGCCGTCGGACATGGGGCTTATCAAAACAGGGCAAGACGTAGTGATGCAGCTCGATGCGCTCAATTACCGTGAGTGGGGCTTGGCGCATGGCCGTGTGATAGAGATTTCAAACGATTTTGTGCTGAACGACAAACAGCCTGTTTTTAGAATTAAAGCGCAACTACAAACAACGAGCCTCAAACTCAAAAATGGCTACATCGCCCCGCTCAAAAAAGGTATGACCTTACAGGCTCGGTTTGTGGTAACACGCCGCAGCCTGGCGCAGTTGCTGTTTGATAAGGTAGAAGATTGGCTGGACCCCAGCCCCCTAACCCCCGAAGGGGGAACAAAAAAACGTTAAAAAATATGATAAACCTATTCAAAAACTCTCCCTTCGGGGGTCGGGGGGCTGGATTGAGAGCTAAACAACACGACATAACCGACTGTGGGGCGGCTTGTTTGGCTTCGGTGGCGGCACATTATGAGCTGCGGTTGCCTATTGCCCGCATCAGGCAGTTGGCCAATACCGACCAAAAAGGCACTAACATTTTGGGTCTTTTGGAGGCTGCCGACAAATTGGGTTTTCAGGCCAAGGGCGTGCGAGGCACGTTTGAGAGCCTGTTCAAAATACCAAAACCCGCCATCGCCCATGTAATGGTAAAAAGTCCGCGCGGCGTACCATCCCAAACCCCCGAAGTAGCCCCCCAGCCCCCGATGGGGACTTTTATTGCTCCCCCATCGGGGGCTGGGGGGCTGCATTACGTCGTCATTTACGAAACCACCCCCAAGTATATTTTGGTGATGGACCCGGGCGATGGTAAGTTTCATAAAAAAAGCCATGCTGATTTTAAGGCCATTTGGACGGGTGCGTTGGTACTGCTACTACCCGACGAAAGTTTTGAACGAGGCAATCAGAAAGTTTCGGTTGTGGCTCGTTTTTGGCAGTTGGTGCGGCCACACAAAACAGTGATGATTGAGGTATTGTTTGGGGCGATTATTTATACCATTTTGGGACTGGCTACGTCTATTTATGTTCAAAAAATCATCGACAACGTACTGGTAGAAGGCAATCGTAGCCTGTTGAATCTGATGAGTGTCGGTATGATTATCATTGTGCTGGTGCAGTTGGTGATTGGTTCTATCAAAACCGTTTTTGCCCTCAAAACAGGCCAACAGATTGATGCTCAACTGATACTGGGCTACTACAAACACCTTTTGAAGCTACCCCAAACGTTTTTTGACACTATGAGAGTAGGCGAAATTATCTCACGGGTAAACGATGCCGTCAAGATTCGGGTATTTATCAATGACATTGCCCTTAGTTTGGTGGTGGACGTGTTTATTATTTTCTTCGCCTTTGGTTTAATGTTTACTTACGATTGGAAATTAGCGGCTATCATGCTGGCCATTATTCCATTTTATGCGCTGGCTTATGTTGTGGCCAATAAAATTAACCGTAAAAATCAGCGCAAACTGATGGAAGATAGTGCAGAGTTAGAGTCGCAGTTGGTAGAATCGTTGAATATGGTGGGTACAATTAAACGTTTTGGGTTGGAAGAATTTACAAATCTCAAAACCGAAAACCGCTTTGTAGCCCTGCTCCGTACCATTTACCGAACATCTATAAATGGTTTGTATATTGGCAATTTTTCATCGTTGGTTACGAGCATTTTTACAGTTGTGTTGCTGTGGGTAGGGTCTCATTTTGTGTTGGACAACGAACTTACGCCTGGCGAATTGCTGTCGTTTTACTCGCTCATTGGCTATTTTACAGGCCCAGCGGCTGGGCTAATTGGCATGAATAAAACACTACAAGATGCACTCATAGCGGCAGATAGGCTCTTTGAAATTGTGGACTTAGAGCGAGAAGCAACCGACAACAAAGTGCCACTAAAACCCGAAATGATTGGAGATATACGTTTTACTGACCTGTCGTTTCGGTATGGTTCTCGGGTTACGGTTTTTGACAAATTGACCCTGACGATTCCGAAATCTAAAATTACGGCCATTGTGGGCGAGAGCGGCAGCGGCAAATCGACTTTGTTGTCGTTGTTGCAAAATCTGTACCCACTCCGAGAAGGTACGATTCATATTGGCGACTACGACATCAAGCATTTGAGTAACGACAGCCTCCGTAAAGTAGTGGGCGTAGTACCTCAAAAAGTTGATTTATTTGCTGGTACAATCATCGAAAACATAGCACTCGGCGAGTTTGAACCCGACATGAAAAAGGTAATTGGCTATTGCAATATGTTGGGAATCATTGACTTCATTGAAAAACTACCCAACGGCTTTCAAACTCAACTCGGCGAAAACGGCACAAATCTATCGGGCGGCCAACGTCAGCGGTTGGCTATTGCACGGGCGTTGTACTTAGAACCAAAAATCCTAATTTTGGACGAGGCCACTTCGGCCTTAGATTCTATTTCGGAGCAGTTTGTCCAAAAAACCATTCGGCTACTTTCGCAGCAAGGCGTAACAGTAATACTCATTGCTCACCGCCTCAGTACCATCAAAAATGCTGACAAAATCATAGCCCTCGAAGATGGTAAAGTCATAGAAGAAGGCTCACATTACGAGTTATTGACAAATCAACAGGTTTATAACAAACTCTGGCAAAGCCAAATGGCCAACTGAATTACATTTTCACCCCAAAACTTCTAAAATTACCTCACAAGCGGCTCTGATTTCGGTTTCGGTGATGGTAAGCGGTGGAGCGATTCGCATAGCATTATCACAAAACAAAAACCAATCAGTAATTTTACGTGCTGTCGGGTGTTTCCACCCGACAGTTATTAATTGCTAAAACCATGAAAAGATTTTGTTCATTGAGTATCGCTATTGTATTTGCTATGACAATGATAGCCTGCGAACCAACTTACATTACTGACGAGGATTTGCTAAAACAAACGCCATACAAAGGTAAAGTTAGGAGCGAAAGTAAGATTATTGAAAACGGACTTCTATATGTGATGGAAAAAAAATGTTGGTGGCGGTCGTAACTATTTTTTCAACTGTCCTACTTGCGAAGAGTCTTTTTTGTTTCTTATCTGTGATGTAGATTGTAACGAATACGTTGATAAGTCTGAGTGGGATTCTAAAACCAATTCTTTTGCTTTCTTAGTGAGAAGTAAGTTTCAAACAAATTTCCAGACCAAAAACAGGCTTATTATCTACAAAATTGTAAACGACAAACAAGTCAAGCTATTAGACACGGTAAAAGATGTCTATAAAACGTTTAGATTTGAGGGCAATAAATTTGTATATGTTTTGGAAGATGGAACTGAAAAAACGATTGGCTTGATGTAAAATTAGGCCACCGAACAGGTTGCCTAATTTACCCCAAATAACTACCAATACTCACAATATCTGCAAAGACACCCGAAGCCGTTACGTCTGCACCTGCGCCCGGGCCTTTGATAACGAGCGGACGGTTGTTGTAGCGGTCAGTCGTAAACGATACAATATTGTCGGCACCAGATAACGAATAAAAAGGGTGGTCTGGGCTTACTGTCGTCAATTTAAGCGTAGCTTTTCCGTTTTCTAAACTCGCAATGTATCGCAGTACACCTCCCGTTTTGGCTGCTTTGTCAATCAGGTTAGCAAAATAATTATCTGATTGTTGCAATTCCACAAAGAAGTCATCTACGGATCTGGCTTCGAGGCAATTTTTTGGTAAAATCGGGTCAATCACTACGTCCGATGGTTCGAGTGGGAGGCCAGTTTCACGGGCCAAAATCAAAATCTTGCGAGCTACGTCCATACCGCTGAGGTCGTCTCGTGGGTCGGGTTCGGTATATCCCTTGGCTTTGGCATCGGCCACAATATCGACAAAAGCCGTGTCGGGTTTGAAATTATTGAAAATAAAAGACAACGTTCCCGACAATATAGCCTCAATTTTTATAAATTTATCGCCACTCGCTATCAACCCTTGAATGGTATTGATAATCGGCAACCCTGCACCTACATTGGTCTCATACAAAAACTTGACACCTCGCTCAATAGCCGTTTTTTGCAGTTGTTTATAGTCAGAATACGACCCCGAGTTGGCTACTTTGTTGGGCGTAACAACCGACACACTTGCGTTGAGGAGTTCGTGGTAAAATTCTGTAATTTCTTTGTCAGACGTACAATCTATAAAAACACTATTTGGCAAGTTATATTCACGGATTCGCTGCACGTAAGCCGTTAGGCTCGTAGTTTTGCCATCTTCGTCCATTTCTTGCCGCCAATTTTTGAGGTCAATACCATCAAGGTTGAGCAACATTTTTTTACTTCGGGCTATGCCTACCAAGTTTATTCGGAGCAATTTTTCTTTTTTCAAGTAATCTGCTTGTTTTGCCAACTGTTCGAGTAGCGCACCGCCAATGAGTCCAGTTCCGACCAAAAACAAATTGAGTGTACGGGCCTCTGACTGAAAAAATACCCCATGAATGGCATTGAGGGCTTTTGATAAATCTTTTTTGCCAATCACTACCGAAATATTCAATTCAGACGAGCCTTGTGCCGTGGCCACAACGTTGATACCATTTTTGCCTAATGCCGTAAACAACTTACCTGACACTCCCGTACTGCGTCTCATGCCTTCGCCTACTATTGCAATGATTGATAGGCTTTTGTCTATCTGAATACCATCTTTGTCAATATCGCCAGCGGCTATTTCTGGCGCAAAAACACCGTCTAATATTTCCTTGGCTCGGTCGGCTTGTTTGGGGTCAATGGCAAAACATATCGAATGTTCGGACGATGCCTGCGATATAAGAATAACACTAATTTTATGTCTGGAAAGTGCCGAAAACAATCGTGCCGATACACCAGCAACTCCTACCAAGCCGCTACCTTGTACGTTTACGAGCGCAATATCATCAATCGAGCTAATACCAGTTATGGCATAAGGGGTTTCTTCGGCGCTATGGCTCACGGTCGTTCCGCCGAAGGTCGTATTGAAAGTATTTAGTATTTTTAGTGGAATATTTTTGTTGAAAGCAGGCTGTAAACTGGGTGGATAGATAACTTTTGCCCCAAAATGACTTAACTCCATCGCCTCGGCATAGGTAATAGTAGGAATCGTAAAAGCGTTCGGCACTTTGCGAGGGTCAGCCGTCATCATGCCGTCCACGTCTGTCCAAATCTCAATTACCTCGGCATTGAGAGCTGCACCAAAAATCGAACCAGTATAGTCAGACCCACCTCGCCCAAGGGTTGTAGTGATGCCTTCTGCCGTTGAGGCAATAAAACCCGTGATACATTGCAAGGCCGTTTTGTTGTCAAAATGTGCCTTGATTTGACTATTTGTTATTTCAAAATTTACTTCGGCATAGCTGTAATGGTTGTTAGTTTGAATCAAGGTGCGGGCGTCGCAAAAGTCGGCATCAATGCCATTGCTTTTGAGTGCTTCTGTAATGATTGTAGTCGAAAGTCGCTCCCCAAAACTCATCAGCAAGTCCAGCGACCGCAGTGAGAGTTCTCTCAATAGGTGTACTCCTTTCAATAAATCTTCTAATTCATTGATTAAACCCCGCACTTTGGCAATGGCACTGCCTTGGTTTTTGACATCAATCAAGCCTCGAACGGCACTAAAATGACGGTCTTCTACCAATTTGAGCATTTCCAAATACTCGGTCGAGTTTTTGTTATTTGTAGCCATTCGACCGATTTCGATGAGTTTATTAGTTATGCCGCTCATAGCCGAATAAACAACTGCAACACGCTGACCGCTTTCTATCTCGTTTTTGATAATCGACACTACCTGCTTGATGCTCTCGACAGAGCCGCACGACGTGCCGCCAAATTTTAATACTTTCATTTATAATAACTTATATGCGTGATTTTTTTTATTGACCTACAAAAATATAGAATAATATCTAAATCGAAGACTCATAATATCGCAATCTTGCCAAACTCACAGAATGGCCCCAATCTGTTTTTGAACAAAATCATAATCAAACTCGGCGCAAGTGCGGCCTGCTTGCCTGACGATAGTAGCATTTGAGCCGTCTTGGTATTGGCCAGAATAAGGCATCTGCCCTTCAAAATTATTCAAACGACCAATCAATAAAATACCATAAACCCCAACAGCATTGGCCAAATGTGCTGGGCCGCTGTCAATACCCACAAAAAACTTGGCTTGGCCAATGACTTCAGCAGTCTCCAAAATCGAATACCGACCGCAGAGATTTGTATATTTGGGGTTGCTGATAGTGTTCTTGCTTTTTAAGCCAATCTCAGCTACCTCAAAGCCACGTCCAATTAGCCACTCAATGAGCCGCTCCCAGTTTTCGACAGTCCAGTCTTTGGCATCAAAGTTAGAATTACAATGTATGACAACCAGATTTTTGGGTAAATTGAGTTTGTTTATTTTTGTTTTAACATAATCTGGAACGTAAACTCGTGGCGCAATACTGTCTTCGATTGGCAAACCGCCTACTGTCTGAAAAGTATGGAGTAGATTGTGTTTACTAAAATAATTAAAAACAGTAATTCCTTTTTGGGTAGCAATTAGGTTTTCGTGTTTACGATTGGTAACGGTGTCGAGGTTACTTTGCCAAAATTCTAAGTTATAAACTTGATTAAAAATACCTGACTGACAGACGATTATACGCCTCAATACAGAACTTTGCCCCCAGACTTGGTTTATTTCGGGGTGGTTAGTTACTAATTCTGCAAAAACAGGCTTCACAAACCAAACGATATGCGCTGTCGGGTACAATGCCCTCACTTGTCGAGCGATAGGTTCGGCAGCTACAATATCGCCAAAGTGTTCGGTTCTGACGATGGCAATGAGTGGTCGCCTAATCTTGATTTTTAGTAACCAAAACCCAGCAACATCTACCCAACCAAGGCACGTTTCTCTGAATATATAAGTGTATTTGCGATAGCGATGTAGCCACAAAGCCCAAAAGGTAGTCCAGTTCATGGCCACAAAGTTAAAGACAGATTATGATTGTTACCGCTTTTGGTCTAAATTCTGTTAATTTTACATTTTAATTAGCTCAAATATAGCAAACGCCCCAACCCACACCACGAGAATGAACCAAACGGCAGAAAAAAAACGACTCAATCTAAGAAACGATAACAAAGGCTGGAAAAAATGGGGGCCATATCTCGCCGAACGTCAATGGGGAACTGTCCGTGAAGATTACAGTTATTGGGGCGACACCTGGGGTTTTATCTCGCACGATGCCGCTCGGTCTTACGCCTATCGCTGGGGCGAAGAAGGAATCGGGGGTATTTCAGACAACAAAGGACATATATGTATGGCATTTGCATTCTGGAATCACCATGACCCTATCTTAAAAGAACGCTACTTTGGTCTCACAGGCTCAGAAGGTAATCATGGCGAAGACGTAAAAGAACTCTATTATTATTTGGACAGTACGCCAACACATTCGTACATGAAAATGCTGTATAAATATCCGCAGCAAAAATTTCCGTATTCAAAAATATCAGAAGAAAATGGCAAACGCAGCAGAAACGATGGCGAATATGAAATAATAGATACAGGTATTTTTGACGACAATCGTTACTTTGATATATACATAGAGTATGCAAAAGCCGATGAGAACGATTTGCTGATAAAAATCACAGCCCACAACAGATACAAAAAAGCAGCACCGCTAACTATCTTGCCAACGTTATGGTTCAGAAATACATGGAGTTGGGGTTATGATAAATACAAATATAAGCCAATTCTGAACGGTGTTGCCAACAGTCAAATTGAAATCAATCATAGACAACTCGGCAAATATAAATTGTATTTAGAAAATGCCGATGAACTACTATTTTGTGAAAATGAAACAAATACAGAGCGGTTATTTGCCCAAAAAAACGAAACAGCTTTTCCCAAAGACAGTATTAACGACTATGTAGTAAAAGGCAAAACTGAAACCGTCAATCCCAATCACATAGGTTCAAAGGCAGCGGGTCATTACAAAAAATCAATCCCAGCAGGCGAAAGTGTCGAAATCAGACTGCGTTTTTCCAGCCAAACCTACCTACAACGTCCATTTGAGGACTTTGATACAATTTTTGAACAACGAATGGCTGAGGCAGATGAATTTTATGCTCATTCTCAACAAAATATCAAAGACCAAGAGTCAAAAGACATTCAACGGCAAGCCTTTGCTGGAATGTTATGGAACAAACAATTTTATTATTACAACGTAAACGAATGGCTCAAAGGCGACCCCAATATGCCATTTGAGTTCAAAGGGCGATTCCAGCCACGTAACCTGCAATGGAAACACATGTACACGGCCAATATCCTGTCTATGCCCGATAAGTGGGAATACCCTTGGTTTGCTGCCTGGGACTTGGCTTTTCATACCGTTACCTTGGCACGTTTAGATGCCGATTTTGCCAAACGTCAGCTCGCCGTTGTTCTCAGAGAATATTACATGCACCCAAATGGCCAAATACCAGCTTATGAGTGGAACTTTACCGACGTAAACCCACCCGTACACGCTTGGGCAACTTGGAAAGTATATGAAATAGACAAAGAACTGAATGGGGTGGGGGACATAGAGTTTCTGGAACGTATTTTTCATAAATTACTTCTAAACTTCACTTGGTGGGTCAATCGCAAAGACGACGAAGGTAATAATGTATTTTCAGGAGGGTTTTTGGGCTTAGATAACATAGGAGTCTTTGACCGTAGCGCAGAGCTACCAACAGGTGGCCGCCTCGAACAAGCCGATGGAACAGGCTGGATGGCTATGTTTACCCTTAATATGCTACGAATTTCTTGTGAAATAGCACTCACTCGGCCAGCCTATCAAGACATGGCGTCCAAGTTTTTTGAACATTTTTTACATATTGCCGCAGCCATGCAAGCCCTCGGCGACCAGAAAATTAGCCTCTGGGACGAACAAGACCAGTTTTATTACGACGTATTGCATACACCCGACGGCCAAAGCCAGCTATTAAAAATTCGGTCAATGGTCGGCCTCATTCCGCTTTTTGCCGTACAAGTTTTAGACGAAGAACTATTATCAAAACTACCAGATTTTAAACGCCGAGTAGAATGGGTACTAACCAATCGTCCAGATTTGGCCTCCTTGGTCTCCAGATGGCACGAGCCAGGCAAAGGCGAAACTCACCTACTATCGCTATTGCGAGGCCACCGAATGAAAATGCTATTGAAACGAATGTTCGACGAAAACGAGTTTTTGTCAGACTATGGCATCAGGTCAATGTCAAAATACCATGAAAAGAAACCGTATGAGTTTCCTGTCAATGGTAATGTTTTTCGGGTACAATACACCCCAGCAGAGTCAGAACTAAGTATATTTGGGGGCAATTCAAACTGGCGAGGTCCAGTCTGGTTTCCACTCAACTTCCTAATTGTCGATTCATTGCTTAAATTCTATGAATATTATGGCGACGATTATGAAGTAGAATACCCAACCAACTCGGGCCAGGTGATTAATATTAAAGAAGCCGCACTACAATTATCGCAACGGCTGACCAATATCTTTGTCAGAGACAAAGACAATAATTTACCAGTTTACAATTCACATAAAAAAATGCAAGACGACCCATTCTTTCAAAACTTGTATTTATTCTACGAGTATTTTCATGGTGACAATGGCAGTGGCCTCGGAGCAGCACACCAGACAGGCTGGACGGGTCTCGTTGCCGATCTAATACAATACCTAAACCAACCACACAATGATAGAACAACAACAACTCAAAACTGATTGGAATGACTTGCTTGATTTGCTCGAACAATCAATCGGCAAACGCCCCACCGACCTCAATGCAGTTCTATTTTTAATAGGACTACAAGAACTCGGTAAAGGACCGCTCAATTTTAGTAAAGAACAAAAGCAAGACTTAATGCACATTGCAACCTGCAAAGTGCTAAGTTTATCGGGTTATTACGAACTCGAAGGCTTAGATTCAGAGGGGTGGCCTCATTGGAAACCAGCCGAAAAACTACCGCATATCAATTTGATGACCCAAGAAAGCCTACTCAAAGTTCATGTTATTAAATATTTTAAAGAAGACCTAAATTATTTTTAGCAGTTATCATATTGTATGTCAATACTTTAAAAGCAACAGTTGAAATAAACGTTTTTTTTGATTGTCGCTTCTTTGGAATAGTAAATATAACACCTACCTTTGTAGTCCCAGATCAAGGTAAACACTCGGAAAACCAAGATAGAAAAGTGTTAAAAATAAAAAGTAAAATATTTTGAGCGCATTGTTTGGAACTTAAAATTAAAACCCAGACCTTTGCACCCCGATTAAAAGGGTAGGATAAAAGAAAAAGAGATTTTAGTAGAAAAAATAAAAAATAATTTTTTGGAATACTAAATAAAACACTTACCTTTGCACCCCGATTAGAAGAGTAAATAGCGAAAACAACGAGTATTCGCTCACTGACTGGGAACAGTCAAAAGTTCTTTGAAATGTTGAAAGTTTTAATAAGGAAATCGCAAACAGTATTATTATATTAGATTAGGATTATTTACAATGGAGAGTTTGATCCTGGCTCAGGATGAACGCTAGCGGCAGGCCTAATACATGCAAGGCGAGGGGTCAGCAATGACACCGTCGTACGGGTGCGTAACGCGTATGGAACTTGCCCACATTTGGGGGATAGCCTTGGGAAACTGAGATTAATACCGCATAACACAATGATTCGGCATCGAGTTATTGTTAAAGATTTATTGAATGTGGAGAGTCATGCGTCTGATTAGATAGTTGGTGAGGTAACGGCTCACCAAGTCTGCGATCAGTAGGGGGCGTTAGAGCGTGGTCCCCCACACTGGCACTGAGATACGGGCCAGACTCCTACGGGAGGCAGCAGTAGGGAATATTGGGCAATGGATGCAAGTCTGACCCAGC
>JAYWHT010000115.1:0-25844 GCA_043777595.1 Spirosomataceae bacterium
TTGGCAGGTGCGTTCACGGGCGCACGCATCGGCCAGTTGAGTTCGAGTTGGTCGTTTTGGTTTAATACCAGTGAACCGAAATCAAATTTCAAAGACCGAACCGTTGTAATGTTTGCGGGGGCTGTTGTAGTCCAGTTGGCGGTAGCACAACCTGCTGGAAACGGCGAGGGGTCAGATGGTTGTTTCATTTCGTCTCGGCATGGATTTGGCTCGGTGCTGTAATAGACCGTAACGCCGTTCGGTGCCGAAACTGGGCCGGCTAAGTTGGGCTGCCATTGTGAGTTGCGAGGCGACAGGTCAATAACCCCCGCATCACCGATGTATGGCAGAATATCCACAATTTTTATGTTGGTCATTGGCACGCTGTTGGGATTTTTTACTACCAAACGGTAGTCAAGACCGCCGCTCGCAGTGGTAATTCCCGTGGCAGGGTAGCGTGAGTAATCGGTATCAAGTTGTCCTTTTACTAATTTGAATAATTCTAAACCTGCCGATGCAGTTACACCGATTACATCAAAAGAAGTGCAAGCAGAGGTAAGTGTTTCGGTGGTGTTGCCGTCTCCATCGTAGTCATTGGTATCTACAACGGGATTGTCTATTAGTGAGAACGATGTTGGGCTATCAACCGAGGCATATATACAGTTTTTGATACCCGTGCCAAAAGTATTGGGAATGGCTTTTAAGTTAATACCAAAAACTTGGTCGCTGGCTGATGTAGGAATGGTAACGTTGTTGCCTGTGGCAGTTGTCCAACTCCACCTGACCAAAGTACGACCCGAACTAGCAAAATTAGGAATTACTGTTTCGACAGGTGCGGGACTTCCTGCCGCCGCCCAAGCATTTCCAGAACCTGTACCGCTACCAGCTACATAGGCAAAGCCAGCAGGCAGCAAGTCGCTGATAACGACTCCACTGACAGGATTGGTGTTACTGGCGGGAAAAACGATTCCAGTATAAAAATCCATTGACTGACCCGTTGCAAATGGGCCACTGGGTACTGATTTGTACGAGAAGAATTTATCAGATGGTGCTTGAACAAATATATCAGCACAACCTTTGACCGCAAAACCACCGCCACTGTTGGAGGCACAGTTTTCGAGAACTGCACCATCAACGACGGTGTTATCGGCTTTTACGTTTATTTTGATTGCACCATTAGAATTTGATGGTAAGAATGAACCATTCCCCGCAATATCACCGTAAGAAAGTTTGATACAGCTTACACCTTCACCAGCTGCCAAAGAGAGCGTGTTGGCATTTATTGTGGTGGTAGTGCCGCTATTAAAAGTAGTCCAAGGTTGATACGAACTGTTTAAGTTTGTTTTATATTCGACCGTTACCGTGTTGTTTGAACCTACGAACCCAAGTATATCCAATACGTTGGCATATATTCCAGCAGGAAGGCAGTCTTCAACAACGTAGTTTGAAATGGTTGTGCCGCCAGTGTTGCCATGAATCAAATTATATGAGGCATTGCCACCAGCAGAGATATTGCCACTACTACTTTTTTTTATAGATATGCCAGTCGGTCCGGTTACACTCCCCCCAGTACTCGTTACCGATGCCGTAGAAGTGCTTGTTCCTGCATTTGAAGAGTTTATCGTCCCAGAGTTAGCAAACATAGTACCTGGCGGAGTACTCGACGGCACAATACAAGTTATAATAACTTGACCAGCATCGCCACCTGTGAGACCCGTACCGTTTCCTCGGTTAAAGGTTACGTTGAGGGTATTAGTACTGTTGTCAAAAACAGGATTGCCACCTAACGACGTGGTTACTCCAACATAAACTAAACCTGCTGGTAGCACGTCGGTTATTGACACATTGTCGCAATTTGAGGTGGTACTGGCGCACCTAAAATTAAGCGTGTAAGTAACCACAGCACCTGGCGAAGGGTTTGTTGGGTTCGCCGTCTTGCCGATTTCAACTGTTTGAGCAATCGCCCCAAAACAGAACAATGTAAGAAACAGGAGTAAGCAGAAACTGAACAGAGGGGAGGATAAATTTTTCATTAAAAAAAAGTTTACGTTTAAAAAATGACATAAAAGTGTGCTTCGACGAAAAAACTGTACCCTAAATCTGTGCCATAATTAAATAAATAGTACTTTTTTGGGGTGATTTTGTGAAAAAAAGTATGGTTTATGACATATTTATAACATAAAGTAAGAGAGTCCGCCTTTACATCAAAAATTATTCCAAAAATGAAATTAAGGTACTTTTTTTTTAGAAAAATTTAAGTTGTCAGGTAGATTAAGACAAATATGGGTATAAATTTTACACCACAAATTCATAGTCCTGCCCATGCGATATTTTAGCTTAAATGTAACACAGGGCAAGTCCATCAGAATACTTAATAAAATTAGTACAGTGCTATTATTTGAACGAATAATGCTATATAATGAAATGTCGAACTGTTATTTTTGTAAATAAATTCTAACCAAAATTCTATGTCAAGCATCAAACCAACATTCAAAGCCCACTACGATAATTATATCGGTGGCAAATTTGTACCTCCTGTGGGTGGTGTGTATTTCGATAACGTAAGCCCAGTTACTGGCAAAGTGTTTACAAAGGCCGCAAGGTCGGGCAAAGAAGACATTGAGCTGGCCTTAGATGCCGCTCACATCGCCTTCGAAACTTGGAGCAAAACCTCCGCTGCTTATCGGTCGGGTGTTTTAAATAAAATTGCAGATGTAATTCAGGCCAATATTGAAGAACTCGCAGCCATCGAAACTATTGACAACGGCAAGGCAATCAGAGAATCTATCAATGTAGATTTGCCACTCGTAATCGACCATTTTAGATACTTTGCAGGTGTTATTCGTGCCGAAGAAGGTACAATTTCTGAACACGACGAGCATACCGTGAGCATTTGCTTGCACGAGCCGATTGGCGTAGTTGGGCAAATTATTCCATGGAATTTTCCGCTATTGATGGCAACTTGGAAAATGGCCCCAGCACTTGCCGCAGGTTGCACCATTGTAATGAAACCTGCCGAACAAACACCGACGAGTATCATGCGGTTGATGGAACTATTGCAAGACGTGATTCCGGCTGGTGTGCTAAATATTGTAACTGGTTTTGGCCCAGAGGCAGGAAAGCCATTGGCACAATCAACACGTATTTCTAAGGTATCATTCACAGGCGAAACCACTACTGGCCGCTTGATAATGCAGTACGCCTCAGAAAATCTTATTCCTGTAACGATGGAGTTAGGCGGTAAATCACCTAATATCTTCTTTCCATCAATCGCCGACCATGACGACGACTTTTTTGATAAATGTATTGAAGGTGCAGTGCTTTTTGCCGTCAATCAAGGCGAAGTTTGTACCTGCCCGAGCCGTATATTGGTACACGAAAGCATCTATGATAAGTTTATGAGTAGAGTCATTGAGCGTACAAAAGCAATAAAAATGGGCGACCCTATGGATCCGAATACCATGATGGGCGCACAGGTTTCTAACGACCAATACGAAAAAATACAATCATATCTCAAACTGGGTATTGAAGAAGGCGCCGAGCTACTTTGTGGCGGTGCTGTGCAGCAATTAGACGGCGATTTGGCAGGTGGTTATTTCATTCAGCCAACCTTGTTTAAAGGTCACAACAAAATGCGAATCTTCCAAGAAGAAATTTTTGGGCCAGTTGTTTGTGTAGCAACTTTCAAAACTACCGAAGAAGCCATCGCTATCGCAAACGATACCCTGTACGGCTTAGGTGCTGGCGTTTGGACAAGAGATGCCCACGAACTGTATCAAGTACCACGTGCCATTCAGGCGGGTAGGGTATGGGTAAACTGCTTCCATTTGTACCCAGCACACGCACCGTTTGGTGGCTATAAAAAATCTGGCTTTGGTCGTGAAAATCACTTAATGATGTTAGGCCACTACCGCCAAACAAAAAATATGTTGATATCATACAGCAAAAGCAAATTAGGATTCTTTTAACGTTTAAGGCGTAAAGCCAATAGCTTTAACGCAAAAAAATACCAAACCGATGAGAGAAATCTTATCGGTTTGTTTTAATTTTATATTATGACAAAACGAGTAACTATCGGGCCAGAGGCCATTGCAGTTGTAAACGATTTAAAAGGTCGTTTCGGCGATTTAATGTTTCATCAGAGCGGTGGCTGCTGCGATGGCTCACAACCAATGTGCTTTGAAAAAGGCGATTTCAAATTGGGTGGTGTCGATGTGTGCATTGGCACAATCGAAGGTTGTGAATTTTGGATGAGTAAAGACCAATTTGAATATTGGCGACATACTCAGTTATATATTCATGTGGTGCCGGGCCGCGGGTCGAGTTTTTCGTTAGAGATTCCGATGGGATTGCGGTTTTTGACACAATCACGAATGTTTACAGAAGAAGAAATACTCGACTTAGAGCCACTCAAATTTGTGGAAGATTAAATCATAGATTTTTGTTCAGTAACTGTTGATATTGCCGTGGGGTGATGCCCTCATAATGCTTAAAAAGCCTTATAAAATAGTTGCTATCTTCAAAACCTGACTCATAAGACACGTTTTTGATAAAAATATCCTTGTCGGCCAAATAGCCCTTGGCTAACTTTATTCTTTCCAAAATCACAAATTCAACGGGGCTGACACCCAATTCGGTTTTGAAAAGTCTGTACAGCCCAGAAGTACTCAAACCAGCATTTTTTGCAATTACTTTCAAGTCAATTTTCTGACCAATGTTAGATCTTAGCAAGGCAATGAGATGTAATAATAATTGATTTGTTGTCTTGGTTGTGCCTGCTGTAACGCCTTTTAAAGTCTGCGACTGAATGATCTTAATCAATAATTCTTGAAGTGATAAATCTGCCAGTGTATCTTTAAAAGTAGAAGTACTTTGGCATATCTGAATGATTTTGCCAATCAAGACGGCCATTTCTTGGTTGTTTTCAAAGTAAAAATTACTCTCGTCTAATTGCCAAAAATTATTATGGCCTTCTTTGGGGTACTTTTCGTTCAAAAAGTCAAGAATATTGATAATTTTTCTGTTGTCAATCGCCAGAGCCAAACACTGCGTTGGGTTTTCAAAAGAAGCCTCTGGGAAATCAATTTTCATTTCTGTATTTGACGGAACAATTACTGTTTCACCTGGCACATAGTCAAAGCCGTCATTGTCAAAAAGGTGCATTACTTTTTTGCCTTTTAACATACTCGTAACCACCAAATCAGTAAATTGCAGAGGTACTAAGGCTGACTTTTGGTAGGTCTCAAACAAATTTAACTCGCAATTATCTAAGTTGTAAACCGTTCTGTTTTCAACGAGTGTTTTTAATAGCTTTTCGTTGGTTAGACTTGGTAAAACATTGATTTTTTTACTAATCATTTTTGAATATTTTTTTATCAAATATACTGTTTTTTTGATGAATTGGTTTTGTAATTTTTATGAATTTTTTGTTAATGTAATTTTTTGTTTAGACTTTGGATAAAAGTGGGTCAAAAAGTTAAAAGTAGAAAAAATTGGTGTGTGTTGGGTGTATGAAAAACAAGCTACCTCCGAGATTTTCTGCCAAGCAACATTAAAGTTAAAAGTTAATAATAGCAAGGCATTGGTCAATTTAGTAATGGCACTCAGTAGCTGTACGACTGCCAAAAGTGTTGTTGGCTTGTTTGTTAGTGCCTTATATCATTTTCAATATTCGAGTATCTGCGATGTTATTTCAAATTTGGCAGAAGACAAAGAGTCTTATGAGTTTGTGTGAGCTCTGATAGAGGATTTTTGTTTGACTCATCGAAGTAAGAAATCAGAGCTATGGTGTGGCTATTTTTCGAGAACATTCACCTACCTTAAAGGGTCGCAAGCAAGTTTACAAGCCCAATAATGTTATTTCTTGTAATAAACCATTGGGACTTGGGTTTTTAGAGTGGATATTGAGTTATAATAAAATCATTTGGGGAGTTTTGTGCTTTTCTTAGAAAAAGCACTCTAATGTTTTAACCGTGTTTTTGAAAAAAAATACTCTTTAATCATAAATGTACCCTAACATACAAAAAACGGTAAACGTATTTTAGAATAAGACAGTTTTCAACAAATATTACTTCATTCTCTAAATTGCCAAGCATAGTTGTATGATTTGTGGTAACTTTGCAAACTTAATATTAAATAAATAGCCAGCCAAAATTTACTTACGCTGCATGACCCCCATTTTACCCAAAGACCTCGTTACACTTTACGAACAAGATAGTTTTGTTCAAGTCATTGTTAATCAAATAAATAGCCCTGCTGCCGACCAGTTTAGAGTCCAAGTCAAGGGCTTAGTTGGTAGCTTAGATGCTGTGCTGGTAGCGGCTGCGTATCGGTCTAATCCTCGGCCTTGCTTGTTTGTGATGAATGACCGTGAAGAAGCCGCCTATTTTCAGAACGACCTACAAAACTTGCTCGGGCAGGAGGTTTTGTATTATCCGATGTCGTTCAAAAGGCCGTACCATTACGAAGAAATCGACAACGCCAATGTGTTGATGCGAGCTGAGATTTTGAATAAATTAAATTCAGCCCCCCCCGCCCCCGATGGGGGAGTAAATTTAGCTCCCCCATCGGGGGCGGGGGGGGCTGGGCTGTTAGTGGTTTGTTACCCTGAGTCATTATCCGAAAAAGTCATCAACAAACGGTCGTTGCTCTCAAATACTTTTACGGTGCGGGTTGGTGAAAAGTTAGATACAGATTTTTTGAGTGAATTTCTGATAGGCTATGATTTTGAAAAGTCTGATTTTGTATATGAAGCAGGCCAGTTTGCCGTTCGGGGCGGTATTGTAGATGTGTTTTCGTATGCCAGTGAGTTTCCGTTCAGAATAGAACTCTTTGACGATGAAGTAGAAAGTATCAGAGCGTTTAGTCCAGAGTCTCAGCTTTCGATGGACTCGGTGCGGCAAATCAATATATTGCCCGACATTCAAAATAAACTTACACTCGAGTCTCGAGAGTCGTTCCTGAGTTTTTGGCCCGACAATACGCTACTCTGGTTTAAAGATGCCGAACTGACGCTGGAATTGGTGGACAAAAGTTTTGAAAAAGCCGAGCAATACCTCAACGAAATTGTAGGGGCAGGTATTCAGGTCGTCAAAGACCCCAACGAACTTTATGAAACCCGTCGAGGGCTACTTAGTCAGTTCAAAACTTTTAAGACCGTTGAATTTGGAACAAGATTTTACAGCCCCCTAAGTCCCCCAAAGGGGGAGTTAAAAACTCCCCCCCTTCGGGGGGGCTGGGGGGGGCTTCAACCCTCTTTCAACAAAGATTTTAAACGACTCATTGCCGATTTGCAACAGCGACAGGCCGAGGGCTATGTCAATGTCATTGCGGCAGAGTCGGCTCGGCAGTTGGAACGGTTGGCAACGATATTTGAAGAACTCGACCCTTATCTAAAATTTCGACCACTCAATATATCGCTCAGAGGTGGGTTTATTGACCATCAACTCAAAATTGTATGCTACACCGACCACCAGATTTTTGTCAGGTTTCATAAATACAGAGTTCGAGATAGGTTTAGTAAGTCAAAGGCCATTACGCTCAAAGAACTCAAAACCCTACAACCTGGCGACTACGTTACGCACGTGGACTATGGCATTGGACGGTTTGCGGGTATGGAAAAAGTCGATGTCGGTGGGCGTGAGCAAGAGGCCATTAGACTGATTTACAAAGACAACGACCTGCTCTATGTGAGTATTCATAGTTTGCACAAAATTGCCAAATATACAGGCAAAGAAGGCCAGACGATAGCGATGAGTAAACTGGGGTCGGGCGATTGGGAAAACAAAAAATCGAAGGTCAGAAAGCAAATCAAGGACATTGCACATGAGCTGATTTCGCTCTATGCCAAGCGCAAATCTGCCCCAGGGTTTGCGTACAGTCCCGACAACTTTATGCAAATAGAGCTGGAGTCGTCGTTTATTTATGAAGACACCCCCGACCAAGGCACGGCAACGGCCGCCGTCAAGGCCGATATGGAAAAAGCTCACCCCATGGATAGGCTCGTGTGTGGCGATGTGGGTTTTGGCAAAACAGAAGTAGCCATCAGAGCCGCTTTTAAGGCCGTTTGCGATAGCCGACAGGTAGCTGTGCTGGTGCCAACATCTATTCTTTCGACCCAACATTATAAAACTTTCAAAGAACGGCTTGCCAATTTTCCTGTTCGGGTGGACTACATCAGTCGGTTCAAAACAGCCAAAGAAATAAAACAAACATTGGCCGACGTTGAAAGTGGCAAAGTCGATATTATCATTGGTACACACCGAGTGGTAAACAAAGACGTAAAGTTTAAAAACTTAGGATTATTGGTAATTGACGAAGAGCAAAAATTTGGAGTAAAAACCAAAGACCGTCTCAAAGAGCTAAGGGTCAATGTCGATGTACTGACACTGACGGCCACACCAATTCCGAGAACGCTGCATTTTTCGCTCATGGGCGCACGAGACTTGTCGGTCATTGGCACTCCGCCACCCAACCGCCAGCCTGTTACGACAGAAGTTCACGTTTTTAATGAGGTGTTCATCAGAGATGCCATTAGGTTTGAGACTGAGCGAGGCGGACAGGTGTTTTTTGTTCATAACCGAGTGAGCGATATTGAGTCGGTGGCCAATATTATTTTGAGGCTTGTACCCGAAGTAAAAATCGGAATTGCCCACGGCCAAATGCCCGACGACCGCCTCGAAAAAGCAATGAATATGTTTGTAGAAGGGCTGTACGATGTGTTGGTGAGTACCAATATCATCGAGTCGGGGATTGATATTTCTAATGCCAATACGATTATTATCAACTCGGCACATTATTTTGGAATGTCAGACTTACACCAAATGCGGGGACGTGTGGGGCGTAGCAATCGGCAGGCATTTTGTTATTTGCTCACACCGCCAGTGTCTGTCCTCACAACCGATGCCCGCAAAAGACTACAAACCTTAGAAGAGTTTTCGGACTTGGGCGATGGCTTTAAAGTAGCCATGCGAGACTTAGACATTCGGGGCGCAGGCAATTTGTTGGGAGCAGAACAGAGTGGTTTTATCAATGATTTGGGCTATGAAATGTACCATAAAATATTGGACGAAGCCGTACAAGAACTCAAACAAACTGAGTTTAAAGACCTATTTGAACTCACCGCCGACTCGCTCAATATCCTCAAAACCGACTGCCAGATGGAAACCGACCTACCCGTGATTATTCCAGATAGTTATATCAAAAATATTTCGGAACGACTCTCGCTCTATACCCGCTTAGACAGCATAGCAAGCGAACAAGAATTAGACAATTTCCATACCGAAATCACCGACCGATTTGGTACAATGCCAACGCAAGTACGAAATTTACTGCAAATGGTAAAAATCAGGTGGCTGGCCGAAGCAATGTGTATCGAAAAACTAACTCTAAAAAGCAATTTACTCAAAGCCACATTTAAAACACAAGGCAACGATGTGTTTTTTCAGTCCGATGCCTTTGGTCATGTGATTGGTCATATTCAAAAAAATGCCAATCGTTTTGCATTAAAAGATTTAAAAAACAAATTATTGCTAACTTGCACCAATGTTCAGGACGTAAAAGGGCTGGAGGCCGTGATGCGGGAGTTGAGTGTTTAAAAAAGAGCCGTAGCTATTTCTCGCCCAGCCACTATCACTCTTTTTTGAGATTTCTTTGCTTTGATTTGACGCATGACTATTCTAAAATCTGCGGTGTCTTCGTCAGACCATTGGCCTGACTGAATCACTAAGTCAATGCCTTGCGGCTCTCTTATTGGTTTCATATTTGAAATGATTTGAAATACCGATTTACTAATTTTTTGGCTGCATTTGTTTCTATAAACATTTTCAGCCCTCGAAAATGTGTTGCGCCAAGCGTTTTTTCGTAGTGTTGAATAAGGGCTGATTTGGCATCAAAAGCCACAAATCCGTCATATTTATTCTCAAAGGCAACTTTACAGGCATAGGCTACCAAATTTGCAGGAACACCTAAGTATATTTTACTGACCCCTTTGTTAAATTTTGCGCTTTCAAGCAAGTGCATAAAAATGTGGTCATCTTTATTTTCAAGACTTAAAAGCCCATGTATAATTTTAGGGTTCTGAGGAGTTATAAGTTTAAAAACTTGTCTATTTGCTATTTGTGTTTCCTTTTTCCAGTTGAAAAGCCAGTCTGTCTTTTTGATTTCCTTTCCACTATCGCCAAAGTGAATTCGAGCAATTTCTGTATCAAACACCTCGCCAGTTAGTGCATTTTCTATTGAATTTGTGAGTTTATCTATCTCAAAATCAAACACATATTTTTAATTTTTTTTACTGTAAAGTTACATATTAAGGCTGATATTTTAAATCAAACGAGCTATTTTCTTTCAACTTGTACATTTTCATTTATACTTTTTGTAAATTTGAGTTCATAACGATAAAATACATCGAAACTATAAATTAGAATTTTGGGGCTACACCAGAGAATTACAATCAGTATGAAGTCATTTTTTGCTCGATACTTTGATGATTTAAAAACATTACCTAAATCTGATATTGAATCGCTCGTAAGCAAGAAAATTAGCCAAGACTACGCAGATTTAGAGACAATCATTAGAAAAAATGCACTCAGAACTCGTGTAGAAGATACTCTCAGTAGGCCAGACTCTTGGAAATGGGTGTTAGGCTTTTTCTTGAGCATCAGTATTTTACTTTTTGGCGGAAGCGCATTTTTTACATATTTGCATCAAAACTATGATATTCATTGGTGTTTCTCTTGGCAACCAATTAGCTTACTCACCGCACAAAGTTTGATAGACCAACGCATTAGCAACGTAGCTACAATTATTGGACTCTCGTTGACCGTTTCTACATTTTTGGTCAATAATTTGGCAGAAAAAGAGAGCAATTATCATCTACTTTTCAAGACAGTTTTTATCTACCCTATTATTTATTACGCACTTGGTTTGATGATTTGGTTAGAAGCTATATCTATACTGAAAGAGTCATTTTCAGTATACAATAGCTACCTTTTTGTCAATGCTGTATCATTTACACATTTTTTAATTGCGCTGTTACTCGTTTCAATCGCTTATTTATTTAGCCAACTTATACCTTTATTGAATCCAGAATTTTTATACCAAAAAACGATAGAAGACTTCACAAAAAATACTCATATTATTTTATTAGACGGAATCAAGACCAAAGAAAAAGACTTAATCGATGATAATTTATATGGGAAAGAATACAAATGGGCTAACAGTACAACAGTAGAGTCAAGCAGTAGGTATATTTCTAATTATGACTCCCATAATAAAACAATAGAACGACAAACGGAAAAAATTAGAAGCGCCATTGAAAAAAAGGATTTAAAAGCATTGCAAAAAGGATTAGAGTTTTACAAAATAGGTTACGAGGTATTCTGTACCCACATGAAAGGGAATAATATCTTTCGTTATCGCTTTGATGACCCTTCGATTATCAAACAACGGGAATACCTACTATCCGAAATCTTGCGTCTTAGTATTGAGCAAAAAAAAAATCAGCTTTTTGACGAAGTTCTATATTTTGTATCTGGTTGTCTTGCACGTAGTAGGTATTCTGATAATCAAATTGTTTTTTATCAGCTCATTTATGTAATAAAAAGCACTTTTAAATATATCAACCCTCAATACCAAAGCCATTATTTATCAGAAATATTAAAATTGATTGATAGAAAACTAACTCCATTTTTCTCTCCTACAAACAATATTAAGCCAGAAATAGATAACAATTATCAGCTACAATGCTATACGCTTTTATTAACCTTGATTCAAGCCACACTCAAACATCTTTATAATTCGTCTGAAACCAAATCGTTAGAAGGATTCCAAGCTGCTATGACAGTATTAAACGATACGAATCAAGACTTGTATCGCAAACACTTTGATACAGAACACGCTTTGTGGGACTTATCTCGTAATATAAAACTATCAGAAAACGAACGAGAAAAAACCCAAAAAGAGTTAAAAGAGAAAATGAGGCTCTATGATGCAAGTCGTCACGCTTCTTTGGCAGTTAAATCATGGTTATTTTATATTTATCAATGTGGTTGTATAGACGGCCAACTACTTAAAAATGCCATTGGTAGTGTTCGTTACCAATTCGATGATTCTCAAACACTTTTATCTGACTATTGTACGATTTTAAAGGCTGATAGAGACTATTTAGGATTTGATGACTGGGATTTTAGAGAGAGAATATCCAGCAGTCGCATTACTATCTCGGCAGCTATTGGCCCAAATGATTGGTTGCCTTATGGTTTATTGGCTGAAACATTACTACATGATTTAGACGAAAATGCCGATTATTCAACCATTGAAACCTACATACAATGGCAATTTATTGATGCTGATTGGCCTTTTAACTTGATGATTGACAAACAAGAAGAATGGTTAGAAATACTGGAAATTGATGCTGAACTATATGAGAAACGAAAAACAACATTTAGGAATATCATTGAGCGTTTGGCCAGACAAGAGAAATTAAAAGAACTACGAGATATAGCAAGCCAACCATTTGACAATTCTAAAATAGAAAATTTTAAAAACGAAAATTTTAAATCATGGAAACACCACGCAAGTATTCTTTCTATATTTGAACATTTTGGCAATAAAATCATACGACCTATTTCAGATACATCATTAAAACACTACCCTTTTAGCCACAGTTACCCCAAAAGCGCATTTGTTGAACAAAAATATTCTGTATTTATGGAAAGAGGAAATTTTGGTGGAAGTGTGGGCGATTATTTCAATTTGAGTTTTTTAGAATTGATTGACAAAGAAAAAAAAGATCAAATACTCAATTTTCAAACTGTGGTAGAAGCATACGCAAGTGTTTCTAAGTTACTGATAAGCAAAGGATTTAAACCCAATTTAATAATTGCACCTATTGGTTTTATTTACTGAGACACCGCTCAGTTTGATGCGATTCCTACATTTACAAAAATATATGACAATTCTGCAAAACTCACTAATCTTTCTGGAATGATCGATGATGATATTTGGGTAGTTACACATTATAACGAAGATTGGAAAGATAAGATAATTATCTGTAATTTTGAGAAAGCATTTCAACTACAAATGGGCGAAGATACCGCACGAATGGGCAAGCAAGTGGAAACTAATGTTCGAGAACTTACCGAAGATGAGTTTACAAAAGCCTCCACCGAGGGTTATAGCAATTGGTCAGACAATGAAAAATTGTCACGAGAAGAAACAATCGCAAAAATAAGCAATACAGTTGTGGTCGAAATGAACTATAACTTAAATTTAGAAGTAATTGATAAAGAGGCTTTTGAGATTATAAAAATTGAAAACACTGGAATGGAAGTCTTCGCTCAAAGCGAAGACTTCCACAGCACGAAAATAGTAAACTAAAAACTAAAACCATGAAAATAAAAAATTGTATTTCCATTTCGTGGCCTGTTTGGGCGACCCCGTGTCTTCACAGGACATTGGTACGGTCTGTGAAGACACAGACCACGGCTATGAATTTAAAAAAAAATATATTTCTTTCATTCTTCATTCTACATTCTACACTCTTCATCAGCGAAGCAACAGCGCAATATGCCTACAAAGTGGCCAAACTAAAATACGGCGGCGGCGGCGACTGGTATGCCAACAAAACGTCGATGCCTAATTTGATAAAATATTGTAACCAAAACCTACGAATGAATATGTTTGCCGAAGAAGACATCGTAGAGCCTGGTAGCCCCGATTTATTTTCATATCCGTTTGTACATTTGACAGGCCACGGCAATGTACTTTTTACAGAGGCCGATGCTCGAAACTTACGACGGTGGATGTTGGCAGGTGGCTTTTTGCACTTAGACGACAATTATGGCCTTGATAAATTTATTCGTAGAGAAATGAAAAAAGTATTTCCAGAACTAAGTTTTGTAGAAGTGCCGTTCAATCATAAAATCTATCACCAACGGTTTGACTTTCCGAACGGCTTACCCAAAGTACATGAACACGATGGCAAAGCACCGCAGGGCTACGGGCTGTTTTGGCAAGGACGGCTGGTATGTTTTTATAGCTACGAATGCGATTTGGGCAATGGCTGGGAAGATCAAAGTGTCTATAACGACCCCGAAGAACTACGCCAAAGAGCCTTACAAATGGGTGCTAATATTTTACAATTTGCATTTTCGGTCAATAATTAAAAAATACTGTTATTTGAATTTTCGTCCAGAGGACTTTCGATAGTCGTCACTCGCTGGAAATCGAGCGACTGCTTAGAACTTGAAGTGAAGACTTATTTACATCATACATTATATTTCATACATCACATATATTTCTATGTCCAAAACTCAAATTCTTGACAAAAAAAATGCCGAAGCCTTACTCGGTGGTGGCCAAAAACGGATTGATGCCCAACACAAAAAAGGTAAACTCTCGGCTCGTGAGCGTATTGATTTATTGTTAGATGCCGATTCTTTTGAAGAAATAGGCAAATTTATCATGCACCGATGTAAAGACTTTGGATTGGACAAAGAGCATTATCTCGGCGATGGGGTCGTTACGGGCTATGGTATGATTGATGGCCGATTGGTCTATGTTTTTGCACAAGATTTCACTGTTTTTGGTGGCTCATTGTCAGAAACTCACGCCGAAAAAATATGTAAACTAATGGACTTAGCCATGAAAAACGGTGCGCCAATAATAGGATTGAACGATTCGGGCGGGGCCAGAATACAAGAGGGTGTGCTGTCGTTGGCGGGTTATGCCGATATTTTTTATAAAAATACACAGGCTTCGGGAGTTATTCCGCAGCTTTCGGCTATCATGGGGCCTTGTGCAGGTGGGGCGGTTTATTCACCAGCTATTACCGACTTTATTATGATGGTCGAAAACACAAGCTATATGTTTGTAACAGGGCCAAATGTAGTCAAGACTGTAACCCACGAAGACGTAACCTCCGAGGAGTTGGGTGGTGCCATGACCCATGCCACAAAGTCGGGCGTTACGCATTTTGTGAGTGCCAACGAAGCCCAATGTTTGCGAGAATTACGGCAATTATTGAGTTATATGCCCCAAAACTGCGAAGACGAGCCGCAACAGTTGCCTTATGAAAGTACCGATGAAAAACGTCTCAAACTCAACGACATTATTCCCGAAAATGCCAACCAGCCCTACGATGTACGTGAGGTAATAACTGAACTGGTAGATGAAAATTCGTTTTTTGAAGTACATAAATATTTTGCCGAAAATATTGTAGTGGGTTTCTCAAGAATCGGTGGGCGATCTGTGGGTATTGTGGCCAATCAGCCAGCAGTTTTGGCAGGTGTGTTGGACATTGATGCCAGCACCAAAGGCGCAAGATTCGTTCGGTTTTGCGATTGTTTTAACATTCCGTTACTTGTTCTCGAAGATGTTCCTGGATTTTTGCCTGGCACAGACCAAGAATGGAATGGGATTATTACCAATGGGGCCAAATTGTTATACGCTTTTTGTGAGGCAACCGTCCCTCGCATTACGGTCATAACTCGCAAGGCTTATGGCGGGGCTTACGACGTAATGAACTCGAAGCACATTGGCGCAGATATGAACTACGCTTGGCCAACGGCTGAGATTGCGGTGATGGGCGCAAGCGGCGCATCTGAGATTATTTTTAAGAAAGAAATAGCCGAAGCCACTGACCCAGCCGCCAAACTACAAGAAAAAGTAGCCGATTATACCGAAAAATTTACCAATCCATACCGCGCCGCTCACCGTGGCTACGTTGATGAGGTAATATACCCAAACCAAACCCGTGAAAAACTACTAAGGGCTTTTAAGATGCTTGAAAACAAAGCCGTAACTTCACCCCGTAAAAAACATGGAAATATACCGTTGTAAAAACCAAGGGTGTTGGTTATGAGAATTTTTATTGGCAAGATGGCTACGGGAAATATTCAGTAAAATCTCCTTTTACACTTCTCGGTTTTTCTGTTTATTTTTTATAATAACTCTGCCACTCAATAACCCAACAACTCAGTAACTCAATAAATGCTCGCACACTTAGACCTCAAACGACTCAACGCCCCTTACCAAACCGAAATCGACGAAGCACTGCTACGAGTGGGTCGGTCGGGTTGGTATGTGCTGGGCAACGAGGTGGCTACTTTTGAAGCCAACTGGGCAGCTTATTGCCAGACCGATTTTTGTGTAGGAGTTGCTAATGGCTTAGATGCCCTAACGCTTGTTTTTAAGGGCTATGACTTTGCGGCTGGCAGCGAGGTCATAGTTCCTGCCAATACCTACATTGCATCTATTTTGGCAGTTGTCAATGCTGGGCTTATTCCTGTTTTTGTAGAGCCAGATTTAGAAAGCTATAATATTGATTATGAACAAATTGAATCTAAGATTACGCCCAAAACTGTAGCCATTCTGACTGTCCATCTCTACGGAAAATGTGTGAGAGCCGATGATGTATGGCATATTTCGAGAAGGTATAATCTCAAAGTTATTGAAGATGCTGCTCAGGCGCATGGGGCTGAGTATCAAGGACGTAAGGCGGGCAATTTGTCAGATGCAGCGGCATTTAGTTTTTATCCAACCAAAAACCTGGGTGCATTGGGCGATGCTGGGGCAGTTACAACGAACGACGAAGCCTTAGCCAGCAAAATCAGGAGTCTTCGCAATTATGGCTCATCGCAAAAATACGTCAATCAATACCAAGGAATCAACAGCCGATTGGACGAAATACAGGCAGCAGTTTTGAATGTCAAACTCAAATATTTGGATTTAGAAAACACTCGAAGACAACAAATAGCTCAGCGATATTTGACCGAAATCAAAAACTCAGACCTTGTTTTACCAGCCACCAACACAGCCAGTTACGATGCTTGGCACTTGTTTGTGGTACGCCACCCACAGCGTGATATTTTCGTGAGCCACTTAGCTAATAATGGTATCGAAGCTGCCATTCATTACCCTATCCCCCCACACAAGCAAGCGGCTTTGGTAAACTTTAATAACTTGTTTTTACCCATAACTGAGCAAATTCATCAAAAAACACTAAGCCTACCGCTCAATCCGTATTTGACAGAACTGGAGATACAGTTGGTGATTGACGTATTGAATCTGTAACGCAATATAAGATTACGCAACGCCAACCCACCCAAGCAAATAGTGAATAGAAAATGTATAAAACCCGTTAGATATATCAATAAAACAAATAGTCTGAAATTTTTGGCAATATTGACTAAAAATACTTTATTTGTGGGATAATAGTGAACAAATAAAAATATACGACATTAATAGTACAATAAAAAAACTTTATAGTACCAAATAATCCAAAAAATACTACAAAACTTTCGCCTATTAACACGTTGTGTGCAACCCTAAAACACGACAGTCGAACATTTTACCGACAAACAAATCCACAACCTTCGACAGACTTTTCAGAATTTAAAACGGAACATTAAGCAAAGATTTCGTATATTTCGAGCAATTCTAAAAATACGATGAGTAAGAAATATTCTGATATAAAAGTAAAACTAAAAATCGAGGTGAACAAAACGACTGACAACGATTTGGCACACCTTACGCATTACTTTCAAAACCACCAAAACGGCGTTTCTCAATACTTTAAACCTACGGCAACCAATTATTTAACGACTTTGCATGAAGCCTTAAATATTGTTCAAGAGCCTGATTTTCAATACTATTTGCCGATAGATTGGGACGTTCCATTTCCCCCAACTGAAAAACCAAAATTCAAATTTATTGACTTATTTGCAGGTATTGGAGGCATTAGGCTTGCTTTTCAGAACCTTGGTGGCAAATGCGTTTTTACAAGCGAGTGGGACACTTACTCGAAAAAAACATATGATGCTAATTTTGGCGAAGTTCCGTTTGGCGACATAACAAAAATTTCTGAAACTGAAATTCCAGACCATGATATTTTACTTGGCGGTTTTCCTTGTCAGCCATTTTCAATAGCAGGAGTTTCAAAGAAAAATGCGTTGGGTAGAGCCCACGGATTTTTGGACGAAACACAAGGGACATTATTTTTTGATGTTGCAAGAATCATAAAACATAAAATGCCTGCGGCATTTATGTTAGAGAATGTCAAAAATCTTGTTTCCCATGACAAAGGAAAAACATTTAAAATCATAAAAGAAACCTTGAAAGAGCTTGGTTATTCCATTCATTTCAAAGTTTTAGATGGTAAACATTTTGTTCCTCAACATAGAGAAAGAATTATTATAGTAGGTTTTCGGACAGACAAATTTAATGATTTGGAAACTTTTGAGTTCCCAAACATGAGCGAAACTAAGTTTGCAATCAAAGACATTTTGGAAGATGAAGTAGATGCGAAATATACACTTTCTGACAAACTTTGGAATTACTTGCAGGGCTATGCTAAAAAACACAAAGAAAAAGGTAACGGATTTGGATTTGGATTGACTGATTTAAACGGAATTTCAAGAACAATGAGTGCAAGATATTATAAAGATGGAGCAGAGATTTTGATTCCCCAAGAGGACAAAAACCCAAGACGTTTAACACCAAGAGAATGTGCAAGATTACAAGGTTTTCCCGACAGTTTTTTAATTCCAGTTTCTGACAATCAGGCGTATAAACAATTTGGTAACTCTGTCGTAACACCTCTAATTCAAGCAGTTGGACAAAATATTGTAAAAGAAATTCTAAAAGTCAATGAACTTAAAAAAACTAAAATCGCTGTTTATTGACAACGGATGCACTAAAATTTACATCAAAAAACTTTCACCAAATGACAACTCGAAAAATCAAGTTTATTTCGGTGGTAGTTTTGAAATTTTGAATATTTTACCAATTTCTGAAATTAAAACCGAAGAAGCTGGCGACTGGAATAAAGAACGATTCAAGGCATCAATCAATTTTTCGTGGATTGGTGAAGACGGGAATTTATACCCTGCCCCAAATTCGCAGTTGATTTTGTACCCAAAATATCCAGAAGTCAGATTTTCGGGGTTTCTCTCAAAATGTCAAAAACCGCCATCGGAGTTGATGACACAAAGACTTGCGGACAGGCTTTTGTTTTTTTCGGTTGCAAAGGAGGGTACAGTTTTAGGGTTTGTTGCAGCACCTGATTCTGAACTTTCGCAAGAGTTTTTGAACATAAAATCCATTTCAGAACACGGAGTTTTCAAAGTAATCGAGTTGCCACAAGTTGCAAATAATAGAGTAAAATTGCTCAATGAGTTGCTTCGTATTCATCAATTAGGCTGGATAAATTCAAAACGACTTGACGGGCAGGGGAATATTTTACCTTGCGAAGCACCAAATTGTGGTGGTTACACATTGGAAGCAGAATTGGGAATTACGCCCAATGGATATTCTGAGCCTGACTTTTTAGGTTGGGAAGTCAAACAATTTGGCGTAGATAATTTTGCAAAAATCAATTCGGCAATCATAACTTTAATGACACCCGAACCAACAGACGGAATTTATAAAACTGAGGGTACAGAAGCATTTTTGAGAAAATACGGTTACGCTGATAAAACTGGAAGAGAAGACAGAATAAATTTTGGTGGCGTTCACAAAGCGGGAATTATACACCCGTCAACAAAATTAGAAATGCAACTTATTGGGTTCGACATTGAAAGTGGAAAAATCAGAAATGCAAATGGTAGGATTTCTTTGGTAGATTTAGAAGGAAACGAAACGGCATCTTGGAGTTTTGCATCAATGCTTTTGCACTGGAACAGAAAGCATAATCAGGCTTGTTATGTTCCTTCACTTTCAGAAACCGAGCAAATTAGACAATACAAATATGGAAACAATATAATTCTTGGCACAGGGACAGATTTTCAGCTTTTTCTTAGACAAATGGCAGTCGGAAACATTTATTATGACCCTGGAATCAAAATGGAAAACGTTTCGACAAAGCCAAAAATCAAGAAACGAAGCCAATTTCGTATAAAATCACAACACTTGCCGAACCTTTACAAGGAAAATGAAGTGATTGACATTACGAAGTGAGAGGACAGTTCTCGGCAGAAAAAGGGCTGCACACAACATAGTATTTACGAAAAAGTGGGCGGACGGAAGTAATTGAACATCAGTACATTAACAAACATTTGTACCAGCGGACCGAATACTATGAAGCATTTGGAAGTAACTCAACTTTGTGCTACTTTTGGGCAGAAGTTACGGGCTGACGAGTTTCAAATCCCACTTCTTCGTAAATACTTTTTCGTTATCGGCAACCTTATCAGACCAACTCAACACCGACAAAAAGCAAAAAACGATGCTTGTACCAGACAAACATCGTTTTTACAACGTCAAAACTAACAAGTTTACTTTTTGTCAGGAAAAACTTGCACTGGGTTCTCTGTAATTATGAACGGACGCTCTAAAATAAGAATGGCGGTCATAATAATTGCCGCAAAACCTGGACCCAAAAGCGTACCAACAAAGGCATCACCAGCAGTTGCGTGAGAACCAATCGCACCGTGCATCAACAAAATTATTCCTAATGCAGCATAAGGTCTGTACTTTTTGAATAGAAGACCTATTCCACCTAACAAATCAAGTGAACCGACAATAAATGTCCAAGTGTGGTCATAATGCAAACGCCCCATTGACTTGATAAACATATCAATACCAATAAACGGTCCGACAGTTTTTAGAAAGCCTATGGCACAAAACTGTAATGCCCCAAGACCAATCAAAATATACAATGCAATTCTTTTTCCTTTCATTTTACTGAATTTTAGTGAACAATGTTTCAAAAGTAATTATAATACTATACCTTTGCAAGTAGTACACAAAAACTGTACTAATACCGTAAACAATAGTATTGTTGATAATCAACAGTTTATGATGAAAAATAAATCAAGAATAGTTTGTCCAGTTCAACATTCTCTCAATATTTTGGGTGGAAAATGGAAATTACCAATCCTTCATGCCTTACACAAAGGCAGTCCAAAACGGTTTAAAGAATTGGAAAGAGAGATTGAAGGTATTACCCCAACAATGCTGACTACTCAACTTCGGGACTTAGAAAAAGAAAAGATAATAAGCCGACAAATCTTTGCGACTGTCCCACCGACAGTTGAATATAGCATAACCGAACTTGGACAGACGATTAAACCACTTATTTACGAAATCAAAAAGTGGGGCATACATCATATGCGAGAAGCAAAACCCAAAATACAGACGGACGAAGAAGAAAGGCAGCCGATAACATAGTATTTATGAAAAAGAGGGCGGACGTAAGTAATTGAACATCAGTAAATTAATCAACATTTGCACCAGCGGACGGAATACTATGAAGCAGTTGGAAGTAACTCAACTTTGGAACAAAACCCAGCACCAGTTACGGGCTGACGAGTTCCAAATTCCCCCTTCTTCATAAATACTCGTACGTTGTGCGTCATGGTATAAGACCACAGCAAACATCAAAATCCTAAACAGACAATTCAACCAAATTCGACATATGGCGTTATTGCAGACTATTGAAACCATCGAACGAAAATACATTACTGATTCAAGTTTATCAGTAAAAAACAATAAGGACTTTTTTCAAGACTACATTATCAGAAATCTTGGTGGCTCAAAACTTCCTGACTTTCTAAAAATCGGGAATTTAAAGAAAGAATCGGGCTTAGTTTTCCCTGCCTTAATTCCACTTTCAGAAATCAAAGGTTTAGCTTTTGAACTTAATGATAGCAACCGAGAAGAAGTAAATCTAACTTTACAGTCTATTGCTTTGCAACTAATTCAGCAATTAGACCACCGCTATTTTGAGTTTACGATTATTGACCCTAAGAAAATGGGGACAAATTTTAAGTATTTACGCAGACTTTCAAAAAAGTACATAAAGGAACTTGTTTATGATGATGAAGCTATAAAATCCTGCATAAATAGCAATTTTAATAAGTCAATCAGTATCATAAACGAATGTACAACTCACTACGATTCACTTGAAGAATACAATCAAGAAAGTGGTAATATCCAACCTTTTCGCTTCTTCTTCATTGCTGACTTTCCATATGGATTTAAAGATTCAATGGATAAGTTAGTAACCCTCATTCACAATAATCAAGAATCAGGGGCATATTTTTTTATGACTTATGACCCATCAGTTAAATTGGGTATGCACCAAGAAAAAGTGGCTCAAATTTTAGAACAAGTTTGCATTTTACAGGAATTTGGCAACCCAATAAACGATAATTACCGATTTAGTAATTTTAAATACGACCATTTGTTTAACAAAGAATTTACTTTGGGGCTTGACAGGAGCGACATAAATCCCGACAAAATAAATGATAGTGTTTCTGAAATTATGTCACTCGAATCTTCAAACACCGTAATTGATTCTAAGGACGGGGTACGAATTCCGATTGGAAAATTATCAGGTCAAACTTTCTACTTTACTTTTGGACACGAAACGACTAACTACAATGCAATTATTGGTGGTCAGTCGGGCAAGGGGAAGACAGTTTTGTTAAACAACATCATTGCCAAAGGAATTGACACATACTCACCAGTAGAACTACAATTTATGATTCTCGATTGTGGAGGCGTTGGTTTTCAAGAGTTTAAGGAAAGTAACCACCTAAAACATTTTCTATGTTCAAGCAATGTTGAACAATGTATTGAGTTCATCAAACTACTCGAAGAGGAATTTTCTAAAAGAGAAGAATTATTTAGAACGGAAATGGTGGCAGAACTGCGAGATTACAACAAAAAAGCGACTATTCCTCTACCCCGAATAATTGGAATCATAGACGAATTTCACGTTTTGTTTACTGGAACAAGCCGAAATACTGATTTTGTTGAAAAAATAATTGTTGAGAAAATAATCAGAATCGGACGAAAATTTGGTTTGCACCTAATACTAAGCACGCAATCGTTGGGCGGTGGAGTTAGAAAGTCTATTTTAGATAACATACCACTTCGTATTGCATTAGGCATGACTTCTGACCAGTCAGCCAATTTCTTAGGATTACAGAATGATGCAGCCGCCAACTTAGAAAGAGGTGTTGCGGTTTATAATGGCGACAATGGAAACAAAAAGCAGAACAAAGTTTTTTCTGTTAATTTTATAGATACCGAAACAGTCCACAGAATTATTAAAGAATCAAACAACAAATATTAAGATGACGGCATTCAACAAATATATATCAAACATTCAAGAGCAAGTCAGGATACATGATAATCAGCAATTTGCAACGCAAATACTTCCGATAGTTCGAGAAGTTAAAAAAGCTGTTACCGACAATGCAGGGACAATTTCAAAATATAAAGTTATTGAAAAAGAGTTTGAAAATTATATAAATGCCAATGCTTCAAACATTACCAGTTTATCGCAGGTAAGTCATAAAATCGGTTTTACAGCAAAAAAAATAGATGAACTTCAAAAACAAATTGATGAAAATGACACATTATTAGTAATGGTCAGTTCTGAAACGAGTTCTTACTTTTGGAATAACTATAATTCTATCCTAAATAAAGTTCCAGAACTAAATATCGCCAATGTCCAGCCGACAATAGACTTGCTCAAACGTCAGTACAACGAGATTAGTAAAGGCGAAGATGATTTACAAATAACAATCCAAAACGAAAAACGTAGAAGAGAAGCCGAAGCCAAAGCAGAAATAGAGCGTAAGAAAAAAGAAGAAGAGGGACGATTGCGACAAGAAAAACTAAAAAGAGAGAAAGAAGAACGAGAAAGACAAGAGGCTCAACAAAAACTCATTAAGGGTATTTTCATATTCTTAGGTGTCTGCATAGGTATTTGGATTTTCGTTGCTTATATATTGCCTTTTATACTTGTTTGGTGGTGGTTGATACTGATAGTTATTGGTGTAATTGTTTATAAGGTTTTCAAAGATAGTTAGCAAGATTGTTTCAAAATGGCATTTTCGGAAACGACAAAAAAATATGTAACTTTCAGACAGAAAGGGCGTTGCGGTTTATGCGGACACAATTTTAGAAGTGCTGAAAGAACATGGGATTTTCATCATATTGACCCTCATCATTCCTCGAAAGATGATTCATGGGAAAATTGTGTTATGCTTTGTTCAAGTTGTCATAGAGAAGAAGCACACCATGAGGGTAATACAAAAGGGATAGTTTTAACAAAGGGCGAATATTTATACTTAAATGGGAGAACCAAAAACAAGCAAAACCGCATGGGATTAGACAAGTTTTCATACAATAAATCTGTTGAACAGCAATCAGAGGGGGCTGAAATCAGAGCAGACCCAACAGACCCAGTTAAGACAGCAACTAAACAGCAAATCAGTAATGTGTTTAAAGCAAGCACACAAGAAAGTATTTACAACAACAATAAAACATTTTCAAGTATGCAAAGAGGTATAGACGGACAAATCGAACTCTTGAATCAAATGAAAGCATTTTTGCAAGAGTTGCAAGAACAATTTGACGACATCAACAAAAAACAACAATATTTCCTAAACGGACTTGACGGTGAGGGCATGGACGTTAAGGTACTTCAACGTTTTGAGGAGTACTTTGAAGAAACCAAACAGAAACTCAACGGTGTTGTGGCAAAAATAAGTTCGGACGACATACCTTACACCGAACAAGTAATAAGACACTTAGAGGACACACCACGCTAAAAACCACGAACGCACAACATGGGTTTGTGGCAATTGGGGCGGACGGAAGTAATTGAACATTAGTAATTCTTTTGTACTTTTGTTTTGTCTGACGGAAACCTATTGAACATTTGTAAGTATTTGAACAACAGTAATTTATATCGGCAGACGTTCGGGCGGACGAGTTTCAAATCCCCCACCTGACCACAAGCCCTTTTCGTTGGGTGCTATATTAAAACGACATCGTGGACAAAGAACTTTGGTATTTTCTCATAAATGGACAGGCTGACAGTGCGACAGGACTGTACGGAAATTTCTATGCTTACGGACAACATTTAGGCGATGCTTTGAACAACACTTTTAAAGTTGCTTCAAGCGAAGGTTTCAACAATCCAAACTTAATTGAAGCCTCTAAGTTGGACAATTTTGAAGTTATTGAGAACCGAGACGAGTTGAAGAAATTATCAAACAAAGTACAAATGAGACAAAAGACACACTCATTTGTATTTGACGACACAGATAAAGAATTTCAACCACCAGTTGGAATTACAAAAGCAACAGGAGAAGAAGAATACGATTACGACTTAATTTCAGAAAATTTTGTTGCTTACGGACAGGACGAAAATGGAATTTTTGAATTTGAGTTAGTTGTTGGTAAAGAAAAACTTGAAGAGGTATTTATAAAGACGATTGACTTTTTACCATTAGTCGACGGATTTTGGATTTATATTCAAAATCATTGGGACAATGACAAAACAGAACTTTGGGTGGCTAAACATTTTGTAGAGAAAGTACAATTTATTGACTTCTTGACTAAACAGAAAATCAATACTCTAAAAAACGGTTTCATTAAAATCGTTGTTCATTGTTCACAAGGAAAAACAAACTTGACCCTTGACGACCACAAAAAAATACAACTTCATACCAAAGACGAGGGCATTTTTAAACATTTCATAGGACAAATTATTGAGTCAGGTTATGAACAGACCCGTGAATTTTATAATTTAGAGTTTGGTTTTCATCATTGGCATTATAGACTTGCAGACAGTTTGACGAGAGCCGAATTTATCACAATGTTACAGGACAATAAATTTGAATTAATAGACAAGTGGGACGAATAAATACAGCACCCAACTTGGGTTTGTGGCAATTGGGGCGGACGGAAGTAATTGAAAATTAGGAATTCTTTTGTACATTTGTTGTGGGCGGACGGAAACCTATTGTACTTTTGTAAGTAATTGAACATCAGTAATTTATATCGGCGGACGTTCGGGCGGACGGGTTTCAAATTCCCCAACTTCCACAAGCCCTTTTCGTTGG
>JAYWHT010000116.1:0-85212 GCA_043777595.1 Spirosomataceae bacterium
CAGCGGTGCAGACGACAAAGACAGCGATGCAGGTACAGACGGTAAAACAGGAACATACACCCTGACAGCCGCCGAGCCAAACATCACCACGGTCGATGCTGGTTTGCAAAAGCCAGTAGTGCCAGTAGGTTCAATCGGGGATTTTGTATTTGAAGATACCGATAACAGTAACACCCAAACCGTAGGCGATTTGCCAGTGAAAGACGTGGTTGTGAATTTGCTCAATGACATGGGCGTAGTGATAGCCACCACCAAAACCGATGCCGATGGCAAATATTTATTCTCGAACTTGCCATTGGGTACTTATTCAGTACAATTTGTAGCACCAGCAAACACTACTTTTGTAACACCAGCGCAAGGTGGCGACCCAAAAAAAGACAGCGATGCAGGTACAGGCGGCAAGTCTGCACCTATTGCCTTGACTGTGAGCACGCCTAACGTAACAAATGTAGATGCAGGATTGAAACCTATCGAAAATACAACCTGTATTACTTCACCACCAACATCTGTATTGGGGCCAAATATACTGAGTTGTATAGGAAAGCCATACCCAGAGTTAAAAGCATCGGTAACAGGAACAGGAACGGTAGATTGGTTCAAAAAGTCATTAGGTGGCACAGCCGTAGCTATGGGTGCATTGACCTACACCCCAGCGGGTAATGTAACAGTTAGCGATACATTCTATTTGGCTACTCGCAGTACTTTGCCAAGTTCTGCCAACTGCCCTGCTGTTACAGAGAGAACTCGGGTAATAGTGGTAGCCCAGAATTGTACCGATACGGTTGATTTGCATTTGACTAAAAAAGTGGATATGAAAATAGTCAAATTGGGAGATGTTGTAACTTATACCATCAAAGCATGGAACGAAAGCAAAACTAATGCCACAGGCGTAGAAGTAAGAGATCAATTACCAGCAGGCTTACAATTCGAGAGTAGTACGGCATCACGAGGAAGTTATGCAAATACCACAGGTACTTGGACAATCGGTAACGTAGCGGCCAATGGAGATACCGTTACGCTCTCAATCAGGGCAAAAGTACTATCAGTAGGTATAACTTTCAACACCGCCGAAATAGCAAAAGCCGACCAAATAGACAAAGACAGTACCCCAAGCAATGACAAAGATGGTGAAGACGACATAGATAGAGTGTGTGTATCAGTGCCATTTAAACTATGTTTAGGAGAGGGTATTGAAGCGACAGTACCGAGCAACTATACAGGAGTTATTTGGAAAAATGCAGCGGGTGTGGTAGTACCGAGCAGTGGCAACTCTATAATTCTCACCAAAGCAGGTACATACACATTCACTGCCAGCAACGGCACTTGCCCAGCAGGTGGGTGTTGTCCAGTAATAGTTGAAGAAATCAACTGCTGTCCAGCCGAACATTGTGTACCGTTTACGGTTACTAAAAAAAGAAAATAGTAAAATAGCTTCATTTTAAAAACCCCGTCTCTCATAAAAAAAGAGGCGGGGTTTTGATTTTCTCACAATAAATATATTACTTTACCATCACATTCAAATAAAACCACACCATGTCGCAAAAACGTGTATTGATTGCCGAAGACAGCTCTGTGATTCAGAACTTAGCCCGCAAGATTCTTGAGTTTCAAAACTATGAAATAACTGCCGTAAAAAATGGCGAGCAAGTATTACAAATCATTGAAAAAGAAGACTTTGATATCTTGTTGCTTGACATAAATATGCCCGTGATGGACGGTATGGAGTGCATCAAACTAATTAGACACCTGCCCAGTAAGACCAAAGCGACTATGCCAGTGGTGGCTATAACAGGGAACGCCAAAAATTACTCGGAAGAAGAATTTAAAACTGCAGGCTTTGATGACGTATTGGTAAAACCCCTTAACTTCGATAAATTAGTAGAAATTGTAAATAACTTGACCGACGTGTGAAAATCACATTTTTAGGTACGGGTACATCTTCGGGCGTACCGCTCATTGGCTGTCAATGCGAAGTTTGTCAGTCGGCAGACGAACGAGACAAACGTCTTCGGGTGTCTATTCATATCCAAGCCAGCGACAAAAGTTTCGTTATAGACACCGGCCCCGATTTTAGGCAACAGATGCTTCGTGCCAATATCAGACACTTAGATGCAGTACTATATACCCACGAGCATAAAGACCATACGGCTGGCTTGGACGACATACGTGCCTTCAACTTTTTGCAGAATTGTGAAATACCCGCTTATGCTCGAAGACAGGTCTTGGAGCAACTCAAAACTGAGTTTGCTTATATCTTTGCCGAAAGCAAGTACGCAGGAGTGCCACTGGTTCAACTCAATGAAATTACAAACAGGGCTTTTGAGATTGGTGGCGTGTCTTTTTTGCCAGTTGAGGTGATGCACTACAAATTGCCTGTGTTTGGCTACCGAATCTATAACTTTGCCTATGTTACTGATGTCAATTTTATTTCAGAAATAGAGCTGCAAAAACTCAATGACTTAGACGTATTGGTTTTGGGGGCGTTGCAGATTCCAGCTCACCCTTCACATTTTACACTTGCCGAAGCCATCGAAATGGCTCAACGAATTGGTGCCAAACAGACTTACTTTACGCACATTAGCCATAGAATGGGCAAACACGAGGCTGTGTCGGCAATGCTCCCACCCAACATCTACTTGGCCTACGATGGTTTGCAGATTAGTTTGTAGATACGCCAGCAGGGGCATTAAAAAAGCCAGAGGTTTTACGCATTACCATTGTTGAAAAATCTTGATTGGCATCAAGCCCTATTCCCTTAATGACCTCGCCACTCAACTGACTTTCGATAGTTGCTGCTTTGTCTGTGTAAGTTTTTTTTGTGGCAGGATTCCAATATAACTCTGTCGTAAACAAATTGCGGCGCAGCGCCAACTGATTGACTACCACATGGCCCATGACTTTGTAAATACTTGCTTTGGAGTCAAACCGACCAGAATCTGAGCGTAATGTCGAGGTGATTGCACCTGTTGGGTCGTAAAAATTAATAGTGATTGGTTTCGGAAAAATTTTATCTTCATTACTATATTTAATTTGTTTGTCGGTATTGAGCTTTACTTTCAATTTACCTTCTTCACTATATAGTATTTGTATTTTTTCGGCCTCTTCAATAGGCCCTAAGTAAGGCTTGAAGCTACCTACCGATTTTTCGTCATCGCAAGACGCAAGTACCAAAACAGTATTGAGGCTAAGAAAAAGTACTATTTTTTTGAATTTTATCGCTACCATAACTACAGGTTGAATACAAATTTAAAATCTAATCTACCTTAAATTTCTGAAACCAGCTATCTTTAAGTGAGACTCCCAGTACTATTTTTGCGTATTGTTCTCTAAATGTTTTTTCGGTTATGCCACCACGCTGTCCTGCCACTACCGACAGGTTTATTAGATTGACGTAGTTACGACCAACTGGAAGCCCCAACCCAAGAGAGACACTAATATCGTCAATCGGCTGACCACCAATAATGTACGGTGCTTTGACGTAACTCATACCTGCTCTGTACCATATTAAGTCAAAATACTTGGTTGAGGTGTAGCGAGGCATGTATTCTATTCCCAAATGATAGCTTGACTGATTCCGATACACAACCGAGCTCTCTGCACCTTTGCCTGAATTGGCAAACTGCGACCAGCTTTGGTTTTGGTAGTCTAATGAAATCAAAAGATTAAGATATTTTTCATAACTTACGCCAACTCTAAAACTACTCGGTAGCGTAAGTCCCAGATTGCCTGAACTTAATAAAGTGTCTGGGTTGGTAATTGGCTGCCGATTGGGCGCTAAGATTTCAAAAGTGTTACTGAGTTTGCCAGAGAGTCTATTTTTAAAATCGTAAGTTGCGCCAAAATTCAGGTATGTATCTTTCTTGATTTCTTGTTGCCAAGCTGCTCCTAATTTTAGCAATATATCGCTGACGTTTATACGATCGAGGCGACTCACTATGTAGTCGTTACCATCGCCTATTTTGAGTTGAGATTCTGATTCTTTTGTAATACCCCCAAACACAAACGAGGTTTCAAGGCCGACGTTTAGCGATTTGCCAATTTTGAAACCATTTGTAAAATTGACAGTATTTAAGCCTCCTCTACCAATATATTTGTACTGTGCTTCGTAAATAGTACTGCCAACTCTGCCGTAGCCGTTTTGGGTATAATTGACAAAACTGAGTGGTTTGAGCGATAGTCCCGCCGACCATTTGGCAGAGACAGGGAAAGATAGAGCAATATATCCCAAGTTTCCAGCAAATTCTTTTTGAGATTGAGTTTGGTTGGCCATCACTTTGTATTGCCCCGAGATGCCTACATCAAAAGTAGTAAATCGATTTCTGAACAACAGCGCAGGGTTCAGTGAATTGATATAAAAGCCATTGGCACTACTCACGCCAGCATCGCCAGTAGCATTGTTGGGTGCGTAGGCCGCACTGTACAACTCGCCTATGCCGAGTGCCGAATAAGGCGAATTACCAAGTCCTTGTGCAGTCGTTTGGGTGTAAACTGAGAGTACTATTGCACAACAAAGCAAGAACGGTTTTTTAATGTTAATATTCACTTTTAGGTTTTTAGATGCTGAATAAGGGATTTGATTTGAGTAATCAAAAGTTTGTGATTTTTGGCAAAAATACTTAATTTTAACGGTCTTTCAAATCTATTTACGACATTTGCCTTCGAGTTGGGTGATTTGTACTTGATTGTAACAATAACTCAATGTCCCAAAAAACCATTTTTCAAAACCCTGCTGACTGACCCCAAACCGATGTTTACTCATGATATATTTTAAGTTAGAACGTATTTTTATTACTTGTATTGTTTTAATATCTCTACAAAGTTGGGCATCGCCTGTTGTTGTGCCTGACAGTAGTCGTAAAAACGCCCCCGTTTGGGTTTTAAAAAAAGGGCCAAATCGCCCTACCCGACCGCTCAAAAACGATATTATTCATACTCAACTCAATCTGCGATTTGACTGGCTGCGACAGCATGCTTTGGGCACAGCAAAAATTACCTTCAAGCCTTATTTTTATGCCCAAAACACCCTTGAACTTGATGCCAAAGGCTTTGACATCAAAGGGGTTTTTCAGTTGGACACGCTCAATGAGTATGATTCAACACAAAAAAAATATGTCAGATCAATCATTTTTGATACCCTCGAATATAACTATAATCGCAAGGTGCTGACGGTCAAACTTCGCCGTGCGTACAGTCGGTTTGATACGCTTCATGTACTGATTGATTATGTAGCAAAGCCCAACGAAATACCAACCGAGATACTGAACTCAAAGGGCGACAAAGGACTGTATTTTATCAATGCCGATGGCTTGGACGAAGGAAAACCCCGACAAATATGGACACAAGGCGAGACTGACAATAACTCATGCTGGTTTCCAACGGTGGACAGTCCGAACGAAAAAATGACACAGGACATTAGCCTGACCGTTGAAAACCAATACAAAACGCTTTCTAATGGCTTACTGATTTCGTCGGTCAAAAATACTGACAGCACCCGAACCGACCGATGGGTACAGTCGCTGCCACACGCTCCCTATCTGGCGATGTTTGTGGTGGGCGATTTTGCAGTTCAAAAAGAAACATTGCCTAACGGTCTCGAACTTAGCTACTATGTTGAGCCTGCCTATGAGCCTTATGCCAAAGCTATTTTTGGGCGAACAAAAGACATGATTACTTTTTTTGAGCAACGATATGGAGTAAAATACCCCTGGGATAAATACGCCCAAGTGGCAGTCAGAGACTTTACGGCTGGAGCCATGGAAAACACCTCGGCTACGGTTCATGCAGAGAGCGTTCAGGCTGACAACCGAGAGTTACTTGACGGCGACTCGGACGGGGTGATTGCTCACGAACTGACGCATCATTGGTTTGGCAATTTGGTAACTTGCGAAAACTGGGGACAACTGCCTCTCAATGAAGCATTTGCCAATTATTCAGAATATTTGTGGCTCGAACACCAAAACGGCAAAGATGCGGCTGGACTTTGGGCGCAAGGCGAGTTGCAACAATATTTGAGCGAATCTGAAATAAAACAAGAACCCCTCATCAGACAATTTTATAATGACCAAGAAGATATGTTTGACAGCCATTCTTATTCAAAAGGTGGACTGACTATGAATATGCTCAGAAAGTATGTAGGTGATGATGCTTTCTTTTTGAGTTTGAAAAAATATTTAGACCAAAATCGCTTCAAAACTGCTGAAATAAGTAATTTACGAACAGTTTTTGAAGAAGTAACAGGCGAAGATTTGAACTGGTTTTTCAATCAATGGTTTTTGTCGGCAGGCCACCCAAATATTAAAATTGAAAAAAAATACGACTCTGGCAAGACGCTATTCAAAGTAATCCAACAGCAAGATTCGACCTATACACCTATTTATAAATTACCACTCAAAATTGATGTATGGGCCAATGGTCAAAAAAAACGCTACGATGTAACAATCACAAAAGCAAGTCAGAGTTTTGAGTTTTTGACCGACCAAAAACCTGACTTAATAGACTTCGATGCCGAAAAACAATTATTGGCAGACATTACTTACGAAAAAACAAAACCTGAACTCATTTTTCAGTTTGAGCATTGCGATACCTATTTGGCCAGATATGAAGCCATAACTGGGCTTGAAAGTTATGTCAGAGATAGTACAATTCGTAAGTTAATGGCAAAGGCTATGAGCGATAAATTCTGGAAAATAAGGCAGTTGGCAGTTTCCAATTTTTCTGAATATGACGGCAATGATTTTAACGAAATAGAAAAAACAATACAAAGCAAAGCAAGAATAGACGACAATTCGAGAGTCCGAACAGAGGCTATCATTACCCTTAATTCTTTTGGAGACAACGCCAACGACCCTTTATTTAGAGAAGCTCTCAACGATAGCTCTTATTTGGTCGTTTCGGCTGCGCTCGATGCTTATTTATTGAGTAAACCCGACGATGCGACCGATGTAGCCAATCGTTTTGAAAACGCACCCAGTAGCCAGATTGTAACGGCAGTGGCTAATTATTATGCTGGCTTGGCACAACCCGAACGCTACGAGTGGTTTATGACCAAGATGACCAAACTCAAACCAATGGAGATGTACAATTATTTACAGGTTTTTGGCAAATACCTCATCAAGTCCAAAGATGACATTCAACGCCGAGCCTTGCCTTATCTCGAAACCACAGCACGCAACCACCCCGCTTATTTTGTGCGCTTTGGGGCTTTTCAAGTTCTGGGATTATTGACTGACATTGAAGGTGTGAAGGCCATGCGAAAAGATATAAAGGCGGCAGAGCAAGAGCCAAAGCTCAAAGAAATGTACAGTCAGTTTGGAGAATATTAGAGTTGTTTTTAAAATTTGTTTTTAAATCTTATCGAATTACACTTTATTTAGATGGGGTAATTTTTGGGTAATCCTACCTTTGTAAGGTTGTGTTGCAGATAAAAACACCATGCAACTGCATTCTGAACATTACATTTATAGGAATACCAATTTTTTTAAGGGATTTTTTAAGTAAAAAAATAAAATCTAAATTAGTATGAATCTAACAAACCGCCGTCAATTTTTGCAAAACCTAAGCCTCGCCTCTGGTGTAATTTTGTTAAATAGTTTTGCTTTTGCGGCTGACGAAAAAACAGACGTAATCGTTGTAGGTGCAGGTATGTCGGGGCTTTATGCTGCTTACGAGCTACAACTAAAAGGGCTAACAGTCAGAGTTTTGGAAGCCTCACAGCGTAGCGGTGGACGTATGTTTACACTCGATGACTTGCCCTGGAAACCAAACACTGGCGGTACCGAGATTGGCGATGGCTACCAACGAATGATAGCTATTGCCGAAAAAGTAGGAATCAAAATAATAGACCCACCAGCAGGCGAAGGCCGTGGTGGGAGTACGCTATATGTGATTGGCAACGAAATAATTACTGAAAAAGACTGGGCAAACTCACCACTCAATAAACTATCTGACTCAGAAAAGAAAATAGTACCACAAATGCTCGAGTCTATGTTGATGACTGGCAAAAACCCCATGCAAAGCCTCAACGATTGGTATAGCCCCAAATATGACAAGTTTGATATGCCATTTGCCGAGTTTCTCAAAAATAATGATGTATCTGACGAAGCACTTAGACTTATCAACGTCAATGCCAACACCAACGACATAGCTACAACTTCAACACTAAACATCTTGAAGTCTATGACATTTAGAACAAAAGGTGGAAGTAAAAAAACACTCAGAATTGAGGGCGGTAGCCAGCGACTGCCAGAAGCAATCGCAAACCAACTGACAAAAAAGGTTGAATTTGGCCAGAAAGTAACCGAAATCAACGACCGAGGCGGACGTGTAACCGTGAAATGTGCAGCAGGGCAAACCTATACGGCCAGCCACGTAATAGTATCTGTACCGTTTGCAGTAGTCAAAAATATAAAGTTCAGAAGCGGCCTCACGAGCCTGCACTATGAAGCCATCAGAAAATTGCCTTACACCCAAATAACCCAAATCCATGCCGCTGCCAAAGAACCATTTTGGAACACCGACGGCCTACCCTCAACGATGTGGACGGACGGGCTTTTTGGGCGTATTTTTGTCAATAAAGGCAACGGTAGCGAAGGCTTGTTGAGTTGGGCAAATGGCTCAGAGGCCATGGCTCTTGATAAATTGACAGAAAAACAAATTGCCGAAAATTTTATTAAAGAAATGAAAACCCTGCGCCCAGCATCAGAGGGTAAAATAGAAGTTCTAAAAATAAATTCTTGGGGCAACAACCCGCTGGCTGGTGGTGCTTATTACCATTTGGGAGTAGGTCAGGCTTCAAAATTTTATCCTGCCATTACTCAGGCCGTTGGACGAGTACATTTTGCTGGCGAACATCTGTCTCTACAAAACAACGGTATGGAAGGGGCTTGCGAGAGTGCGGAGGCTGTTGTGAGAGCTATTACGACATAGTTTATATTTTGTTCGTGTATTCTAAATAGTCGTGAATATATAGTACGGTGTCGTGAGTTAAATACAATGCTGTTAATCAGTAAGTTATCAAAATTAAAACACCGTATTAGTTTTGAATAAGTACTTAAATCTCTAAAAAGTAAAATAATAATCGATGAAACATTTTTCCTACGGCTGGGTTGTCCTTCTTGGCCTATTGCTCATATACACTGCCAGCAACGGTATTGCACTCAACACGGCCCCACTTTTTTTTCCAGACATAATGAAAGAATTTGGCCTCGACCAAGCGCAAATCCAGCGTGGGCCCGCTTTGTTGTTTTTGCTTATAGCCTTACTATCGCCGTTTATGGGTTATTTGTTAGACCGCTTCAATGCCCGAATACTCATCACGATTGGTGCAGTTGGGCTTGTGTTGGATATATTTTTCTTTTCGGCCATTAGTAGCTACCCACAATTTTTGATTTTTTATGTCGGTTATTCGTTGTGCTTGGCACTATGCGGCATTATTTCGAGCATGTATTTAGTAACAAACTGGTTTGGGCAGCATCGTGGCAAAGCCGTTGGTATTTTGCTGCTTGGCTCGAGTTTGGGAGGAGCTATATTTCCGCCATTGGCTGGCAAATGGATAAAAACCATCGGTTGGCATGGAGCCGCCTATCAGCTTAGTTTTATTGCTGCTGCGTTTATTTTAATACCTCTATTGTTTATTCGCAACAAGAAACAAACTCCAACTACCAAATCGCAAGTAACCTTACCGAACAATGACGTAACTCTAAAAGAAGCCGCCAGCACGCCTACTTTTTACCTTTTGCTGATTGGTACTTCTGTTTTGTGGTTTTGTATCAATGGAATCATCAACAACAATGCGCTTTATCTCAAAGACCTACAATTAGATTCTGGTCAAGCAGGTAAAATCATAGGTCTGTTTTTTGCTTGGGCTATGTTTGGTAAATTATTTTTTGGTTTTTTAAGCGATTATTTCAGCAAAAAAATCATCATGCTCTTGGCCATCGTCAATCTATTGGCTGGTGCTATCTTGCTATATCTCACCACCACCGACCAGTCGTTGCTCAGTGCTTATGCCATTTGTTTTGGTATAGGTTTCAGTGGCGCTTTCACCATGATTCAGCTATTGGTTGCCGAGTTGTACCAAGGCCAACACTATGGGCGTATTTTGGGCGTTGTTACAATGGTGGACACCCTCGCTGGTAGTGCAGGAGCATTAGGTTTGGGTATTTTACGAAAAACATCGGGCAGTTATGTGAGTAGTTTTCAGTTAATGATTGTCCTTTGTGTAGTGTCTTTGGTGGCGACACTCTTTATCAAAAAAACAAATATACAAATCGCAAATGCACACTAATATACCTGACCTTCAACCCAAACTATTACAAAACGATCTGGTTAAGATAAGACCGCTGACCAAAATTGACTTTGAGCAGCTCTATGCAGTAGCGGCAGACCCACTCATCTGGGAACTACACCCCAACCACGACCGATATAAACGAGAGGTCTTTCAAGTATATTTTGATAGTGCAATAGCCTCAAAGTCGGCCTTTTTGATTTTAGATAAAAATACTAATGAACTTATTGGCAGCACTCGTTATTATGACTATGACCCCAAGTTATCAAAAATAGCTATCGGCTACAGTTTTATGGCTCGACAATATTGGGGCGGCCAGTACAACAAAGCCATCAAAACACTGTTGCTAAACCATACCTTTGATTTTGTCAAAACGGTTGTATTTCATATCGGTTCTTCCAATTTTCGTTCGCAACGAGCTACGGTCAAGTTGGGTGCGGTCAAGACTGGTGAATTTGACATTGACCCCATCACAAATATAGCCGCCAATTATGAATATGAAATGCAAAAACAAGATTGGTTAGTAAAAAGCAATGAATAGTAAAAAAACATTGCGCCATCGCTCGGCTCTGTCGAGCGAAAACTATCAATAGCCCTCTGGGCGAACCAAGTTAAGTACTTGATTATTTTTATTTTAAAGCTATTTATTTCAAAATATGATTCAACAACTATTGTACTTTTTGGGTAGTATCATAACAATCCCTTTACTGCCCATACTTTACATAATGGGCAAAAATGTACGCAACAACGTACCTCAACTTCCAGAAGCGAGTGGCAACATTGTTGGCAAAATTGCAGGAAACAATACAGTAATAAATCTTTTGACTTTGGGCGAAAGTAGCATGGCTGGTGTAGGTGTTACAGACCACACAAACGCCATTACGGGGCAAATTGCAAAGACAATCAACGACACAAACGGCAGCACTGTGTGCTGGCAAGTGCTGGCTCGAAATGGCTACACTGCCGAAAAAGTAAATTCAAAACTTATTCCAAAAATACCCCTTCAAGCATTTGACATTATCGTCATTGGACTGGGCGGCAATGATACTTTTAAACTCAATAGCCCACTGACGTTCAAAAAAAATATTTTTTCGGTCATCAATAACATACAAAAGCTACAGCCAAAAGCCAAAATAATCATTGTCAATATGCCTCCAATAGCCTACTTTCCTGCTTTTCCGTGGTTAATGCAATTTATTTTGGGCAATTTGGTATCGCTGCACGGTAGTATTATTGGCACTATTCCAACTGTTTTCAAAAATGTACATTACATGAGCGAACCCATTAGTTTTGAGGAACAAACCAATAAAAACCCAGATATGTTTGACTATTTTAGTGATGGCGTACACCCTTCGGCATTGACTTACAAAATTTGGGGCGAAGACATCGGCAATTTTATTCTGTCCAAAATTTGATAAAATTTACATCTAACTGATAATAAAATCATTAAAACCAAAAAATTGAAATATAAAAATACTAAAACTACACACCTTGTGAGAACTTTGAAAGGGCTATTGCTTGTGGTAATGGTAGGCTATTCACCTATTTTTGCTCAAACGCCCAACGAATTAAAATACAGAATCCATATCAAAAAAGCACAAGGTAAGATTGTACTCGATGGGCTTTTGAACGAACCAGACTGGCAAAAAGCCGAGCCAACGAGTCCGTTTGGCCAACAGTTTCCAGCCGACACTTCGGAGGCAGTACAACAAACCCAAACTCGACTGACGTTCGACGACCAAAATATTTACTTGGCTTATGTAGTCGATGGCCCCCGAAAATATGTCGTGCAGTCGCTAAAACGAGATTTTCCACAGGGTGGTGGTACAGATTTGATTTTTGTAAACTTCGATACTTTCAAAGACAAACAAAATGCGTTTCATTTTGCAGTCAGTCCGTATGGGGTACAGCGAGATGCCTTGATTTCAAATGGCAATACTATTTCCAACGACTGGGATAACAAATGGCAAGTTGAGGTCAAAAACTACGATGACAAATGGATAGTAGAAATTGCAATACCTTTCAAGACGATACGCTACAAAGTTACCGAAGGCACAAATGAGTGGAATGTAAATTTTTTTAGGAACAATCTTTTTTTGAACGAACGCTCGTGTTGGGCGCAGATACCACGTGGATTTCCAGGCAACAATATCGCTTTTTCGGGTACACTCGTTTGGGACACTCCCCCACCCCGCCCTGGTGCCAACGTAGCTCTGATACCCTATCTGCTGGGCGGTGTCTCACAAGACTACCTCAACAATAAGCCTGTTGCAGTCGATAAAAACATAGGTATCGATGCCAAAATAGCCGTTACGCCATCGCTCAATCTGGACTTGACCATAAACCCCGACTTTGCCCAAGTAGAAGTAGATCAGCAAGTTACTAACTTGACCCGCTTTGAATTATTTTTTCCCGAACGCCGACAGTTTTTTTTAGAAAATGCTGACCTGTTTAGCAGTTTTGGTTTTACGAGAGTCAATCCATTTTTTTCAAGACGCATCGGCCTTGTCAAGAATCCACAAACTGGCCTCAACATCAAAAATACAATATATTATGGTGCCAGACTAAGCGGAAAGTTAGATAACAACTGGCGTATTGGCTTACTCAATATGCAAACAGGCAGCGATGACAATATTGGAGTAAAAGGCAGTAACTACACCGTGGCTACCATACAGCGCAGGCTTTTTACTCGTTCAAACATAAGTGCTATTGTGGTCAATCAGCAGGTGTCTGGTGCCAATAACTACAACCGTGTGGTGGGGCTGGACTATAATTTGGGTTCAAAAAATGGATTTTGGGCTGGTAAAGCCTTTCACCACCAGATGTTTACACCCAAAACGGTCGATGGACAATTTGCACAGGGTTTAAGTTTACAATACGGCACGTCCAAATTGGGGGCAGAGCTACAACTCGAAAACATTGGCGGTAGCTACAATCCAGAGGTGGGCTTTGTGCCTCGCAATGGTTATTCTCGTATGTCTGGCAATGTGCAGTTCAATTTTTTTCCTAAAAGTTCGCTCATCAATTCATTTTTTATAAACCCCGACTGGGACATGGTTTGGTCTCGCAAAGACAACCAACAAATAAACTGGAAAATTGCTGGTGGTACGCCCAACAATCTTTTTTTGGATTGGGACGCAGGGCTTTTTGGTGGTATTAGTTTTCAAAACGGTGCTGTTTTTTCTGCTTCGCTACTCCGCTGGGACTATACCTATTTGTTTGCAGACTTTGACCCATCTGGCCTTGGCGATACAAAAAAAGTACTGAAAGCAGGTACAGATTATCTGTATTTTAGCAACCGAATGAGCTTTCAGTCAAATCAAAGACGGCGACTATGGACGGTTACTCAGTTACGGTTTGGCAATTATTTTAATGGGCGAATTTTGAGCTTAAACCCTGTTATCAATTATCGTTATCAGCCTTTTGCTTTGTTTTCTTTATCTGTCAATTACAACCAAATTAGGCTGCCGCAGGGCTTTAACGATTCTGATTTATGGCTCATAAGCCCTCGGGCCGATATTACTTTTTCGAGAGCCGTTTTCTTGACAACTTTTGTACAGTACAACAACCAGACAAATAACATGAACGTCAATGCTCGTTTTCAGTGGCGGTTCAAGCCAGTGAGCGATCTATTTGTGGTCTATACCGACAATTATTTTACCCAAGATTTTAGTACTGCCGACAGTCGATTCTTTACACCCTTTCAGTCCAAAAATCGTGCTATTGTCTTGAAATTAACCTATTGGTTGAATGTGTAATTACTTTTAATGAATAAAAAAATAGTACCCAAAATAAGTCTCTACTCAATAGTCCGTTGGCTGAAGCCAACGGCAACTGATTTGATTTTTAAAAGATTATTATATTACTTAGTCTAATTGCCTTGAATGAATGAAAAAAATAGTACCCAAAATAAGCCTCTACTCAATAGCACTCAGCCTGATGATTTCAAGTTGTGCAACTTCGCAAGTAGCCATTAGTAGCATTTCAGCATCAGATACTTTGGTAACGGCTCTCATTGCACAGTCGCCTGTTTTTAGGCAAAGCCACACGGGCTTTTCACTTTATGATTTAGAAAAACAAACTACACTGGCCACCTACAACGCCGACCGTTATTTTATACCTGCCTCCAACACCAAACTCTATACTTTTTATGCGGGTATCTCGATACTTGGCGACTCAATACCCGCCCTTAAATATGTGGAACACGGCGATTCATTGATTTTTTGGGGAACAGGCGACCCAACACTCCTACACCCCGACTTACCAACAAGTAAAGTACCCGATTTTTTGAAAAACTGGAAAGGCAAACTATTTTGGGCGGCAGGCACTACCCAAAAACGATACGGCTTGGGCTGGTCGTGGGACGATTATAACGATTATTATCAAGCCGAAGTAACACAATTACCGATTTATGGTAACATAGTTCGGTTTGAGACAAAGGGAATAAAATTAGATTATTTGCCAGATATAATCGAAAACATTACTTATACTAACAGCACTGACGATGACAAAACAGAAATCAAAATCGTTAGAGACGAACACCAAAACAAGTTTGAGGTATTTATTGACCCAACTCAAAAAAAAGAAACGACTGATGTACCATTTGTAACCAGCGACTCGCTCGTGTTGCAATTATTGGCCGATACGCTCAATAAAAACATTGAAGTAATTGATTATAAAAAATACAAACGCGCTGAAATCAAAACACTGTATAGCTTGCCCGTTGATGTAATTTACAAGCAAATGTTACAACAGTCTGACAATATGCTGGCCGAGCAGGTATTGGTTTTGTGCGCTTCGCAGTTTGACTCACTCAATAACTTATCGACTACCAAACCGACCATTGATTCTATCAAGACCAAGCTCATGAGCGACCTACCCGATGAGCCAATCTGGGTGGACGGTTCGGGACTGTCTCGCTACAATCTCGTTACGCCTCGTGCTACTGCTAAATTATTAGAAAAATTATATACAAAAATACCCCAACAACGTTTATTTGACCTCTTGCCAACGGGCGGAAAATCAGGTACTATCAAAAGTAGCTTTAAGAACACTACACCGTTTATTTTTGCCAAATCTGGTAGTTTTTCAAATACTTACAACATCAGTGGTTATCTGAGAGCTAAATCAGGCAAAATTTTGGCGTTTAGTTTTATGAATAATAATTTTACCAAGCCCACTTCAGAAATAAGAAAAGAAGTAGAACGGATATTGGGAATAATACGAGATAAATACTAATGGCAACAACGCCGATACAAATATACCAAAAACACCAGCTAATAATCTATATCAACCGCTTATCAATTTTTGATGTTATTTTCTGTAAATCAGTCGTAAAATTGAACAAAAAACTACCAGCTATGAGAAAATTGCTCCTCTTTTTGGGCTTCACAATTTGTTACAACGCCCAAGCACAGCAAAAATACAGCCTTCAACAGTGCATCACGACAGCCTTAGACAATAATTTACAACTCAAACAAGGGCAGTTGCAAGTACAAGTTAGTCAAAATGTGCTCAACCAGTCGAACTATCAAAAATACCCAAACCTCAATTTCAGCGGTTCGCAGGGTATTCAGTCTGGTCGAAATATCGACCCTTTTACCAATCAGTTTGTGGAGCAATCTGTCAATTTTAGTCAGTTTGGTATCAATACTGGTGTTGTGTTATTTAGTGGTTTTCAACAAAAAAACACCATTAAGCAAAATCAACAAAACGTATTGGCCTCTCAAAAAGATTTGGACGGAATCAGAAATACGCTTTCGGTCAATGTTGCCAATGCTTACCTGACTGTACTGAACAACGAAGAACAATTAGACAACACTCGCCGCCAGGTAAGTGCAACACTTTTACAGTTGGACCGCACTACAAAACTCGTCAAAGCAGGGTCGCTGGCACAGACTACGTTGTTTGACATTCAGGCACAGTTGGCCAATGAAGAGTTGGCAGTAGTGAACGCCCAAAACACCGTCGAACTGTCTAAATTGGCACTAAAACAGTTGATGAACCTACCCGCCAACGAAGCCGTGGACATTGTCAGAATCCAGCTACCAGACCCTTCGCTCAACCCTTACGATGCAACAATCGAACAAGTTTATAACGCCGCTCTTAAATATTTGCCCGATATGGAGGCGGCCAAACTCCGTATTGAGAGTGCCAAGACTGGCGTAGAGATAGTAAAAGGTACAAAGATGCCGACAATATCATTGAGTGGCGGGTTGAGTTCGTCTTATTCGAGCGCAGCACCAACCGAACGATTTGTGGGCGATGGTGGCGCATTAAGAACGATTGATGTACCCTCTCAAACTCGTTATGTGCAGTTTGGCGGTTCGCAAATACCCATTATCGAAAAAGTAGGTGTACCGAGCGGCTCACTTCAACGTTTTGGCTATCTCAATCAGTTAGATTTTAACCGCAATGCCAACTTAGGTATTGGCCTCAGAATGCCTATTTTCAATGGCTATGCGGCCAAATATAGAATTGCGAGCGCACAAATTCAGCAAAAAAACTTAGAATATCAATCCCAAATTATCCAGAATCAAATTCGCCAAAATGTCGAACAGGCATATTATACCATGCTCAATGCCGCCAAGCGGTTTCAGGCTACGTCCAATCAAGTACAGTCATTGGATTTAGCTTTTAAGGCTGCCGAATCTCGATTTAATGCAGGAGCAATTAATTCATTAGACTATAACATCGCCAAAACCAACCTCGACCGTGCCAGAGGCAATCTCATTCAGGCCAAATACGACTATGTATTTCGTACCAAAATCTTAGACTTTTATCAAAACAAACCCCTTTCGGTGGAGTAATTTTGAATTTTGATGTAATTATTTTTTTGTATCAAAACTCAACAACTCAAAACTAATATAACTATGGCAAAACGTACTACTTCTAATCGTATATGGTGGATACTCGGCGGAGTAGTTCTACTTATGGCCGCTGGCCTTTTTTATGCAAAAACCAACGGACTTATCGGGCAGGTCAAGCCTACTGAGGTAGAGTTTGCCAAAGTCAAAAAAACCGACATCATCGAGCGTGTGAGCGCATCGGGACGAGTACAACCCGAGATTGAAGTCAAAATAAGCCCTGACGTATCGGGCGAAATCATAGGGTTGTATGTAGCCGAAGGGGATTCTGTGGTCAAAGGTCAGCTTTTGGTCAGAATCCGCCCCGATAACTACGAAGCATTTTTTGCACGGGCGCAAGCTGCCGTCAATTCGAGCAAAGCCGATGTAGAACGCTCAAAAGCATCGTTAGCACAAGTGCAAGCACAGTTGGTACGAGCAAAGACCGACTACGAACGCAACAAGAAACTGTTTGCAGATAAAGTAGTTTCAGATGCAGACATGGAGCGTAGCGAGGCCGATTTTAAAGTAGCCACCCAAAACGCCGAAGCCGCCAAGGCAACTATTGAGGCCGCCAAATTTAATGTCCAAAGTTCGCAAGCTGCACTAAAAGATGCCGCCGAAAACCTTAGAAAAACTACTATTTATGCTCCGCAGAGTGGCTCAATTTCAAAACTAAACGTAGAAGCTGGCGACCGTGTGGTGGGTACATCGCAGATGGCCGGAACGGAAATTATGCGAATTGCTAACCTCAACAACATGGAAGTACGAGTTGATGTAAACGAAAACGACATAGTGCGTGTAAACGTAGGTGACACTGCCGATATTGAGGTGGACTCTTACGGCGACCGTAAATTTAAAGGGCTTGTTACCGAAATTGCCAACACCGCCAATGGTATGGGGGCGGCTTCGGCAGTGTCGTCTGATGCTGTAACAGAGTTTGAGGTAAAAATCAAGATTTTAAATTCATCTTATAAAGACCTCTCGAACAACCGTACCAAACGGTCATACCCGTTCAAACCAGGTATGACGGCAGCCGTTGAGGTAATTACCGACCGCAAAAATGGCATATTGACCGTTCCAATTTCGGCAGTTACGACCCGTGGCAAAAATACAGATATAGTATCAGAAGACGATGCACCACCACAAGAAGTCAAGCCAGTTGAAAAAGGCAAAAAAGCAGAAAAAATCAAAGAAATAGTATTTGTAAACGATAAAGGCAAAGCCAAAACCCGTGAAGTAAAAACTGGTATCAGCGATTTTGAAAATATTGAGATTATTTCTGGCCTCAAAGCAGGCGATGAAATTATTTCGGGGCCATTCATAGAGGTGTCCAAACGATTGAAAGACAACGATGCCATTATCAAAAAATCGGCTGAGGTCAAAAAAGACGAAACTCCGAAATAACGATTATTTTTTGGCCTCCACCGCCTTGGGTGCTTTATCCCCCAATTTTACAAACTCAGCCACATCGGCTTCCGTTGTTCCAAGCACTACTTCTGACAGAGGTAGTGCTTTTTTGCTGGCTTCAGTTGCTTTTGTGTGCCACAAATATAATTGTTTTAAACTTTTAGAGTTTGCCAATGTAGCCACACCAGCATCTGTAACAGACGTGCCAACCAGATTAAGATAATCCAAATAAGACAATTTATCTAATCCCTGCATGGCGTTATCGCCAAGTGCTGTATTTTCGAGGTGTAGTTTTTGCAGGTTTTTTAGTTTCAAAATAGTTGATACACTTTTGTCAGTAATCTGAGTGTCGCCCAATTTGAGCCAAACGATGTTTTCGGCCAATGGTAAAATCATGGCTAACTGCATATCGTTCAGTGTAGAAACATTGACGGCACTCACCTCCAATAAGTTAGGCTGCAAACTCGATAGCGGCATGACCAATAAACCTATTTTTTTTAACGCCTCAATAGTTTTGGCATCTGGCTCGGGTACTTTCAATGTCAATATTGCAGATTCTTTTGTGGTAGTAGCCGTTGTAGGTACTATCGCCCCCGCACCTACATTAGTCAGAGAGGCCAAAATAGGCTTAATGGCATCTGTTTGTTTGAGTTCTATTATTTTTTTATCAAAATTAGCCCCCTCATCTATCCACCAAGTAAGCAATGCAATTTGCGAATCAGTTAGTTGCGTTTTGCCTTTGGGTGGCATGTGATGTTCGTCATCGAGAGGCAATAAACACCGTTTTATCATCTCACTTTCGGCGGCTTTGTTGGCCGTAAAAATCGGCCCATGCTCACCACCTTTTGTTAGTAATTCCACTTCGTCCATTCTCAAATCGCCTTTCGATTTACCAGCATTATGACATTGTACGCAGCTTTGTTTTAAAATTGGTCTAACTACATCTTCATAAACCATCGCTTTATTGAGGTCGGCAATCGGTTGTATTTTATCGTCAGACTTGGCTTCTTTGGCTGGCATACCAAGCCATGCTCTAAAAGGTTGAGGGGTTTGTTGAGTCAAATAATCTTCGCCATGCGTGAGCGATCCACCATGATGGCCTGCAATCATGGTCATAAATGTTCCAAAAACCAAAGCAGGCACATAAATCAACTCTCTGATAGATAGCACATTAGCCAATATATTTGATTTCATAACCCAAGCCACCCAAGCTGCTACTGCTACCCAAATACCTTGCCATTGATGTTCGTCTAAGATACGGGCATCGTAGCCGCCACCCAAAGACAGTAAGTAGCCGGCCGCACAAGAAAACGTGGCACCCACAGCCGCCCAAAAAAGCACAAACGATATTGTGGAATTTTGAATAGTAATTTTATTGAACAATCGCCCAATTTCGAGCAATGCCGCAATAATCAAAAAACCGATTGGCAAGTGTACCAAAACAGGGTGAAAGCGACCAATAAATACAAACCAATCATTCATGATAATATTATTTTTTTGTTTTCAATTACAATCGCTCTCTCATTAACTTGGCACCATCGCACATGGCTTTTAGTTTTTGTTTAGTCGCCCAGCGAGCCGTTTGGCTTAGGCCACAGTCGGGGGCAATGGCGAGTTTGTCGGCTGGTACAAAGGGCAAACATAGCTTAATTCGCTCGGCTACATCTTCGGCTGTTTCGATATAATAACTTTTTACGTCTATCACACCTACGGCTACGTCCATGCGCTCGGCGAAGCGTGCTAATAAATGCACATCGGCAAAGTTCAAAACAGTCATCTCGGTATGTAATTCATCTACTTTCATATCCAAAAAATCGGGTAGCATAGGGGCAATCGTTTTTTTACCAACCGAACGGCCTTTATAATTACCAAAACAAAGATGAGTAGAAATACGGGCTTTACCCACGGCTGGGGCTATTGTTCTGTTAAAAATATCTACAAATCGGCGGGTGTCCTCCTTGTAAGCATAACAACTCATAGACGGCTCGTCGATACATATTTCGGTACAACCAGCGGCTATCAGTCCCTCAATTTCTTGTCTCACAAACGGCAATAACGCCTCTGTAGCCTCCCAACGGTCTTTATAAATAGTCCCTGACAACATTCGCCCAGAAAGTGTGTATGGGCCGGGAATCGATGCTTTCAGAATTTTATCGGCAGGTGCTAATCGTTTCAGCCGTAGGTATTCGGCCACTACACCCAAGCCCTGTGGCGCAGTAAGTGGCTCAACAATAGTATGTTTGCCTCGCTGATCGTGAGCTGGTGGGCCAAACTTTCGAGTTTCAGCATGGTTGGCCGCTATGCCTTTGATAAAGCCATAAAACGACAAATTGAAGTCTAATCGTGTCTGTTCGCCATCTGTGATAACATCGAGGCCAGCACTAACTTGGTCATTAACGGCCAACATGACAGCATCATCAATCATTTCTTCGATGTCGGCTGGGCCAAATTGGTCGAGATTTATACTCGCAAATTCGAGCCAACTCGGAAACGGCAACGAGCCTACGACTGTGGTTTTGATGGGTATGGGCTGCATATTTTTTCTATTGTTTCAATTTGCATCTGGACAAAATGTGCTCTATCTGGTTTTTTATTGAGCAAACTATTGACTGGGTAAAAATGATGATTAGCATAGCTTTCGGCATAAAGCTCAAACCGCTGACGAGCCAAAAAGTTTGACATTGCTGGCCGCTGGCGGTGCGCTCTAAGTGCCAACAGGTCTATCGTACCATTGGCTACCATACTTTCGCCATAGCCTGCTTCACAAAGCACCAAACCATCATAATTTACTATCTTTGAGGCTCCATCTGTGCTGGCAAACGGAATCGGAATACCAGCCATACCCGCCGAATTGGCCGAAACGACATACGCCATGTTTTCGATGGCACGGGCGAGTTTGGCTACATTTTTCTGTGTCAATAAGTTAGAGGCTACCTCAGACGACGAATGGCAGATTACCTCTGCCCCACGCATGGCCAAACAACGAGCGATTTCGGGATATACTATTTCTTCAGAAGCAATACAGGCCAAGTTTCCGATTTCGGTTTTGGCTACTGGAAAAACCGCTTCGTAACCATATATTTCTAAATATTTGTCCCAAACATCATGCGGTGTGGGTGCAAACATCGAATTAAGACGGCGATAGCGCAATATCACATCGCCACTCGGGTCAATAATAAAACTCGTCTGAAAGTATAACTCTGGAAAATTAGCGTCGTTTTCATAAACATTCCCCGATAAATAAATACCCAATTTTTGAGCCATTGCTCCCATTCGTTCATATTCTGAGCCGCCTATATCCAAACTCGCTTTGGCTTTCCAGGCTTCTATGCTTTCGCCCATCGGAAAACCCGTCAAAAAATATTCGGGCAATACCACCAGCTTTACATCTCGGCCAACAAAAGCCATTGAGGCCATCATTTGTTTTTCGAGGCGGGTCAGGGTTTCGGCCATAACGACATTGGCCTCATCACGGTTTTGACAGCTATTAACAGTCTGGCAGGTTACTTGTAAGGCAAGGGCTTTGTAGCGCATAATGAAAATTTGATTTAAGTACTATTTTTTATTCTAATTCGGTCAATCTAAAAATTCCATCATATGCCATTCTGTATAATTCTTGACCGTTATCCCTCACGTATTTTAAGGGTATTTTTGGGTTGTTTATATCTTTGCCACCGTCTCTGTACCATTTTGCTTCCCAAGCACTATAATAAGGCTCTAATTGCTCGGGAGTTAGTCTATAAATTTCTTTCAATTCAATACTTTCATAAACTGCAAATATCCAATCAACTTGCCTGTACTTTGTAATAATTGTTGGGTTCATATGATGATGAGTTGAAAAACTTTTTGTCAATAAAACATTTACTGATTTCAATTCATATTCATTTCCATTTTTATCGACCGCATCATTCCCTTCTCTGCCTGGTATGTCAACTAAACCAGTAATCAATAATACCTGCAACAGTTTACCTCCATTTTCTTGGAATACGTCGTTAATTTCATTGGTTTCTTCTGCCAATTTTTGATATTGGCGTATAAAGGGGAAAAGGAAATTGAGTTTTTGAATAGGTGTATGAAATTCGTTTAAGGTTAGCAACGACAGCAAAGGTGTGTTTAATGCAGTACCTATTTTTTGAAGTACACCTAATGTTACATTGTGTTTTGCGTTTTCAATATATCCAATATATGTTCTGTCAATATCGGCCTTGAAAGCCAACTCTTCTTGTGTCATACCTAATCGCTTGCGGTAGAATACTATATTTTGTGCTACAATATTTAATAAATCTGCTAAAACCTGTGATTCGTTGTCCATGTTTTTTTTTGAAGTACTTTGCAAATTTCTGTAATTGTCGTACATTTGACCACCGAATATATTCGGAATTTCAAAAGAATTAAAAAATAAATGTTGAGTATATTCGGTATAAATAAATAGTCTTATGATAGATACATAAAAATATGCCTATTCTACTAAATTAGGCCGTGCATTTATTGGTGATTCGTTAAATTTAATTCCCAAATTAGAAGACAATAGTGTAAGTTTAGCCTTCACAAGTCCACCTTTTGCCTTGTTGCGAAAAAAGGAATACGGTAATGAAGAACAAGCGGATTATGTTGAGTGGTTAGCAAAATTTGCTACACTAATAAAGCCAAAATTAACAGACGATGGTAGTTTAGTCATTGACTTAGGCGGTGCATATCAAAAAGGTTTCCCTGTTAGAAGTCTTTATAATTATAGAGTTTTGATTCACTTTTGTGATATTTTAGGTTTCAATTTAGCCGAAGAGTTTTTTTGGAATAATCCAGCGAAACTACCAAGTCCAATAGAATGGGTAAATAAAAGAAAAATAAGAGCAAAAGATTCTGTTAATACAGTTTGGTGGTTTTCAAAATCTAAATTTCCAAAGGCCGATATAAAAAATGTTCTCGCACCATATAGCGATAGAATGAAAAAACTGATTGAAAATCCAGAGAAATTTTACACCCCTAAAAAACGACCATCAGGGCATGACATTAGTTCAAGTTTTGGAAATGATAATGGTGGCTCTATTCCATCAAACTTATTGTCATTTTCAAACTCTGAGTCAAACTCAAAATATATGTCAAATTGCAAGGCACTTGGAATAAAAACACACCCTGCAAGATTTCCTAAAAAACTACCAGAGTTTTTTGTCAATTATTTAACCGATGAAAACGATTTAGTTGTTGATTTTTTTGCTGGAAGTAATACAACTGGTGAAGTATGTCAAGCGTTAAACAGAAGATGGCTATCTTTTGAAATTGACCCAGAATATGTAGCATCTTCTGCTTTTAGATTCAGTAATGGGCATACTGAAATTCAGTCAATTTACGATGATATTAAAAATGGCAGCTCTATCGGTCTGTAAATTGCGCTTGATATGTCAGCTTGTTTTTATTCATTCCTGAGTACATATATTCAAAACCTCACTCAACAATCCGCTCACCTACACCCATAAAACTCGTTTTTGAATTTGTACCAAATCGTTTTATGAGTTCAAAGGTATTGGGTATTTGTTTGCGGAGGCGGTCGATTACGTCTGCTGATATGTTTTTGTTTGAAAACGGTACCACCTTCACGTATTCTTGAAGTTCATTAACAACACGGCCATATTTATAGTCGTAAGTAAAGCGTCCATCAGTTTCTGTCTTAACATTTGTATTCAAAACATTTGGCACGCTGATATAAAATTCGCTTTGAGTGGCCATATCTGCCGATGAATTAAACGACTTTGAGGCATATAAATAGTCGTACAACTCTCGTGCCGTGTTGATGGCTGGGTCAATGAGTGCTACTTTTTCGGCCAACAGGTGTTTGTAGCGTGGTTGGCTATTTTCTTCATAATTACGGAGTTCGGTCAATACTTTTTCAATTGGTTCGGCCATATATGGGTAGTGCGTGCAGCCCAATATCAGCGTTTTGAGCGGTAATACATTTGTAGTAAGTCGCATTTTTTCGAGCAGCGTTACCAAATGATAGCGCACGTAGTTTTCGGCAGAGTTGATTTGCAACTGACTGCAATCATCTACTTTTGAGGCATCACAAAGCATTTTTTGGCCTTCAAAGTCAAAGTTATATATTTTCAATAATTGTCTTTCTATCACCAACCCAGCGCCTGCCACATTGGGGCCACGGTAGTTTTCTCTTGGTTTTTGTGCCGTTCTGTTAATAAAATTAGGGTCTTCGTCGATGGCCTCGGCCAGCCCTACCCCACCCTGCCCGTACAACTGAATCTGGCCTGTGTAGCCCTGCTCTGTCTGAAACCGCCGAATAGCTCTGTCGTAACCTTCCGACGCTACCGCACCAGCGGTTGCAAAAATACCAATACTACCATTTTCGTCTTTCTTGAATGTCTGCAAAGCCCCACGTGAGCCTGCATCTATGACCCCGATTACTTTGATAGGTAGCCCAACGGTTTTCAAGAATGCCTCAATTTTGGACTGACCATAAGCCGTAGCCGTGTTGCAGGCTATGACCAATACTTTTACTTTCTGTTTATCTGTTTGATAATTAGCCGATTGGCCATTTTGATAATATTTATTACCCAACAAAAACTGCACGTCTTTCAGCACGTGTTCTTGCAACAAGTCGGTTTTGCCAGCGGCAGCATAGTTGCCGTAGGGCATGTTGGCTTGGTCGGCCAAATAAATAAGTTTTTCTTTGGCAAAATCGGGCTGGCCGTCGGGTATGTTTGTATTGGTATTATTCTGAAATTTATCAAAATTGACAATCGCATTCAGCACCGTCAAGCCGCCAGTACCAGAGTCAAAAACGCCCACAGGTAGGCTTTTGTCTTGAACGGGGTATTTTTTGAAATTGAGATAATAAAAACTCTTACGGGTTCGCATGGCTTCGTCAATACTTTGACCAAAGACTTGACAAACAAATAAGCTCAAAACGAGTGTGATTATAATGGCGCGCATTTTTATTTTGTTTTTAGATATTGCAACGGTGTTTCGTAGGCTGTGAGGCGTTTACCATCTTTTTCGACCAACTCCATGACTTCCAAAAAGCCATTTCCTATCGTTTCTTCGAGCGTAAACTTCATACCGCCAGGCAAGTCGTTGGGTGCTTTAATATAAAAACCTCGCTCAGTTTTGGTATAAATTGCAGGCTTAAACGAAGCCGATTCTTTGAGTTCGGTAAAGTCCAATGACCAGTCGGCGTTGTCGTTTCTAAACGTTTTTTTATCAATTCGAGTAGGTATTCCAATAGAATGTAAAACGACTTTACCGTTGTTGTTCAACAAAAACTTAAAAATATACGGCTTCACCTGCCTTTCTTGATTGGGATTGGTATAATAACTTTCTTCCAACACAAAAACCCCTTTGAAGTCGGCAGGAATATTAGAAACTCGGCTGGTAATAACTCTCGTAACGTGTTTGGCCAATGGGTGAATCTGCTTACCTGCTTCAATTTCTTTTAGCACTTGCATCTGATTATCGAAATCGCCTGTGAGGTAGCTCAAATATAAATCTAAGTCGTTCGCTTTTGAGGTTTTGATACTGGTACAAGATAGCACAAAAAGACAGATTATGACTGCCAAAAAATTAGTAACTGATTTCATTTTATCGTTTTTTTCTTTTCAATTTTTACTTCGTTGATAGCTATTTTAGCTTTTACCAATTTTTCAACCAAATCATTAGGCAAAGGCGTATCGGGCTGAAAGTGAATTGTGCCACCCGCATACTCTAAAATCGACTGAAAAGTACCTTGATTTGTCTTAGCATTGTTTTTCGCTGTAATTATCTATAAAGAACTGAATAATCCAATGCCAAGTGCCAAGAATTTGGGGCAGGTCGGTTTGAGATTTACGGTCAATGTAAAATGTCTTATTTTCAAATTTCATAAATAGCCACTCTGTTCCTGTTGTAGCGCAACCGTACAAAGTATTGATGTGTTTTCCTTCTTCTTCGTTGAGCCAGTTGGCAGCATACAACTGAGCGGCGCATTGAGCTATTCCCCATTCCAAATCTTCGTCTTTGGCTTCTACCAAACTTATGATGGGTGTTTCTAAATATGGTTTTTGGGGGTGAAGACCAAAGAAAAAATCACAGGGGCCAGCCAAATCGTCGGCAGCATTAACAAAAACATCTTCGCCAGAGAGCAGCGTTACGTTGTCTTGAAAAGTAACGGCAATTTCCATCAAAAGCGGCGAAACCAACCGTTCAGATTTATTTTTTTCGTTGGTGAGTGGCATCTTAACTGCCATTTTCAACGACATATCTAACCATTCGCTCGGCTCAACTTTTGATATTGAGACAAATAAATCGACAATTCGAGCATCTAAACCAAATTTTTTGGTTACTTGGCTCAGTTTCCTAAAATTGCTATATCCCATTGTTTTGATTATTTAAAAATTTATTTTTTACTATAATTATCAATAAAAAACTGGATAATCCAATGCCAAGTACCGAGTATTTGGGCTAAGTCAGTAATGGGGCGACTGTTGATATAAAAGACATTGTTTTCAAACTTCAAAAACTGCCACTCTACCCCGTCAGTCGCACAGCCATATAACACAGCTATATCTTTGCCTTCTTGCTGATTGAACAAATGAGCGGCATATAATTGGGCTGAACATTGAGCGATACCCCAGTCCAAATCTTCGTCTTTGGCTTCGGCAATAGATATTATCGGTGCTTCTAATAGTATTGACGATGGCGACAATGCAAAGAAAAAATCGCAAGGGCCAGCCAAATCGTCTTCGGCATTGATATTGACTTCTTCGCCCGAAAAAAAAGCAATTTTGTCTTTGTGCAGTTCCAACACCTCCAATAATATAGGCGACACAATACGCTCTGACTTTGATTTTTCGTTAGTTGGTGGTGAAGTATAAGCCCTATCAAGCGAAATCGTAAGCCATTCGCTTGGTGCTATGGGCGTAATATCTGACAACGCAAAAATATCAACCGATTTGAAATCTGTACCAAATTTATTTTTGACTTGACGTATTTTTTTAAAATTGCTATATCCCATTATTTTTCAGTTATCAAGTTTTGGTAGTCCTATAAATGTAATGCTCAGAATGCCGTTACATGGTGTTTTCATCTGCAACACAACCTTACAAAGGTAGGACTACCCAAGTTTTAGTTAAGTATGCTTATACTTGGCTATAATTATCTGAGAACTACATTTTTTCAATAATTGGCTTTATTAGGGTCTTTGAGTCATCAAAACCCTCGCTATGCTTTTATTCAACTCGACAAATTTACAAATATTTTCAATACATTTATCACAAAAAAAGACTATGACAAAGCAAATTGCGTTCCTGAGAGGTATCAATGTTGGGAATATTCGCATCAAGATACCGGCCCTAAAAATAGCTTTTGAGCAAGTAGGCTGCCAAGATGTTAAAACGTATTTACAAACAGGGAATGTTGTTTTTGAGTCTGACAAAACCACTGAGCAAATTAAACCTATTTTGGAGGCACATCTTAGCACAACATTTAACTACGAGGCTTATGTGTTGTTATACGACTTTGAATTATTGGCAGACATTATAGCTAATTATCCTTTTGAGCGAGCCGACAGCCACCACGCCTACGTTATTTTTGTTGATAATAAAGCAATTTTAGAAGACCTCACAACGGTTGCCCTCGAACTGAACGAAAGCATAAAAAAAGGTGAGAGTGTACTCTATTGGAAAGTAGCCCGTGGTCAAAGCACCGATTCGCCTTTTGCCAAAATACTGTCCAAAGCCAAATACAAAGCCAATACAACGGTTCGGAACTTGAATACACTTGAAAAAATGGGGTGAGATAACGTAGCGATTGACATTATTTGATGGATTTTAATACCAATTTGACCAAACTATCTAATGGTAATGTAGCATCTAACCAAGTAATATTTACCCCATCTTTTTCCATTTTTCTAAAATAAGTCATTTGTCGTTTCGCAAATTGATGAATGGCAATATTCAATCGCTCTACCATTGTGTCATAATCTAAGTCGCCAATCAGATATTGTGTAATAAACTTATATTCAAGGCCATAATAAATCAATTTTTCAGCAAGTACTCCCCCAGCCATCAACTCTTTTACTTCGTCTATCATACCTTCGTTGAGCCGTTGGTGTAGTCGGGTCGTAATTCTTTCTCGGCGCAAATCGAGCGGTAGGGTAAGCCCAAAAACATTTTTCGTAAAACTGCTATCCCCCAACTCTCGGCTCTTTGTTTCTGATTGTTTACCCAACTTAAAATCTTGCAAAATGGCCTGAATATACAAGCCACTACCTCCGCACAGTATCGGTATTGCGTTCTGTTGTTGAATTTGGGTATATACTCGTTCAAAATCTCGTTGGTATTGGTATAAATTATAGTCGCCGCCTGCGGCTACAATGTCAATCAAATGATACGGAATCAATTGATTATCAACGATATATTCATTCAAATCCTTTCCTGTACCGATATTCATTTGTCGGTAAACTTGCCGAGAGTCTGCACTAATGACTTCGCCGCCGAGCTGGAGTGCTACCTGCGCCGCCAATCGGGTTTTGCCGCTGGCCGTTGGGCCCAGTATCGTAATTAGATGGTGGCTGGTCAATTTGATTTGAACATTTTTTTGAGTGCTATCATGTTTTCTTTTTTATCAAAAATAGCCACTACTTTTATTTCAAAACCAACTACCACTTGCGACCGAACAACTGTGTCGCCTTTGGCCTTGGCCAACAACACATATTCGTTGTCGGCTGTGAGTACAAACTGCTCTACTTCTTTTTTTTGAGCGTCAATCAGCCAATATTCTACAATACCATGAGCGGCATAATCTGTAAACTTAATACCTCTATCTTTTTTTGCAGTTCCCCTCGACAACACCTCAACAATCAAGTCGGGGGCTGGGTGCAGCATCATGTCTTCTGTAAAAATATCTGATTTAGACTTATTCCAAAAACAAATATCAGGTTCGTAGTCATTACGAGTGAGCGATATCATCGCTTTTTCTGTTGCCACCTCGCCCAGGTCGCTGAGTAGCACGTGAGAGTGTAACAATGTCTGTAAATTACCCACAGCCGTCCAATGCGCTCTTTTTACGGGCGAGTGCAAAATTATTTCGCCATTGATAAACTCCGCTTTTTGGTCTTCTCGTACCCAGTCATAAAAAGCCTTGCGCTGCTCTGACTCCTGCGAAAGTTCGTGTTCCAGTTTTTCAATCAATAATTTAAGGTCTGGGGCTTCCAGAAGTTGCTCAAATAGTGCTGCCATCGGCTTGTTGTTTTTTATTTTTCTTCAAATTTAATAAATATTTCAAATTCCCAACGTTCTGTACTTTAATAAAATTATCGGTAGTGGCCTCTATTACTTTTTGGTGGGTAGTCAGACGGTTGAAAGTAAGTGGATTGACCCAAAAACCTTGTGGTGGTGTTGTACCAATTAGCTCAAAACCAGTTTGTTCGTAACTATTTCCGTCCGACCAGTCTCTGTCGGCATAGCTCATTATATCGTCAGGATTTTGCTCTTTTATAAAATTTTTGAGCACCTTATCAAAACCCCCAACAACAGTACAATTCAGTAAATTAGCAAAACGAATCAACTCATAGGAACGATACGGCTGACCGTCTCTGATAATGGTTTTTGAACCAGAAAAAGTAGCCACAGCTACCAAAAGTGGCTGCGGAGTAATAGGCTTATTTTTCAATATTCTAAAGTATTGAGGGGGTAAAAACAGCCCATATTTGAGTTTGGCCGTTACGGTAGCCTGTAAGTGGTTTTGGTTTAAAAACTGGTCAGCCAATGGCTTGTCTATTCGTTGTATTTTAGTTAGCCGTGCGGGTATTCGTTCCGAAATTCCAAAAATTGCCCTAATTCTTGACTGTACGATATTGGTTTTTGTCGTCCATACATCTTCCCAAACTCTAATCGTTCGGTGTTCATTTTCTATAATAATTTTATCAGCCTGTCGATAGTCGGCCAGACTGATACATTCTATAATGATTTGTTTTTGTGGACAATAAAATTGAGTATTTAAACCATCAATATTTCTTTTTATGACAAACTCAAACGGTATTTCGGACAAAAATTCGGCTACTTTTTCTACAAAATCTAACATCATTCCTAAATATGTATTTTATCGGTCTCGACCTCGGCGGTACAAATGTAAAAGGATTAGTGATTGACTCCAAAGGCGAAGTCTTCAAACAGCATTACATCGCAACCCAAGACAGCGGCAACGGCTCGTGGCAACAAAATGTGTTGGAGATGGTCGAGTATTTAAAACAAGGTTTGAGCCACGACATTATAGCCATTGGTCTATCTGCCCCGGGGCTTCCTAACGACCGAAACTCTTGTATTGCCTTTATGCCCAGCAGGTTGGCTGGCATCGAAAATTTTGACTGGACAGATTTTTTAGGCTACTCTACCTACGTTTTGAACGACGCCCACGCTGCATTGATGGCCGAGGCCGCTTTTGGAGTGGCCAAAGGCAAAAAAAATGTAGTATTACTTACCCTCGGAACAGGTGTGGGTGGCGGGCTACTTATTAACGGAAAACTTTATCAGGGTTTAGGTCAAATGGCTGGACACTTAGGCCATACCAGCATCAATGCCAACGACGACGAGCCAAATATTGTAGGTATGCCAGGTAGTTTAGAATATGCAGTGGGTAATTATTCAATAAAAAAACGGTCATTTGGTCGTTTCGAGAGTACTTGGGAGTTAGTCGAAGCATACAAAAATGGTGACCATTGGGCTACTCTCGTCTGGTTGGATTCTGTCCGAAAGCTATCCATCGCTATTGCTTCGCTCATCAATGCGCTTTCGCCCGAATTAGTTATTTTAGCTGGCGGAATTACACTTGCGAGCGAAGCTCTTTTTGAACCTTTATATCAATTTATGGATATATTCGAGTGGCGAGCAGGCGGCAAGCATACTCCAGTCGTTCAGGCACATTTTGGTGATATGGCAGGTGCTATGGGAGCGGCAGGGTTTGCTGTCCAGAAGTCGGGCTTGTAAAATTCAAAAAGGCATTTCATCGTTATTTGTTTCAAAATCGTCCATATCGTCAAATTTTACGTCTTTACATTGGCAAAACTCACTACCAAACGGACAACTTTCGACATCATAACTACAAAATTCTATGTTGTCAGTACCTCTATAACCGTCTAATGGCACATACACGTCTCTTTTGAGTGAGCCTGCCAACAAATGATATTCGATGGCAACTGGCAGCTCTTCGGGTATACTAAACTCCACATTATGACTACGCATTAGTACTCTAAATCCAACATTTACACGCTTCATTTGGCCATCGTTGAGTTTTTCAACTGGTGGAAACTGCTCGGGATAGAAGCCAATCAAGTCGCCTATTTCTTGACGACCCTCACCACTCAAATAACGCTCAACCTCAGCAAAATGGGCTTCAATATCCTCGTTGTCATCATCGTCAGAAGTCTGTTCATCGTCATCAACATTTTTTGTAAGCAGATTGTGTGCAGCCAACATTTCTTCGAGTAGTTGTGTTATATATTGTTCCATTTTTGTTAAATCTAATATTAGAACTTTTCGTAATTTTACTTAAAAAAATGACAGAACTGATATACAATCCTGTCATTTTTGGTAAATATTTTTTTGTAGGGCTTTTAATATCTCAGATTAGCATCGTCAGTGGGTTTTCTAAGTACTTTTTGAGTGTTTGCAAAAATGCTGCACCCGCTGCACCGTCCACGGCTCGATGGTCGCATGAGAGAGTTACTTTCATAACGCTGGTCGGATATACGCTGCCATCTTCACGAAAGGCCGCTGTTTGTTTGATACCCCCCACAGCCAAAATACAAGCATCTGGTGAGTTGATGATGGCCGTAAACTCGTCAATACCAAACATTCCTAAGTTAGAAATCGAAAACGTATTGCCCTCCCAGTCTTTGGGTTGTAGTTTTTTGTCTTTGGCTTTGGCCGCATAGTCTTTTACCTCAGCCCCAATTACTGACAGTGTTTTTTGATCGGCATTACGCACAACAGGCACAAGCAAACCGTCTTCTACTGCCACCGCTACACCAATATTGATGACGTGATTGATACGGATTTTGTCGCCCAACCACGACGAATTCACTGCTGGGTGTTGTTTGAGAGCCAATGCCGAGGCTTTGACTACAAAGTCATTAAAAGATATTTTGGTGGTAGCAACGGCATTGAGCGTTGTGCGGAGTTCAGCGGCCTTGTCCATGGTTATTTCCATAGTCAAGTAAAAATGTGGTGCTGTAAACAGACTTTCGCTCAAACGGCGAGCAATAGTCTTTCGCATCTGCGAAACAGGAATCTCCGTGTAATCAGTTGCGGAAATTGGGGCTGCTGAGTTGCTAACTGATTGAGCTGCCTTTGGTTGTTCGATTTTAACTTCTGCTTTTTGAGCAATAAATGCTACTTGCGGGCTGGCAACTACACCGCCATCAACATCTTTTTTGACGATTCGGCCACCTTCACCAGACCCCGTCAATGTAGCCAAGTCTATGCCTTTTTCTTTGGCCAAGACTTTGGCAAGTGGTGAGGCTTTGAGGCGACCATCTGAGTTTTGAGTGATTGAATGATTGGGTGATGTTACAGCTTCGCTAACCAAAGTAGATTGGTTATTAACATCTGATAACTGTTCACTGGCAACTGATAATTGACCACCAAGCAACGCCTTATAATCAGCACCAGCTTCTCCAACGATAGCAATAATGGCATCGACTGGCACGGCCTGCCCTACCTCAACACCTATATAGAGCAGCGTACCATCTTCGTAGTTTTCGAGTTCCATTGTAGCTTTGTCGGTTTCTACTTCGGCAATAATATCACCAGACTTAACAACATCACCTACTTTTTTGAGCCACGACACAAGCGTACCCTCAGTCATTGTGTCCGACATTTTGGGCATTGTGATAGCAGTTGCTTTTACAGAAGCCCCCAATCCCGAAGGGGAGTTTAGAGGCGTTTGTGTTGTTAATGGCTCTTGGGCTATTGGCTTTTCACTGTTCACTGACAACTGATGACTGACAACTGACAACTGACCACCGAGCAGTGCCTGATAGTCTTCGCCCGATGTACCAACTATGGCCATAATAGCATCTACGGCCACGGCTTCGCCTTCCTGAACGCCAATATAAAGCAATGTTCCTTCTTGATAAGACTCCATGTCCATCGTTGCTTTGTCAGTTTCTACTTCTGCCAATATATCGCCAGATTTGATAACGTCACCAACTTTTTTGCTCCAACGAGCAATGGTTCCTTCCGACATCGTGTCGGACATTTTGGGCATTCTGATTACTTCTGCCATAGTGGGTCTATTCTTATGCTTGGGTGTGAAATCTATCTAATTGAGTCCTCAAAAATACTTTTTTTAGACCAAATTCTATCGTTTTTTTAAAAAATCTTGTCTATTAAGGTTTTCTTTTGGCGTCTGTTTAAGAATCTCTCGGTATTCTTTCTTTTTGAGGTCCCCGTTTCTGACTCCACTTATAAATTTTTGCCAAGCAAAAGGATTAAACAAAGATGGAACATTCATGGAGCTTCTGTTGGCAAAACTCTCCCGTCCGTTCATTTGCTGGTCCATAAAATAACTATAATTAGAGGCTGCGCTCATGGGTGCTATGGCCATCATTTGCAATAAATATTCTTTGTTGGTACTTTTGGCCAATGCTTCTCTGTCTTGCTCGTCTGGTAGTTTTAGTGAAATAAACGCTTTTTTGAACTCGTCTTCGGTTGAGTACGGATAGACTTTTACTTCGGCAAGTGTCTTTATGTCTTCTTTTAGCATAATAATAGCCGAGTACGAGTCGTCTGAAATGCGGCGAGGAATGACATGAAACTGTTTCTGAAAACCTAAATAGCTAAAAATAACACTATCGCCCGGGAAAACAGGTAATGCAAAAAAACCGCTTTCGTCGGCCAGTGTTCCCCGCCCTGCTTTTGGAATAAAAATATAGGTTCTGGCCAATGGCTGTGCGCCTTTGCCACCAACTATTCGCCCCGTAAAAACAATACTCTTGATTTGCCCTTGACCAAGTGCATTGACTGATATTAAAATCAGAGATAAAAAAATGATTACAAATATATTTTTAATTTTCATATCAAGAGAACAATTTGACAAAAGTAATTATGAAAGGCATCGAAAGTAACAAACCATCAAATCTATCTAAAAAGCCACCATGCCCAGGAATACTATTGCCCGAGTCTTTGATGGAAATACTACGCTTAAAAAGCGACTCGACCAAGTCCCCGAGCGTGCCACATACAACCATAATTGTAGCAATACAATACCACTGCCAAGGGTTATATGTATTGAAATAATAACTAAGCCCTGCCGAAACGAGTGCGGCCAGTAAAGCCCCACCAACAAATCCCTCCCACGATTTTTTGGGCGACACCCGTTCAAAGAGTTTTCTTTTGCCATAGCGAGTTCCTGCAAAGTACGCACCAACGTCTGACGCCCACAACAAAAATAAGCACCCAACTACAATTTCATAGTTATAATAACCAGCTTTGAGCGACAACCCAATCAAAAATGCAAATGGTAGCGCAACATAAATTATCCCCAAAAATGTAAAGGCGATATTTAAGAACGGTTGTAAGTCTTTTTTCTTGTATAATTTTATAAAAAAAACCGAAGTAACCAACGGAACTATTAGGTAATAAAAACCTGGTTGAAGGCTACCTTTTTCGATCAAAAACGTAAGCGAGTTAATAGCAACGCCAATGGCCGTACCGTAGTATGTGAGTGGCTGGTTGCCGTTGAGACCCAACAATTTATAAAACTCAAGCTGAGTAAGAACGCTAATTGAACAAAACAACAAAAAAAATGACCAGTCGCTATAAAATATAGAAAACAAAATGATGCCCACTCCCACAACGGAGGCGATGGCTCTTTGTTGAAGGTTATTTAGGTTATTTAAAAGAGATGTCATTGGCAATTATATTTCTCACTATTTCGTCATCGGCAGGGTTCACAAACAATTCGTATCGACCCCAGTGGTAGTTGCTATCTTTTTTATTGAGAATTACCGATACAATATTTTTCTCAATCAAATAGTCGTGTATAATTTGAGCCTGATGCTGGTGCGGGCTTTCAAAAACCTTAGACCAATTTTCTGATTCGGTATTTGTACCCAAAGCCAAATTTCCAGTATTTTTCTTGAAATAATACAATAAAACACCTGTAAGTAATAGTGAAATAACACCCAATAGCACCGAAACAGAGTTTTCGGATTGAGAAATATCAAATTCAATAATTTTTTTATTATTAAAGAAAATCAGCACGATTGTAAAGCCATTATTGACCAAATGAGCAACGATAGGCACCCACAAATTGGCACTCCACCAATACAAATACCCAAATAATGCACCCAACAACATTCTTGGCAAAAAGCCATAAAACTGTAGATGAATGGCACTAAAAAGAGCGGCGGCTATCCAGATAGCAACGTGCATATTTTGGATTTTATCAAATATTTTACGTTGAATCAACCCTCTGAACAAGCACTCCTCACCAACAGCGGCCGTAACGGCAATTACAAAAAAAGCTACAAATAGTTTTGTCCAAGATGTAAAGTCTGTCAAAAACAGGCTCATACGTTCGAGCAGTACTTCTTGGTTTGACATCCAATTTTCGATGGCTTTTAGATTTGGAGGCAAACTCATTTTTTTGTTGAGTTCTATCACGAAACTATCAAAGGGCATGAAGACAATTACTAATGTAAAAGTAATCAAGAAAAGTAAAAACGAGGGAATGGGTTTTTTGATAAAATGAACGAGACTACGTTTTTCTATCCACCGCCAATAAACAAGACTTGGAATCAAAAAAGTGAAAATATGAGCAACAAACTGCATCGACATAATGTACCACCAAGCGTGAGGTACTTGGGTGGGATTCTGAAGTAAATTTCCAATTTGGTCAATTGAAATCGTTGAATTGAAACTACTAACTACATAAACTACAATAAGCGACACCACATTCCCTACCGACAGGCCGAGCAAAACCAGCCCAAACAAAACCATTATATTGCGCCAAGGCGCACGGGGGGAAGCCGTTATGTTTTCTGATTGATAACTCACGGTGAGTGTCTTGTTGGTAAAATTGAGTAACAGGATTGCAAACAAATAGCATGCAAAGTTAGTGAAATTTATACAAAAACAAAGGCACTATGAGCAGAAGAACGGCAAAAGTACAAGTCTTGCCAAAGCCAACTGGCTTTTATGATGTGTTAGATTTAGGTACTCGAAAATCTAAAAAATACAACAGGGCAAATATAAAGCTATATGCAACGAGGAGTGATTTTTATCAAATTTTGGCTGCTACTAAAATAGTCATGGCATTTTGTTTAATTTTTGTAAAATTTGATCAGCAATCAATCGATGTGTATTTGCATTTGGGTGAATATCAAATAGGATAGAATCTCTGCCGTTTTTATCCCACAACAAATATTTATCATATTCTTTTGGTGTTTTGATGGCTGTTCTTAGTGCAGAATCTACATCTACAAAAGTTATGTTTTGAGCGTTGGTTGTCTTATTGAAGTGTGTACGGTCGTAATGATTTGTAAAACGTGTTTCGTCGTAGCCAAAGCCACCAAGATTCACTACTACTAACTGCGATTGATTGGATTGACAAATTTTGGCAATTTCGTTATAGACATACCGCTCTATGGCTTGATTGTCGCTTTCGGCACGGGGCTTCAATCCTAAGTTTATTTGTAATATCGACCATTTGTGTTTGAAAAAGTCCAGTACGACCACAGGAAGCCCTACTTTCCAAACAAAGACACATTTATCAAAAAAAGAGCGAGCGGTTTGCTTAAAATAAATAGACTCGGGCTTATAGAGCGACGACATAAAAAGCGGCGGGTGCACATCGTGGCCGTCATCTTTACGATGAATAAACGGAAATGGCATAACACCATAGGCGGTAGGGTAAAATGTAAATCGAGCACGATCGGCTAACCAAGGCGAATGTTGAAGAAATACAATTTTGGGTTTCGATTTTGGTATTGCTTTACGAGCTAAAATTAGCATCTGAGCCAGCCCATAGGCACTTGTCCCTGCATTGAGATATTGGCCACCCAACTCTTTTGCTACATGATATGAATAGGTTTTTTCGGCAGGACAAAAGTCGCCCCACGTAAAGGAACACCCAAGAAAGAGTAGCGTTGTGTCAGACTTTAATCTCAGTTGGGGGCCAACTGTTCTAAAACCAAGGCTGTCCAAAAGTATTGGAATTTGCTTTTGGGTTGTTCCAATAACGTAGTTGTGAGACCCACTACCATTGGGTATGCCATGGTGTCCAAGTTCGGGGTGGGCTTCAAAGACTCGACCCTTTATGTTATAGTCTGCTTTATAATAATCGTAAAGTTTATCAATTTGTCGTAAAAAAGAGTAGGTCATAGCCACAGAATAGACCACGCCAACCCAAATCAGTGTGAAGCCCGCTATATTACTTTTTTTACTGAATGTAGCACGAGACCAGTATTTTTTGTAGGTAACACAAAGCAAAAATAAGATACAAGTGATTATACCTACCAAGTCGAAGGCTAACTGGACAGCAGTAGAGTTGGGTGTAAAACGACGAAGCCGTTGATGGTCAAAAAGCCAGCCGATGGCATCTGTAGACCAGTATAGGCCAATAATGGTAAGGAAAGCAAGAGTAATAAGTAGGGTATTTTTCATGGTGTTAGCATAAATTATAACCTTGCCTAATGCAAGTACAGGCCGTAAATATTTTTATGTAATTATCAATAAATACAGTATTTGTTATAAACAATTTACAACATTATTGCATTATTTTCGCTAACAACGGCAAATCCCCTTTTTTATTATGAAAACTCGTAACAAAAAAGGGGATTTGCCAAAAAAATATTTTATAACGTTCTTTTTACCTCACGTGTCTCGAAACTCTCTACAACATCGCCTACTTGTAAGTCATTGAAGTTTCGGATACTCATACCACATTCAAAACCTGCACGAACATCGCTCACATCGTCTTTAAATCGTTTGAGTGCTGTAACGTCTCCTTCATGAACAACGATAAAGTCTCTCACAACACGTACTCGGTTATTGCGTTTGATGACACCATCGGTAACATAACAACCTGCAACCGTACCAACTTTTGTGATTTTAAATACGTCTCTCACTTCGAGTGTACCAGATATAATCTCTTCGACTGTTGGCTCGAGCATTCCGACCATGGCATCTTTTACATCGTTGATGGCATCATAAATGATTGAATACAATCGAATTTCGATTTGCTCCTGTTCGGCCAGTTTCTTAGAGTTACCAGACGGGCGCACCTGAAAACCAATCACGACGGCATCTGAGGCAATGGCAAGATTTATATCTGATTCAGAAATTTGACCTACTGCTTTGTGTATAATATTGACTTGTACTTCTTCTGTTGAGAGTTTGAGTAGTGAGTCTGACAATGCCTCTACTGAGCCGTCCACGTCACCTTTTACAATTACGTTTAGTTCTTTAAAGCTGCCTATGGCTTTACGGCGGCCTATTTCTTCGAGTGTGATGTGCTTGCGTGTTCTGATACTCTGCTCACGTATAATCTGCGCTCGCTTGGTGGCTATTTCACGTGCTTCACGTTCGGTTTCCATTACATTAAACTTATCGCCAGCTTGTGGTGCACCATTCAAACCAAGTAAAAGTACTGGCGTTGATGGGCCTGCTTCTTTGATTTTTTCACCACGACTATCGAACATCGCCTTGGCACGACCAAAGTTAGCACCCGCAAGTATAATATCACCAATTTTGAGTGTACCATTCTGAACCAATACCGTTGCCATATAACCACGACCTTTGTCTAACGATGCCTCTACGATTGTACCATTTGCTCTGCGATTTGGGTTTGACTTTAATTCCAATAAATCAGCTTCGAGCAATACTTTTTCTAATAAATCTGGAATACCAAGGCCACTTTTTGATGATATTTCTTGAGTCTGGTATTTACCACCCCACTCTTCTACCAATATATTCATAATCGAAAGCTCTTCACGGACTTTCTCTGTATTTGCGCCAGGTTTATCTACCTTACTAAATGCAAACACAATGGGGACACCTGCCAACTGTGCGTGATTGATTGCTTCTCGGGTTTGAGGCATCACGCTGTCGTCGGCTGCTATCACGATAATGGCTACATCGGTAACTTTTGCCCCTCTTGCACGCATGGCCGTAAAGGCTTCGTGGCCAGGTGTGTCCAAAAATGCAATCTGTCGGCCTGTATCTGTCTTTACGTTATATGCGCCTATGTGCTGCGTAATACCACCAGCTTCGCCAGCGGCTACACGTGTGCGACGAATATAGTCGAGCAATGAGGTTTTACCATGATCGACGTGACCCATGATAGTAACAACTGGCGCACGCTCCAACATATCCTCTGGTTTGTCATCATCTATTTGTATATCGGCCTGTACTTCTTCTTCGGCAGATATAAACTGGATTTCATACCCAAACTCGTCAGCTATGAGCGTAATTGATTCTGCATCTAATCGTTGATTGATTGACACAAACACACCCATACTCAAACACACCGAAATTACTTCTGAAACCGATACGTCCATCATAGACGACAGGTCGTTGGCTGAAATAAACTCGGTTACTTTCAACACTTTTGAATCTTCCTGCTCTTGCTGCAAACGTCCTTCTTCGGCTTCTGCACGCATCTTACGTTTTTCACGGCGTTTGCCTGCACCAAAGTTTTTACCGCTTGACCCAGCAGTATTTATACGGCCAAAAGTTGCTTTGATAGAACTGTCAACTGCTTTCTGTGAGATGGTTTCACGACCTTTTCCGCCGCCTTTTCCACCTTTATTTCGGTTGTTGGCCCCGCCACTATTATTGTTATTACTTGTATTATTAGTATTGTTCGATGGCGCAGTGTTACTGTTGCCACCTTGACTACCCGCTGTGGTTGAGCGATTAGTTGGTTGCCCACCACTCGTAGGTGCTTGGTTGGCTGTTCGTGGGGCTGGCCTGTCGCTTGTCGGCCTATTATCGCCTTCACGTCTTGGCCTATCTCCACCAGACTGGTTATTAGGGGCATTTACTACTTTTTCGCCTTTGTGTACTCGCTTACGTTTTCCTTTGTTATCTTTATCTGAGTTGTTACCACCGCCTCTACGCTCTACTGGCAGTTGAATCTTTCCTAAAATTGTCAGACCTTTAAGCTGGTCGCCTTTGGCTTCTATCAGCTCTGTTTCGGCTGGTTTTTCAACTACTGGGGCTGGTGTGGGTACTGTATCTGGTTTTGGTTGCTTTACCTGGCTGACTTGTGGTGTTGGAATTATTACCTCAATTACGAGAGGTTTCACCATAGCAGGAGGTATTTCTACGGCTTTTGGCTCTTCGGCAACCTTTGGAGGTACTATAACTACTTTTTCAACCACGATTGGCTGCTCAACTACAACTGGTGTCTTAATTTCTGGTTGCACTGCAACTGGAACTATTACTTTTGCTGGTGGCTCAGGCAGTATTACCTTTTCAGGCGTAATTTCTACAACCTTTTCTACTACTGCCATCACAGGCTCTGGTATTGGTGCAGGTTGTGGTTTTTCAACCATTATTTCTGGTTGTTTTTCAACGACAACCTCAGGTACAGTTGGCTTAGGAGGTGCCTTTATTGGAACACTAAGGTCAATCTTGTCAATGACTTTAAGCCCAGTTACATGAGCGGTAGCTCTTATAACATCAGGCTCGGGTTTAGCAACGACTGGAGCAGTGATTTCTGCCACCAAAGGCTCAGGCGTATTGCTTCTAAACCATGTTGGGATGTCATCGTCTTGCTTTGTTTTGCCCACAGAAACTATCTGTGGTGGTAATTCCACGGGTTTTTTGGGCGCAAAACCGTCCAAAAGTGCGTCTGACTTGAAATCTTTTGCCAAGAAATCAAGTTGTTCGGCATTGAGTTTACTATTGGGGTTATTGTCCACCTTAAAGCCTTTTGCATTCAAATGACTAACAACAGTAGGGACACCTACGTTGAGTACTCTGGCTGCTTGGCTTAAGCGCATGGTTCTTTCGTCGGCCATATCAAAATTAAAAATTTAACTCAAAGGTAACTCTTTACAACTATTTTTGTACTGGATTGCTTAAACAGTTTACATAATTTTATTATTTAGGTGTCGTACAATCATTTTTTATTCAAATTCGCCTTTCAAAATCGTCAGTATTTCTTCTACTGTTTCTTCTTCGAGGTCGGTTCTTCTAATCAATTCTTCTTTGCTCATATTCAGTACCTGTTTGGCAGTGTCTAAGCCCAAACGGCGGAACTCTTCGAGCATCCATTCGTCTATTTCATCTCTAAATTCGCTCAAATCTACGTCTTCCTCATCTTCTTGGCCTTCGATGTCTCTAAATACATCTAAGTCAAAACCAACCAATCGGCCTGCTAATTTAATGTTCTGTCCACCTCGGCCAATGGCCAGCGAAACTTGGTCAGGTTTTAGGTAAACGGCCACTCGTTTGGTTTCACGGTCAATGTTCATCGAAGTTATTTTGGCAGGACTCAACGCACGCTGTATCAGCAGCTCCATGTTGTCAGTCCAGTTTATGACGTCAATATTTTCATTGCCCAATTCTCTAACAATAGAATGAATCCTTGACCCTTTCATACCCACACAAGCACCAACGGGATCTATGCGGTCGTCAAACGACTCTACTGCTACTTTGGCTCTTTCGCCTGGCTCACGGACAATTTTGCGTATCGAAATTATGCCATCATATATTTCCGGTATTTCGTTTTCAAACAATCTTTCCAAAAACACTGGCGAGGTTCTTGACAGAGCAATACGTGGAATACCATTGTTGTTTTCGACTTGGTGAACAACTACTTTCAAGCTATCACCTTTGCGGAAACGGTCTTTTGAAATCTGGTCTGTACGTGGTAGCACCAACTCGTTGCCGTCTGAATCCAAACAAATTGTCTCGTTTTTTAAGAGTTGATACACCTCTACATTGATAAGGTCGCCGACCATATCTTTGTATTTGATGTACAATATTTCTTTCTCTAAATCTTTGACTTTCTGAATCAGTGTTTGGCGGGCAGTCTGAACCATTCTACGACCAAAGTCAGCCAACTTTATTTCTTCTGCTACTTCTTCGCCTACTTCAAAGTCTGTCTGAATGAGCTGCGCTTCGGCCAATGGAATCTTGTCTAATTCCCATATATCTTCGGAATTATCGTCCACGATTTCTCGGGTACGCCACATTTCCAAGTCCCCACTTTCGGGGTTAATGATAACATCAAAATTTGAGTCCGACCCGTATTTTTTACGAATCATTGACCTAAAAACTTCTTCCAATACTTTTATAATAGTAGGACGGTCGATGTTTTTGGAACGGGCAAAATCGGCAAACGATTCAATGAGTACTGCGCTATCCATCTTAATTCACAATTTTGGTTTGGTTTAAAATGATTTTTTAGGGACTTTGGATTTGTTGTGCTTGTCCTTCGTCGGGTTATTTTATCTAAAAGAAATCTGTACCTGTGATTTCTTCACTTCTACATATTTGAAACTATTTATAACTGGCGGCTCCGATTTCTTTTTTGCTTTGGTACTAATCGTAAAACTGTCGGCAGTTGCTTCTGTGAGTTCGCCCAATTTTTCTGTGCCATCTGGCAATATTACTTTCAGAGTTCGGCCTATATTTTTTTGATATTGCCGAGCAAATGTAAGCGGAAAATCAACCCCAGGCGACGATACTTCGAGGCGGTAGGCTTCTTCGATGAGTTCTAACTTAAAGATTTCATCGTCTAATTTTCTACTAATAATGGCACATTCGTCAATACTTATACCCGCATCACTGTCGATTAGTACAATTACTTTATGGTTAGATTTTGAGGGTGAAACCTGTAAATCAACCACAAAAAACTTGTCATCTTCGAGAAGCGTACTTAATATTTGTGCAATTTGTTCTTTTTCGGTCATTTTTTAGCCAACAAAAAAGGGACTTTTACGTCCCCTCACACTCATTAAAACATAAATTCTGGTGCAAAGGTAACTGTTTTTTTATGACATTTGCAAGATGATTGTAATTTTTATGTCTTTTTTGTGGGTTGATGGACTGGCTTTGTACCCTTTTGTGATACTAAAAGCTCGCAATCCGCCTGCTTATTTAATCAACCACGAGCGCATACACCTGCGGCAGCAGTTAGAAATGGGGCTGTTGTTGTTTTATATTTGGTATATGTTTGAATTTATGTTGAGGTATTACAAACACAAAAACTCGTACATGGCCTATCGCAATATTAGTTTTGAGCGAGAAGCCTACGTCAACGATGAAAAACTTGATTATTTAACAAAAAGAAAATTTTGGGGTTTTTGGAAGTATATTTGAGGGTGCGAATGTTTATTGTTAATTTTTACTGAAATAATTATTTATGTCAATTATAAAAAACCCGTTACTATTTGTTGGATCGCTTGGCGAAAAACATATTTACACACTGTATGATTCGGGGGCCAATCTGTCGTGTATACACCCTGACCAAATTTTAGACTTAGAAATTTCTCGACCGCTTGGTCGTATAAGGTTGATTGGTACTGCTGCTGAAGGACACTACATAGAAGTAACCGACAGAGTAAGTCTTGACTTTTATATAGACGATGTATTACTGTCAGACGAATTTTTGATTATCCCAGGTCTTAGCGAAGATGCTATTATTGGGGCTGCTACAATGCAAAAATGGCGTATTAAATTGGACTTTGAACACGACATAGCTATCGTTGATCCAAAAGTAGCCAAAATGCAACTAATTTAATTTAGTGATAACCCAATAAGATAAAAAAACGTGTCAAACGAAGAAATTATTGATGCCCTCGAACTCACTGCCAAACTGATGGAACTGCATGAGGGCGATGCTTTTAAAATAAAAAATTATAGCGCAACTGCGTTTAGTCTCAACAAACTAATTGACATACAACTGGCCAACTGCTCGATTGATGACCTGATAAAACTACAAAGTGTGGGCAAAAGTACGGCTACTAAAATAGTGGAATTTGTGCAGACTGGGCATTTTAAAGAATTGGACGATTTGCTGGCGCAGACACCCAGCGGTGTGTTAGATATGTTTAAAGTCAAAGGAATTGGCCCCAAGAAAATCGCTGTCATTTGGCGAGAACTGGGTATAGAAGACCTACGAGAGCTACAGATTGCGTGCGAGAGTGGTAAAATTGCCAAACTCAAAGGTTTCGGTGAAGGCACACAACAAAAGATATTAGACTCGCTGGCTTTTATGCAGAGCCAAGTTGGCAAACTTCGTATGGACAAAGCCGAAGCACTGGCACAACAAATTAAGGCGTTGCTTAGTCCTGTTTTTGAACGAGTAGAGATTGCAGGACAAGTACGCCGAAGGTCAGAAATTGTAGATACTCTTGTGCTTATAATTGCGACCAACGAGCCTGTGAAAGCGCAGCAACAAATCAATGTTTTTGAAGATTTGGTTCAAGATGTCAAACACTCATCACCATTTATTTGGCGGGGCAAAGCGTTTGATTTACAGGTTTTGGTAGAATTGGTATGTGTCAAGCCCGATCAATTTGGAAGCCAATATTTTATACTCTCTGCCGACCAAAAACACTTGGCCGAACGCACACCGTCTGGGCAATCGTTGATGCAAGTAGCTTATAATGAAACGATTGTATCTGACGAAGACGTATATCAGAAAGCAAATTTACCATTTATAGTCCCCGAAATGAGAGAGGGTTTGGGGGAATTTGAATGGGCAATAAATAATAAAATTGAGGATTTGGTAACTTGGAACGACCTCCGTGGCATTTTGCACAACCACAGTACATATTCTGACGGTAAGCATAGCTTGGAGCGAATGGCTACGTTTTGTAAAGAACTGGGTTTTGAGTATTTGGGCATCGCCGACCATTCAAAGTCAGCAGGTTATGCCAATGGTTTGAGCGTAGAGCGAGTAATAGACCAACACCGAGAGATTGAAAAACTAAACCAACAACTCGCACCATTCAAAATATTAAAAGGCATCGAAGCCGATATTTTAGGCGATGGCACTTTGGACTATGACAACGACATACTGGCGACTTTTGACTACGTGGTGGCCTCTGTACACAGCAACCTGACGATGAACTACGACAAAGCCATGAGCCGACTTGTCAGAGCAATCGAAAACCCACATACAACAATTTTAGGCCACCCAACAGGCAGACTGTTACTGTCTCGTGAAGGCTACCCGATTGACCACAAGTTAATTATAGATGCCTGTGCAGCCAACAACGTAGTGATAGAAATCAACGCAAGCCCGTGGCGATTGGACATCGACTGGCGGTGGATACGTTATTGTATAGAAAAAAATGTAATGCTTAGTATCAATCCTGACGCACACGAAACCGATGGCTATTTTGATATGCACTACGGAGTGTCCATTGGTCGCAAAGGCGGCCTAACCAAAAACATGACTTTTAACGCACTTACTTTGACAGAAATAGAGGCATTTTTGAAGAAATAACCCTATCAATCGTAGTTTTGGGTGTAACAAAATACGCATACAGTCTTTAACCAAATAAAAATACTTTTCGTTATTCGTTTTTCACTATTCACTACTTACAGTACCTCAACTACGTTTTGTTTTTTGTCAGTAAGTCGTCCAAAAGTTTGTAGGTCAAAATTATTTTGTTTCATAAAATCCTCAAAATCAGACTGGTGCGCTGGTTCTACGGCTACGAGCAAGCCTCCGCTTGTCTGCGGGTCGGCTAAGATATAACGCTGGTTTTCGGTTAGTTCACTGATTTTGTGGCCATAGCTTTCCCAGTTTCTGACCGTACCGCCTGGGAATGATTTTTGGGCCAAATAGTCTGATATAAAAGGCAATTTTGGTACTTTCTCAAAATCAATTTCAGCACTTAGGCCACTGCCTTCGGCCATCTCTGTCAGGTGTCCAAGCAGTCCGAAGCCTGTTACGTCTGTTAATGCTTTGACGTAGCTTAGTTTTCCGATTTTTTCACCTATACTATTTAGTTGCGCCATGAGTTGCGGTGCTATGTGGGCGTGTGCTGGGGCTAAGATTTGTTTTTTTTGAGCCGTAGTCAAAATACCCACACCGAGTGGTTTGGTCAGGTAGAGCAAGCAACCTTCGGTAGCGGTATTATTTTGTTTGAGGTGAGCAATCAAAACTTTACCCGTAACTGCCAGCCCAAAAATAGGTTCTGGACTATCAATACTATGGCCACCAGCAAGCGGTATGCCCGCCTCAGCACAAATAGCTCGGCTACCTTCGAGAACTTGCTGGGCTATTTCGGGGGCAATTTTATCTATGGGCCAACCCAAAATCGCAATAGCCATCAAAGGAGTACCGCCCATAGCGTACACGTCCGAAATAGCGTTGGCCGATGCAATCCGACCAAAATCAAAAGCATCATCGACGATAGGCATAAAAAAATCGGTAGTACTGATTACGGCTTCGCCATTGCCCAAGTCCATCACAGCCGCATCGTCTCGAGAGTCGTTGCCTACGAGCAGTCCCCCAGCCCCCAGAGGGGGAATTATTATCTCCCCCTCTGGGGGCTGGGGGACTGCCAATATCTTATCTAAAACTTTTGGCGAAATTTTGCAGCCACAACCTGCACCATGACTGTACTGAGTGAGTTTTACTAATTTGGGGTTGGTTTCCATCAAAATGAAGTTCTTAACAATAAGATAATTTAAGTATTATGATTTCAAGAATAAAAAAATGTATTATTCTAACAAACAAGGCTATACGTGGCTCAAAGTTAGTATTTTTTTGAGGTAGTGTTTTTGTTTGTCATTTATTTTTCTTGTTTCTTTGCACCACAATTTGAAAGAAATCTCAAAAATCTAACTTATCAATCATCAACCAATCAACCCCATTTTTTATGAATTTCAAATCTCTACTCAGTAATTTTGTACTCAGTAAACGAACAGTAGTTGGGCTTTTTGTGGCCTGCACGCTGTTCTTTGTCAGTTTTGGGCAATATGCCACCGCCCAAGTAACAAGTTCGCAAATTACAGGCTCAGTCTTAGACGAAAAAGGGGTTGGCTTACCAGGTGCAACCGTCGTAGCCACACATGTACCGTCTGGTTCAAAGTTTGGTACAGTTACCAACACCGCTGGTCGGTACACATTGCCCGCAGTTCGTGTAGGTGGTCCTTACACTGTTACAGTTAGCTTTATAGGCTACAAAGAACAATCACAAGAAGGTATCGTTGCCGACTTGGGTTCGGCTGCAAATGCTAACTTCAAAATGGCAGAAGAAAGCAGCACGCTACAAGAGGTTAGAATTACATCAAATCGCTCTGATATTATTTCATCGAGCCGTACTGGTGCATCTGCCAACTTTGGTACTGCAACGCTTTCGAGCTTGCCAACTATCGGTCGTACTATCAACGACATTACCAAGTACAATGCTTACAGCAATGGACGTTCGTTTGCTGGTCAAGATAGCCGCCTGAATAACTTTACGATTGATGGTTCAGTATTTAACAATGGTTTTGGACTGGGTAGCCAAGCGCAAGCAGGTGGTCGTACTGGTACAACGGCTGTGTCGATAGATGCCATTGAGCAAATTCAGATAAACATTGCTCCGTTTGATGTCCGTCAGTCGGGCTTTGCTGGTGCGGGTATCAATGCCGTTACTCGCTCTGGTACAAACGAAGTAAGTGGCTCGGCATATACTTTTTGGCGCAATAGCAACTTAGCTGGCAAAAAAGCCGACGGCAAAGACTTACCACCTGTAAGCATAAACGAAAGAACGTATGGCTTCCGTGTAGGTGGTCCACTTATCAAAAACAAGTTATTTTTCTTTGTAAACTACGAGCAATTTACCGCTTCAAATCCAGCCTTAGACTGGGTAGCCAACCGCCCAGGTGCAACAGGTAACGTGTCTCGTACTACTGCCGCAGACTTAGAAGACATTGCAAGTTTTATGCGTACCAACTTTGGCTATGAGGCTGGGTCAATCGACAACTTCAATAATGCCGTATCAAGTAAAAAAGCATTGGTCCGTTTAGATTATAATATCAACAACAACAACAAACTAACAGTAAGATATTCGCACCACGACTCACAGTCGGACGCTATCATTAGCAACAGTAACAGTAGCAACACCGCAGGTAATGGTAACCGTACCAACTCTGCACTGGCATTGTCGCCACAAAATACTGGTTATAAAATCGCTGACAATACCCGCTCGTTTGTGGCCGAACTGAACTCTACATTTAGCAGTAAATTTGCAAATAACCTCATTGCAACTTACAACAAACAAATCGAAGACCGTGCGTATGTAAATAGTGTTTTTCCGACAGTAGATATTTTGTTGAATGGCTCTACTTATACTTCTATTGGTTTTGACCCATTTACACCAAATAACAAACTGAATTATTCAACTTTTAATATCGCCGACAACCTTAGTATATTTGCTGGTAAACATACCATTACTGTTGGTGCTGGTTTAGAGTTTTTTCAGTCAAATAACATATTCTTTCCTACGTCAAACGGTGCTTGGGTTTATAACTCTATTGCAGACTTCAAAACTGCTGCTTTGGCATTTAAGAGCAATCCAACAGCTACTGTTTCGCCAGTGTCAGCAGCACGTTTTAACTATCGCTACTCGTTGTTGCCAGATGGCAGCGAGCCATTGCAGACCTTGAAGCAATCGACTATTTCGGCCTTTATACAAGATGAGTTTCAAGCTACCGACCGTTTGAAGCTAAACTTTGGTCTGCGCTTCGATTCATTCAAATATGACGATGCAACCTCAAAAGACTTTGCAAACCCTGTCGTAGCTGCACTAAGCTACAGAGACGAAAACGGACAAGAACTAAAAGTAAACACAGGGGCTTTTCCGAGTGCTAAGGTGTTGGTATCTCCTCGTTTTGGTTTTAACTTCGACGTAAAAGGCGATAAATCTTTACAAATTCGTGGTGGTACTGGTTTATTTGTGTCTCGTATTCCTCAGGTGTTAGTATCTAACCAGTTGGGTAACAATGGTGTAAATACAGCAGTACTTAACTTTCAAAACACAACAGCTTATCCGTTTACAACCGACCCAAGCCGTTACAAGCCCACAACAACCGACATCACAAAGCTACCTGCTTATGTAATCAATGCTTCGACCGAAAACCTGAAAAACCCGGTAATCTGGAAAACAAACTTAGCGGTTGATTATAGACTACCCGGCAACGTTATTGCAACAGTAGAAGGTATCTATAACAAAAACATACAAGCACTACGCTACATTGATGCCAACCTAAGAGGGCCAAGCACACAATTTAGCGGTACAGACGTTCGTGGTCGTTTTCCAGCATCTGGTCTTACTGGCACGGCCGTCAATCCTGCTCGTTTTATCAACTCTGCCAATACCAATGCTTTTATTTTGACAAATACCAACAAAGGCGAGTCGTACTCATTGACTTTTAAATTAGAAAAACCAGCTACAAAAGGCTTCGGTGGAATGTTGGGTTATACCTACGCACTTGCCAAAGACATTCAGTCGGTAGCAAGTACTGTATTGGCTAACATTCCGACAGTTGCTGGTCAAAACTTTTTATCGACTTCATACTCAGACAACGACCTCCGTCATCGTGCAGTTGGTTTTGTGAGCTACCGTCTCAACTATGGTGGCGACTTCGGTGGCTCTACTATGTTTACGTTAGGTATGGTTGCACAAGGTGGTTTTAGAGTATCGTACATAGCAGGAAGCGACATCAATGGCGACGGCCAAAACAACGACTTGATTTTTGTACCAGGCACAACATCAGAAACTGCATTTGCACCGCTCACAGTAGGTGCTGGCGCAACTGCAATTACCTTTACGCCAGAGCAGCAATTAGTAGCGTTCAATGCCTTTGTTGATAACAATCCTTATCTTTCGACCCGCCGTGGGCAATATGCAGAGCGCAATGGCGGCTACTCGCCAAGCCTAACACGTTTTGACTTTACAGTTGAGCAAGATTTGTATGTTAAAGTTGGTGCCAAAGGCAAAAGAAACGTAATTCGTTTACGTGCAGATATTCTTAACTTTGGTAACTTCATAAACAACAAATATGGAGTAGGTTACACATCGTCAGCTACAAACCCAGTTACACTGGCCAGCATCAGTGCAACAGGCGTACCAACCTACCGCATGAACACCCAAGTAAAAGACGGGCGGACAGTTTTGATACAAGATTCATTCGTTAAGAGTATCAACCTTGATAACGTATGGCAAGCACAACTCGGTATTCGTTATATTTTCAACTAAGTTACAATAACACATACCAAACAAAAAAGGAAGCCTTTGCTCAGAGCGAAGGCTTCCTTTTTTGTTCCACTGGCTGAAGCCAGTGGCAATTCTCTATTTTATCTCATTCCACTGGCTGAAGCCAGTGGCAATTTAATTGATATTTATTACTGGCTACTATTTATATTTGCTCAAAAAACAAAAACTTATGGAATACATCTCTTGGCAAGATTTTGAAAAAGTAGAACTATATGCTGGTACAATCGTAGATGTCCAAGATTTTGCCAAAGCCCGCAAGCCTGCCTATAAGTTATGGGTAGACTTAGGGCCAGAAATGGGTATTAAGCGTAGTTCGGCACAAGTAACCAAACTCTATACAAAAGAACAACTATTGGGCAGACAGGTGATATGCGTTGTCAATTTTCCTACCCGCCAAATAGCCGATTTTATTTCTGAAATTTTGGTAACAGGCTTTATATTAGACGATGGCGAGGTGGTGCTGTCTCAACCCGAGCGGCCTGTTCCCAATGGCAGCAAGTTAGCTTAAAACGTCAGTACGGCTTCATACCCTTGGCTCTTAGTGCCTGATAAAGGTCGTTATCTTGCTCGTTTTTGAGCAACGACCCCAAAAATGGCGGCAAGTCGGGCATGGTTTCTAAATCTTTGAGGTCATCGGCCGATACTTTTGCCCAGAGCAGTAGCTTTATCCAATCTACAAGTTCGCTGGTTGATGGTTTTTTCTTTAATGCTTTTACTTCTCTGATTGCAAAAAATACTTTCAGCGAGCGTTCCAATAGTTCGGTATCTAAGTTGGGATAATGTACATCAACGATTTGCTGCATGGTCGGACGGTCGGGAAAGCGAATGAAGTGAAAAAAACATCGTCTCAAAAAAGCATCTGGCAATTCTTTTTCGTTATTGGACGTAATGATGACAATAGGGCGAATTTTGGCCGCAATCGTACGGTCTAATTCATAACAAAAAAACTCCATTCGGTCGAGTTCTTGTAGTAAGTCGTTCGGAAATTCAATGTCGGCCTTGTCGATTTCGTCAATCAACAACACTACTTGCTCGTCAGAATCAAACGCCTCCCATAGTTTTCCTTTTTTGATATAATTGGCTACATCGTACACTTTTTGGTCGCCAAGCTGCGAGTCTCTGAGCCTCGATACAGCGTCGTATTCGTACAAACCCTGGTGTGCTGTCGTAGTAGATTTGACGTGCCAAGTTATGAGCCGTTTGCCCAATGCTTCGGCCACTTCATAGGCAAGCATGGTTTTGCCCGTGCCAGGCTCCCCTTTTATCAATAATGGTTTTTGTAAACTCACTGATGCATTGACGGCTATGCTCAATTCACGGGTGGCCACATACTTTTTAGTCCCTTCAAAGGTTTGGTTCATTTGTTAATGGTTTTTATATGTCTTCAAAAAACGTAATTTATACTGATATTAACAACAATCTGACTGAGAAACCTGTAATTATTTAATTTTTATCAAAAACTAAATAATTACATATAATCTTATTTATTCTTAATTTTACTTTGTTTAAAACCATAATTTTAACTATTTGAATTATTTTATGTTATACTAAGTCAAAATCAAACTTAGTGTATTTGTTGAATAAATACAATTAAAAATAGTATTTTTAGGCGAATAAGTCAATAATAAATGGTAAAATGCAAAAAAAATAACATATTATTTGGCAAATATCAATATTTGCTATATTTTTGGACTTCTAAATAAAACAATAAGCACACCAACTCAAAAATTAGTCAATTCTCATGTCAAAAGCGAAATTAGAGTACATTTGGTTAGACGGCTACAAGCCTGTACAAAGTTTGCGTAGTAAAACAAAGGTCGAAAGCAATTTTAGTGGCAAATTAGAAGACTGCGATATGTGGTCTTTCGATGGTAGCTCAACAGAACAAGCCCCAGGTGGTTCGTCAGATTGCCAGTTGAAACCCGTTTTTATATGCCCCGACCCCGATCGTTCTAAGTTGGGCACTCCTGCCTACCTTGTTATGTGCGAAGTGTTAGATGCCAAAGGCAACGCCCACGAGTCTAACGGACGAGCTACGATTGACGATGATGACAACGATTTTTGGTTTGGCTTTGAGCAAGAGTACTTTTTGTATGATTTAGAAACAAACCTACCATTGGGCTTCCCCTCAAATGGTTATCCTCGGCCACAAGGCCCATACTACTGTTCAGTTGGTGCCAGAAATGCTTACGGTCGAGAAATTATCGAAGACCATTTGGAGCAATGTATTCAAGCTGGCCTAAATGTAGAGGGCATCAATGCCGAAGTAGCCGCAGGTCAGTGGGAGTTTCAGGTTTTTGCCAAAGGTGCCAAACAAGCTGGCGACGAAACTTGGGTAGCCCGTTATTTGTTAGAAAGAACTTGTGAAAAATACGGCGTTTGGGTAAATTATCACTGTAAACCGTTGGGTCAGTTAGACTGGAATGGCTCAGGTATGCACGCCAATTTTTCAAATACAGCTTTGAGAACAGCAGGTGACCAAGTGATTTATAATGAAATATGTGAAAAATTTGCCCCAGTGGTTCACGAACACATTGCAGTTTATGGCCCAGACAACGACCAACGCTTGACTGGGAAACACGAAACTGCTCGCTGGGACGAGTTTAGCTATGGTATATCTGACCGTGGCGCATCGATACGCATACCGATGGCAGCAGTACAAAAAGGCTGGAAAGGCTGGTTGGAAGACCGCCGACCAAACTCAGCCGCCGACCCATATAAAGTAGCCGCTCGCATCGTTAAGACTGTGAAAAGCTAAAATAAGAATCTGATTTTTGGAATACATATTGTTCAAAAAACCTCGCTTGTGGCGAGGTTTTTTGTTTTAGTCAAGTTTATTTTTAATATTACAACTGTATTGCTATATAAAAAGTCAATTCTTACACAGTCCGTTGGCTGAAGCCAACGGCAATTTGGCCAACGGTAATTTTTTCTATATCTAATCATTTTTTTTAGCTTTTATTTACGTTTTTCGCTTTTTATTTTTCACAATTCATGGTCTGTTCCGTGGCCTGTGTCCTCACAGGACATTGCTCTGGTCTGTGAGACACAGACCGCGGAATAGGCTTTTCATTATTCACTTTTCACTTTACGCTTTTCACTATTTATGCTCCCACCCGACTTTACAACCCAAATGAAAGCCATTCTCAAAGACGAATATACCGACTTTGAGACATCTCTCGCCCAAACTACGCCTGTGAGTATAAGGCACAACCCACAAAAGAGTAAGGCGATAAGCTCTGAGTCAGAAACAGTAAAATGGTGCGAGTCAGGTGAGTATTTGTCTGAACGGCCTATTTTTACACTCGACCCTGCTTTTCATGGAGGCGCATACTACGTGCAAGAGGCTTCGTCAATGTTGATAGATGCCGCCGTTAGGCAGGCCATAGATTGTTCTGAGCCAATCAGAGTTTTAGATTTGTGTGCAGCACCAGGCGGCAAGACTACACTGCTAACCTCTGCGCTACACCCCGACTCGCTCATTGTTTGTAATGAAGTCATTAAGTCGAGGGTTAATGTACTAAAAGAAAATATCCAAAAATGGGGCTATCCGAATGTGCATATTTGTAACCACGATGTAGAAAGTCTGAGCGATTTGAAAGGTTTTTTTGACTTGATTTTGATAGATGCCCCTTGCTCGGGCGAAGGGTTGTTTAGAAAAGACCTCAAAGCACGAGACGAATGGTCGTTGGAAGCCATTGCGCTCTGTGCCGCTCGTCAGCGGCGTATTTTGACTGCCGCCGCCCCCCTGCTGGCCGAAGACGGTATTTTGATTTATAGCACTTGTACTTACAATCAGTCCGAAAACCAAGACAATACCCAGTGGCTCACCGATAATTTTGCTCTCGAACACGTCAATCTTACTATTCCAGCCGACTGGGGCGTAATTTTACAGTCATTTGGTTATCAATGTTACCCGCACAGAGTCAAAGGCGAGGGGTTTTTTATGAGTGTTTTCAAGAATAAAGAAATCACTAATTTCAACTTAAAATTTCACGAATTTAGATCATTCAAATCATTACCCAAAAAATACATTACCGAAGCAAAACGATGGCTCGAAAATCCCGACGATTTTGGTTTTTATATCAAGCCCAACCAAGACGTAATAGCCATCATGAACAGTCAATTCGATGATTTGAAGGTATTGGACAGGGCTTTGGCGGCCAAAGGGCTGGGGTTAGAATTGGGTAATTTGAAAGGCTCAGAAATCATACCTTCGCAGGCATTGGCACTGAGTATAGCGCTTTCAAGTCAGTTGCCGAGTGTAGAACTATCTCACAATGAGGCTCTTCATTACCTCAAACGAGAAACATTTGCCGTCGATGCTCCCAAAGGTTGGCTGGTGGCTCGGCACAACGGTTTGGCATTGGGCTGGCTCAAAAATTTGGGCAATCGGTTCAATAATTATTTGCCAAACGAATGGCGAATCAGAATGGAAATTGAGTAAATATTACAAACAAAAGAGCCGAGTCTCAATGAGATTCGGCTCTAATTTCTTTACTTTACCCTATTCAAATCATATTACTATGAAAGTTCTTTTATGCAGTTTCTGCCAATAGTTTCTCGCCTACAAAATAGTGTTCGGGTTGCTTAAAAAGCACATTGAACGATGTAAGTGAGCCATATATTTTGGTGATATACTGCTGAATATTTATTTTTTCTTCGTCTGTCAAATCACTCGCATTGATTCGTTGTTCCAGTACCCTGAGGCGGTCTCGCATCATGACTATTTTATGGAAAAACGTCTCTATTGGTACTTCTTTTGGTTGCAAGTCTGTTCGGCCTGGTTTGAGAATAAACTTGCCACCTTTCCACTTATCGCCCATCGGTATTGTCTCAGATGAGTCGAGCCAACGGCGCAGTATTTTGGTAAGCGACTGCTCTACATCAAACAAACTTACCATATCAATGTCTGGTTCAACGGCCTCAATGACTTCGAGCGGCGTGTCCAACGCTATAACCTTGACACCCTCAGACATAAACGTGATTACATAACTCACAGATTTTAGATTGATAACTACGCCTTCGCTAAAACTATTATGACGTACACGAGAGCCTATTCCAAGTATTCTGTTCATGTTATTAGCTACGATATGTTTGTTTGATGGTTACATGAATAGTATCTACAAACACCGTGCCAAGTTTTATTTTTAAGAAAAAAAAATAAAATAAAATTTAGAAAAATTATTTCCAACAGACATAAACGTCCTCATCGGGCATAAGTCCGTAGCGTTTTGTGTCTAAGGATTTGACAAAATCATTGACCTCGACCTTGAAGCCAGCCGCAGCGAGGCGGTCTTTATAGTCTCGGCCATATCGACGCACATGATGATGTGCGCCTGCGATGAGCCGAGTTTCTTCATCTGTTAGGTCTCTGGTTTCAATAGTCTTCATACTGGCGTTATTGACAGCCCCTTGAATGATAGCATAGCCGTTGGGTTTGAGAACTCTATAAATTTCTTTCATACCCACCAAGTCGTCAGGTACAAGCTCAAAAACATGGTTACAGAGTACGACATCAAAACTATTGTCGTCAAATTTTATGTCTGTTACCGACATCACATGGTCGGGCATTACACCAATGGCATCGATATAAGTCGTCATCAAGTCTGCCGTTTGGTAGTTGATGTTCGAGAACGTTCTGATTACGTCATGGAGTCCTTTTTCGGGGGCAAAGTGTAGTACTTTGATGGTTTGGTCAAAAAATTGTGCTTTGTTTTTCAGGAACAAATACACCAACCGATGCCGCTCGAGGCTGTGGCATTTGTAACAAAGTGCATTTGGTCTATTGAATGGCAAAAACTGACTGTATGTACTGTTGCATATCGGACATTCGACATCACTACCCAGCCCATAAACGGCAGCACGACCAGCGGCTTGTAAGTTTCTAAGGCTTTTGCGGCCACCAGAGCCTATTATTTTTTTAATGGTTTGTTTCATTGGTATATAATATACGAAAGTAATTGAAAACACTTTACGATATACTTGTAATTATAAGATATTCAGGAAAATACTCGTCAGATGAAAGTATGGGTAGGCTTTCTTTCTGAGCCGTAGCAATAATCAATAAGTCAAAGGGGTCAGCATGGGATTTTCCATCTTTTTTGAGTATTTTAGGGATAGAAACAAGGTTTTCATAGTGGTCAATCTTAGATTTTAGCAGTTTGATATGAAGCGAATTTCTATCCCTGTTAATTCCAGTCATATTAAAATGAGCGAAATCAGGTTTTTCTAAACGCATTTTTATGGCCATTTCAAACAAACTGGCTTCACAAATAAATAACTCATTTTCAGGGTTGTTTATTATACTTTTTTGTAAGGGAGAGAGATGGTTATAGTCATTATTTATAAGAAAAATAAAAACATTTGTGTCTAACAAGTATTTCATTTTCCCAGCCCCAATTCGTATGGTTCTAATATCCTATACAACTCTGCGTACTTACCATCGGGTATCAGTTCTTTAGAAAGTTGTAAAACACTTTTTTTGGCTTTACTTTTTTTAATCTTTGGTGTAGGCGAACCTGAGCCGCCACCAACTTTTGTTAGTTGTCTTTCCATCGTAATATTTTTTAAAGTTTATATTTTCATTCCCTACCCCAACAGTACTTTCACAGCCGCCTGTATGGCTTTGCCATCGGCTTGGCCTGCGAGTTCTTTCATGGCTGGCCCCATTACTTTGCCTATTTCGGCGGCTGAGGTTGCACCAACACGGGCGATGATGTCCGCAATTTTGGCTTTGATGTCGTCATCAGTTAGTTGTTTGGGTAGATATTGCTCAATAACGGCTATTTCGGCCAGTTCTATTTGTAACAAATCTGGTCGGTTTTGTTCTTGGTAAATGGCCGCAGAGTCTCGGCGTTGTTTGGCGGCTCGGGTCAAGATTTTGAGTTCATCTTCGGGAGCAATTTCAGCAGGTGCGCCTGGCTTTGTTTCTTCCATCAAAATCATGGCCTTGATGGCTCTTAATGCCCGCAGTGTATCTTGCGCTTTGGCTCGCATGGCGTTTTTGATGTCTTCGTCTATTTGTTGTTTGAGTGTCATGATTTTGATGTATAATATAAAATGTATGATATATAACGAAATGTAACTACGGCTAACACCCATCGACCTGATACGATTTTAGTTCATTGTTTAATAAATGGTAAAGTCGCTCTTTTAGTTCAGGAATATCGTCTTTGCCTAAGTCGGCGGTGAGGAGAGGTTGATGAACAATTACTTTTACACGATTCCATCTGACTCTCAATGGGTTTTTATCGGGTACAATCAAGTGATTGGTCAATAACGACACTGGCACTATCGGTACTTTGGCGTGGTGAGCTATCTTCAAAGCACCGTCCATGAGTGGATATTGCATCGTTGGTGGATTATCGGAAACTATACCTCCCTCTGGAAAAATGGCTATGCTCCTTCCGCTGGCCACTACCCGCATGGATTTTGTGAGGCTACTGACTCGACTTTTAGGGTCTTCACGATTGACCAAAATATGTAACCGTGAATACATATAGCCAAACAACGGTACATTGGCTACTGAATCTTTGCCCACAAAAGCCATATAATTAGGCACTACGGCGTTTAGAACCACAATATCTAAGTACGAAAAATGATTGGCACAAAAAACGTAGGTAGCGTCGGGGTCGGGTCTAAAACGCCAGTCGATGTCTAAGGGCATTCCAGCCATAATTAAGAAAGTCTTAGCCCAAAAACGGTTGATTTGATTGGTATATGGTTTCCAAGAATTTCGCTGTAAAGTGATAAAGCAAAACGGAAAAACGAGCAAAAAAATAAGCCCAAACCAAAAAACACACCAGGCGGTATAGATAAGTCGCATCGAAAATAGTTTTGAAAGCTGCAATTTAGCATATTTGCGTTATTTTGTAATGCTACAATACACTAAATGCGTAAATGAAAAAGTGCACAAGTGAAAAAAAAATAAGTTTACGATTTTTTACAATAATTATAATACTGATAATCAACAAATTAACATAAACCAATGAAAAAAATCATTTTCCACCATGCTGGCAAGCCTGCCGAAATTCTAAAGGTAGAACAAGCCGAAATGCCCCAATACGGCCCCGACGATGTGCTAATCAAAGTCATTGCCAGTCCCATCAATCCGTCAGATATGATGTTTGTGCAAAATCTGTATGGTATTCGTCCACAGTTTCCGTCACCGGCTGGTTTTGAGGGCGTGGGTACAGTTATAGAAAAAGGTGAAAACGTCAAAATTGCAGTTGGTACAAGAGTGAGTTTTACAGGTATAGGTGCTTGGGCCGACTATACCGTTACCAACTACCGCACGCTAATGCCTGTGCCAGATGCGATGCCCGACGACGTGGCCGCACAGTTGTTTGTCAATCCGTTTACGGCCGTCTCAATGATAGAAGACTCGGGAGTGAAAGAAGGTGAGTGGCTCATGATTACGGCCTGTGGCTCTGCTCTGGGCAAAATGGTGATTCAGCTAAGTAAAATGCGAGGCATCAGAACCATTGGTACTGTACGCAGAGACGACATCAACGACGAAATCAAAGAAATGGGCGTAACCGAAATAGTAAATACAAGCCAACCAAACTGGTCTAAACAAGTACAAAAACTGACAGACTATAAAGGTGTAAAAGCAGTTTTGGAATGTGTGGGCGGTGCAACTACCGAAGAAGCCATAAACTGTATGAGCAGAGGTGGACTGATGTTGATATACGGACTGATGAGCCTTGATAATCCTGCACTTAACATCGGCACAATGATATTTAAAGAACTGACTATCAAGGGCTTTTGGCTAACAGAATGGATGAAAAATGCCACTGCCGAAATGCGTAGTAAACTGGCAATAGAGGTGATTGGACTATTGGCATCGGGCAAAATACAGCTACCCATCGAAGCCAGCTATGGCCTTGACGACATCGCTGCCGCTGTTACCCATGCCGACACTCCCGGCCGCTTTGGAAAGATTTTGATTAAACCATAAGCCGTTAGATATATTTAATTACAATCTGAGGGTCTATTTTTGATAGAAATAACCCTTAGATTAGCCCTAATCATGACTAAAAAACGTATCGGTTATACACTCTTTGGGCTGGCTTGCTGTATGTGGGTTTTACCAATGTTTATTGGTTTTATCGACTTGCCCGCCAGTCAAAAAGTACTGTTGCTGACTGTGATAGTTGTGCTTGGAGAGGTCTTTTTTGTACTATCAATCTTGTTTTTGGGCAAAGAATTTGTGCAGACCATCAAAAGATACTTAGCTGTTGGGTGGCGATGGTTTAGTAGAAAATACCACAATTATCGTTGATAAGTAAATAGTAGTACCCTATGTTTTTTGATTTGTGTTTTTATAGCATAACGGCATTTAACATCGTCCCAAAACTATGAATGTTTCTTTTTGGATAGCTCGTCGGTATTTTAGTTCTCGTAAAAAAACGAGTTTTGTAAGCCTTATTTCCAATATTTCGATGTTGGGCGTAGGCGTGGGTACGATGGCCTTGGTGGTGGTGCTGTCAGTTTTTAATGGTCTCGAAGACATGAATCGGCAGATTTTTAAAAGTGCCGATGCCGACATCAAAGTCAGTCTAAACGAGGGCAAACGCTTTACACTAAACAACTCAAAACTACAAGCCATTCGGCACACGGAAGGCGTTAAGATTGTAACAGAAGTAATCGAAGAAAATGCCCTTGTTCGCTACGGCAACCAGCAAACAGTAGTGCGCCTGAAAGGTGTGGACAGTAGTTTTTTAGATAGACATCAACTTGATGCTGCAATGATTGAAGGAAAGTTAAGACTATTTGCCGACAACGAACCAAAAGCCATTATTGGGGCGTTGGTACAATATCGGCTTAGGCTCACACCCGAAGACGCACTCACACCGCTCGAGGTCTGGTATCCTCGCAAAGCCAAAACGCTTAATCTGAACTCATCAGCGGCTTTTAACCAGCAGTATATCAGGGTTTCGGGGGTTTATTCGCTCGAAGACCGTTTAGACGATTTTGTGATAGTACCGCTCAATTTTGCATCTCAACTTTTGGACTATGGTACACAGCGCACCGCTCTCGAAATTCAAATTACACCAGAAACTGACCCTTCTACCGTCAAACAAAAATTACAAATACAATTAGGACAAGCCTTCAAAATCCAGACCCGAGACGAGCAAAACGCAAATTTACTTAGAGCCATTCAGATAGAAAAATTGTTTGTAACCATTGCACTTGGCCTAATTATGTTGGTGGCGGCCATTAACATATTTTTCTCGCTCACGATGTTGGTTTTAGACAAACAAGACGACGTAAAAATGTTATTGGCCATGGGCAGCACTCGGCAGCTAATCAAATGTATTTTTTTGTTTGAGGGGGCTATCGTAGCCTTTACTGGCGCAGCGGTTGGGCTATTTTTGGGTGTGTTACTGTGTTGGCTACAAAGTCATTTTGGATTAGTTACAATGCAACTCAACAGTGCCATTTCCAATGTCTATCCTGTTCAGATGCAATGGCCTGACTTTGTAATTACGGGCTTGATTGTGGTGTTGATAACGATAGCCGTGTCGTACATTCCAGCATCAAGAGCCGCCCAAACGCCTGAAACCCGTTAGGATTTCGAGGGCCGTATTTTGAGGAGTAAAAGTAGAAACTATCTGTCGGGAAACCTCCCCCATTGGTATTATTTGGTCTGGATTCTGAACATAAAAATTGAGTTTTTCTTTTAATTCTTGTTCACGGTATGGGTCAAATATAAAACCGTTCTCCCCGTTTTTTACTAAATCTTCAACACAACCGCAACAGTCCGACACTATCACTGGCAAGCCACAAACCATGGCCTCATTGACCACCAACCCCCAAGGTTCGGACGTACTGGGCAATACCAAAACATCGGCCAAAGCTAAATACTCTGGCACTCTATCCCAATTTATACCGCTAAAAAAAAATATATTTTTGATTTGATTCTCGCTAACAAATAGCTGCAAATCGGGCTTTTGCTCGCCCTCACCCAGTAGTATCAGTCCCCAATCTGAATTGTTTAGTTGATTGAAGGCTTCAAGTAGCACTAATAAATTTTTAGGGGCAATCAACCGGCCAACGAAAATAAAATTGTATTGAGGTAAACCAAGCAAAACTTTATTGCCTTGGCAACAAGCATGAGCTTTTTGATATACCTCCAACAGTTTGTGATTATCTACGATAGCGGCTTTTTGCGTCAAAATTTTATTTTCAAGAATACCAAACGACAATATAAAATCGGCTGAGGATTGTCCAAAACAAATAAAGCCGTCGGCACTATTTAATATGACTTTTTTGATTTTTGATAGCAAAAGGCCAGTATCATTATCTCGGGCATTTGACTCATTAGAAATCACCACTTTTACACCTCGTAGTTTTGCCCAAATCAACAACAAAATTTGCGCTGGGTCATAGTAGCCTGTGATGTTGAGTAGGTCTGGTTTTTGACTATTAAAAATCCGAAAGAGTGCTTTTGTTTTTGGCCAAAGTCTGACGTTTTCGAGCGAATCATCAAAAAGTAAGGTATAGTTGTATTGGTATTGGTCAGACTCGGCATTACCTAAATTACTACGACTTTGTTCAGAAACAGCGATTTGAGCAACATGAATTTGTATATTGAAGTCAATCGAATGTTTGCGTAGTTCGCTGAATAGCAACGATTTATAATGCGCCCAAAGTTGGTTGTGGATTATTAAAACTCGCATATATTGCTGTCAATACGCCGCAGTCAAGTTCAACGCTTCTACATTTTTGATTTCGGGTACGGCACGCAAAATAGACTCTTTGATGCCTGCCTTGAAGGTCATGGTGGACATAGGACATGAGCCACACGCACCTGTGAGTTCGAGCCAAGCGGTCATGTCGTCTGTAATATCTTTTAAAATCACGTTACCGCCATCGGCCTCTAAATAGGGACGAATGCCGTTTAGGGCTTCTTCGACACGGTTTATTAGGTTTTCTTTTTCCATATTGAGTACAATGACTAAATTATCAAATGACTGAATGTATAAATATTGTTGTTGTTGCTAAATCTTAATCTCTACTATCTTAGTTTGCCCAACTAAGGCATTTCTGATAGCTACTTGCTGGGCGAGGGCTTCGGCGGCAAGCCGAAAAGCATTTTTTGTTACTTCATCTTCGCCCAAAAATGCAGGGCGGCCTTCGTCGCCCCCTTCACGGATTGACTGTACAAGGGGGATTTGTCCCAAAAATGGTACTTCAAATTTTTCGGCTAAGTTTTTGCCACCATCTTTACCAAACAAATAATATTTATTATCGGGCAGTTCGGCAGGAGTAAAATAGGCCATATTTTCGATTACACCCAGTATAGGTACATTTACTTGTGGCTGTTTGAACATTGCCAAACCCTTTGTAGCATCGGCAAGTGCTACTTTTTGGGGTGTTGTTACAATAATCGCCCCTGTTACGGGTACAGTTTGTACTAACGTGAGGTGTATGTCGCCTGTGCCTGGGGGTAAGTCTATGAGCAAATAGTCCAATTCGCCCCATTCTACATCTCCAAAAAACTGCCGTAGGGCTTGGCTGGCCATTGGCCCTCGCCAAACGACTGCACTATCTGGTGCGGCCAAAAAGCCCATCGAAATCAGCTTGATACCCCATTGCTGGACTGGCAACATAATATTTTTACCGTCTCGCTGACTAATGCGTGGTTGCAGTTCTTCGGCCCCAAACATAACAGGAATAGAAGGCCCCGAAATATCTGCATCAATAATGCCAACTTTTGCACCCAATCGACTTAGTGCCACTGCCAAGTTGGCGGTAACAGTAGATTTTCCAACGCCACCTTTGCCCGACGAAACAGCAATGATATTTTTGACACCCGAAATTAGCGGCGCACCTGCCCGTGTCGAGGTTACGTTGGCTGTCATATTGACCGTTACGAGTATATCTTCGCTTAACTGTTGGTGTATGGCATCGGTACAGTTTTTACGAATTAACTCTTTGAGCGGGCAAGCAGGAGTAGTTAATATTACAGTAAATGTTACTTGGTTAATGCCAACCTCTATGTCTTTTATCATTCCCAGCGTTACCAAATCTTGTTTCAAATCTGGTTCTTGTACGGTGCTGAGTGCTGCGAGTACTTTTTCTTTGTTTATACTAAATTCTCCCATTTATTATTGAGTGATTGAGTGGTTGGGTGGTTGAGTTACTGAGTGATTTGGCGACTGAGTTACTGAGTGGTTTGATTGCTGAGTGATGTACTTTTATTTATTTCATTATCTTCATTTTTTCATTCACTTCATTTATTTTTTAAGCCTCAAACACTGCTGTTCGTTTTTGTATTTTTGCCTGAAAAGCCTCCATCAAGTCTTCTGATAGTATCATGGCGGCGTTCCAAGTGGCCATATACTGCAAGCCGTCTTCTACGGTATGGTCTCGGCTATGAAGAAGTATGTGCTTTGTGCCTCTGATTGATAACGGTGATTTGCTGGCAATCGTTTCAGCTATTTTTGTAACTTCGGCCAATAGCGTTGTACGATCGGAGAAGGTGCGATTTACTAACCCTATTTTTTCTGATTCTGGGCCGTACATATTTCGGCCTGTAAAAGCTAATTCTCGCATCATACCTTCTGGAATTAACTTAGGAAGTCGCTGCAATGTACCAATGTCGGCAACCATACCCATGTCTATTTCTCGAATACAAAAATAGGCATCTTCGGTACAATACCGCATATCACAAGCCGAAACGACATCGACCGCACCACCAATACACCCTCCATGAATAGCCGCAAGTACAGGCTTACTACAGTTTTCGATGGCATTGATTGGTGCTTGTAAGTCGAGTATGTTTTGACGCATTTTTTCACGTTTGCGGCCTTCGCACTTGATGGAGTTTAAGGCAGTTACGTTCATCAATAATTCTAAATCAATACCCGAACAAAAATGTTTACCTTCGCCACTTAGTACAATGGCTCGAACGTCGTCGTTGTCGCTAAGGTCGTTGAAAATAGCTGTCATCTCGTCCCAAGCCGTTTGATTGATGGCATTGGCACGGTCGGGACGATTGAAAGCTACTTGCGCTACATGATTTTGTATTTCGACTGTAAAAGTTTGGTATGGCATTGAAGTTGCGAGTTGTGGTTATGACTACATTCTTCGGCATATTTCTACTAAATTTGTAAAATATAAAAAAAGCCGAACACAAACTTAAATAAACTAATTTTGTTAAAAAAGAAAGCATTGATTTAATTTGCTACTTAATTTGGGGAAGCCTTCACTTTGAACGAAGGCTTCCCTCACACACCACCCTGACATGAATCATTTTGAGACTCTCGCCTTGCTGGCAACCCGCACACACGACCTCAACGCTGGGGCGGTAGCAACACCCATTTATCTCAGTACTACTTTTGAGCGTGAAACTGATGGCACTTTTGCTCATGGTCATATTTACAGCCGGGCCAGCAACCCTAACCGAGACCAACTCGAAAAGGTATATGCAAGCCTCGAAAATGGGGCGATTGGTATAGCTTTTGCATCTGGGCAAGGGGCTACGGCTACGATTTTTCAATGTCTCAAACCCAACGACCACGTGCTACTACCCGACGACTCTTATCATGGCACGCCTGCACTTTTGGAAGAGATACTGAGCATTTGGGGGCTGACGTACTCAAAAGTAGATATGACCGATTTGGCAGCTACACACAAAGCCATCAAACCCAATACCCGACTGATTTGGATAGAAACACCCTCGAACCCACTCCTGAAAGTTGTTGATATTGAGGCGGTTTGTAACTTGGCCCGTACCAACAACGCCATTTCGGTCTGTGATAATACTTGGGCAACGCCTGTGCTGATTCGACCATTGGACTTGGGTGCAGATGTGGTGATGCACTCTACAACCAAATATTTTGGAGGCCATAGCGACCTGTTGAGCGGTGCGCTGATTTTTAAAGAAAATGGCAAACTATCAGAAAAAGCACGCAGGATACAAGCCCTTTGCGGGGCAGTTCCCTCACCGTTCGACTGTTGGCTATTGCTTCGAGGCATCAAAACGTTGGCTTTACGGGTAAGGCAACAATCGGCAAATGCACTAAAATTAGCACAATTTCTTGACAGTCAGCCCAATATAGAAAAAGTTTGGTACCCTGGACTTGCAAGCCACCAAAACCATGACTTAGCCCAAAAACAAATGTCGGCTTTTGGTGGTATGTTGTCTGTGCAAGTCAGAGGTGGTATGGCTGAGGCATTGGCAGTAGTGGCCAAGCTCAAAGTCTTTACCAGAGCTACGAGTTTGGGTGGTGTAGAAAGCCTAATCGAACATCGAGCATCGGTCGAAGGACCCAACTCAACTACACCCCAAAATTTACTCAGAATATCGGTGGGACTCGAACACGCTGACGATTTAATTATGGATTTTGAGCAGGCTTTATTGTGAAAAAAGTACTTAGTTTTAGACAAAAGATATTGAAAAAAACATAATCAAACGATTTTGTAAAATGACTTATAGGCAATACATAAACATTTTATCAATAATAGCTATATGTATTTTTGTATTTGTTATTGTGAAATATAGCCTAAATATTCCTATTTATGATGACTATGACATTGTCGTTCGGCATATCTATTTATTATCAATCGAAAAAATATCCTTACAAGATGAAATAACTTTTTTGTTTAGCCAGCACAATGAGCATAGAGTTGTTGTCTCCCGTCTGTTCGTTTTATGTCAATGGTATTTAACAAATGTCATTGACATAAAACATTTGATTATTTTGTCAAACATCATCTTTTCAATTGGTTTATTTTTCGTATTAAATTATATAACAAATACCCTTTTCGAGGGCTATCAAACATTGATTGCTACCTTAATTGCCTATCTATTGATATACAATTTTATAAACTGGGACGACTTTTTGTACTACCCCAATTGCCCTCAACATCCTTTATCAATTATATTTTCGATGGTTGCACTAATTTGTTTAGATAAATATGCAAAAGAACATCGAAACATCTACTTTGTGTTTTGTATAGTTTTTAGTATGATTGCAACTTATTCTTTTTCGTCATCATTAGTGCTTCCGCCAGTAGCTGTTGTTTATTTAATTGTAATCAAAGATTATAAAAAATTTGTTTGGTATTGCGTCTTTATAATACCAGTTACTTTGCTATATTTTTGGGGTTACAAAACCACTTCTGATGTTCCGCCTTTTGAGTTTTGGCGTTTTTTCAAATATTCAATTCAATCCAGTGGCGCTTACTTAAATATAGGGACAAGAGGCCGCCCATCTGGCTATTTACCTATTTACATCATAGGTTTGTTTTCATGGATTTGGATTGCCTTTTTATTATCAAAAAAATATCTACACAAAAACACATTATTGTTTTGCATGATTATTTTGTTGTTCGGTATGTTATTGATACTAAATCTTGGCCGAACTGTTACGGGTGGACTCGCAGCCGTATCTCGTTATCAAATTTATTTTTCGTTTTTCGGTACATGGATCATCCTAAGTATTCTTCGTTATTTCTTAGAAAATCGTATTATTTGGTCAAGTATTTTTCTGTTCGTGGTTATTCAAAGTTTTATTTCTTACAATGATTTTGAAATCACCATAAAAAATAAAAATGATGATATAATTAGAGATTTTACAAAATGGCAATCAAAATCGAGTTTGGTACTCGAAAAGTTCACCCCCAAAGAACGTATCGTACAGTGTAGTGCTTATATGGATAGTCTGTATCTGCACAAAACCTACCTCCCTCCTGATTTCGCCGCTCAATCTAATTTTAAATAAAAATCATCAAAAATTAAAAATTAGGTTGTTTTGCAGGTGAGAACACCGTGCAACGGCATTCTGAGCATTACATTTATGGCACTACCACTATATTTGGATTCAGCATTAAGTGTGCAGTAACGGTTACACGACAAACATCGATATTATTGTTTATCGTTTTTTTTATCCGTACCATTTTTACAAATTTCGTTACTTTTGCAATGTGAACGGTGAAAAACGAAAAGTAAGAAACTTTGTATTTATCTAAGCGTTTCATTTTTCGGCTTCGCCCTTATTGCCTTTTATCAACAAATATACTACTGTTACAAAGGTTATGATGTAAACAGTGTCTAATGCTGGTTTTTCAAATTTTAGATTTTGAAAGTCAAAATGCTTGAAAAGTGTACTTCCTGTTATCGTCCGTTGGCTGAAGCCAACGGCAATTCAATAATTCATTGTTTGCAACAGATGAAGCCAACGGCAATTTACAATTTACAAAATATTACATCTTGCATAACTTACTTAACCAAAACCTCAATCTCCGCACCAGAAACTTGTGTAACTTTTACACCCTCTGTACCAACGGCAATATTGACAACACTCCCTCTGAAACCAATATTGAAACTATAACCCGTCCATTGTGTAGGTAGTATTGGGCTAAAAGTCAGTTGGTTGTCTATCACTCTCATACCAGCAAAGCCCTTGATGACCGATAGCCACGTACCTGCCATTGACGTAATGTGTAGGCCGTCTTCTGTGTCGTTATTGTAGTCGTCAATGTCCAATCGTGATGTTCTCAGGTACATTTCGTACGCTTTTTCGTTCATACCCAACTTGGCCGCCTGAATGACATGAATACACGGCGACAGCGACGATTCGTGAACGGTCATGGGTTCATAAAACTCAAAATTGCGGCGGAGGGTTTCGGTATCAAATTCATTTTCAAAGAAATATAACCCCTGCAAAACATCGGCCTGCTTGATAAAACACGACCTCAAAATCCTGTCCCACGACCATTTCTGGTTGATTGGCCGCTGCTCCATAATGTCAGCAGCATTGATGAGTTCTTTATCCAAAAATCCATCTTGTTGCAAAAATACCTGTCGCTGCTCGTCAAAAGGATAGTACATATTGTCAATAATATGCTGCCAATGTTCTAATTCATGGGTCATAGGTCGTGGGTCGTGGGTCGCTATTTTATTACTCACGACCCAAGACCCGTGACTATTGATAACTGAAAGCGTGTATCGCAAGCACCAAGCTGCCAGATAGTTGGTGTACCAATTGTTGTTTGAGTTGTTTTCGTATTCGTTAGGTCCGGTTACTCCCAGCATCACATATTTTTGTTTGTCTGCCGACCAGTTTACACGTTGCGCCCAAAACCGTGCAATGGCTACAAGTACATTGAGGCCAAATTCAGACAAATAGCCATCGTCGCCTGTGTAGTTTATGTAGTCATAAATAGCGTAAGCGATAGCCCCATTTCGGTGTATTTCTTCAAACGTTATTTCCCATTCATTATGACACTCTTCGCCTGTCATCGTTACCATAGGGTACAGAGCCGCACCATTATTAAAGCCCAGCATGGTTGCGTTTTCGATGGCTTTTTGTAAGTGATTATGTCTGTAAACCAACAGATTACGAGCTACTTTCTGGTCAGACGTTGAAAGATAAAACGGCAAGCAATATGCCTCCGTGTCCCAATAAGTAGAGCCGCCGTACTTTTCGCCTGTAAAGCCTTTTGGCCCAATATTTAGTCGAGCGTCTTGGCCAGTATATGTTTGTTGTAATTGAAAAATATTAAACCTAATACCCTGTTGAGCGGCCACATCGCCCTCTATCACAATGTCATTTTGTTGCCATTTGGCGAGCCACGCCTGTTTTTGTTCTTCGAGTACATCTTTTTGGGAGAATTTGTCCAAATAAGTCTTGGCCTCAGCAACTAAGTTATCGACTGAATAATTGTTAGAAGACAAATTAACGGCATATTTCCAGACCGTAATCGGTTGATTGGCAACGGCCTCAATAGATATTTGGTTGGCTACATATTTAGAATCTGAAACTGTATTTACTTCAAAATCAGACAGTTGTTTGTCGCCAGTCGTTACCGTTATTTTCATGGCCGTAACGACATCAAACCGTTCGACACCAAATTTATTTTCTGATGTTTTCAGATGCAGATAGCCCTCTCCTACTCTACTTTCTCTGGCTATTTCGTCCCAAAATTTTTCGCCATAGTTGGTGTCTTTATTGCTAATATCACCATCGAGATAGGGCGTTATTTTTATTGTTTCGTCAAAATTCAATGCTGTAACTTCATAGCGAACCGCCCCGGCTTGATCGTCTGTTATACTACACAACCGTAGCGAATTGATGCTTAGTTCTTTGCCACTTTTGAGTCTTATTACGCAGTTTCGTTGCAAATACCCATAGCGCATATTCAACTGCCGTCTAAAACTGAGTATTTGGCAGGTATTCAAATCCACGACTTCGCCAGCTATTTCTATATCAATTCCTATCCAGTTGCAAGCATTGATGACTTTGGCAAAATAGCGTGGATAGCCATTTTTCCACCAACCAACACGGGTTTTGTCTGGAAACCACACTCCAGCCACGTAGTTGCCTTGTAGGGTTTTGCCTGTATATTGTTCTTCAAAATTTCCCCGTCCACCCATGCGGCCATTACCCAACGAAAGCAAACTTTCTGTTATTTCGTTGTGCTGGGCATTAAATCCATCTTCTACAATGCTCCAAGCATCGTGCTGTATGTAATCTTTCATTCTTAAATTATATCGTAGGTTAATGTGCCGCAAAAATAGCTTTATTTTTCAAAATAGTAATGGGAATTAAATAAAGTATCATTTTGGCACGCAGATGACACAGACGGTTGGCCGCTGCCATTTTCAAACGCAGATTTTAACTAATTTTTTTAAATAAAAATTGATAGTAAAATCAGTATTGTCTCAACCGTCTGTGTCATCTGCGTTCTATTTTTTCACCTACCCAGAAATGTTACTTTATTGATTTCTTATTCCTAAACATCTATTATGTTGCTGTAAATCACTTGTAATCAATATTTTTTTTATTTTTGTGCATGATTACAATAACCACCTACCTCCCCGAATACCAACAATCAATCATTAAATTGATATTAAATATTCAACAAAACGAGTTTCAAGTACCAATCACCATCGAAGACCAACCCGACCTGCTGACTATTCCAAGCGTTTATCAAGTCAGTAATGGCAATTTTTGGGTTGCACTATCTGGCAGTCAAGTAGTTGGCACGATTGGCCTCATTGACTTTGGTGATGGATTGGGCTGTGTCAGAAAAATGTTTGTTAAAGCCGAGTTTAGAGGCAAAAAATACGGCATAGCCCAACAACTACTCAACACGCTTTTTGAACATAGCCGAAGCCATGGCGTTCAGTCGGTTTATTTGGGGACTGTTGCCAAACTACAAGCTGCCATCAGGTTTTATGAACGCAACGGTTTTGTGGCCATCGATAAGCAAAACTTACCAACCAATTTCCCTATAATGCCTGTCGATACTCATTTTTTTGGTTATGATTTGTAGAAAAATAGAACCACAAGATGCTGATGCCGTCTGGGCTATCATTGAGCCAGTCGTCCGTACAGGCGATACATGGGTATATGCACCAGATTCGAGCAAAGAAAAAATGTTGGACATCTGGTACAATTCAGATAAACATAGCTACGTCTATGAAATTGAGGGCGAGATAGCAGCCACATTTTTTATCAAAGCCAACCAGCCCGACTTAGGCTCGCACGTGGCCAATGCCGGCTATATGGTTCACCCAGATTTTAGAGGTCGAGGCATTGCTGAGGCAATGTGCCGGTTTTCGATAGTTGAAGCCAAAGGGTTAGGTTTCAAGGCCATGCAGTTTAACATCGTGATGGCTACCAATGTAGGGGCTATTAGACTTTGGCAAAAATGTGGTTTTCAAATAATTGGCACAATTCCCAAGGTATTTCAGCACCAATCATTAGGCTTTACCGACGCTTTGGTGATGTACCAGTGGCTTTAAGTTTGGGTGGGCCGCTGGTGTCTGTTTTGCGGTTTGAGTCGTCTATTACCAATGTCCAGTCGCACGTTGGGCAAGCTATTGGAGGTTTAAATTCAGTGATAATATCGTTTCTGAGGTCTCCAATTTTTGTCAAAACACCATCTCTCGGATTGAACCAATATGCTGCCACAAGACGAGTTGATGAAGACAATCTACTCAAACTTACACTAATTGGTCGTCCTTTTGGACAATAAACCATCAAAAAACTACTGTCTTCGGCCACAGCCGATACCGCATAGCCCCCATCTTGTGGGTTTGGACTTGTAATAATGCTTTGGTCGGGTACGAGCTTTGTCCATTGCCGAGACTCCATCAAACGCCTCATAAAACCTACCTGAAAAGCACCTTCTTGGTCAAGCGCACGCCGCCAGTGGGTACGAGCAAAAAAAAGTGAGGGATTACGCTCTGGGTCAAAAAACTGAAATACATTGTTGTTGCCGTAAGTATGCCCACACCCTCCCGACAATACAGCCCACCAAGCCGCCTGGCGTACATCGTGCGAGCCAAAATAATCGTTTTCAGCTTTCATTCCTACGGGTATGTCTTCATAATGCGGCTCACCGTCGAGTGTTGGTTTCACTGGAAAGAGAGCATAGTTTTGACGTTGAAAAATGTAATTTTTATCGTTTTTTGCCCCATGCCCCGACTGAAACATATTGACATTAAGCCACGAGTCGGTATGAAAAAACGCTGAAGAGTTGCTCCCACCCGAGGGGTGGTATGTCATTAGTTGCGTATTGCCGTTGCCTACCTTGATACCCTCAGCCATTGCCCTGACGATGGCCAAATGTATTTCTTTTTCTGGGTTGCGGTCGCCACCCAATATCCATACAACAGGCTTGTTTTTATATCTTTTACCTAAGTATTCACCAAATATTCGGGCATTTTCGGGTGTAAAAATCTCTGGGCCAATCCCCCATTTTTTACTGTATTTGTCGCCCCAAGTTGGCAACAGCCCTGTAACGATATTGAGCGATGCTGCCTTGTTTATGACATAATCGACATGCTTAAAATACGCTTCGTTAGGTTGGGTTGGGTCGTTGTTAATCAAAGGTAAATCTCCATATTGGTTGGGTTGAGTAAGCCCATCAAACTCTGCCAAAATCACTGCTTGAACAACATTAAAGCCTTTTTCTGAACGATTTTTTAGATAATAATCTGTTTCTTCACGATTGAGCCTATGAAACAACTCCCAAGCAGTGTCGCCAAGCCAAAAAAACGGCTTACCGTCACCCTGAGTAATATATCGCTTGTCGGGGGCAATGTAGAGCTTTTGCCATTGTGGTTGGGGTTGGGCAAACGATGAATGACCGTTTGACAAAATATAGAACAAAAAAAGTAAAGCCGCTTTTGTTTTCATTTAGATTTTTTACTAATTCATTGATAAATAGTAACTTTGGATTCAAATATAAACAAAAGCACTAAAAATTCTGTTGAAAGACCAAACAAAACGTATATTTATGTTGTCAATTCCTGCCATACAACCTATTAACTTTCGGTCAAAGGGACTATTTATTGGTCTCGCTATCATCTCTTTATGGATCGCTTCATTGTGTTTTTTGCTAAATTATACAGTTAGCTTTTCAGACCCGCTCCTTTACATTTTTGTACTGGTTCAGACACACCTTTATACAGGCATATTCATCACCGCCCACGACTCTATTCATGGGCTTGTGGTGCCGCACAACAAAAAACTAAATTATTGGGTAGGATTTGTGTGTACCATAATTTTTGCCTTCAATAATTTTAAAATATTAAGCCACAAGCACCACCAACATCACCAGCACGCCGCTACCGCCGCCGACCCCGACTACCACGACGGGAATCCTCGTTTTTTGGCTTGGTACTTTGCTTTTCTTAAAGAATATGTATCGTGGCAACAGATTTTGGGAATGGCCATAACTTACAATATTTTGAAGTTAATAGTGCCAATGGAAAACTTGATTGTATTCTGGATGTTTCCTGCCATATTGAGTACCTTACAATTATTTTATTTTGGCACATATACTCCTCACAAAGGCGAACACACAAATCAGCCTTTCAACGCCCGTAGCCAGCCACTCGACCACTTCAAGGCGTTTGTAAGTTGTTATTTTTTTGGTTATCATTTTGAGCATCATGCTTATCCGTTTTTGCCATGGTGGGCATTGCCCAAAGCCAGAGAAATTGTAGCCAAGCAAGTACCGTTATCTATTCAGGCAACCATCTCCCCTCAAAAAGCCAATTTAGGGATATAGCTTTCGAGTCAATCCGTAAATTGTTGGCGTGCCAGCCATAGTCGCCGCCCGTGCGGTGGCAGTTGTAGTAATAAACTCGATGCCCCCAGCGAGGGTCAGGGCTACTCGGTACATGATAAATGTCGGCATCGGCCAAGTTGTAATCAAACTGGCAGTCAATCAAATAAAACTGTGCGGGGCGATGATAACGGCCCAATTTATAACCTTCATCGCCCTCAAAGGTACAGTTTTTAAGAACAGATTTGGACGATTCATAATTAGTGCCATCGTGCCATATTGCTGCGTTTTTGCTATGGCAAATAAAACGACAACCCTCTGCCCAAGCCCAACCCCGAGGGCAGTAAAAGTCCACACCGCCTTCTATGGTACAGTTTTTAAAATAATACATACCGCCCTCAACGTCCCACGGGCTGACAGTATCGCCACCGCCCGCTCTAAAAGTACAGTTCTCAAAACTCAGCCGAGTAGCGCTCGGCATAGACCGAAAAGCAAACTGATGGCCGTCTTTACGGACTATTTTGGTGCCGACGGTTTCGCCTTTTTCTCGTGGTAGTGCGTAGCGGTCTTTGGTAGTAGCCCCCGCTCGCCCCGACTCGTTGTCGCACACGATAGTCGTGTCGCCTTTGGCCTCAAAGCCGTAGCTGTTGATGACGGTCAAGTTCTCAAATTGTAAATCATGGCCTTTGACATTGACCGTTGCCGCCCCATAGTCGTCGGGGTTTTGGCATCGCCACACATCACGTGCCAGCGCAATGCTAACAATAACCCCTTTTTCGGACTCGCCTTGTAGCTTCAAAAACGACTTATCAATCAAGAGTTTTTCGTGATATATCCCTTTTTTAATAAAAATCATTCGCTGCTCGGTCGTCGTAGTGTCCAAACTATTAATGGCCGCCTGAATACTCGTAAACTGCCCAGATCCATCTGATGCAACTGTCAAACGTTGGGCGTTAGAGACTTTGAGAAGAGGCTTGTTACTGTTTACTTTCAACTGCACTGAGCTATCGTTAATCTCAAAGTTATTGGTTTTGAGTAAGTTAATAATTTCGGAAGCTGCCAAAATCGCAGGCCCATACCCATGTGCGGCAAAAGGGCTTATTGGCCGATGGTAATAAAAAGCCGGGTCGAAAGCCATACCCGTACCTACACATGTGCCTTCGACTTGGCCCCTATCGTTGATTTTGGAAGCCACGGCATTCCAGCCCAACAGTGCCACGGGCGAGTAGGCCAGCGCATCTACCCAACCTTTATTGATGGCTTTGGCTATGCCGTAGGTATAAATGGCGGTGGCAGAGGTTTCAAGATATGAGTCGGGGCAGTCGAGCAGTTGATGCCAAAAACCCGAACCCGACTGGTAAGCAGCCAAACCTCGAACGTGGGCTTTGAGCAAGGCCAATATCACAGGGCGATTGGGGTGGTTTTGGGGCAGTACATCAAGCAGTTCTATTTTTGTCAAAATCGCCCAACCGTTTGCCCTTGCCCAATGATACTGCGGGTGGTCGGTCATAGCCTCAACCCAGCCGTGCATATAAACGCCTTTTTGGGCATTAAACATTCGCTTAGAATACAACAAAACCTGTTTGGTGGCTTGGTCAAAATAGCGGCGGTCGCCTGTGAGTTTGCCCATAAGTGCCAGAGCAGGCACGCCCATATACAAATCGTCGAGCCAAAGTGTATTGGGTTGTGGCCTGTTGCGAGCCAGCGTACCGTCTTTGAGGCGGTGTTCTTTTTTGAGAATATAGTCAATATGAACATCAATCAACGGGCGCAAATTGGCCTTACTACCATTACAAACGGCCTTTATCATAGCCGTACACATAGCCCCACAGTCGTCTAAAGCATGTGGTGTAAGTAAGTTTTTGAGTGGCCCTTTTGTTCCCCAGTCAGCATTGGTTTCAGTTATTTTTTTGAAATAAGGCGCAGCATTGGCAATAAACTGTAACCGTTTTTCAACATAATTTTCAAATTGCAAATCACCAGTAGCTTTACTTGCCGCCAACATGGCACCATATACAACGCCCCATTCGTAGCTAACCAATCTAAAATCACCTTTTTTGAGAGCTGTGTTTTCGTCAATTTTCAACAAATCTGTAACTGTTTCGTTTGTCTTTGAATTGATAAACTCAGCAGGCGTAACTTGGTCGAGATAAGCATAGATTTTGTTTAAATCAGCTTTGATGTTTTCAATCTTTGGAATACCATATTTGACAGGATAGTCGGGTTTGAGCAAATGTAGCGGTGTGTTCGAGTCATTGGCATTGGTAACGTTGCGCTGGGAGTGAGCATTGGTAGCCAAAACGACAAGAACAAATAGCATGATTCTGGTATTCATTATTACAAATATTTGAAGATTTGAATAATAAGGTCATAATCGCTACTATTTACTACAAAGTACAAATGCGATTTTGAACGTTGGTATTAAAAATTTTGCGATAATAATTTGTTTACAAAAAAATCAACATACCCCTTACACCTACTTTATCAGCAATCTTATTTATGATATAACCAACTGTAAAACAATGGAATAAATAGTTACTAACAAATTTTTTAGCCGCTCAAACCCATACAATTACCGACTATCAGCCAATTGAATAATTGAACATAGCCTACCGTTAGATAAATTTGCCAACTTTTGATTTTGTAGAGTGAAAAAAAAAGTGGACTTTTGTGGTATATAAAAGTATAAAAAGTCAATAATCATTAAGCAATAGTCTGCTACGTTTTTTACAAATTCTTGATTATCAATGGATTACGATTAAAAAGTTTCACTCATAACTACTTAATTGTCAAATAGTTAAATACTTTTGTAGCCGACTATTGACTAAGCAGAAGCCCAGATATCCATAACAATAGGTAACTTCAAGGTGATTTTAGGTAGAAATAAAAGCTTGGTAATCGAAAGGAATTTAGAATGTTCTTAGACGCTATTATACCTAATGTAAAGAGTCATTGGATACAGATAAAAGCGTACTTTTGCAAAATAACTTTTTAATCGTATTCGATATTAGTTACAACTCTATTTGGTAGTCCTTCATGTTGTTAGGGATAGCAAAATCAACATTAATGGAGAGGACTTGCAGTTGCCCATACAACTTTAGTAAAATGAATATAGCGACCTTTTTTAAATATAGTTTCGACGAAAACTCAACAATAGTTTTGAGAAACATATTTTATGGTTCTGGCTTGAAAATTGTTAATTTTACACTTGCCTTTTTAACCATACCGTTATTAATTGATTCGTTATCTCCCGCCAAATATGGGGTATGGGTTACTCTGTTGTCATTAAGTGCTTGGTTCAATATGGTTGACTTTGGGCTACACTGAATCTGTTGACTACCATAAAATAATATCATGATCATAAAAAAAATTGCAAAGAAAGTATTTGGACTGCTCCCAGATAAAATAACCAAAAATTATCAATACATTCAAATAATACGAAAGTCGGAAGCCGACAAATCAGCAAAGAAATATATCATTCAAGAGTGGATTGATAGTGGAAAGCCCGTGCCTGCACCTAATTTCATAAAACAAGATATTCTAGCGGCTATTCAAAAGCAGTTCAAGTGCGACACTCTCATTGAGACGGGGACTTACATAGGAGACATGATTGAAAACCAAAAAGGTAACTTCTCAAATATATATTCTATTGAGCTTAGTGAATTTTTATTTCGAAAGGCGGTCAAAAGATTTAAAAACTATAGACACATAACAATCATACAAGGCGATAGTGGTGAGACAATACCTCAGTTGCTAACTCAAATTGAAGGCAGTGTAATGTTTTGGTTAGATGGACATTATTCGACAGGGCTAACGGCTATGGGAAATAAGGAATGCCCTATATTTGAAGAATTGAATGGTATTTTTTCTTCAAAATTAAAATTAGAAAAAGTAGTTGTATTAATAGACGATGCAAGGTTGTTCATAGGTGAAAATGATTATCCTACTATTGAAGAACTTAAAAAATTTATTGGTGATTTTTTTGACATTTTCACCCTTGAAATGGAATGTGACATAATAAAAATATATGGGCTTACAAGTATAAATCATGGATAGTAGGCACAAAACTATTATTCATAATTCTGCTGTTACAGGTGTTATTAAGATAGCTAATATTGCCATATCCATTCTGAGCGTGCCGCTTTTACTTAAATATTTGGGTCAATCAGATTACGGTGTATGGCTAACAATAGGGTCAATAGTAAGCTGGGTTACATTATTAGATTTAGGCTTGGGCAATGGACTACAAAATATAATATCAAAGTCGCTAACACAAAATGATGTCAAGACAGTAAAAATGCAGATTGCAACAACATACGCAACATTGGGGACAGTAATGCTTGTCATATGTTTACTTCTCATAATACTTATATTCGTTGCCAAGGTGTTAGGTCTTGTAAATTCAATGTCATTTGACAGTGTATTTTTTGTTGTTATTGTCATTTCTTTAAGTTCCTTATCAGCTCAGTTGATATTAAAGTTGGCATTGACTGTTTTATTTGCTAATCAAAAAACAGCTCAGATTGACATAGTAAATTTTGTAATTACATCGGTTTGCTTCGGTTTAGTATTTATATCCTATAAATTAAGCCTATCGATAAGTTCATTACTAAGTGTATCACTCATCAATGGGCTTGTGCCTATTATTATTTTAACAATTAGCACATACTATATTTTTTATATTAAATACAAAGAACTGAAACCATCATTAAGGGATATTGATATAACAAAAAGTAAAGAGATAGTTGTAACAGGAGGATATTTTTTTATATTCCAACTGTTCGGGTTAGTCATGTACTCTACAGATAACATTATCATATCAAAGTTTCTAAATTCTAATATGGTAGTAGATTACAATATATCAATAAAATATTTTAGTTTGTTAAATTTTCCAATAGGAATACTTATAATGCCATATTGGGCTACTGTTGCCAGTGCTTATCATAACAAAGAATTTAATTGGATTAAAAAATCAATAAAACAGCTATTTATACTATATGGTTTGGTTGTAGTTTTTGGGATAATGATGTTACTTGCAGCACCTTTGGTCTATGGGTACTGGCTCAATAGCAAAACCGTAATTATTTCTTTTGGTATTTCATTTTTAACCCTAATATATACTTTGTTAACGTCGCTCTGCAGTATTTCAAACACAATAGTTAATTCATCAGGAAAACTTAAGCTATTGAGTTACACATCTGTTGTCTTACTGGTTCTCAATGTTCCTTTGTCAATACTTTTTGTTAAATATTTAAAGATAGAAGGTGTTTTATTAGCAAATATAATTTGTTGGTTTATTTTCACTTTTGTATCCATTACACAAAGTTATAAACTATTGGATGGGTCAGCTAAAAAAATTTGGAATGAATAAAGCGTACAACAACTACAGAATATTTGTGACATTTCACAACGAGATTAATTTTGAATATTATTGTGAAAATAGCTTAAAATATTTCACTTTCGTGAATGTCAATCCAGACAATAAAAATATCTACGAATACAAGAACAAAGGAATTGACATAATAAATCTAAATGAATTGCATAACTATTATCCGTTGGGAAAAAGTTATGCAGAGTCGGAAGTCATATACAACATATATAAGAATCCAGACATTTATAAAAACTTAGATTTTATCGGATTCATACATTATGATATGGTAGCTATAAATATTAACGAAAGTGATTTGTACCCTCTGATGAGAGATTTTAATCATGTTTCTTTTGCATCGTACTCATTTAACGAAGAAATCAAAGTCAAATATTTAATGGATCCATCAAAACCTAATGTGTGGATAGGAAGCGGAAAAAACTGTTACAGTAGCGTAATTGAGGACTTGAATACCTACTACAAACAATCATTTTCAGAAGAAAATTTAAAAGGACAATCAATAAATTTATGCTGTTCTTTTTTGATTAAAATGGATAGTTTCAAAAATAGTATGTCATACATATCATATATTATTGAAAGCGGTAAATTAGATATTTATGATAAAGATAGAAAGTTTAGAATGCAAGGAGGAATCATGGAACGTTATTTTGCAACTTGGCTGGCATTCGTTGAAAATAATTCTACCCATTTTCCCTTGCAGCACAATTTTAATTCTACTACAACAACAAATAAAAATCGTAACATCATTGATAAAATAAAAAATAGGATATTACATTGGATGTAAAAGATGAAAAAAAAAGTTTTACTACTTACAGGTACTATATCACCTCGAAATACCCCTAATTTAGCAAGATGTAATGTTGAGGATAGAGAAAATGACTATTATTTAGCCATTTCTGCTTGGTTAACTCACGGCTTACCCATTGTTTTCTGTGAAAATAGTAACTACGACTCACCAAAAATATCAGCATTATTAGAAAATAGAATAGACTGCGAATATATAAAGTTTGAGACAAAAGTCAGTCATTTAGGCAAAAGTAATGGTGAGGCTGAAATTATAGAATATGCTATGAATAACTCTTTTTTAATATCACAATCATCAATTATTGTAAAAGTAACAGGTCGTTATAATATTAGTAATTTTGCAACTATAATTAAATCTGTTTCTGATAGTGTAAATATATGTGCTAATTTGACTCAGAACTTGACATGGGCGGATAGTCGCTTTTTTATATTCAGTCATACCTTTTTCAAAAATCATTTGTCATCTTTTTTTTTAGTAATCAATGAAGCAGAAGGTAGATTTTTTGAGCACTCTTTGTCAAGAGCTATAAACTCTGCATTAGCTAATCAAGAAACTTTTAAACTTTTACCACATTTGCCGATTATAATCGGTGTCTATGGTACAGACAATGAACCGTACAGAATATCGTACTTCAAAAAAAAGAAATATTATCTATATGGCCTAATCAAAAAATATTGTTTTGAAAATACAATCTAAATATCTTTCTTTATTGCCCCCCCCGCCAGATTATACTATTGGTTGGCCTTGGACAGAAGAAACAGCTACATCGCTGTATGACAAGAGTATTGCATATCCCAAAATATCTGTCGTGACTATTAGCTATAATCAAGGCCAGTACATTGAGGAAACTATTAGGTCAGTTTTATTGCAAAATTATCCCAATATTGAGTATATTATCATAGATGGTGGTAGTACTGATAAAAGCGCAGACATAATAAAGAAATATGAACAATTTTTGACTTATTGGGTAAGCGAAAAAGACAAAGGGCCTGCCAACGCATTAAATAAAGGATTTTCAAAAGCATCAGGTGAAATATATTACTATATCAATTCCGATGATTTACTTCTACCGAATGCATTTATACAAGCCATCAATTTCATCAACAAAAATCCTTGTTATGACGTTTACTATGGACATGGCTACACAAACAAAGAAGGTATAAAGAAGCTAATGCCTACCTTTAGCATGACTTGGAATCTAAATTTCTATCGGCTGAGAACAATATCCATATTTCAACCTGCTACGTTTATAAGAAGTGAAATTTTTAAAAAAATAGGTGGATTTAACGAAAAAAATAGTACTCAATGGGATGGGGAACTACTGGTTGATTTAGAATTCAATCATGCTAAATTTGTTCGATTTAACGTTTTTGTTGCTATTTTTAGACTTTATAGCGAGTCTATTTCTGGGGGAGATAGGTTGAAAAAGCAATATTTTTCAGAACGGTCTCTGATAGAAAAAAGAATAATGCAGAATAAAAAGATGGTCAATTATCCTTTTATTCTGGTAAAAATACTACAACTAATAACCGATACTGTGGTAACGATTAAACAGTTATATTACAAAGTAATGAATCTAAGATAGATTATAAATAAACTACTTATCAAAAAAGTCTAATCGATGTTAAAAATTCTTGATGTTCTATTATCCCCATTTGTTATATTTTCTGCAATTACTTTGAAAATGGTAAGAAGGATTGGGCTACAAAGGCTTAGTGTCTCTAAAAATATTCTTTTGAAAATAGGTGTTATCCCTGTCAGAAATCACTACTATGAGCCTTTTTTTGATTATAAATACATGAAGAAACCCTTTTCAGATGAGAGAAAATTGTCTGGTATAAATTGGAATATAAATGAACAATTACAGTTGTTAGATGAATTTGGGTATGAAAAAGAATTTGAGACGTTTTCAGACTACGCCGTTAATGATACCACGTTTCATTTTAAAAATGGGTCTTTTGAATCAGGGGATGCCGAATATTGGTATAATATAATCAGGCTAAAAAAACCTAAAAAGATAATTGAAATTGGTTCTGGTCATTCCACAAAAATGGCACAGTTAGCAATCAAGGAGAATAGCAAATTGGATACGAATTATACATGCAAACATATTTGTATAGAACCTTATGAAATGCCCTGGCTTGAAAAGTTGGATATTGAAGTAATACGCAAGCGGGTAGAGGATATTGACGTGATTTTTTTTCGACAATTAGAAGCCAATGATATTTTATTTATTGACTCGTCTCATGTTATAAGACCACAGGGAGACGTTTTATTTGAATATCTGGAACTGTTGCCGATTCTAAATAAGGGAGTTATTGTACATATTCACGATATTTTCTCGCCTAGGGATTATTTAGAATCATGGCTTAGAGATAGAGTGATATTCTGGAATGAGCAATATATTCTAGAAGCCTTTTTAACTTCAAATTCACAATGGAAAATACTTGGGGCTTTAAATTATCTAAAACATAATCATTTTGAAAAATTAGCTACAAAATGCCCGAGATTAACCCCCGAAAGAGAACCAGGATCTTTTTTTATCATAAAAACGGCATAGTTGAAGTTGATATTAAATGGATAAGCTAATAAATATAGCACTTGTTATTTGTATTTTCTTTACACTATCATCAGTGCCTACCCCCCTTTTTGATTTTTATTACTATTATATTATTATAGTTTTTTTGTTACCTTATCTGTTTTTTAAAAATAAGACAACAGATATTAAATTGATATTAGTATTCTCTGCCGTCCTTTTTTTTGGTTTAGTGAATGTGCTACTCTCAAATACAACACTTGTAAATACTATCAAATACTGGCTTGGGCCATTTGTGGTTTATCTGTTTTACTATCATATTTTGGTATATAAAAAATTTGATTTTGAGAATATCTTTCGAATATATCTTAGTGCGGCTTTTTGGATTTCGTTATTGGGTATTGTCCAAGTAATTTCTCACAAGATAGGATTTGAGATAGGGTATAATTTTTCGTGGCTCGGGCAGGAAAGAAGTTTTGGAGATAGTATATCGTCTGGTGACATAGGGTTTTCGGGATTATACAATTTACACTCCATACTTCCAGAACCAGCTCATTTTGGAAATGTAATGTCGTGTGCAATTTTTTATTCAGTATTTACACTGGTCAAACCAGTAATATTGAATAAAATTCAAGCAATAGTTATTTTAACAGCCTCTGTTCTCACACAATCATCCGTTACGTATTTCAGTATTGTTGTCAGTGTTTTACTGTTAGTATTTAACTTTGCAAGACCTAAATACATAATTGTAGCAGGAATTGTACTATTTATATCAGGAGGATTCATATTTAACAGTGTAAAAAAATTCCAAGATAGAGTGCTTTCTATAAATAAAGTAGCAACAGATGGGGTAGATTCAAGTATAGCTGACGGTATTGACGGATCTACGCTCACTCTTGTTAATCATGGGGTCATTGCTATTGAAAACATGAAACAACATCCAATGATAGGGACTGGTATAGGCTCCCATGAGTTTGCCCACGCAAAGTATTCTTTATTAGGTAATGACTTATTTATGAACTCGCTTAATATACACGATGCCAGTTCATTATTTAATAGGATTCTTTCTGAAATGGGATTATTAGGGATAGTTTCCCTTGTATTATTTTTGTTTTATAATTTTGTTAAAAGAAATGATATCAGTCCTTTCACAACCAAGAATACCTATTGGATGTATAATAATGGGTCATTAGTTGTAATATTGTCATTTTTACTGAGAAATGGTCATTTTTTTATTTATGGTCTACCACTCTTTGTATTGACTTATTACTACACTAAAAAAATTTTAAACGATGAAATACAGTATAGTTAGAATTAGTGCAGTAGAATACAGTAAACATTTTGCTCTATAATTAAATGAACATAATTGATGCCATCTATATTCAAAGCAGCGGCGGAAAGATTTTGTTGGAATACTTCATTAAATACTTACACAAGAAAGGAGTTTTGAAGTCTTTTTACTTTCTGATTGACGATAGACTTGAATCAAAGACGGAAACACTAATTGAAGATTCTCACAAGTTAAAATTACGGGCATCTGAAAAAAAGCGAAAGGGGTTTTATAGAAAAAATAAAAATCAAATAAATAGCGCTTTTTGCTTCGCTAATGTTCCGCCGCCTATTTATTTATCTTCTATTCCAGTAACCGTATTGTTTCATAACGCATTGATATTAAGAGATAATAGTGCGTACAAACTGAAAGAAAGATTACAGTTTTTTGCTAAAAGGATTTATATAAAGATAGCCAATTATAAGGAATATCAATGGGTTGTCCAGACTCAAAGTACAAAAGCGTTGGTAGAAGCAGAGATAGGTGTGCAAACGGCAAACATAAATGTGCTACCGTTTTTTGATATTGATTTTTTTAAACCCAATACAATAATTCCTAAGGAAAATTTCTTTTTGTATGTAGCTGATGGAGTACGTCAGAAAAATCACATTCGTTTGTTGGAGGCGGTTGAGGTTTTGTACCAAAAGTATAGTATTAGACTTGAACTACATTTGACTGTTTTTAATACTTATCCAGAATTGATTGCTGAAATGGTTTATATGGAAAGTAAAGGCTACAAAATTGTAAATCATGGCTGGTGTAATTTAGAAAAAGTACGAGAACTATATCAAACATGTAGATACGTTGTTTTTCCATCTTTACTTGAGAGTTTTGGCCTGCCGTTGGCCGAAGCTACTGTATGTGGTGCAGATGTTATAGCCGCCGACTTACCTTATGTATATGATGTTATACGTCCCTCGGCGGTCTTTGACCCATATAGTGCAGTGGATATAGCAAATACAATCTATCAGATGTTCGAGTGTGAGGGTATCAAAACAGAAATGGTTGTAGAAAACAAAATAGAAGAATTATTAAAGTTAATCACTCTAAACAATGTTTAAAAATAAAATACTATTGATTACGGGTGGCACAGGATCTTTTGGTAATGCCGTCTTGGATAGATTCTTAAATACTGAAATTAAAGAGATTCGGATATTTAGTCGAGATGAAAAAAAGCAAGACGACATGCGAGTAAAGTACCAAAGTAACAAATTGAAGTTTTATATTGGTGATGTCAGAGATTTCGATAGTGTTAGCCCAGCTATGGTGGGTGTTGATTTTGTTTTTCATGCAGCAGCACTCAAACAAGTTCCATCGTGCGAGTTTTATCCGATAGAAGCCACCAAAACCAATG
>JAYWHT010000117.1:0-25123 GCA_043777595.1 Spirosomataceae bacterium
TTTCAAATATTGACTGGGGTTTATAAAATAGTCCTCCTGACACCAAAAAATAGCGATACTCAATGAACAAAATCTTTTCATGGTTTTAGCAATTAATAACTGTCGGGTGGAAACACCCGACTGCTCGCAACGCAACTAAATACTACTTACTCAAAAACAAAACATCAAAATATTTGAAATTCCAAAAAGGAATAAAGTTTTTCCAGAATTGCGCTTTTTTAATAATTTCTAATTCTATAAGCCTTTTACCTGATATAAAAGGGTGGTAAATAACCACATACAGTAAAAGACAAGCAGCGAAGACGTTGTTTGAAATCAAATCTATTTTTGTGAGTGCTACTAAGAACGCTAAAGGCACAAAAATAAAAAAATAAAAAAATATTAACTTGTGTAAATACATAATGATAGTAGGGTTAAAAACAATTTTTTCCTGCACAAGCTATTGCAATTCCAGCTGCTGTTTGGGGCAAGAAAGCCGTCTGAACAAAAATATACACTGACGCCCATCCATGATTTGAATATGCATCAACTATGCAGTCTGCTGTTGCTTGACCGCAGCCTCTCGCCTGAGGATTAGCATTTGAATAAATACTTTCCGTGCTTAAAGTTACTACTTTTTGATTTTTAGAGAGTGTAAGTTTACTTCCTGTTTCTATCACGCCATAATCTATACTTACACCAGCTATCGTTTTAATTAACATTGGATTAAGCAGTTCATTATTTTGATTTCTGAATACTACGAATGAAAAACTGACATTATCAGTATTTCCTTTGTAGTTAATAACAATAGCATCTCCAACAACTCCTGTTGTTGTACTCTGGTACAAGTTATCGAAATCAAAATCTTGTATGTCGACATTAACTAAGCCTTGAGATTTTCCCATTTTTTGCAATAGCGTAGCCGAATGAGTAAAAATATCTTTAACTAGGCCTGATAGTTTTGTATCAATAATTGTTGAAATAGTCATCATATCTGACTGTGCTACTATCTCCGTTCTTGAAGCGTTTATTGGTATCACATTATGATTTGTAGTATCATTACATGAAATAAAAGCAAGAAGCGTGAAAATAGTTACTATGGTTTTCAATTGAATTTGCATAATATTAAAATTTTAGAATAAAAAGAATGGTTATGTTTTTAACGTACCTACTAAGCCGGTTGGCTTTGATTTTGAGTATTCACAAATGATTTACCAAAATCGAATAATCTCTTGTTTTTAAATAAGCTTGAACATGATAATTTATGTTTAGTGTTTAAAAAAAAGTAAAAAACTAATTTGTTATAACACCACAAAGGTAGCAGCTCAAAATGGTAATTGTTGGGGTGAAAACACCCCAATTTATGAGGTGTTTTCACCCCAATTTTATTGTTTTTTACGTTGCAAAGTCGCCTGTTTCTCTGTTTTTCTGTTTTTCTGTTTCCTGTTTCCTGTTTCCTGTTTCCTGTTTTTCTGCCCCTTGGGCAGGGTTTATAAAAATGCTGGATATAGACTGAAAAAATGCACAGTTTTTAAGCACAAACTTGAGAATTGTACGATTGCCTTTAAGTCCCAATTTTTCACCAATACGGTTTTTATAATTGGCTATACTTTTGGGGCTGACGCACATGGCATCGGCCACTTCCTCGTTGGTCGGGTCGGCAGTCAGGCGGCGTAGTAGCTCTGTCTCTCTGTCAGTGAGGTCTTTCAGTAGCTTTGTCAGAGTTGCGTCTTCGGTATTTGGAGAAGTTGCAGTATTCATTAGGCTCGGGCGTTTGTGTTGGCACAAAAAACAAACGCCCAAACATGTAGAATAAAAACCCAATTATCAAAATATCTATGTGAGATGACCATTTTGCCCCTCCAAATTGCAGGTAGTCATCTCAAAATAGTCAAAAACATTTTCAATAACCCTCTCTACAATGGTATCAGCACACCTACCGATACCATAATGGTACGGCTGTAAGCATCTTCTTTTACTTTTTCGTTGCCGCCTAAGCCATAATTATAACGCCCTTCGAGGTTGAGTTTCATTTTGCCAAGCCCAATCTGTACTCCTGCGCCACCCGCTGCTCCGTACTCAATGCGGCGGTCGCCGTCTTCAAATTTTAGGGTTTCTGTAATTGTTTGTCCGCCAATAGAACCCGTTGCTGTGCCATTGAGCAAATAAGAGCCAAAACCACCGCCAGTTATAAAAAAACGAAACGAATCGCTCCCTAACGATAATTTGAGAAGGACTGGCACAGTGATAGTATTGAAAGACCCTTGTAGGGAAGTGGCAGCATCTGTATATTTGACTCCAATCTGAGAAAACAATATTTCGGGCTGTACTGATAGCATCTTGCCACCAAGGTTCATCACCAAGCCCCCATGATAGCCGATTCCACTCGTTGTACCTGCTTCTTGAAAAGAACCAGCTTTGGCTATGGTCATCAAATTGACACCGCCCCGTAGCCCAACATGAAACTTTGAGTCATCGCCGTTGCTACTCTTTGACGATGCTTTGCGTGGCTCTTTTTGTGGTTTTGACTTAGGGCTATCGGCTACTCTCGACCCCGCCGACCCAGCACTCGGTCGTACATAAGGTTTATCGGCGGCTTTGGGTTTGGTTGTCGTTGCGGGTTTTGTGGCATTGCCGTTTAGTTTGTCATATTGAGCCTGCATATCTTCTTGCTCGGTCGCTGGGGCTGGCTTGGCTGGGGTAGTTGTAGCAGGTTTTGTTGTAGGTGGAGAATATGGTTTTGTGGTCGGTGTCGAAGCTGGCTTAGATGCTGGTTTGGTGGCTGGTTTTTTGGTTTGGCCAAAAGCTACGCTCATAAACATCACAAAAAACAATGTGAGCAGGGCATTCGTTATCTTTTTCATAATTGTTAATAAATTTAAAGAAATTTGATGGTTACTTTGTCTGACAATGTTAGTTAATAAATCACAAACCGATGGTCATTTTTGATTAAACGGCGTATCTAATTGATTATTTGGCTATATTGTTGTCGTTGGCTTAATTATTGTTTTGTAAACTAATTATGAATTTTCTATTTCCTGCTTTTTTGTGGAGTCTGTTGGCCGTTGCCATTCCGATTGCTATCCATCTATTTAATTTTCGGCGTACTCGTCGAGTTTACTTCTCGAACGTTGCCTTGCTCAAAAACGTAGAGCAAGAAACAAGCTCGTTTAGGCGGCTCAAACAGTGGCTCATTTTGGCGGCACGAGTGCTGGCGGTGGCAGCACTGGTTTTGGCTTTTGCTCAACCCTATTTGCCCAGCAAAAACAAATCGGGTATTGACCGCTCGGGGGTTACGAGTATTTATTTGGACAATTCGTTTTCGATGCAAAACGAAGACAATAACCAACGCTATTTGGACATTGCCACCCAAAAACTTGATCAATTACTCGGCCTTTTTAAAAATGCAACTAATGTACAACTCGTTACCAACGACTTTGCAAGCCAAGAGCAGTTGCTGAGTGCCTCTACCAAAATCAAAGACCGCCTCACAACCATCAAACTGGCGCATACGTCTCGTAGTTTAGACAATGTGTTTAGACGGCAACAAAATTTATTGTCTCGGTATTCGAGCGGAAAGAACCAGTTATTTTGGTTTTCAGATTTTCAAAAAAGTACAGTTGGCGACCTATACAAATTCAAAATCGATAGTAACAGTCGGCTTTTTGTTGTGCCTGTTCAAGCCAAAACTACCCAAAACGTTTTTGTAGATTCAGTCTGGCTCAATACACCTTTTATCAGAGAATTTCAGAACAATATCATATTTACAAAAGTCAGCAACTCGGGCAGTAGCGATGTCAAAAACTTGATTATTAAGTTGTTCATTGACAATACACAGGTTTCGACAGCCCCCGTGAGCCTTTCGGCCAATGGCTCGGCTACCGTTTCATTCAATTTTAATATCCGTGGAAAAGGCTACAAGCGAGGACGTATTACTTTTGACGACTTTCCTATAACGTTTGACAACAACTATTTTTTTGTACTCAACGCTTCGCCTACCATCAGGGTCTCGCACTTTTATAGCCAGCAAGCACCACAGCAATATATTCAGAATGTATTTGACAACGATAGTCTTTTTGCTTTACAGAGTTTCAACGTCAATAATACCAACTTAGGAATTTTGAAAACAACTGACTTGATTGTGCTGGAAGGAATAGAAAAAATAGAAGGTGCGCTACGGTCTGAGGTGAGTGATTTTGTCAAAAATGGTGGTACACTATTGCTCATTCCACCCACTTCGCCCGATGTAGCTTCTTACAGTGGTTTTTTGTCTAATTTAGGAATAAACGGCCTTATGTCAAGAGCCAACCAGCCGCCCAATGTTGTACCATTGTCTAATCCTGACAGAAATAGTATTTTTTTTGCAGACGTTTTTGAGCAATCTATCCGAAGCGAAAACGTTGATATGCCTAACGTGTCGCCAGTTTGGCAATGGCAAGCCAACGGCAGCCGTATTTTGTCGGCTCGTAGTGGCGATGTGTTTTTGAGCCAGTCGGCTACTCAAAAGGGTAAGGTGTTTGTGTTGGCCAGCCCACTACAAGACTTGTATGGCAACTTTGGCCAAAATGCGCTATTTGTACCAACCATGTACAAAATAGCCTCCCTAAGTGCCAAACAAGAACGAGCGGCTTATTCGTTTGCCGAAAACACCATTACCCTCACCATCAAAAACACTGCGGCAAACACCACTTTTAAACTCAAAAAAGACAAACTCGAAATTATACCCATACAATTATTGAACGGCGAACAACTCACGCTCGAATTACCCAAAAGTAACCAACTCAGTGCCGACCAAGAAATAGAAGCAGGTTATTATGAACTCCAAGCCAACGGCCAACGCCAGCAACTATTGGCCATCAATCAAGATAACCGAGAGTCTAAACTTGATTTTTATACACCTACCGAACTGCGACAAGCCTTTGGCAACCAGCCCAATATTCAGGTTTTTGACAGCGTTGCCGATGGCGATTTTGTAACGTCTTTTGAAAAAGAAAATGTAGGATTGAGCCTCTGGAAATATTTTTTGTGTGCCGCACTGGTATTTTTATTGGGTGAAATTTTAATTATAAGGTTTGTTAAATAGTGTTTTTTGCCTAACTTATTTTGGGCGGCATGAGCTTGTACATAACGGGCGTAAGGATGCGTGAAAGAATTGTAGAACTAATGAGGCCACCAATCAGCACCCATGCCAGTGGGCTATAAAGTGGGTTGGCTTCGATGGCCAGCGGTATAAGGCCACCAATGGCTGTGAGCGATGTCAAAACTATGGGCACAAAACGTATTTCGCCAGCTTGTTCTATGGCTTCGATTAGTGGCATACCGTCTTGGCGTAGTTGATTGGTAAAGTCCACCAAAAGTATTGAGTTTTTGACTTCTATGCCTACAAGCGCAATAAGCCCAACAATAGCCACAAACGACAACGGATAACCCACCAAATACAAAGCCGAAAATGCTCCAATGACCCCCAACGGAATGACCGAAAGCACAATTAGCGAACTCTTGAAAGTGCCAAATTCGAGAATTAACACGCCAATAAATCCAAAAATAGTCAGCAAAATAATCGTCCCCAAACCACCAAACGATTTTTGACGGGCTTCCAATTCGCCTGCTGCTTTGTACTTAAAGCCTTCGGGCATTGGGTATTTGTCGAGCTTGGCAATGACTTCGTTATAGACTTTGTCAATCTGGTAGCCTGTTTTTAAATTGGCCGTAAGAGTTACCAATCGGTCGAGATTATAGTGCCTAATCTGGTTTGCGCTCGTCTCAAATTGTATATCGGCAATCTGGCGCAGCGGCACCGCCCCACCCATCATTGTATTGATATAAAGACTATTGAGGCTTTCGAGGGTTGTTGTATTGCCTTTGGGAAGCGTAACATTGATGTTATAGTCGTCGCCGTTGGTGTCTCTAAATGTGCCAATGTTAAGCCCTGCAATAGCCAATCTGACTGTGCGATTGATGTCGGCAATAGCTATACCCAGCAGCCCAGCTTTTTCTTTGTTTATTTTGACACGTATATCGGTTTTTCGGTAAGCCAGTGGGTTGTTTACATAGACAGTTCCCTCGGTTTCTTGTAATATTTTCTGTACATCGTTGGCTATTTTTCGTTGTTTTTCGAGGTCTTCACCATAAATTCTGATAGCGATGGGTGCTTCGACTGGTGGGCCTTGCTCAAAATCTTTGACCTGAATCACGGCATTGGCTACTCCCGAAAATTGACTACGAAGTTGGTCGATGAGTACTGTTTTTTGTGCGGGCGTTATGTCGTTGGCTTGTACAAAAAACTCGGCATAGTTGGCCGTTTCGTTTCGTTGAATGATATTATAATAAATACGGGGATTGCCCCTGCCTACGTTGGTAGTGTAGTATTTTATCTCTTTGGTTTGTTTCAATTTTGCTTCAATTAGTTTGGCCACACGGTTGGTTTCAGATAGAGCCGAGCCGTCGGGTGTTTCGGCGGTTATCAAAAACATAGGCTTCTCAGACTTCGGAAAAAGCGCAAAACCTATTCTTTTGGGAATTTGTAACGACAACCCAAACAACAATACAGCCACAGCCAGCGTAGGCCACGGATGGCGCAAAGCCCAGTGCAAAAGTTTTGAGTATGAGCCACTTATTAGTTTTTTTAAGGCTCGCATAAATATATTTCCGTTGGGGTTGTGGTCATGTTTTAAGATACGGCTGCTTAAAAATGGCACAATAGTGAGCGACACAATCATAGAAGCCAAGATAGTCATGGTAACAGCAATGGGCAGGCTTCTGATAAATTGCCCCGACGACTCAGGCAAAAAATTGAGTGGCAAAAAAGCCAAAATCAATGTAACAGTACAGCCAATGACGGCCAGCGTAATTTGTTTGGTGGCTTTGATGGCCGCTTCGCGCTTGTTGTAGCCGTCTCGCATCCAGCGTTCTATGTTTTCGACAACCACTATGCTGTCGTCCACCAAAATACCCAAAGCCACGATAAGCCCCACTACGCTTAATTGATTGATACTAAACCCCAAAAAGTCAATAGCCGCCAAGCCAATAGCCAACGACAACGGAATAGAAACCATGACCACTATCGCTGCCCGAAAACCCAATGGTAGCAGCGTGAGCGACACCAGCAAGATGGCAATGGCGAAGTCTTTGGCAAAATTATTGAGGCGTTTGGTGACACTGACCGACTGGTCGAAGTTTTTGACTAATTTGATATTTGAAGGCAATGTTTTCTCAAACGATTCGATAATTGGGTTGATTATTGCCCCTGTTTTACTGATATTTTTACCTTCTTTTTGAGCCACCGTTACCAGCGCACAGCGGTGGCCATTGAGCCGTGTGAGGTAGGTTTCTTCTTCATAATTATAACCCACTTCGGCTATGTCTTTCAAATAAACTATTTTTGTGCCATTAGTGCCTACAATCGTATTACCAATTTCTTCGAGCGACTTGTATTTTTCGGTTGTTTTTACATTAAATTTTCGTGAACCAAGGCTCAGACTGCCTGCTGGAATAACCAAGTTTTCGGACTGTAACGCACCCAAAATTCGATTGGCGGGGATATTGACCTGCGCCATTTTTTCGATATTTAGTGCCACCCGAATATTGGTATTTGGGTAGCCCCAGTCTTTGGCTTTTTTGAGTGCTGGTACTTTTTCGAGTAGTTTACGGAGTCGCTCGGCTTGCTGCCCCAGTTCTCGGTTCGAGACCACGTCCGACACCAATGCGGCTTGCATTACGCTCACGTCGGTAGGCGTAAAACGCTGTATGTCAATCCGATAAATATCTTGCGGCAGTTCTTTTTGAAGTGCATTAACTTCTCGGACGGTAGCCTGATAATTATCATCGCTACTCGACTCGTTCCACTCAAACTCGATTCTGACCGAAGCCACACCATCGCCGATATAAGTAATGATTTCTTTGACATTGTCGAGTTCGTTGAATCGGCTTTCGGCTTTATCCACAATCAACTCCTCCATGTCCACGGCATCGGTGCCAGGATATACAAAAATAACAGCTACGCTTCGGGTAGTCATGTCGGGGTCTTCGGAGCGGGGCATATTCACCAGTGAGTTAATGCCCAAAGCCACCACTCCCAAAAACATAACCAACATAAATTGCCAGTTTTTGACGCTAAATTCTGAAATATTCATATTTTTTTAGTGAAGAGTGAAGAGTGAGAAATGAAAAACGTTTTTCACTTCTCACTCTTCACTTCTATCTGTTGTCGTTCAAATTTCGTTTGGTTGTTTTTTGTATTGAGGCCAAGATTTTAATTAGTTCTATACAATCATTTAAAAGTGAAGTGTATAGCTTTTCATCTAAGTAACCCGTTGCAAATAAGAGTTTTAGCCAGTAACGTGTTTCACGAGCTTCTTTGTAGGCAATGCCAATTTTTGCATTAAAATCTTTTTTAGTGAATCCACCTTCCGCTTCTTCGACATTAGCACCGATAGATGTTCCGCTTCGTAATATTTGGTCAGCTAATTTATAGGCTTTTCGGGTATCAACTAACCAATTACTTAGATTAACAACTCGAATAGCAAATGCAAATAACTTCTGCTGTATAATGCTCTCTTTTTCCATTTATATTTTCAAGTTTCTCGTTTTTCACTTTTCACTTCTCGTTTTTCACTTCACACTTCTCGTTTCTCACTTTTCACTTCTCGTTTTTCACTTTTCACTTCTCGTTTCTCACTTCACACTTCTCGTTTTTCACTTTTCACTTCTCGTTTCTCACTTTTCACTTCTCGTTTTTCACTTCACACTTCTCGTTTTTCACTTTTCACTTCTCGTTTCTCACTTTTCACTTCTCGTTTTTCACTTTTCACTTCTCGTTTTTCACTTTTCACTTCCCACTTTTCACTAAAACCAACGCCCCTTCCCCCAAAAACGCCGACCCACTCGTAACTACCTCATTGACAGAGTCTAAGCCCGAAGTAATCAAAACCTTGTTACCCTCAATGTAGCCAATAGTAACTGGTATTTTCTTTACTTTTTTTCTTGAATTGTCTAACGTAAAAACATAAGCATTTTTGCCGTTGCCTTCCAATATAGCCTCAATCGGCACAACGGCATAGCTACGGTTTTGAGCAGGATTCAACTCTACTTTGGCAAACATACCCGAAGCTACTTTTTTACCATTGGTCGCTATTTTTACTTCTACTTCGTACATTTTATTCATCGGGTCGGCCATGGGGGCAAGTTCCGACACGCTACCCGTCAATGGCTCATCGGTAGCGTAAGCGTCGAGCGTTATGGTGGCATCGTCGCCGATTTTGAGCCTTGTCCAGTCTTTGTCTGTGATGCCCACACGTACTACCCAGTCGCTTTTTTGATTGGACGATACCATAAAAATTGGCACGCCTGGCCCAACGAGTTCGCCTTCGTTAGCCATTTTTTTAATGATGATTCCCGAAATAGCCGACCGAATCTGTGCATACGACTGATTGAATCGTGCTATCGTCAGATTTTGTTGTGCTACATCTCGGCCAGTAGTTACGTTTTGTAGTTGTTCGAGTGTAGCGGCGGTGTCTTTAACCATATTCTGAACTCTACCAAAATCACGTTCCGATTTATCGACACCATACTGTGCTTGTGATACCTGGGCGTTGATTTCGGTCATATCGAGCGTAGCCAAAAGTTGTCCTTTGCTCACCCTTTGGCCTTCTTTGACATAGATTTTACTGACAATTCCCCCCAACTTAAACGACATACGGGCCTCGTCAGTGCTGGCTACTATACCCGATGCCAAAATTGGCTCGGCACGGCTTATATTTTCAACTTTGGCGAGTTGCACGGGTATCACGACTTCGTCAGTAAAGACTGATTTCTCGACCTTGGTTTCTTCTTTTTTATTGCATGAAATAAAAAAAACCAAAACCCCTACCGTAATAATTTGTATGTTTTTCATTCTAAAATTGTTTTATCTTTGTGTTGAATTATATTTCACGAAACTATGAACCAGTTAATTACTGTCCACCCAGATATTCAGAGCGGTACGCCAGTTTTTTTTAATACCCGTGTACCAATTCGAGGACTATTCGACTACCTAAAAGGCGGCCATACCGTTGGTGAATTTATTGATGACTTCCCGTCTGTAAAACCCCAGCAAGCCTTGGCTTTGTTAGATTTTGTTCAATCCACAGTATCATTTACTACCAATTTCAATGTTCCGACTGCTGCTTGATGAGAATATTCCTAAAAAACTCAAATATCGCTCTGGTGATGATTTTGAGGTAACAACCGTACCTGAACAAGGCTGGGCTTCGCTTAAAAATGGCCAGTTATTACAGGCAATGTCTGATGTCAAAATAGAGTTTTTAATTACTGCCGATAAAAATTTGAGCTACCAACAAAATTACAAAAAACTGAATATCAAGTTAATTGTACTCAATACGCCAGATCTTCAATATGAAACAATGCTGCCTTTTGTACCTATAATCAAAGCACTTTTTGCAAAAAACTTGGTTCAAGACTATAACTTGGTTGAACTCTAAAATTTATATCACTGATTTACAACTCTTTCCAAAAAACTATACTTTAACAACACATCAAACTGTGCCAGTGATTGTTGTAATTGTGCCGTTGTTACGTCATTTTGGGCTTTGAGCCACTCTATAAAAAGCATATTGCCGTTTTTATATTTGCTATCAATGACTTTAAAATATGTTTCTGCTTTGGTTTTGGCATCTGCTGTTAGTGTGAGGTTTTCACGAGCGGCATCGAGTTCCAAATAGGCCTGTTCAATCTGCAATTCGAGCTGGCGTTCTACTTCCAGCTTCTTGGTTTTTAGTATTTCTGTCTGAATTTTCGCTATCTGAATTTTTGATTTTTTTTCATAACCCTTAAATAAATCCCAGTTGAGTCCTACTTGCACAACTGCATATTCTTGACCAGAAAACAGATAGCCAAAGCCCTGAAAACCAGCATTACCACCCAAGAAAACAGATGGTAACATGGCAGATTTTTGTTGTAATAAAACCGCCGATTCTGCCACTTTGATGGACTCGGAAAGTTGAAGAAGCCCCCCTTGCCCCCCAGAGAGGGGGATTTGTTTTATTGACATGGCTTTGTCAAAGGCAGTTTGAGTGTCAGTTTTAAATCCCCCCTCTGGGGGCAAAGGGGCTTTGGTTAAATATTCAAGATACGCCTTCGCCAAGTTCTGATTTTTTTTCATCACTGCCACTTGTTGATTCAGCTTCGAGATTTCGTATTCTGCTGCCGCTACCACGTCCTTTGTTGCTACCTGATTGGCTACTAATTTTTGGTTCAATCGCAGTAGTTCACTCAATGTTTGGCGAGTGTTTTCATATACTTTTAGTGTTTCGGTAGTTTGTAAATATTGATAATAAGTAGAGGTAACGTTATATCTGATTTCGTTTTCTACTATTTTGCGTTTGGCTTGTTGTACCGACACTAACTGTTTTTGAATCAAGTAGTTGTATTTGATTTGTGGGTCATAAATAGCAAACTGAACTGTAAACTTTGTGTCATGAAAGTTATTGGGTGCAAGTTGTTCGTTTACGTTTTGAATCTGTGGAAAACTACTTGACTTTGTAAGTTGGTTGAGCGTACTGTAAACGGGGTTGAGCAAATCACCGACTGGAAAGTTGAGCCTCCGCCCACCTGCCGCCAAGCTATAAGTAGGTGCAAAGGTAAGACGAGGATAAAACAACGCTCGTGCCTGATTGATGCTTTCGAGGGCTTTTTGTATCTCCATATCTTCTTGTTTTAGTGCCAAACTATGCTGCAAACCCTGCTGAATGTACGATTCGAGCGTTTGGGCATTTGAATGAAAAGTGAAAAGTGAGAAGTGAAAAGCGACAAAAAGTAATCCTCTTTGGTTTTTATTCAATTTTTCGAGCGCAATTTTTAGGATTAAATAGTTCATAGTCAATAAATAAAAATTCGTTTTTCACTTTTCATTTTTCACTAATAATTGGGCTTACTTCCCCAATTTTCACTCTCATCAATGGCATATTTAGCTTTTGGGTGGCCTTTTCCAAACGCTCAATCGGCTCTGTCCAAGGGTGTAGAGCTAAGTTAAATTTTGACCAATGTACTGGCAGCAACGCTCTGGCTTTGAGTTCGGTAGCCGCCAAAGCGGTTTCTTCGGGCATGGTGTGTATGTATTTCCAGAACTCGTTGTACTGGCCACACTCCAAAATAGCAAGGTCGAACGGGCCGTATTTATCACCTATGGTTTTGAAGTGGGTATCATAACCTGAGTCGCCACCAATAAAAATAGTATGTGTTGGTGTTTTGAGTACGAACGATGACCAAAAAGTCTGGTTTCGTTTCAGTCCACGACCCGAAAAGTGCCGAGCGGGCTGCGCCGTAAAATTCAGTAGGCTGTCAATCAGTACGCTTTCGTCCCAGTCCAATTCTGTAATTTTTGATTGGGCGTAGCCCCAGCGTTTTAGATGCGAGCCTACTCCCAACGACGTAACTACTTGATTTACTTTTGGTTGTAATTTTTTAACGGTTTCATAATCAAGGTGGTCGTAGTGGTCGTGAGTTATAATCAGCACATCAATCGGTGGCATATCTTCGACTTTATAAATATCAGCACCCTCAAAACTCTTGATAGCAAAAGAAAACGGCGAAGCATGGCCGCTAAACACAGGGTCCACCAAAACGTTTTTATTGTTGATATGAATTAAGTACGAAGAATGGCCAAACCAAACGATTTGAGCATCGTTGGTTAGTTTATTCAGATCGGTTTTGATTGATTTTATTGGCTCGGAGGGTTTGCCGTCTTTCGGTTTTTTTGTAGAAGCTTTCAAAATATCCCAATAGCTTGTACCTTCTTTGAGGTCGGGCGTAAAATGTTCGTTATGAAACTTGCCCTCACGATAATGCTTCGATTTTTTGATACGCTCTAAGTCTGCACCCTTTGGGTTTTGGCCAAATACTTCGGTTTGTAAAAACATAAAAATAGTAAGCCCCAGAAGGGCGATAATTGTTAAAACGACTGTTATTCTTTTTTTTAATTTCATTTGACAAGTTGATTTTTTAGCATAAAGTTTAATAACTTTGAAAAAATATCTACAAATATGGTTTCGACTTCAAAATTAACAAACCTACAAATTGAACTTTTAAAGGTTTTTTCCCGGCCAATTCCAGAAAGTCAAATCTTGGAAATTCGTCAAATTTTAGCCGATTATTTTGCTCAAAAAGTTGATACCAGCGTTGATGTACTTTTTGAGCAAAATAACTGGGACTCATCAAAAATTGACGAGTGGCTTGGCGAACATTTACGGACACCTTACCAACACGACTAATGCGAGTTGTTATCGACACCAATTGTTTTTTGGCTATTATTCCCAAAGTTTCGCCCTTTCGACCCATTTTTGACACTTATCGAAAAAAGCAGTTTGATTTGATTGTTTCTACGGAAATATTGAATGAATACGCCGAGATTTTCGCTCAAAAAATGACACCTGAAATCTCTGCAAATCTGCTCGAACTCATTTTAAATCAAGAAAACACTTCTAAAACTGAAATCTATTATCGCTGGGGGCTAATAACCATAGACTACGACGACAATAAATTTGTTGATGCTGCTATTTCGGGACAAGCCGATTATATTGTTACATCAGACACTCACTTTAATGTTCTTCGATCGATTCCTTTTCCAAAAGTTCAAGTCACCAGTTTGGGTGAATTTTTAAAGTTGATTTCTTAATAATTAGGTCTAATTGTACAATTTTGTTGTCAATTTAACCACGCAAATTTAAAATCTAACTTTAAATCTGCATGATTAAAATATTGGTTACTGTTTCCAGATACATCGAAAAACAGTCGTTGTTTTATTTAAGATTTCAACTTATCTATTACACTTTTGAGTACTCGATAGGTCAGTAAAATTACTTTTTTCGGATTATTGGCCACGCCTGCCCTTATGTACAGATTGCTTACGATACTCGCTTTTCCGCAAGGTGGACTGACCAGTTAATTTAGAGTACTACATTGGTTATCAACGACTTAGACAATCCGCCGCTGTTGGTCATAACACCTTCGTCTGACGACCATCAGCTACGACCCAACGCATGGGTGTAGCCTCAAAACATTACCCCAATATATTGAAAAATGGGGATCAAAGAAGCCGTAACGTTGTGCATAATGTACCCTTAATTTTAAATTACTGCCTCTGCCCCTTCTTGGTAACTTGTAATCTGGAAATCTGGAAAACGATTCATAAACTTCTGACTATCAAAAAAATAAGGCTGCTGATATTGGTAATTCATTTCGGGTAATTCGCCCAAAAATGGCACAAATAGTCCCAATGTTTTGAGTAGAAATTTGGGCAAAACACTCACTTTTGGTTTTTTGTCCGTAATTTTCGCAAAAAGCTCAACCCATTCTCGACCCGTCAGAATGTTAGGGTCAGTAGGTAGATGCCATGTTTGGTTATAAGCATCAGGTGTGTTGCCCAATAGCGCCGTTGCACGTGCGGCATCGGGTGTGTAGGTAAAGGAGTGCTTAAAGTCCAAACCACCCAACCACTGTGCTGCTTTATTTTTTTTAAAGTTATTAGAAACCATTTCTTGCAACATACTCGACTTGATGTTTGGTCCATAAAAATCGGCAGATCGTGCAATCAAGGCTGTGAGATTTTGTGTTGTCGTAGCCTCTAAAATCATGTCTATCAATGCTTTACGTACTTGCCCTTTTTGGCTTGATGGATTCATTTTTGAGTTTTCGGTCATGTGTGAAATCTCGGATTGGTCGTACATATACACATTGTCAAAAAACACTAATTTGGCTTTGTGTTTTAGGCAGGCATCAATCGTGGCACGCATGAAAGGTGGCCATTGCTTACGCCAAACACCAATTTTATATTCAAAGCCAACCGTTACATACACCACCTCTGAGCCAGCCACAGCCGCATCTATCTGGTTAGGGTCTGATAAATCGGCACTAAATAGCAAGTCTTTTTCATTTACTCTTTTAGGATTTCTACTGACCAATCGTATCTGGTCTGTAAATTTCAAGAGTTCTTTGGCAAGTATTGAACCAATGGCTCCGCCTGCTCCGAGTATTGTTTGCATGGGTGTTGTTTTTATTGTTTCAAATATTTTTCGATTAGTTTTTGGTGATGTTGCACATGATAAATTGTAAAATAAAGCATTTCTCGTAGCGTAAGTTTGCCCAACAATGGGTGTGGTAAAACATAGGTATCAAGGTCTGATTCTGAAAGCCCAGCTACTTTTTCGCACAGAGTTGCCACTGCTTCATCTAATTTTTGGTGTAGCTTAGTTCTGTCTATAAATATTTGGTTTTTAGGCAAAAAAGCGCTTGGGGCAGTGCCACCCTCGGCCAGTTTGCTTAGGTATGTTGCTACCAATTCATCGTAGCCTATTGAGGGGCGATTGGCTTGGCCAAAAGTAGTAGCCAATATATTTAGCGGCATTGATAGCGCATTTGTAATTGGAACAACAGATTTAATGATATGCGCTAACTGCTGCCCTGCCGTCCATTTGTTTTGAGGAGCAAAAACGTAGTCGCTCTCATTCAGAGACAAAACATGGTTTATGAAGTCTTGATGTTTTTCTTTGAGTTGGTTGATGATTTGGTCTTTATTCATTTTGTGTTTTTTATGAATCATTTGCGATAGAGCGACGCCATCGTTTTAAACGATGGCGTCGCTGGTCGTGGCTATTTTACAAAATATTCCAAATTAAAAGCCCAGCCCAAACAGGGGCAAAAATAAGAGCCAGCGATATAAATCCCCAACCCACAAAACTCATAATATCATTGGAGGTAGCTTTGTGAATTGGCTCATTGGTTAAGTTTAATTTTTGCCGCAACTCGTTTATAGTCAGTTGAATTAACTGTTTTTTTGGTATTTTCAAATTGACAGGCCCCTGCGTGTATCTGCCTCTGATAAATGCTCGAAAAGTAGTTGTTGGATATAAAACCAGGCCGATGCCAAAGGCCGATAAAATCAAAATCCAGACGGGATTTGTACCCCACCCACCTGTGGCGGCTTCCCAGGCACTGACCGACGACTCGCCCCGCCAAGTGGTGTCATAGCCTGTTACCAGATGGTTGAGATCGTGTACCCAAATCAGTTCACGGCGTTGTTTGAAGTTATAGAGTGGCAGCGAAATAGCCCCAAACTGAAACCACGCCCAAGTGGCATTGGCGCCGCCTTCTTCGCCAAAATTATTGATTTGATAAAACTCATTGAGTTGTTGTTGGATAGTTTTCATTGCTGTTTTGTTATTTTCTAAACATTTCTATAAACAATTCAAACGACCGATTCATACGTTCTTGTTGGTGGTCGGTTCCCAAAAAATTAAGGCGATTTTTTAGATAAATCGTAACCAAGCCGTGCATATAAGCCCAGACGGTAAGCGAAGCCGTTTCAGTATCTTTTCCATTGAAGTATCCTTCTTTTATACACTCTCCAACAACTACTTGGAGCAATCCAAAGCATTTTTTGCCATCTTCCCAAATTTCTTCTCTACATTCGAGGGTTTCCATGGGTGCTGCCATTATAAACATTAGGTCATACATTTCGGGGTTTTCGAGGGCATATTTGATGTATTTACGCCCCATCTCTACCAATCGTTCAAAGGAATCTTTGATACTTACGACCTGCCCGAGTTCGGCCATCATCTTCAAGAACGCTTCCTCGTGCAGCGAAAACAATAACTCGTTTTTGTCTTTGTAGTACAAATAAATAGTAGCGGGGCTGTACTCAATAATCTCGGCAATGCCTCTGATACTGGTTTTTTCGTAGCCGACCTCCAAAAACAAATGCCGAGCTGCGTCCAGAATTTTCTGCCGCATTTCTTCTTTTTCTCGTTCCTTTCGTTCTGTCAATCCCATTGGTATAATCAATAAATATTTTAAATACACCACAAACTTACTAAACAGTGTTTATATAAAAAACAATTCATAAAAAAAAATTGGCACTATTGTTGATAATTCATGTGCGAAAGTAAGATTCAAAACTATATACTTACAAATGTAAAGTCCTTACTTATCTATCATATCTCAACAAACTGAAAAAGTAGTCGCTAATAAGCATCGTAAAGGTTAAATTTATGATGTAGCTGAACCAAAAAATTTTGTCTATTTAAAAGTTTAAAGTTATGTTGATTATCTTCAGAAAAATTCTGCTGCTTGCGGTATTTTCTTGTTCTTGTTTAGTATTTGAAGTCACAGGACAGACATGCAAAGGTACACTTGGAGACCCTGTGGTCAATCTTACTTTTGGTACAGGCACTGGTACTACTACATTTGCAAGTGCTGCTACTGGTGCAACCACAACATATACTTATGCAAACAACACTTGCCCCAACGATGGCTCATACTCCATTTCAAATTCCAGTCCTGGCTGTTTTGGTGGTTCATGGCATGCCCCAACCCAAGACCACACCCCAGATGATGTAAATGGTCGTTTTGTGATTATCAATGCTGCAAACGACCCTGGGGAGTTTTATAAACAAACTGTAACGGGTCTTTGTGGCAATACCACCTATGAGCTGGCATCGTATATTGGCAATCTATTAAAGCCCGGGGTATGTGGCAGCGGTGCTGTACAGCCCAATCTCAAATTTCAAGTTGAAAGTTTGAATGGCACCATTTTAGGTACTTACACCACGGGTATCATATCACCTACTGCGGCTTTTACTTGGCAGCAGTATGGGTTTGTTTTCAGAACGCCAGTAGGAACAACAGATGTAGTTTTAAAAATCGTCAATATGTCTCCCGGTGGTTGTGGTAACGACCTTGCCTTAGACGACATTACTTTCAGGCCATGTGGCCCTACTGTCAGTACTACAGCTTCAGTAGCAACAATCTGTGCTGGTGGTACGGCAATACTGACTGGTAGTGTGGGCAGTGGCTATGATTCGCCAGTATATCAGTGGCAGCAAAGTATCGATGGGGGTACAACATGGACAAATATTGCGGGAGCCACTTCATTGATTTATGATGTCGTTAATGCTGTTGGCGGAACGAAATATCGACTATTAGTATCTGAAACCGGCAACATCAATATAACTACTTGCCGTATTGCTTCAAATACTGTTACACTTACAATCAATGCTGCACCCGAACCAACCATACCACCTGCCACCACCGTGGTATGTGCAGGTACGTTAGTAGATTTGGCTGATTTTACCTCCACCCCAACAGCTACTTACAATTGGACTGCCGATAACACTACCTTAGGTCTCAATCAGGGCTCTGGCACAGGGCAAATACCTATTTTTACAACAGTCGGGGGGGGTATTATAAAATTTACAGTTACGTCATCCCTCAACAATTGTACCTCGGCTCTTAAACGGTTTTCGGTCGAAGTAAACCCCCGACCCGTAGTAGCTATTTCGCCCGCTGGTAACCAAAGTATCTGTACAGGCGAAAGCATCACATTAACAGCATCGGCATCTAACGGCACTCCCGCATACGGGTATGTTTGGGGTAATAACTTAGGTACAAACCCCATTCTGACTGTCAGCCCTACTTCAAGCACTACTTATACCAATACAGTAACAGACTCGAAAGGTTGTACGGCATCGGGCAGTATCATTGTTGGTGTAAATATACGACCTACTATTACGTCTTTGAGTTCAGTTGATGCTAAATGCAACGGCCAGACGAGCGGGAGTATTACGGCGGTGGCAAGTGGCACAGCTACGCTACAATATAGTTTAGATGGAGTCAATTTTCAAAATAGTGGTACTTTTAATAATTTGTTGGCAGGTAGCTATACAGTTACAGTCAGAGATGGCAACGGTTGTAAGACTACGGGGTCAGTTATAGTCAGAGAACCAGCCAGACTTGTACTCAACACGCCAGTAGTCGTTAATCCTACTTGTAACGGAGGGAACAATGGAACAATTACTGTTTCGGCCAGCGGTGGCACAGGTAGTTTGGTATATTTTATATGCTCAGGGTCAAATTGTACGAGCTTTGGCCCGAGTCAAACAAGTGCAGTTTTTACAGGACTTACACAAGGTACTTATAGAATTAGAGCCACAGATGCAAATGGTTGTATAGCTATTTCTAATGATATTTTAGTTTCAGAGCCTGCTCCACTAATTGCTGCAGCATCGAGCAACTCGCCTATTTGTGAGGGTACAACTCTAAACCTATTTGCCGCATCGGTTACTAGTGTTACTTATTCTTGGACGGGGCCAAACGCATATAATAGCCCATTACAAAATCCAACGAGAACTTTGGCAACAACCAACATGAGTGGTGTTTATACGCTTACCATTAGAAATACAAATAATTGTAGTAATTCAAGTACCGTCAATGTAGTGGTCAATCCAAAACCCAATACCCCCACTATCACTGCGCCATCACCTATTTGCTTAGGCCAGTCGGCTACCTTAAATGCTACAGGTTGTACCAACTACGTTTGGAATACTGGAGCAACCACGGCCAATATTAGTGTAGCACCTGCGGCCACCACCAGTTATACTGTTCAATGTAAAGACAACGTTACAGGTTGTTTGAGCAATGCCAGTACGGTCGTTACACTTACCGTTAATCCAAAACCAACACCGCCAAGTATCTCAACACCAAGTAGTTCGGTGTGTAGCGGCTCGTCTGTTACTATTACCCAAATAGGTTGTAGTGGCACCACGACATGGTCGAATGGCATATCGGGCGTAAGTTCAATAACGGTTAGCCCTGCGGCCAACACTATTTATACGGCTATTTGTACCTCAACCTCAACAGGTTGCATGAGCGATGCCAGTAATCAAGTAGTAATTACGGTCAATCCAAAACCTACACCACCTACCATTTCGCCCGCTGCCTCTACAATATGCTCAGGTACAAGTACTACTATTACGGCCACGGGTTGTTCGGGTACTGTAACATGGAGTACAGGAGCAACGGGAAATACGCTTACTGTATCGCCTATTTCAAATACTTCATATACAGCTACTTGTAAAGATAACACCACAGGCTGCACGAGCGATATAAGCAACGTGTCGGCTATTATGGTAGTGATGCCACCACCGTCGCCGAGCATTAGTGCTACCAAAACGACACTATGCTCGGGCGAGTCCGCCACGTTGTCTATTGCCAACTGCTCGGGGACGGTCAGGTGGTCGCCTACCAGCGAAACTACGCCAAGTATTACAGTATCACCAACTGCAACCACTTCTTATTCGGCTATTTGTACTATCACAGGCGGCTCGGGGTCGTCGGCTGTGGTTTGTTCCAGCCCGGCCAGTGGTAGTTTACAAATAACAGTCAATCCAACCCCTGCACCACCGTCTATTGGCATAGACCCAAGCCCAATATGTGAAGGCCAAAAAGCTACCCTCACCGCCACAGGCTGTGCAGGTACAGTACGATGGTCGGACGGACAAACGGGTGCATCGGTAACTGTCAGCCCTGTAGCTGGCACCTATTCTTATACATCAACTTGTTTGCTATCAACTGGTTGCGAAAGCAAAATAAGTAATGCAGTTAGTTTGATAGTCAATAAAAAACCAGTACCGCCGACCATTGCCTCCAACGTACCAGCCGTTTGTTTAGGCTTGTCGGCCACACTCACTGCCACAGGTTGCACAGGTACAGTAACATGGGCAGGTAGCTCAACAGGCACAGGTCAAACGCTCACCGTTAGCCCGACAACCGATGCCAGCTATACTGCTACTTGTACCAGTGCCGATGGTTGCAAAAGCGATGTTAGCAATACGGCACTGGTAAGGGTTATAGCATTGCCAGTGGCCCCAACCATTGACACCAAAAAGCCTTCGCTATGCTTTGGCGAAAGCACCCAAATAAACTCAAGTGGTTGCACAGGTACAGTAACATGGTCAGATGGGCAAACGGGTGTAAGTATTATCGTAAATCCCTCAATTACAACTATTTATACTGTTACTTGCAAAAACACCACGACAGGTTGCGTAAGTACCAAAAGCAATAGCATAACGATTACGGTCAATTCATTGCCCGGTATAATAGCAAGTGGCAACAGTCCTGTGTGCGAAGGCCAAACAATAAACTTAACGGCAACCGCAAGCGGTGGCACGCCTGCCTATACCTACGCATGGACAAGTACAACAGCCTTTATGTCGGCAGTACAAAATCCATCGTTTGCAGCTACCTTAGGCTCAACAGGTACATACATCGCAACTGTAACCGATAAAGCTGGTTGTAAAGCTGATTTTAAACTGGTGATTCAAGTGTATGAAAATCCAAAAGTTAGTATTTCTCAAAACTCGCCCTATTGTGAAGGCGAAACCATACAACTTACCTCAAATGTAAGCGGTGGCAGTGGCTCTTATGACTATTTATGGACGGGGCCAGACGGCTTTACGTCAAAAGATCCAAGCCCAACTCTAACGGCCACTGTGGCCGCATCTGGCACTTATGATTTGACAGTTATAGATGCCAAAACAGGTTGTAAAATTGATATAAAAACGACTATTACGGTCAATGCTCGTCCGATAGTATCGCCCAAAAATAACAGTCCTGTATGCGAAAATAGCCAGATTGCTCTATTTTCAGATGCATCGGGTGGTAGCGGCACGTACACATATACTTGGCAGGGGCCAAATAATTTTACATCAACTTCCCAAAACCCAACGCTACCAGCCACTATGCCAGCCGCAGGAGTATATTCAGTTAATGTAACCGATGCTAAGACCAAATGTACGTCAGCGGCTAAAATTGAGGTCGTGGTTTATGAGTCGCCAGTTATTAAAATTGAGCTTGTTCAAACCTATTGCGAGGGTGATAAAATAGAACTTACTGCCGATGTTAGTGGTGGTAGCGGTGCATACAGTTATCAATGGGAAGGACCAAATAATTTTAAATCAACCGATACAAACCCAAACATTGAAGCTACGCCAGAGGCGGCTGGTACTTATGCCGTTACAATAAAAGACAACAAAACAGGCTGTACGGTGAGTGTTAAGTTTGAAATAAAAATTAACCCAAAATTAGATATAAAAATAGATGGCACTACCAATATCTGTGAAGGTCAAAAAATAGAGCTTCGCGCCGAAGTAGGTGGTGGCAGTGGTAGTTACATTTACGAGTGGTTAGGTCCCAATAGCTTTACATCAACCGAGCAAAACCCCACGCTCGATGGTCTTGTAGAAGCCTCTGGCACATATACCGTTGGTGTTACAGACAAAAACACTGGGTGCAATTACAATGTCAGTGTCGATATAAAAGTCAATCCAGCTTTTATATTGTCAGCTACTTCGACCAATGCCAAATGTAATGGCAGTAACGATGGTACGGCAACAGTAACTATTGAGGGTGGCACAAAACCGTATTCTTTTTTATGGTCTAATGGGGCATTTACTCAAAATATAACAGACTTGACCGCAGGTACATATACCCTAACGGTAACAGATGCAAGTAAGATTTGTAGTGGCACAGCCAGTGTAATTATCACAGAGCCAACAGTACTACAAGTGTCGTCTATAAAAACAGATTTGAAATGTTATAAAGACAAAAGCGGCAAAATTGACCTTACCGTAATCGGTGGCACAAAACCGTATAGTTATGTGTGGTCAAATGGTAGCAATACCCAAAACATAAATAACCTGGCTGCTGGTACTTACGACGTTATCATTACCGATGCCAATGGTTGCAAGGCTACATCTTCGGCTACACTCATAGAGCCAACTCAAACAAGAGTTGTGGGCGTTCATACAGACGTAAAATGTTTTGGTGGTGCAGACGGTACCACAACAAGCACAGACAACGGTGGCGGCACTCCTCCATATAGCTACAGTTGGACTTACAACAACGCACCTTTCCCTTCGACCAATGCCGACCTAACAGGACTAACGGCTGGCGCTTATGCTATAACAATGACCGATGCAAACGGTTGTACTGCTACTGGAAATGTGGCCGTTACACAGCCTGAGGCGTTGGCAATTACGCTTGTTCCTGTTACTATTCAATGCAATGGTTCTACTTCTTCTGTAACAACCAATGTCTCTGGGGGTGTTCAACCATATACTTATAAGTGGTCAAACGGCTCTACTGCCCCCAATACTTCGGGTTTGATGGTGGGTACTTATACCCTCACTGTTACTGATTTCAATGGTTGCAAAGCCACCAAGGAAGTAACTATCACAGAGCCTTCGGCTATTGTAGCAGGGTTTATCAAAAAAGATGTACTATGTAAAGGAGGCAATACAGGCGAAATCGAAGTAGGGGCAACTGGTGGTACAGGTGCATTGACTTATATTTGGTCTGATGGTGCGGTAGGTACAATTCGTAACAACTTAGTAGCGGGTAGTTATAGCGTAACCATAAAAGATGCTAATAATTGTGAAGTAAAATTAGCACCAATTATTACAGAGCCTACCCAACTTACGGCTTCGGCAACTGCAACGGCTGTAAAATGTTTTGGAACACCTACTGGAAGCATTGACCTGACCGTTGCTGGTGGCGTAAAGCCTTACCGGTTTGAATGGTCGAATACCTCGGCCAGCGAAGACCCCGCTAACTTATTGGCAGGTACTTATAAAGTGGTAGTTACCGATGCCAATGGCTGCGAAGCCACCACTACAATAGTTGTGTCAGAACCAGCAGAACTCAAAGCCACACTGGCGCAAAAAAATGTAAAATGTAACAACGGCAACGATGGCTCAATAGACCTAACCGTAACGGGCGGTACTGTGGCATATACTTATTTATGGTCAAATGGAAGTACCGATCAGTCAATCAGTAATTTAAGTGCAAATAGTTACACAATTTCTGTAACAGACCAAAACGGCTGCAAGGCTTCGGCACAAGCAGTTATAAGCCAGCCCGATGTACTCAAAGCCAACTCAATTGTTACCGAAATAAAATGTAATGCCGACAAAACAGGAGCGATAAATTTGGCGGTAACAGGCGGCACAATGGCTTATAGCTATTTGTGGTCTAACAATTCAACATCTCAGCAAATCAATGACTTAGCGGCAGGCACATATAGCATAACTATCAAAGATGCCAATGGCTGTACTTTGAAAAAAGACATAATATTGACCCAGCCCGATGCCCTTAAATTGACCCAAATTAGTAAAAACAGTACCTGTAACAACGCCAACGATGGTAGCATAGACCTAACAATAAACGGCGGCACGGCCCCTTATAAAATTGTATGGTCGAATGGAAGTAAAGCCGAAAACCTAATAGATTTGGCTGCTGGTACATACAGCGTTACCGTTACCGATGCCAATGGTTGTGAACAAAAACTAAGCGTCACTATTACTCAACCAGCCTTGCTTATACTCAAAACCGTAGCAACCGATATAAAATGTAATAGCGCATCAACAGGGGTAATCGACCTGACCGTAACGGGTGGCACAACACCCTATAAATATGTTTGGAATACAGGGGCTACTACCGAAGATTTAACAGGTTTGCCGGCAGGAAGCTACAGCGTAATAGTTACCGATAAAAATGGTTGTGCAGAAAAAATAAATGTAGAAATTCAAGAACCAAATAGCCTAAAAGCCGAATGTATCAAAAACGATTTGACTTGTAAAAATGCCAAAAACGGAAAAATCGACTTGACTGTAAGCGGTGGCGTAGCACCGTATAAATATTTGTGGAATAACAACTCAACAACCCCACTACTCAACAGTTTGGCCGCCGGCACATACAACGTAACCATTACCGATGCCAACGGGTGTGTACTCAAAAAAGAAGCAACTCTGACCGAGCCTGACTTATTAGAATCAACATTTACGCAAATTAACATATTGTGCAACGGCAATAAAACAGGGGAAATAGCCCTCGATGTAGTAGGTGGAACTGGGCCTTACAAATTTATATGGTCAAATAGCTCAACCACCAAAGATATTAGTGGATTGGCTGCCGGTAAATACGATGTAACGATTAGTGACCAAAATGGATGCGAAATAAAAAAATCTATCATAATTACAGAACCAACCGCCTTAGATGCTATTTGCACCAAAGTCGATATTTTGTGCAATAATAAAAATACAGGAAGCATTGATTTGACTGTAAAAGGTGGCGTTTTACCTTATATCTATGAATGGTCAAATGGTAGTATTGGAGAAGATTTGAGCGATATACCCGCAGGAAAATATACAGTAACCATAACCGATAAAAATGGTTGTAAAATTACTAAGGAAGCAATTTTGATAGAACCGACTGCACTTAAATCGTCTGTGGTGGCCAGCGATGTAAAATGTAAAGCAGC
>JAYWHT010000118.1:0-2033 GCA_043777595.1 Spirosomataceae bacterium
GAACTACGTGATTTGCAAAGACGAAATGCTCGATACCGCTGACTACCGACGTTGTGCCTCGGTAATAGGCAAACAACTCGTCTTCACCCTCGGGGCCAGTTGGCAGGTTAATGCCCCATGTTTTGCTGCTGGCGTTGTAGCTGCTGGCCACTTCTTTGCCCGTGTGGTCCAAAAAGCTAATCTTGTCAGGTGTAAAGAGCGGGTCGGTTGGGGTTTTGGGTTCAAACTTGGCCGTTACCTTGGTACTGGCGGCGGCATCTACCGACAAAAACGGCACATCGTAGTTCTCGCCACCCAGGCCCAAGTCCACGTAGTCGGCCCGCAGGCCACCATTTTTAGGGTCGTAGGCATCGAAACCGTAGGGGTGGTCGCTGGCTCGGGCAAAAGTTACCTTGCCCTTGCTCAAATCCAACTTGGCCATGTCCGACAGGCTCGGTTTGAGGTACTTTTGTAGCTGTTCTTTGAGTGCTTTTATCTGCTCGGCTCGGCCTTGGTCTTTGTCAAGGTCGCTGGCCGACAGGTTTCCTTTGGCTTTGCCTGTGGCCACATTGGCCGTTAGCTCGGCTATTTGCTTGCTAATTTCGGCCAAGATGGCCTCGCTTTTTTATGTCACATATCTTTGATTTTGATTAAAATTAAGTTAAAAAGTGCAATTTTGCGATAAGCCATTAGTGAGTAGAAAAAGCCTGAAATATTTCAAAATGCGACTATCATTAGTTGACATAGTTTCTTTGGCTACGCCCTACTCACTACACTTTTCATACATAGAACAGTACCTAATGGCGTGGACCTTCCACGACCAAGCATCATGTGACAAATGTGGGGAGTTTAATGGTAAAGTCAAAAAATAATCACTTTAAATTTTTTTTACGATGTCAAAACAAACAAGTCTCAAGTATGGTGTGGGTATAGATATAGGCTCAGAGGAGTTTTATGTATGTATGAGCGTTATCGATCAAAGCCAGCAAATAAAAATCAAGGCAACGACTAAATTCAAGAATACCTCAAAAGGCTTTGAAGAGTTCTATAAATGGGTGAATAATCATCAAAAAGAGGCATTGCCTGTTCAGTATTTGATGGAAGCGACGGGTATTTATTATGAACAATTAGGTCTATTTTTAAGTCAGAAAGGTTGTTACTTGACCGTAATATTACCTCAAAAGGCTAAATATTATATCAAAGCATTGGGCATTAAAACCAAGACAGATAGCGTAGATGCACAAGCACTGGCGACGATGGTTTGCCAGCAACATTTACCAGCATGGAAACCCATTGGTGAAGAGATATATAAATTACGTCAGTTGACTCGACAAAACATTTACTTACAGGAACTTAGGTCTCAGTTACGGAATCAACTATTAGCAACCGAATTGAGTATGTTTGTATGTAAAGAGGTAAAAAAGCACTTAGAAAAGCTCATCAAAGAGGTGGAAAAACAGGTAGATGATTGCTATGTATTGATACAAAAAAGTATTGAATCAAATCCCGAATGGGAGCGAAAAGTAGCACAGGTTTGTGCTATAAAAGGTGTGGGATTGCTTACAGTGGCTAATCTGATAAGTGAGACTAATGAGTTTGAAATGTTTGAAAATCAACGCCAACTTGTAAGTTATGCAGGATATGATGTTGTCCAAAACCAAAGTGGTAAGCGAGCGGGTAAAACACGTATCAGCAAAAGGGGGAACAACCGTATCAGAAGGGCTTTGCATATGTCGGCTTTACAGGTCGTCAAGTATGACCAAAAACCTTTTTCAGACCTCTATAATCGGGTCTTTGAACGCACTAAAATTAAGATGAAGGGCTACACCGCCGTTCAACGAAAATTACTAACAATCGTCTATAGTTTATGGAAAAAAGATGAAAAATATGACCCAAATTTTCAACCAATAGTAGAAGAAAAAGTAGCTCCCCATAAGGAAGCTACGCTGCATCAACCTATACAGGTTGTGCTTGAAAACGTAAAGATATTGGAATTAGCCTAATCTTGAAAAAATTATATCATTTTATTTGGAATAAAAGACAGTACCAAAGAA
>JAYWHT010000119.1:0-23675 GCA_043777595.1 Spirosomataceae bacterium
TTTTACATTCTTCATTCTACATTCTGGCCACAGCCAAGACAGCCTGCAATACAGCCAAGAAAGCGGCACGCTCCAAAAACAACGATTTATAGACCAATATGACTATGTATTTATGACCAAAGAACCAACTCGGTGGATGCTCAAAGCCGTGGCCCTACCAATGGGCAATATGGGGCTTGTCAATAACGCTATTTATTTCACAAAAAATACCCGAGACATTAGCCCGTTATGGCTCAATTTTGAATATAAACTTAGTAAATCGCTTTCGTTGTCGGTTGGTGGGAGTTATTATTCAAACGGCCTTAGTCAAAACGAACGAGAGCAAATTTGGCAAAATTATGACAAATCAATCAAATACAATTTTGTTGGCACAACCGAACTACGCTGGTTTTATGACATGAAACGCCGCATAGCCGAAGGTAAAAGTGCCAATAATTTTTCGGGTAACTACCTGTCTGTCAGAGCCGATAAGGTTTTTGTAACAGCCCAACCCGACTATGAACCAATACTGACATATTTGCAACTGTCGCCTTATAGTGTGTACAATTCCAAAAACACTGATGTTTTCGATACCCGTAATGTGTTCCAGCAGCTTACGAGCCGTGTCAGTGTGTCGTATGGTTTGCAACGGCGATTTTTGCGGCACGGTTTGGTGGACTTAGGGCTGAGTTTAAACCTTAGTCAGTACCGACAATTAGAACAAAACCTTAGCTTTGCCGATGGAAACACAGTCATTCATACCTACGACCCTGCCAAACTCTCATCAACACCACCTAACATCAGCTCGACTTGGCGAGAAGTTGGCAGCACCAGCGACTGGAATATCTCGACTTATTTGAAACTGGGCGGAGCCATTGGCGACTTCAAAAAAAGTACTCGCCCACCGCTTTGCGATGTTTTTCAATGCAACGAAGACCGTAAAAGTCTCTTGAAAATAGAATGGCCTATTCTCAGAATTGGCAACCGAAACCAAGATATTGCATTTAGTGTTGGCTACGAACGCAGAATCAAAAATTCGTACTTTTCGGTCAATACTGAGGCAGGAATCTCGATTAGAAGGCGGGTCAGCAATAATGCAACGGTATTTTATTCAAGTAGAGGCAATGGCCAAGCCGACTCTCTTTATAGAACATCGTTAAGTAGTGCTTATGGTACTGCTCGTGTTTCTGTTCAGCCTCGTTATTATTTTAGTCATTGGTTCAATCATGCCAAAACGGTCAATAATTTATCGGGAATGTATGCGGGGCTTTGGACAAGTTATGAGGTTAATCTTTTTCGATTTAAAGATAACCTTGGATCAAATCCAATTTCTCGTATCGATTACAAAGAGGTGTCAGTAGGTTTTTCGGGAGGTATTCAGCAAAAAATATTCAAAAATGGTTTTATTGATATTGGCGGCTTACTAATAACAAGACAGACTAATGGTGAATTTCCTAATCTTATCCCCAAAGGCTGGCAGCTACAGCCTTATCTCAATCTGGGTTTTGCTTTTTAATATTTAGTCTCAGTTGCTTAAAAGCAACTGCAATAAATATTGTATTTTAAGATTTATTGCAGTTGGCTTTAGCCAACTGATAACCTTTCTCAGAAATTATAAGTAATATTGTAATCGGAAAAACACAGCCCGATATTATTTATAATGACTTTCGACGACTTTAAACTCAATCGCCAATTACTCAATGCCATCGCCGATGCGGGTTATGAGTCGCCTTCGCCTATTCAACAAAAAGCCATACCGCTCATCACCGAGGGCCACGACGTACTGGGCATTGCCCAAACAGGTACAGGCAAAACGGCTGCTTATCTGTTGCCGATATTGATGAAAATCAAGTTTGCACAAGGCACTGCGCCCCGTGCGCTAATACTGGCTCCTACTCGTGAGTTGATAATGCAAGTCGATAAAACTATATCAGAACTCGGCAAATATACTGACCTGCGGCACGTAGCTCTTTATGGAGGTTTGGGTCCCAAAACCCAAATCGAAACCCTACAAAAAGGTGTTGATATAGTGGTAGCAACCCCAGGCCGATTTATGGATTTGTATTTGCGGGGCGAGATAGCCGTCAAGCAGTTGCAGGTGTTAGTCATGGACGAAGCCGACAAGATGATGGACATGGGTTTTATGCCTCAAATCAACCGTATCTTAGAAGTAATACCCCGCAAACGGCAAAATTTACTTTTTTCGGCTACATTTCCACCCAAAGTAGAGCGGCTTTCTGAAAACTTTTTGGAAGCACCCATCAAAGTTGAGGTAACTCCACAAGCCACAACGGCCTCGCAGGTGGCGCAGATTATTTATGAAGTCCCCAACTTTAAAACCAAAATAAACCTACTGGAATGTTTGTTTGAAGATACCGAAAAGTACAACCGAGTGATAGTTTTTGTACGCTCAAAAGAAACGGCAGATAATATCTATAAATTCCTCAAACGCAAGGTACTGACCGAAGAAAATCTCAAAATTATACACTCAAACAAAGGTCAAAATACCCGTATCAACTCCATGGAAGCCTTTAAGGAGGGCAATGTACGGGTGTTGGTAGCGACCGACGTAGCCGCTCGGGGCATAGACGTTACCGAAGTGAGCCACGTCATTAACTTTGATGTGCCGCTTATTTACGAAGACTACGTTCATCGAATTGGGCGCACTGGCCGTGCCAACCACGTGGGCAATGCCATGACTTTTGTTACGATTGCAGATGAATATCACATTCTCAAAATAGAGGGTATTATCCGAATGACCGTGCCACGGCTGCCGCTACCCGACAATCTCAGAATAGAAGAAACGCCGTTTGAAGAACAACAGGATTATCTGCGAGAAATAGACAACCAACGCCGTAAGGAAGACCCTACGTTTTTGGGGGCATTTCACGAAAAGAAAAACAGTGTAGCAAGCCAGCCCAAAAAAACGCAAAAACAAAAACCAACAAAGGGCGCAGTAAGCCGAAAACGAAAACAATATAAATAGTACTGTCGTTTCATACACAATAAACGGAGCAATATTTGCGTTTTTATAGGCTTTTGAATGTAACTAAAACAAATGACTCAAAAACTAATAATTGGAATCTTTGTCTTGATTGCAACGGCGGCGCAAGCCCAAACCATGCAGTTTACCAGTACTCGTACCGATTCTAACGCCAAAACGGCAAACAAAGTGGCTACCATTAAGGATATTCACTTGATGCCGCTTTTTGGCGAGACCAATAAGTCGATGGCTCAAATAGAAATGGAAATTAAGTTTTTGAGTGACTGCGACCGAGACTTTGAAAATCGCACCGAAGCCAGTCGTTTTTTTGCGAGCAGAGGCTGGGAGTATTTGCAAGAAAGCGAATTGGACACTGCCTGCTATCGGTTCAATTTGGCTTGGCTCTTAGACAACAAAAACGCTGATGCTTATTGGGGTTTGGGCGTGGTGTGTTACCAAAAAGGCTACCTCACCGATGCCGAACGACTACTCCGAAAAGGCATTGACATCGACTCTGCAAATGTAGGATTACTGGTGGACTTGGCCACGGTCGATATGCTGAGTTTTAAAGAAAATAAAGAAAATTGGGAACTACTCGAAGCCGACCAGCTATTGGCCAAAGCCATCATAATAGACAGCACCAACGGTAATATTTACCTTAAAAAAGCGGTTTTAGAATACCACAAGGGTAATTACGCTGCTTCATGGGCCAACGTTCACAGACTCAGAACGATTGACGAAGCACTAATCGACCTTGATTTTGTAAAAGAACTACTCGACTGTAAACCCGACCCAATGGGGTTTTTTCTGAAAAAATAGCGTTAAGATGTTAGCTTGATTACAATATTTTTGAGAGCCGTTAGTATCTTGAAAATATCAAAAACGTCATCGGTTGTACCATCAAATCCTCTACTAATGCTGTACGTTTTATCTTTTTTAATACCAAAAAATACCAATCACGTCCCAAAACGTAACAGCCATAAATGGGAGTGTGATTTTCGTTCAGAGCCTGTCCTACCAGCATAGCTGCCAGGACCTGCCCCGCAGGGTCACCTTTTGATTCTACTTCCTTCTTAAATTCGTTAAAAGCAAAATAGGGCGTTTCGGGATTGCCGTAGCCAGATGCCAATATCTCGTCAGGCCGCCCCATCAAATCAACTGTTCGTCCTTTTGTATCTATAAATGTACTTTGGAGCGGTCGCTGGGCAAACAAGTTATATCTGTACGGCTCAGTAAAGTTGATTAAACTAAACATCGGGCCAATAAAGTGCAAACTCAAATCTTGCTCTCGCCAGTGAAACGCATTTAAGTCGAGTAGTTTTTTTAAGTTTGAGCAAGCTGTTTGTTCGTAGTCAGAAATACTAATTGGTGTTGCCAAACTAAGCCAGTCGTTTAGTGCTGGTAGAGGCCTCACCCAACGCAAGTCAAAGAGTTTATCTAAGTCAGGCAAATTACATTCAGTAAAGTCCAGAGTTAATTTCTCCATTGTTTTTGTGCGTTTGTTTTACAAAGATAACATCTATTTTCTAAAAACTACTCTCGCTTAAAAACAGGATAACAAACCACAGCCGCCAATATAATGACTGTGCCGAGATAAAATCCTGATGTCATTCGCTCGCTTTCTCCAAAAATCAAAAAAGCCAATACAATACCATAAACAGGCTCTAAGTTTACGGTTAAATTAAAAGTAAAAGGGCTAATTATCCGTAGCAAGCCCACTCCGGCCGAATACGCATAGACAGTGCAGACCCAAGCTAATATCAAAATCCAGCCCCATTCTGTTGGGTTGGGTAGTTGGTTGGGTGTTTCTGGAAAAATCAAAACGTAGCCTATCCAGAGTAACCCACTACTGACACAGCCGCCGACCATTTCATAAAAAGTGATGAGCATGGGGTCGTGTTTTTGGGCAAATCGGCTATTAGCAATCGTAAAAAGTGCCGCCAAAAATGCCGAAAACAACGCCCAAGCCAAACCTACGGCACGGTCAATTTCAAATCTAAAAATGACATACAAACCCACAATCACAATCAAGCCCAGCGATACTTCGAGCAAACTAATTTTTTTGGTGCTAAACAGCGGTGCAAGCAAAGCCGTAAAAAGCGATGTGGTGGCCATGCCAGCCAAACAAACAGAGGCATTGGAAGCCCGAGCCGATGCAAAAAAAGCAAACCAATGCAAACCCATCGAGCAGCCCACGAGCAGCAGTTTGAGTATTGTTTTGGTATCTAATTTTTTTAGTTTTTTGGTCAATATCAAAACCAATGCCAAACCCAAAGCTGCCCACAATGTACGATAAAAAGTAAGAGCGACTGGTAAAATATTTTTGACCAACAGCCCCAAAATAGCCGTAAATCCCCAAATCAAAACTAAAAAATGCAGATGTAAATAGTCCTTAAAATGAGGTTGTTGTGAATTATTCATCAAAAAAAAGATTAGGTATATCAGCAAAATTACTCAAAAAAAACCATTTACCGTTCAATCAACATTCACTCTTTTAGTAGGTCGTACCCCAAAAAATGACTATTTTTGCCTATTATGTATTGATAGATATTTTTCAAGAATAATTTTTCAAAAATCTATCACTCTATCATTCTATCACTCAATCACTCAATCAACTGTGTCTTTAATCAAATCAATATCAGGAATCAGGGGTACAATAGGTGGCCGCACAGGCGACTCGCTGACACCACTCGATGTAGTAAAGTTTGCATCGGCTTATGGTACTTGGCTCAAACGCAACAATGCCGAAAGTACAACGATTGTCATAGGCCGTGATGCTCGCCTGTCGGGCGAAATGGTATCAAAACTTGTGGCCGCTACATTACAAGGGCTGGGCTTTGATGTCATTGATTTGGGGCTTTCGACTACGCCAACTGTCGAGGTAGCCGTACCTATTGAAGCCGCCGCTGGAGGAATTATATTGACGGCCAGCCATAACCCTGTGCAATGGAACGCACTAAAATTATTGAACTCAGACGGTGAGTTTATATCTGCACAAGATGGTGAAGAAGTATTAGCGATAGCCGAAAACGAAGATTTTGACTTTGTAGATGTCCGAAAATTGGGTACTTACACCCAAAACGATACTTATCTGCAAAAACATATCGATATGGTATTGGCACTGCCGTTGGTCGATGTACCGAGTATCACCAAGCGCAACTTTAAGATAGCAGTCGATGCTGTCAATTCGACAGGTGGAATCGTTGTGCCGATGCTGTTGGAAGCGTTGGGAGTAAAAAAAGAAAATATCACACTCGTACACTGCGACCCAACAGGCGACTTTGCCCATAACCCCGAGCCATTGCCCGAAAATTTGACGGACATTATCAGAGAAATCACTCGTGGCGACTATGATTTGGGCGTAGTTGTAGACCCAGATGTGGACAGACTGGCACTAATCTGTGAAGATGGCTCGGCTTTTGGCGAAGAATATACATTGGTGGCTGTGGCCGATTATGTACTCAAAAACAAAGTTGGCAATACAGTTTCAAATCTGTCATCGACAGGCGCATTGAGAGATATTACCGTCAAGGCGGGAGGCCAATACAAGGCTTCGGCTGTGGGCGAGGTCAATGTTGTGGAGATGATGAAAGCGACCAATGCCGTGATTGGCGGCGAAGGCAATGGCGGCGTTATTTATCCCGAACTACACTATGGCCGTGATTCGCTGGTAGGTATTGCACTGTTTTTGAGCCACTTGGCCAAATTTGGCCGCTCTGTTTCGATGTTGCGTCACGGCTATCCGAATTATTATATCTCCAAAAATAAAATAGAACTCACGCCCGACATTGACGTAGATGATGTATTGGTGCAGATTCAAAAAAAATACGTCAAACAACCAATCAATACCATTGATGGTGTAAAAATCGAATTTGACAAAGAATGGGTGCATCTCCGCAAGTCAAACACCGAGCCAATTATTCGTATTTATTCAGAATCAGAGTCAGAGGCAACTGCCGAGCATTTGGCTCAAAAGATAATTTCTGACATTAAGGAAATTATTAGTTAAAAAAAAAAAATTTTATAAAAATGAAATTAGAAAATATTGTTTGGCGAGAAGGTAACTACTATGTAGCAAAATGTTTGAACGTAGAAGTATCGAGTTTTGGCGAGTCCAAAGCAGAAGCCTTGTCAAATTTAGACGAAGCACTGGAGCTATATTTTGAAGATAATACGGCAAAAATTCTAAAAATAGACCAATACAGCTAATAATGAAAATCCTGCATACTGCCGACTGGCATTTGGGTAAAAAATTAGAAAATTGCTCTCGATTGGACGAGCAAAGATTAGTTTTGGACGAAATATGCAACATAGCTCATACCCAAAACGTTGATGCGGTCATTGTTGCAGGTGATTTGTTTGACAATTTCAACCCCTCTGCCGAAGCCCAACAATTATTATATTCTACCCTTTTTAGTCTGTCAGATGGTGGGCGGCGGTTGGTTGTGGCCATTGCTGGTAACCACGACTCGCCCGAGCGTATCGAAGTACCCGACGCTTTTGCTCGTATTTGCGGTATTTTGTTTGTGGGCTATCCCAATGCCGACATCAAGCCTTTTGAAACAGAGCATGGCGTCAAAATGACCAAATCTGACAAAGGTTTTGCGGAGTTTCAGTTGCCTCGTTGTGAGTTTCCGCTAAGGCTTTTATTGACACCCTACACCAACGAAATACGCCTCAAAATATACCTCAAAGACGAAGATTCAGAGGAAAGTCTGCGGCAGGTATTAGCCAAACACTGGCAAAACTTAGCCAATGCTTATTGCGATGATTTGGGGGTCAATATGCTCGTTACGCACCTATACATGATGCAAGAACACGACCCCAGCCCCCCCGAAGAACCCGACGACGAGCGGCCAATATTACACGTAGGCGGAGCGCAAGCGGTATTTGCTACCAACGTACCAACACAGATACAATACGTGGCTTTGGGGCATCTACATAGATTTCAGACTATTGCACGGCAGCCTTGCCCGATGGTATATAGCAGCAGCCCGTTGGCGTATAGTTTTGCCGAAGCCAATCAAGTCAAAAACGTAGTAATTATTGAGGCCAATCCGTCGCAACCTGTTAGTTATCAAGCCGTGCCGCTTAGTGCTGGTAAGCCGCTGTTGAGAGGCCGTTTCGATAATGTTACCGAGGCTTTGACATGGCTGGCCGATAACCAAAATGCATGGGTACAACTGACGATGGTAACAGAAAACTATTTGGAAGCGGCAGATAAAAAACGACTTATTGCCGCTCACGAAGGCTTGATTGGGATTATTCCAGAAATAAAAAATAGCAAAAAAACCATTACTTTCTCACAATCTGCTGATTTACAAGCACAAACGATGGAAGAAATATTTATTGATTATTTTAAGACCCGTAAAGAAAGCGCAGGACAGGCCCCGTCAGAGGGTTTGTTGGCATTGTTCAAAGAAATAGTAGCTACCGAAACAGATAATATATAAATAGCACTGGTAATTTTAAATTGAAAAGGTATTATCCAATAAGGGTAAGTAAAGTTAGAATGATAGGAGCAGATAAATTAGAATTTCAAATCTCGTATCTTTGATAAAATAACAATACTATGCAGAGAAAAATTATAATGGTAGCCAGGCAAATCGGATTAAAAGATACGAATCAAGAAATGGCAGACTTAGATTATTGGCTATCTAAAACACCCCAAGAAAGATTACGAGCCGTTACGACACTCATACGCCAAAATATGATAGTTGGGCAAAGAATGGATAAAACAGTAGCTTCAAAACGCTTAATGAAATGACTCTTGATCCTGATTTTGAGGATTTTATACGATTTTAAGTATGTATTCAAAAGTAATACGGTGTTTTAATTCTAATAACTTGCTGATTTACAGCATTGTATTTAACTCACGACACCGTACTATGTACTCACGACTACTTAAAAACCCTACAACGACCGAAATAATTGGGGCTGCTTAATTTGCAAATATATCTCCACCACCATGATTCCCATAAAACTAACGCTCAAAGGCATTCATTCCTATCGTGAAACCCAAACTATTGAGTTTGACAAACTAACCGAAGCTGGTCTTTTTGGTATTTTTGGTAAAGTGGGTAGTGGCAAATCTACAATTCTCGAAGCCATTAGTTTTGTGCTTTTTGGCAAGCGAGAACGAGCCAGTAACTATGACTTGTTTAACTTACGGTCGGATAAACTACTGATTGACTTTGAATGTAGGGCTGGGCGAGACAATAATCTGTATCGGTTTGTGGCCGATGGGCGACGCAACGGCAAGCAGTTTGAAAAGGTATCGATGGACAGGCGAGCGTACCAATGGCTTACCGAACTCAAAGATTGGTCGCCGATTGAGTATGAAGACCCCGCCGAAAAAATTATTGGCCTGAGTTACGATAACTTTAAGCGAACGATAATAATTCCACAAGGACGGTTTCAAGATTTTATTGATTTGGGCGACACAGAGCGTACCAAAATGCTCAAAGAGTTGTTTAAACTCGAACGCTTTGATTTGTCTAAACAGTTGGCTGCCGTCAAGAGCCAAAATAAAGACCAACTTACTGAAAATCAGGCTCGAATAGATGCAATCGGTGATGTGTCGGAAGAGGTAATAGCCCAAAAAATACACGACCTTAAAATAACCAAAGAACTGTTTTTGATAGAAAGCAAGACCCTCAGCCAACTACAAAAGCAAGTAAACGAGCTAACTGAACTACGCCAAAATATAGAAAAATTAACGCAAGAACAAAAAAAAATAGAACAACTCAACCTGCAAAAACCACTTTTTGAGGCTCGAAAACAGGTTTTGAAAAACTATGAATTTTGTGCTACTAATTTCAAATCAATTATAGATCGTAGAGCCGACTACGCCAAAAACTTAAACCAAGACCAAACTAAACTTAATGCAAAGGCAGTAGATTTTAAGACGATTGAAGCACAATTAGCCATTCAACAAAAAAATATAGAAACGCTGCGGCCGCAATATAACACACGGCAAGGGCTTAAAGATGAGGTACTCGAACTCAATAAAATTATTGACATAAAGAAAAAAAATGACCAAAAAACAGAAATAGATAAACGTATTGCCAAAGGTGAAACACTACTAACTGAAAAAACCGAAGGCATCAAACAGCGACAAGCTACACTCAATACATTACAAACACAACTTCAAAAAAATAAGGCCGAACTACCAGATGTACTGCAACTGTCGGAAATAAAAACATGGTTTGCCCAAGCTAAAAATTGGGCCGATGCCCGAAAAAAATTAAAAGATGAGGCCGATGGCTTGCTCAAAAAACAAGAAACAGAATACCTAAATATAACAAATGCCGTGTTTTATGAACAGTCAAACTTGGTTGCAGATATGCCACAGGGTACGACAACGGCGGTAGTGATTGAAGTACTGAAAGTGATTCAGGCTACCAAAAAACAAGAAATTGTGGCCTTAGACCAGTCGTTGCTACACCTCAATACTCAAAAAGCCTTACAACAATATGCCGATGGCCTGACCGACGGCCAGCCCTGTCCGTTGTGTGGCTCAGTGCATCACCCCAGCGGCCTTAGCTCGTCCGAAAATTTTGATAATCAGATGATTACAATAAAAAAACAACGAGCAGACTTACAAAACCTAATAGATTTTATTGTCAAAGCGATTGGTAAATTAGAAAATAGCCAGTCGAAATTGGACGAAATAGCACAGCGTAAGCAAGAAATAAAACAAGAATGGATAGCCCAAACAGACGAAATAGAACGGCATAAACAGACATTTGTTTGGCAACCGACATTTGGCCCCGACCAGCCCCAAGCCATTGAGAAAGCCTTTGATGAGGCCAAAAATAAAAAAAGCGAGATTGAACGTTTGGAAAAAATCATCGAAACCGAAACCAAGGCAATAGAAACAGAAAAAGAAACCGTAAGCAAATACGAAAAGCCGATTGCTGAGTTGCGTTTAGAGTCTGCTGGTTTGCAGTCGGTTACGGAGTCATTATTGGGTCAATTACAAAAATTAAATTTTCAAGATTTTGTAGAAACAAACACTGAAACGCTGACTCAAAAACAGACTGAATTAGACCAAAAATACAAAAAAATTACTTTAGATTTTGAACAGTTAGACAATGTCATCAAGGCACAAACCAATGCCAAAAGTAGCTTGGAGGGCGAGCTGAAAATATTGGACGATTCGGCAAAAAACAATGCGGCAGAGTTAGCGAAAATCAAGGCAACATTATCTGAAAAAATAACAGAAGCTGGTTTTGAATCTGAACAAACGATTATTGATATACTTGCCAAAGAAGTGAATATTGAAAGAGAACATACTGACATTCAAAACTTTGAACAAAATACAAAACTGGCTTATGTTGCTCTGGCAAATTTAAAACTATTGGTAAACAACCAAACTATAAATGCTGAACAAGAGGCCGAAGTAAAAAATAAAGTGATAGAACTGGAACTGAAAATATCGGAATTACAAAAAACAGAAGGTGGTCTCAACACAGAATTAACATCGCTACAAACTCGGTTTGGCCAACAAAAAGAACTACAAGCAGCCCGAAAAAAAATAGAAGCTCGCCAAACAGACATTAACTTGATTGATACGTTGTTTAGGTCAAATGGTTTTGTTAATTATGTGTCGTCTGTCTATTTGCAAAATTTGTGCAACCAAGCCAATGAGCGTTTTTACAGAATGACACGGCAGCAATTGCAACTCGAAATTTATCAGAAAGACGGCAAATATGACTTTCAAGTCAGAGATTTGCTCAACGATGGTCGCACACGGGCATTGAGTTCGTTGTCGGGTGGGCAGAAGTTTCAGGCTTCGTTGTCGTTGGCTTTGGCCTTGGCAGACAGTATTCATACCCAAAACGAAATGAAAGAAAACTTCTTTTTCTTAGACGAAGGTTTTGGGTCGTTGGACAAAGACTCGTTGCAAGTGGTTTTTGAAACTCTCAAATCGTTGCGCCGAGAAAACCGCATTGTGGGTATTATCTCGCACGTCGAAGACCTACAACAAGAAATTGACCGCTATCTCGTCGTTACCAACAACGAAGAATTGGGTAGTTTGGTGGCGGTGTATTAGCAATACTGCTACCAAGCAATGGTATAGGCAATCATTTCTTTGAGTGGTGCAATTAGTTCTTGTTTGCCGTTGCTGGTACGAATAACAGGCGAAAACTCTACGGGGATATAAATATAATATTGCTGATGTTGGCCGATGATGCTCTCAATACTATAAATCCCTTTTTCGATTTCTATTATGGCATCGGCCACAGCCAGCCGAACTGCCAAGTCGCTGACCAATGCCGCAGCAGTGATGGTATTTACGAGACCATTTCGGGTAGGTATTAGTTTTTGAGTTATTTCAGTTTTGTCAAATAAATAATGTAGCGTGGGTGCGCCCAGTTCGTCTAACTTTATTGCTTTGTAGGTAATGGCTGCCACAGTGTCAGGCCATATTGCGGTAGGCTCGTTGAGTGTAGCGATAATACTCTTTCCGTCTAATTGTTGCCTCACTCCCAGCGGTTTGAGTAGCTGTGGCTCGCCTCGCTCGTGCCACATTTCGGTAACGTCTGCAAACGCCCCACGCCATACCTGTAGCAAAGCAGCTTGGTTTAAATCGACAGAATAATGCAGCCCTTGCGGACTACCGACCGATAGTACGTGGGTGCGTTTTGTGTTTTCGCCTTCTATTTGTACAAAAGAACGCAACATCTCGGGTTTATCTTTGGGTTCTATGGTTATCGTTGGTATTGGCTCTGGCTCAGGCAAAGACGACAGCGCATGAAGCGAATAAGGACGAACGCCAGATGCTGAAACCGTTAGCCCTAATGCTGCTGGCCGCCATGCTTTATGATAAAATAATTTGAACTGATGCTCGCCCGCCGACAAACTAACAGCACGAACGACTGGCTGTTGCGAAAATTCATTCCATTGGTTGGGTAGCACCGACTTACCGTCTATTTCCAAGCTCAAATGACCCATATAAGCCATCAAAAACTGGTACTCAGCAGTTGTTTTAACGTTTATCGTTCCGTCATAAACTACACAAAAGTCTTTTTGACCAATGCCCCAAGTTTGAGTCAGCATCGATGTAGTATCTTTTTTTAGTAGATTTTTTTGGTCAATACTTTCGATGTTCTCTGCCCAGTCTTTGTACAAATGGTAAGTCATTTGGGTTAGTGCAATTGGTTTTACTTCGTTCTGTATCTGATACAGTACTTTTTGAACGGCCAATGTACCTGCTTCGACCTGAAAGCTAAGTGCATTTGAGTTGTTGGTTTGTGGCAAAAAGACATTTTCTTGAATCAAAATATCATTCAAATACAGGTATTCGAGTTGTGCTGGGGTGTTGGCTCTGGCTTTTCTGATTAGTAGCCTCACCGTTTGCCAAAGTCCTGATGCCTTACTTGCGTTTTGAGATGGAATGTTACTACCGATGTTTCCAGAGGTAGTATTTTTGATACCGTTTTGCAACCAACTATCCGCCAGTTTAACAACATAACCGCCTGGTAGAGTTACGTTACTTTTACCATCTTTTGATATTGCAAACTCAAATTGCAGTAGTATGTCGCCACTCTCTAAACGAACCGTTGCTGGCACGCCTACCGAACCCAACAATACGCCCTCGGTTTCAGAATAGAGTGGCAATTTTTGAGTTGCATCAGGCTTGAACGGGTGCATTTGCACTGCTTCATATACTTTCCAATTGTCTTCGCTTTTAAGAGAGCTGGGCGTAAGTTTGGTTAGGCCATTTTGAGCGTTTGTATTTATGGTAATAACACAAAGCAAGGCAACAAACAAGAGTCGGTTGAGAGAAGTCATAAGAGAGGTATTGAGGTAATAAAAACAAAAAGGCAGTTAGCATTTATAAATACTGACTGCCTTTTAAATGAATCCAAGTTCTTTTATTCAATCTTCAATATTTTACGATGTGCCGTTTTACCGTTTTGTTCTACTCTCAAATAATATTGGCCCAACGGTATATTTTGAAGTGTTAACTCTGTACGGTTTTGCTTGGTTTGGTGCTGTTCTATAAGTCTGCCTGTAGCATCTAAAATAGAAATAGTAGCAGCACTCTTGAAGGTGATATTACCAAAATCGACTATAATTTTATCTTGGACTGGGTTGGGAAATACCGTTATCCAATCGGCATTTATGGCGTTAGATGTGCTTAATAACTGATTTACTTTGAGTCGATATTTACTTGTAGCAAAGCCATTTCCACAGGCATTTATTACTGATACAACACTGTAAGTATTTGTTTTGGGTGAAGTCAGCGTAAATTCATAAGGGCTTGTTGATAAGTCTAATGTTGTATTTTTTTGTGCCAAACTATCGCCATAAACCAATGTCCACGGACTTTCACCAGACAGTGCAATAGTAATTTTAGCGGTTTCGTTTTCAAAAATACTCGCCGGCCCGCTGATAGTTGCATTGGGCAATTCTCGAACAGATATCTGAACAGGGCTAATTTGGCCTTTTATACTAATATTGGGTGCTGTACCCAACACTCTCATAAAATAATTACCGCCGAGTGTATTGGCCGGAATTGTGGCTGTGAGTGGGCTAATAGTACCCTGTGTTGGAATACTCTTAAAGTCGGCGTCTATATTTGTTTTTGAAATCTGAATTGTAAAAAGGGCATTGGTTGGTACAAAATCAGACGAAAAATATGGAATCACGAAGGTTTTACCTGCACAAAGCGATGCTACATTTGGATTTCCTGTTGTAACGGTCGAGGTTCTTACGTTGATAGTTGCCGTACCGAGGGGTGTGCCATCACCACAGTTGTTAGTAATTTTAGATACCGTATAAATTGTCGTTTCGAGTGGTGTTACCGTTACAGTTGTAGGATTTTGACTAACTGTTGCCGTGCTTGTAAAGCCGTTCGAGAGCGTATATGTCCAAGGTCCTTGTCCCGAAAATTCTATTTTTAATGTGGCCGACTGGCCTTGAGTCAGGCTTGTTTCGCCACTAATGGTAGCCGTTGGCAATGGTTGAATAACCGCTACTACTTTGGCTCTGTCGCTTTCGCATCTGGTGGTAGCATCGGTTTGGGTAGCAAAAAAGTCATAGGTACCGGGTATTTGTGTAAAAATACCATAAACTGAGCCAGAAAATGCAGGTCTATTACCGTTGTACCACTTGATGTCTGTACCTGTGGCAGTGAGATTTGCTATTGCTACGTTTTGGCAGAACACAACTGGGTCTGTTGCTACGATTGGCCTGGGGGTAACTCGTACTTTCACTGTCAATATTCTTCGCTCACTTTCGCAGCCGTTTAGGGTTTGTGTTACGCCATAGTCAGCTACCAACGAGTTGCCCGTTGTAATAACGGGAGCATCTGCCGAGGCTGTGTTGTTGGGGTAATACCAACGCAGAGCCGTACCACTTGCGGTGAGGGTAAGATTTGGGTCAAACTGGCAAAGCAAATATTCTGAAATAAGCTGAGTAGGTCTTTGGGGTAGCTCTTTTACCAAAAAATTGACTTGTGTTTTTGGGCTTTCACAGCCAAAGTTATTTATTTGAGATACAAAATATTGCCCAGTTCCAGCTATTTGAGTATTTACGGTTGGTGCATTTGGCAATGGACTGAGCGAAAAAGTGTACCACCTTAGTGTGCTACCGTTGTCGGGTGTTCCTGTCAAGGGCTGTGCTGTTTCAAAATTACAATAGGTTGGGCTTACATTGGTTTGTGGCGCAACTGGTGTAGGATTGACCAAAATAGTAAGCGTTGAGCGAGGGCTTTCACAGCCTAATCCTGTCGTTTGAGACACATAGTAGTAGGTTGTTCCAGCAGTTTGTGTTGGTAGTACAGGCGACTGATTGGACGAAAAACCACCTGTAATCGTACTGTACCACCCCAGCGTATTGCCGCTTGCTGGCGTTGCTACCAATGCCGTTGCAGGGTAGTTTTGACAAAAAACAGGATTGATAAAAGGTGGTGCGGCTGGTGTTGGGTTTATGCTTACATTGATGGTCGTAGCATTGCTTTCGCAATTAAAACCGTTGGTCTGTGTTACGGCGTAGGCGGTTGTACCTGTGTTGGCAGTACTTGGGGTTGGTGCAGTACTCAGTACTGGACCTGGAAAAGAGTTATACCATTTTATGTTTGTACCGTTGGCCGTTAGTTGGTTTGACGTATACGTCTGACAATAAGTGATGGCCGTAGTGGTAGTTGGTGGTGCGGGTTGTGGGTTTACGTTTACTTGTACCAAAGTACGTGGAATATTCTCACAGCCTGCAAAAGTACCAGACACATACAACCGTTGTGTAACATAATAGTCTGTAACGCCTACATTGGCAGAGCTTGGTATAGGTGCCGTACCTGAGCTATTGCCACCTGTTGCGGCTGCGTACCAACCAATGCTGCCGCCCAAACTTGGTGTGGCCACAAGTGGATTAGTATTGCTATTTTGACAATAAGTAATGTTTGAAACCGAAGGTGCAGGGGTAAAATTGACCAATGCCGTAATAGTAGCCTGCGGACTTTCGCAGAGTGCTGGCGATGCGGTAATTTGTGATACTTTATAGGTATAAGTAGTGCTTCCACCTACGTTGGTATTGGGTGTGGGTGCAGATGTTCCAGTGAAGTTTCCATTACCGTCGTACCATTTCAAGGTATTGCCTGTGCTTGGGCTTGCGTTCATGGCACTTGCGCCGTCGTTTTGGCAATATACTGCACTCGAAGCCGAGGGTATGGCAGGTACGGCATTGATTGTTACTGTAATTGTGGCTCTTGTACTCTCGCAGCCGCTTAGTGTTTGGCTTACATAATAGTTTGTACTACCGACACTGGCCGATGATGGTACAGTTGCTGCCCCAGATGGTGTGCCACCTGTTGCATTTGTTCCATACCATTGGGCCGAGGCACCTGTTACAAAAACGCCCGACAAGGCAGTTGTAGGTGCATTGTTACAAATATTGACTGGGGTAGTAACGCTCGGTGCATTTGGAACGGCATTGACCAAAACAGAAACGGGTGTACGTGGTGTGCTTTCGCAGCCCGTGGTTGTATTTTTCTGGACTACATAGTAAGTTGTCGTTCCCAAAACGGCAGTACTTGGTATGGTAGCAATAGTTGTACCTGTGCCGCCTGTGGTGTTTATGTCATAATATACCAACGAAAATCCAGACGTGGCTGCTGTAATATAGTTTGACAATGCTGGCGTACTTTGGTTTTGACAAGCAACTACCGGCAACGAAGCCGTAATGGTTGGTGCTTGCGTAACATATACAGTCGTTGTTACTGCCGTTCTGGGTGCAAACTCACAGCCATTGGCGTTGGCTTGTGTGACGTAATAAGTAGTGTTTGTAGTAGTTGTAACTGCTGTATTTGGGGTTGGTGCGCCAATTACAGTTCCAGCAGTTGCTACTGCATACCAGCGAATGGTATTGCCAGTAGATGGTGTTGCTACCAACGGCGTACTACTTTGTCCTTGGCAGAGTAGTACCGAGGTGGTTGTAATTGGTGCTACTGTTGGTGTTGCGTTTACAGTTACCGTTATAGCCGTCCGTGGGCCTTCGCAATTCAGTCCAGTTATTTGAGATACATAATAATTGAGAGTTGTTGCGCTGGCAGTCGATGGTGTCGGAGCTGTTGTTACAAACGTACCACCTGTTGCCACCGTGTACCATCTGAGGCTATTGCCAGTTGCTGCCGTTGCCGATAGTGGTGTGGCCACGTCGTTTTGGCAATAAGTATAGGTAGTAGTAGCGGTAGGTGCAGTTGGTGTAGGATTTACATTTACAACAATCGTAGCACGTACACTCTCGCACGTACCCAACTGCGATACATAATAGCTTGCTGAACCACTTGTAGCGGTGGCGGGCGTAGGTGCTGTTGGGCTGGCTGTGCCACCCGTAGCAACCGTGTACCATTTCAGGGTATTAGTACCTATTGCAGTAGCACTAAGTGCGGCGGCAGTAGCATTTTGACAGTAAATAACTGGTGATGTAACTGTTGGAGCAGCAGGCAATGGGTTGATGGTTACAGTTACGGCTGTCCGTGGGCTTTCACAATTTAGTCCTGTTATTTGAGATACATAATAATTGAGAGTCGTTGCGCTGGCAGTCGATGGCGTTGGGGCTGTTGTTACAAACGTACCACCCGTTGCTACCGTGTACCACCTGAGGGTATTGCCAGTTGCTGCCGTTGCCGATAGTGGTGTGGCTACGTCGTTTTGGCAATAAGTGTAGGCAGTAGTAGCGGCTGGTGCAGTTGGTGTAGGATTGATATTTACAACAATCGTAGCACGTACACTCTCGCACGTACCTGCCGATTGCGATACATAATAGCTTGTTGAGCCACTTGTAGTAGTAGCGGGCGTAGGTGCAGTTGCGCTGGCTGTGCCACCCGTAGCAACCGTGTACCATTTCAGGGTATTTGTACCTGTGGCCGTGGCATTAAGTGCGGTAGCGGTGGCGTTTTGACAATAAATTACTGGCGATGTAACCGTTGGAGCAGTTGGGGCGGCACTAACGGCTACTGTTATGGCTGTTCGTTGGCTTTCGCAAGTACCATCGGTCTGAGAAACATAATAGTTAAGTGTTGTCGCTGTGGTAGTAGATGGTGTGGGGGCAGTGGTTACAAACGTACCACCCGTTGCCACTGTGTACCATCTGAGGGTATTGCCTGCGGTTGCTGTTGCCGATAGTGGTGTGGCCACGTCGTTTTGGCAATAAGTATAGGTAGTGGTGGCGGCTGGTGCGCTGGGTCCTGTTACAACTACCGAAATACTGGCACGAGTATTACTTTCACAACCACTCACAGTTTGAGTTGCAAAATATGCGCTCGTAGAAGGTGCTGTTGTGCTGGGTGTTGGGGCTGTTGCGCTACCTATACCGCCTGTTGCTGCCGTGTACCACAAAACAGCCATTCCAGTAGCCGATAGTGGTACGGCAGTTGCGCCTGTGCAATAATTAACTGGGCTTGTAACGGCGGGTGCGGCAGGCGGTACTGCAACTGCAAACGCCGGGCTACCTGCACTCGTAACCACCACAGGCCCTGACACTATCCGAACCGAATAGGCCGAACCAGATGTGAGCGATGCGGGTAGAGTTATGGTAGCAGGGCTGGCAGCAGTTGCGCCCAGCACGGTAGGAACCAAAAAACTACCCATAGCATCAGACAATTCAACAGAATAAGAAGGCGTACCCACAAAACCCATGGCAGTAAACGACACAATGGCCGTGCTACCCGAACAAAACGCCGTTGCACCCGCTGGCAACGACACACCAACACCAGTAATAGTTTGGCTGTAAACACTAACTGATAGTAAGCCTGAAAAAAGACTTAGGCTTAAAGAATAAAGTATTTTTTTGAACATATTTTTGAAGCAATAGGGTTGTAATTTTTATGCTAAGTACTAATGTATAATTATGAATGAGTAAATAACTGTTTACCATTACGATTGAATAAATATTTGATTTTCAATGAACTGGCTATATTTAAACAACATCTTGATTTGTTTAAATATAGCTGACTTATTGATCAATTATAATATTTTTCGTTGTTCGTTTTTCACTATTTACTAATTAACGATACACAAAGTTAAGATTTAATAAACAACAAGACAAAAATTAAAATAATTATGAATACGGAAATTGGCAACATTTATAATCAGAGTATTTTACACTGACTAACAACTAACGCCCAACAATAGCCCGATAGACTATTTCATGAATTTTACTTCTTATTTTTTGATGGTTCAATGCGTTATTATCGGCACGGGGGTATACTCTATTTGACAAAAATACAAATACCAAATCTTGCTCGGGGTCGGCCCAGACCATTGTACCCGTAAAACCCGAATGGCCAAAGCCAGAAGCCGAGGCCGATGGAGCAACATAGTTACTTTCTTTGTTGATTGGGGCTTTGTCCCAGCCTAAGCCTCGGTGGTTTGGCTCGTCAAAAATACCACTAAAATAAGACGTTGTTTCGGGCTTGAAGTAACGATGGCCACCATAAGTGCCTTTTTGTAGGTTCATTTGCACGAGTTGTGCCAAATCTGAGGCATTGCTAAACAGCCCCGCATGGCCCGAAACCCCTCCTACTACTGCCGCCATTTGGTCGTGGGCGGTGCCTCGCAATAGTTGGTATCTAAATCTATAATCGTTTTCGGTTGGAGCAATTTGTTTTTCGGCAAATCGGTCGAGTGGGTTATAGCCCGTCATTGTCATTTGTAGTGGGACATAAAAATTTTCTTTGACGTATATATCTAACGGTAACTTTGAAATTCGCTCAACTACTTTTTGTAAAATCACTAATCCCAAATCACTATAAATAAATGGAAATTGCCCATTTTTGGCACGTTTGTTTGTCAGCGGCGACTGTACTATCCATTTCCAGACCGAATCTTTCAGAGTTATTTTAGAAAACAATTTAGGTGCAATCTGCGACACAAAAATACTGTCCTTGATGCTACTGTAATATTCGGGCTTTGGTGCGCCGCCACTTGTCAATGTACGTTCCCAGAGCGAAGGATAAAACGCCACCGCCCCTGACCGATGTAGCAGTAAGTCTTCGATTGTGGCTGTTTTTTTATTTGTATTTTGTAATTCGGGCAAATAAAAACTGGCTTTTTGTCTCAAATCCAATTTACCTTGCTCGTACAACAACATCAGGGCTTGCAGCGTTGCCGATACTTTTGTTACCGATGCTACATCGTACAATGTCTGGGAGAGTACTTTTTCGCTGGGGTCTTCGTAGGTGAGTGAGCCAAAGTTTTTTTGATAAACGACTCGTCCTTTTCGGGCTACTAATATCTGACAGCCAGGAAAAACTTTGTCTTGAATAGCATTTTTGACGACCGTGTCGATATTGGCCAGTTTGGCTGCGCTCATGCCCACCTGCTCGGGTAGCCCAAAAACCAACCTATCGACAGGGCTTGTTTGCTGACCAGACCAAAGTGGAAACGAAGTGCCTATCGAAATCGGTAGCTTACCTCTGAAAGCCAGTGCGCCAAAAATCTGCTGAGGTACAATGTTTTCTAAGTCTGGAGTATCTTCATAGCTACAAATCACGGTCGCACTGTCGGGTATTTGAGACAGGCAATACGGCGAGGCAAACACACATACAATTACTTTTGCTCTTTGTTGCAAGCTATAAATCAACCCGACTGTAGCCTCCGAAAGCTGATAAGGACGGCCCAATTTTGTTCGGCGATCGTGCAGACTCACTACCACCACGCTTGCATCGCCTACCTGCCGTACTATGTCGTTGATGTCTTCGGCTGAGGTCGGTTTGTCGGGCGATGTTATATTTTTGAAGTTGCCAAATTGGTTCAATGTTTTTTGAAATTCATTGTCATAGCCAACACCAATGGCCACCGATGCCAATTTTTGGTCGTTTATGGTCTGTAAAGGAATGGTATTTTTGTGGTTTCGGGCCAATGTAACGGACGCTTCGTACAGATTTCTGATGTCTGCTTTTATTGTTCCTGTGTTTAGGTCAGTACCCAAATTGTCGGCCACTATCTCGTGATTTTTAGAGAGGCCAACCCAATATTTAGAATGTAATATTTTTAGTACTTTTTCGTCAAGGGCTTCGATTGGAAATACGCCTTTTTCAACCAATACCTTTATTCTTTTTATAGATTCGACAACACTCTCTGGACAAAGCAAAACGTCGTTACCCGCCAACAATGCCCGTATGTTGGCTTCTACGGCAGTTTTGTTGCGGCTCACACCTCGCATATTCATGGCATCTGTAAAAATTAAGCCTTTAAAGCCCATTTGTTTTTTGAGCAACTGCGTAACTACCTTGTCTGAAAGCGAGGCCGCCAAGGCAGGGGTATTATCTAATTCTGGTACAAACAAATGCCCCGTTATGACCCCCGTCAGGCTGTCGGCGATGAGTTGCTTGAATGGATATAAGTCGGTTTCGTTGAGTTTTTCTATTGAGTGGCTTACTACTGGTAGCGTGTAATGTGAGTCAGAACCTGTGTCGCCATGGCCTGGAAAATGTTTGGCAGTAGCCACCACTCGCTGGTGTTGAAGTCCCTTCATGTATGCCACCGACTTATTGGTTACGTTCTGACGGTCTTCACCAAACGAGCGAATACCAATTACTGGGTTTTGGGGATTGCTGTTGATGTCGGTAACAGGTGCAAAATTGATATGAATACCCATGCGCTGGCATTGCTGCCCAATGCTAAGACCCATTTTATAAACAAGCGAGTCGGCCTGGATTGCGCCCAAGGTCATTTGTTTTGGAAAATCTGCGATACTGTCCAGCCGCATACCCAAGCCCCATTCGCCATCTATACCAATCAACAACGGTACTTTGGCAAGCGACTGGTAATGATTGGTCAGCTTGGCTTGCCTGTGTGGGCCGCCCTGAAAAAATATCAGGCCACCAATATTATAGTTCTGAATCAAGTTATCAAAGTGGCGTTTGTCGGCTCGGTGGTCAGAATAAGTAGCCACCATAAAGAGTTGCCCTATTTTTTGGTCAAGGCTAAGACTATTAAAAACACTATCTACCCATTGCTTTTCTATCACCGACTCTGCGCTGTTTTTTACAATTTGAGCGGGCGGTTTGACAGATGCAATAAGCGTTGTTAAAACAAGAAATAGGACTGTTCGAGCGATGATTTGCATAAAAACTAATTTGTACTAACTGCAAAGGTACAAAATAGCCAGTCTTTTTTACTAAGCCAAGGGTATATTCATTATTCACAACCACCCAAACTGCTCAATTAACTTTTCTTTGTGCATTCTTGATATTGGAATAGACTTGTTGTTGGTCATCAATAGATAGCTACCCTCGCCTTTATAAAACTTCTTGATTTGGTCTAAGTTAATAATATATTGTCGGTGAACTCGCAAAAATCCTCGGTCTTCGAGTAATTCTTGAATGTCTTTAAGCGATTTGGTGATGAGATAATGTTGCCCATCAATCAAAAAAAACTTGGTATAATTATCGTCAGACTCGCAGTAAACAATGTCTTTGAGCTTCACAAAAGTAACCCCATTCTGATAAGGCAACGCTATTTTGTCGTTGCTGGGCTTATTGGCCTGAGCCAGTTGTTGTTTCAGTAACTCTATTTGTTCTTTCACAAATCGCTCTTGTTTTTCGGCACGATGTACCGCTCTTATCAGTTCTTGGCTTTCAACGGGTTTGAGCAAATAGTCTATGGCACTGTACTTAAAGGCTTTGAGAGCAAATTTGTCATAAGCCGTTACAAAAACAAGCGCAAAAGAGAGATTTTCGACCGCCTCCAATACCTGAAAACCATTCATTTGAGGCATTTCTATATCCAAAAACACCAAGTCGGGTTTTAGTTCTTTGATGGCCGCCACACCCTGTATGCTACTGGTATGTGCAGCAATGACCTGTACCTGTGGGCAGTATTGCCCCAGCCTGATTTGTAGTAACTCTACGGCATCAGATTCGTCGTCGATAATGATAGCTTTCAATTTGGTTTTGAGTTAATGAGTTGTTGAGTTTTGAATGACTTGAATTTATTGAAATAGATTTTCTGTAAGTAAATTAGTAAAGTCAAATTATAAAACGCTAACAACTAAATTTTAACAATTTGCGTTATCTGTTTTTCACTATTCACTACTCATACGGGTATTTCTATAACTATTGTCGTGCCGCTGGCTTGGCCGTTGGCATCTTTTAGGTCTATGATTTGTACTATGGTTTCGGTTTTATAAAGTTGATTGATAAGCTCGATGCGCTCGGCCGTTACTTTCATACCAAACGATTTGTTTTTGGTTACTGATT